>NZ_JCAFTF010000001.1:0-576758 GCF_059369995.1 Stenotrophomonas sp. YJH_SMC_53 | reverse complement strand
GCTTACATCCACGGCTTCTACAATCCAGCCCGGCTACACTCGGCGCTGGGCTACCACTCGCCTAACAACTACGCCCGGCAGCTCCGGGCTGCCGCCTGAAACGGCTTCATGGCGTCCGTTTTCAGGGGGCCAGATCAGACAGCCGCATGGATGCGGCTGCCAAGCCTACAAGGACGTACTTGCGGCGTCCCCCACGAACCCACCCCGCCCGGCCAAGCGCGGCCTTCGCTTTACGCGGCCACCCACGAGGGGCTGCGCCGTTCGCTGGAACCTATTCCGAAGGTGCAGGCTTCTGCCGAAGCAGGCTGAGCGCCAGGCCACCCACCACCAGTACGCCCAGGCCCAGCAACGCCCACAGCAACCACGATTTCCAATCGCGCTGCGGCTTCAGCGCCGCATCGCCGGCCAGCAGCTCCGGGCTGCCTTCCAGGCGCGCCAGTGTTGGCTGCCACGAAGGATCGTTGCGCTGCCGAAGTTCCTCGATCAGCACCCCGATCGGCGCGTCCGTGCGGCGCGCGGTCGCGCTGCCCACCGCCAGTGCGTAGGGCGCCGCGCCCTGGCTCAGGAACACCAGCACTTCCGGCTGGTAACCCAGGCGCAGCGTCGGCGCGGTGGCGGTTTCCGCCGGATTCGCCACCAGTTTCCAGTAGCGGTCGCGGTGCACCCCGCCCAGCGGCTGTGCCGCCGACTGCTGGCGCTGGCCCTGCGTGCCCTGCTGCACCTGGTAGGCGATCCACGGCGCGCTGCGACGTTGCCATTCCGCACTCTCGTCATCGCGGCTGAACAGCGTCCATTGCACCAGGCTGTTATCGGTGCTGGCGACATCGGCACGTGCCACCGGGAACCGGCCATCCATCTCGAAGGTGTACTCGCCCTTGCCCGACGACGTCGGCTCCAGCGACAGCCATTCCCAGGGCAGCGTGGCCGGTGCTGGCGGCAGTTCCGCCAGTACGCCGCGCAGGGTCGGCAGGCGCGAGTCGCCCTGCGCCAGGATGCGCAGGTAGCGTGCAGCGCCGTCCACCTGCAGGCGGCGCTGCAGCAGGCGCTTGCCGGCGCGCTGCAGATCCACCAGCGGCACGTCGCGGCCAATCGATCGCCAGTGCTGCAGGTCGTCACTGGCATCCAGCTGCACCTGCACCTGCAGCGGCTGGCCGCTGTCGTTCCAGTCCAGCACCAGTGCCGCCAGCGGTTGCTGATCGAGCATGCTGGCGTCGATCAGCCAGCCGCCCTGCCCGCTCGACCCTGCCCCGCCACCCACCCGCGCTTCGACCCGGCGCACGCGCCCATCGGTATCGCGCTCGGTCAGCAGCTGCAGGTCGTTGCGCTGTGCATCGGCCAGCGGCGGCAGCACGAACCACGGCAGTTCACGCTGCACCGGCGACTGCGCCAGCGGCTGGTCCGGCGCCAGCAGTGCCGACGGCAACAACTGGCTGGCCGCGTTGAACACCTGCAGATCGCTGAGATCGGCGGTCACGGCACGGCGGTAGATCGCCGGCTCCAGCACGATACGGTAGGCACCGGACTGCGCACTGGACAATGTGAGCGGCCATTGCTCGGCATACTGCGTGCGGTAATCAGCCGCCTGTACCACGACGGCGGCCAGCATGCCGAACATCGCCGGCAGCAGCGCCCTGCTCCACTTCCTCATTGCGATTCCTCCACGGTCGGCGCCGCGCTTGGCGGTGCCGGTGCCAGATAACCCACGACCGTGCACAGCAGGCCGTAGGCGATGAACGATGCGATGCCCAGCAGGTTGCCCAGGTGCTGGCGATCGACAATAACCAGCTTGGCCAGCACCACGCCCATCAGCACGGCACCGACCATCCACAACACACGCTGGCTGCGACGCGACCCCCACACCCAGGCAATCACACCCAGCACGCTCCACAACACGGTCAGGCTGGTCTGCGCCAGGCTGAAGCGCATCATCGAGGCATTCCACGCCAGTCCACCCCATTGGTGTACGCCATGCAGCACCAGGCTGGTCAACGCGAGGAAGGCCGCCAGTGCCAGCAGCGGCATGCGGATGTTCAGCAATGCCTGCGGTGCCTCACTGCCGTACAGCCAGCGCGCCAGCAGCAGCAGGCTCAGCCACTGGCCGATCTCGGCCGGATTCAGCACCGGCAGCCACAGCAGCGGTGCGGCGTCGCCCGGCAGCAGCTGGCCCAGCAGCCAACCGATCGCCAGCAGGCCGAACAGCACGCACTGCAGCGGGACGCGCGCGCTGTCGAAGGCCGCGCCCAGCGGCCAGCGCAATGCGTTCCAGCGCCACAGCGACAGCGCCGCCATCAGCAGCCACGGCAAGGTCACCAGCAGGGTCGTCCAACCCTGCGCCAGGCCGGCCTCGCCACTACCCCACAAGGCCAGCAACGAAAGCAGCGACGGCCACAGCAGCCACCACAGGAACTGCGCGATGCGGGCCACGGTATCGCCGCCTTGGCGCAGGCACAGCAGGGTACGCACGCCCAGTACCGCGAACACCGTCCAGGCCAGCGCGCCGTGGCCGGCGAACGGCTGGTGGTGTGCATCGCTCTGCATCAGGGCCAGCGGGAAGCCCAGCGCGAGCATGGCCAGCGCGGTCACGCCCAGCGCACGCGCTGGCTGCCGACGCTGCGCTTCGGCCGCCAGCCAGGCAGTGACCGCGGCCAGCACCAGCAACGCGTCCACTTCGGTGCGGTAAGGGAAGAAGCGGGTGATCTCATGGACCAGGCCGCCCAGCCACCACAGCAGGCCCCACAGGTAATACACCAGTGCGACCTCATGACGCGGCCTGCGCTGGTAGCTCCACGCCGACGCGAAGCCGGCCAGGGCCAGCAACAGCGCGCCAACGGCGGTCGGGTTGATCAGGAAGCGCAGGTCTTCGTGCCAGTGGTCGCCACCGGCAACGAAGGCGAATGCGGCGCCGATCTGCAGCAACGCGCCGGAGACCTGCGGCAGCCACCGCTTCTGGCGCAGCCCCAACCACGCCAGGCCAGCACCTTCCAGTGCAAACACGGCACCGGTGGCGCGCGCCGACAGCGCCAGCGGCACCGCCAGCGTGGCGAAGCCCACCGCAAGCACGGCATGCGACTGCGCCAGCATGGTGTACGACGCGCGTGCGATCAGCGCCCGTGCCAGTACCGCGTAGATCGCGGCCAGGCCCAGCGCGCACAGTGCCAGCGTCATCGGTTGCGCGTGCAGCATGCCCGCCTGCAGCGAGAAGGCGACCAGCGGCGTGCCGAACACCAGGCTGCCATCGATCAGGTCGCGCCGGCCGGCCGGCTGCCGGCGCGCGTACAGCAGCGGAATCAGCAGGTAGAACACGAAGAACAGCACCAGGAACGGCTCAGTGCTGCTGAACTTGTCCGGTGCGTACTGCAGCACGCCCCAGAAGGTGCCGATGCCGAAGGTGAAGGCGAAGCCCAGCAGGTTCAGCGCGCGCCATGGGCGGAACCAGGCAATGGCGAAGATGCCCGCATTGAGCACGGCGTAATAGCTGAACAGCCCCACGTGGTTGCCGCTGCCGGTGGACAACCACAGCGGTGCCATGAAGCCGGCCAGGATGCCCAGCACGGCCAGCGTGCGCGAGTTCTGCACCACCGCCAGCACACACAGCCCGGCCACCAGTGCAATGGAGCTGGCGAAGGCAACGCCCGGGGGAATCAGGTCGAAGCGCTTGAATGCCGCGAAGATGGTCAGCAGCAGCACGCCGATGGCACCGCCCTGCAACGCCAGCGCGAACAGGCGCCGGCGCTCGCGCTGGTGCCAGCCGAACGCCAGCAGGCCCAGCGCAGCCACGGTGATGCCGGCCAGGCGCAGTTCGATCGGCAACACCAGCCAGCCCTGGTCGCTGACGTACTTCAGCAGTGCCGCGACACCGGCCAGCAGCACCAGCATGCCGATCTTGACCGGCACGTTGCCTTCGGTGAACCAGCGCTTGACCGCACCGACGCCACGCTCGATGACATTGGGCAGTGCCGGTTCGGAAGGCAGCGGCGGCTGCACCGGCACCGGCGGCACCGGCGGTGGCGCAGCAGGACGGGGGACAGGCACCTCGGTGGCCGTTGCTTCGCGCACCGGTGGCTGCGGGGGCTGAGGCGCAGCAGCAGCAGCGGCGGCCGGCCGCAGGAACGGCGGATCGGCGCTGGCGGCAGGTGCGGCCACAGGCCGTTCAGGCGCGGGTGCGGTGGCGGCCGGCCTGACGGCGGCCGGCGCGGCGGCCATCGCGCTTTCCAGCGCAGCGACGCGGCGGCGCAGGCCGGCAATCATCACCAGCGCGACCACCAGCAACAGCGGGATGGCCAGAAGAACCAGTACGACCAGGGCTATCAGTGCTTCCATTGCGTGCTTCCAATGCGATCCCGCGCCCCAGCGGCGGCGGTCGACCGCCCCATGCTACGACAGGGTGGGTCCCATAAACGACGAACCCCGGCCAGGCCGGGGTCCGTCTGCGATCTACACCGGCCTTACTTGGCGGCGATGACCTTGGCCATTTCCAGGCACTTGTTGGAGTAGCCCCACTCGTTGTCGTACCAGGTCACCAGCTTGACGAAGGTGCCGTCCAGGGCGATGCCGGCGTCGGCGTCGAACACCGAGGTGCAGGTCTCGCCGCGGAAATCGGTGGCCACGACCTTGTCTTCGGTGTAGCCGAGGATGCCCTTCAGCGCGCCTTCGCTCTGTGCCTTCACTTCAGCGCAGATCTCGGCGTAGGTGGCTTCCTTCTCCAGCTCGACGGTCAGGTCGACCACCGACACGTCCGAGGTCGGGACGCGGAAGCTCATGCCGGTCAGCTTCTTGTTCAGTTCCGGGATGACCACGCCGACGGCCTTGGCCGCACCGGTGGACGAGGGAATGATGTTTTCCAGGATGCCACGGCCGCCGCGCCAGTCCTTGTTGGACGGGCCATCGACGGTCTTCTGGGTGGCGGTGGCCGCATGCACGGTGGTCATCAGGCCGCGCTTGATGCCCCACTTGTCATTGATGACCTTGGCCAGCGGAGCCAGGCAGTTGGTGGTGCACGACGCGTTGGAGATGATTGCCTGGCCAGCATAGGTCTTGTCGTTCACGCCGAACACGAACATCGGCGTGTCGTCCTTCGACGGGGCCGACATGATGACCTTCCTGGCGCCGGCATCGATGTGCTTCTGCGCGGTTTCCTTGGTCAGGAACAGGCCGGTGGCTTCCAGCACCACGTCGGCGCCGACTTCGTCCCACTTCAGGTTGGCCGGGTCGCGTTCCTGGGTCAGGCGGATCTTCTTGCCGTTGACCAGCAGGTCGTTGCCCTGCACCGCCACATCGGCCTTGAAGCGGCCGTGCACGGAGTCGTACTTGAGCATGTAGGCCAGGTAATCCGGCTCCAGCAGATCGTTGATGGCCACGATTTCGATGTCGTCGCCGAAGTTCAGCACCGCCGAGCGCAGGACGTTACGCCCGATGCGACCGAAACCGTTGATACCAACCTTGATTGCCATTTCTCAAGCTCCTGCAGCCGCGACGGGTGCGGCGGGATGGATAGGGCCCACAAGTCTAGCAGGCCGTGGCTGGCCACCGTGGGCCAGGCCGGGCCGCCAGCAGGTCGGCGGACAGGATTTGATCCGGATCAAAGCGTTAGCGCGGCGTGAGGCCGAGACTGTCGCCATCCACCCAGCAACGAGAACACCCCCATGCGCAAGACCTCCTCCCTGATCGTGGCCAGCCTGGCCGCCGCCCTGTCCCTCGCCGCCGCCCCGGCCATGGCCCAGTCCAAGGGCGACTGGACCGTTTCGGCCGGCGTGCACCAGGTGGCGCCGAAGTCGAACAACGGCTGGCTGGCCGGCGGCACCCTGAAGGTCGACGTCGACAACGACGTCAAGCCGACCATCACCGGCGAGTACTTCATCGCCGACAACCTGGGCATCGAAGTGCTGGCCGCGCTGCCGTTCAAGCACGACATCAACATCAACGGCCTGGGCCGCGTCGGCAGCACCAAGCAGCTGCCGCCGGTGGTGACCCTGCAGTACCACTTCAACAGCAAGGGCAAGGTGTCGCCGTTCGTCGGTGCAGGTGTGAACTACACCACCTTCTTCAGCGAAGATACCACCGGTGCATTGGCCGGCAGCAAGCTGAAGCTGCAGGATTCGTGGGGCTTGGCCGCGCATGCGGGCATCGACTTCGCGATCGGCGAGAAGGGCGCCCTGCGCGTGGACATGCGCTGGATCGACATCGACAGCAAGGTGAAGTTGAACGGCGAGAAGATCGGCACCGTCAACATCGATCCGCTGGTCTACGGCGCTTCGTACGTCTTCAAGTTCTAAAGCGGCGTGTTGAGTGCGGGGGGCTTCGCCCCCCCGCTCCCCCGCTATACGCAAAACCCTCGCAGCATGTTGCCCCGGTGATTGCCGGGGCTTTTTTTTGTTGCTGGGACTGAAGCGGTTCCGGAGCTGGGGCGAGGCGGGGAGCAGAGCCTGTACATCCGAGGCGTAATGGTTGCCTGCAATTGCAAAAGGCGGATTTTGATCCTGCATTTGTTCTTGATGTTGCCTTTGACGTTTGCATCCGCCTCCGCAGCCATGTTGGATGGGGCTGCAGGGGCAGGCGCTGCGGGACCGTCCGCGGCATGAATGCCGCGGCCGAGCTTACAGGGACGTACTTGCAGCGTGTCCCGCAGCGCCTGCCCCTGCAGCCAGTCCCCAGCAGACAGCAACGCGCCGCTCTTCAATCCACCTACCCCGCTAGAATATGTGCATGAAAGCCCTGCACTCCCTGTTCCTCGCCGCCGCCCTGGCGCCGGCCCTGCTGTCCGTCTCCGCCCCCGCCCATGCCTGGGGCGCGCAAGGCCACCGCCTGGTTGCCGAAGTCGCCGACGCCCGCCTCAACCCCGCCGCCCGCGCCGAAGTGGACCGCCTGCTGGCCACCGAAGCGGACGCCACCCTGGCCAGCATCGCGCCGTGGGCCGACCAGCTGCGCGCCAAGGACCCCGGCCTGGGCCGTCGTTCGGCCGGCTGGCACTACGTCAACATCGCCGAAGACGACTGCCATTACGAAGCACCGAAGCACTGCAGGAACGGCAACTGCATCGTCGAGGCCCTGAAAGCACAGAGCGCCATCCTGGGCGACCGCAGCCTGACCGATGGCGAGCGCCTGCAGGCACTGAAGTTCGTCGTGCACCTGGTCGGCGACATCCACCAGCCGATGCATGCCGGTTACGCTCATGACAAGGGCGGCAACGATTTCCAGCTGCAGTTCGGCAACCGCGGTACCAACCTGCACTCGCTGTGGGACAGCGGCATGCTCAACACCCGCAAGCTGGACGACGCCGGCTACCTGCCGCTGCTGCAGAGCCAGCGCGCACCGAAGCTGGCGCGCCAGTCCAACCCGCAGCGCGACCCACAGACCTGGGCCGAGGCCAGCTGCCGCATTTCCATGCAAGCTGGCGTTTATCCGGCCACGCGTAAAATCGGTGACGAATACACCGAGCGCTACCGGCCGCTGGCTGAAGCGCAGCTGCGACTGGCCGGCGAGAACCTGGCGCAGTTGCTGAACCGCGTGCTCGGCACGCGCTGAGGAGAGTTCCGATGCCGGTCCAGGTGCAGTCGTTCTTCCACCGTGACAGCAATACCTTCAGCTACCTGGTCAGCGACCCGGCCAGCGGCGAGGCGGCGCTGATCGATCCGGTCCTGGACTACGACCCGGATACCGACGCCAGCAGTGAAGCGCCGCTGCATGCCGCATTGCAGGCCATCGAGCAGCAAGGCCTGCAGCTGCGCTGGCTGCTGGAAACCCATGCCCATGCGGACCACGTGTCGGCCGGGCGCCGGCTCAAGCAGCGCTTCCCGCAGGCCACGCTGGCCATCGGTGAAGGTATCCGCGCGGTGCAGGCCACGTTCGCGCCGCGCTATGGCCTGCAGCTTCCGGCCACCGATGAGATCTTCGATCACCTGTTCAGCGACGGCGAAACCTTTGCCATTGGCGAGCTGCAAGGACAGGTGATCGCCGTGCCCGGCCACACCAGCGACAGCATCGCCTACCTGATCGGCGATGCGCTGTTCACCGGCGATTCGCTGTTCATGCCCGACGGCGGCACCGCACGCTGCGATTTCCCGGGTGGCGATGCCGCGCAGCTGTATCGCTCGATCCAGCGCCTGCTGGCGCTGCCCGATACCACCCGGGTTTTCGTCTGCCACGACTACGGCCCGGGCGGGCGTGATTTCGCCAACGAAACCACCATCGGCGAACAGCGCGCGCACAACATCCACGTGCATGACGGCGTGGCCGAGGCGGAGTTCGTCAGCGTGCGCCAGGCCCGCGATGCTACGCTGGAAGAACCGAAGCTGATGCAACCGGCGGTGAAGGCCAACATCCAGGGCGGGGCCTGACGTACGCCGGGCAGAGCCCGGCGCCATCGGTTTCCATCACGGACCGCGAGCGTTCATTTTCCCTGCGTGCGCACCACATGCTGGCCCTTCACGATCTCGAAGGTGAAGGCGTACTGCAGGGTGACCGCCACCGGCTCGACCCGTTCGGCGCCCCGGCAGTCACCGCGGTCGGCAGGCACCTTGCCAGCCGCGAAGTGGCAGACCGCTGCGGACGAGTACTTCCACATCGCCACGGCCTCCTGCGCAGCCTGCAGCAGGGGCGCATTCTCGCCCGCAGCACCTGCCGCGCACTCCGGGCGATCGGTCAATGGCAGGCTGCGCTCGACGACGCCGTTGGCATCAACCACCACCTGCAGGCAGATCGTGGTCGGCGCCAGTTCCGCACGCGGGTCACGATCGCCGACCTCCGGGTCCGGTGCCGCGTACAACTGCGGCATCCGGTAGCCCTCGGTCGCACCCAGCGAATACGCCTGCAACTGCCCACTGCCACCGCCCGCCTGCAGCTGCAGTCGCTGGTGGCCGACATTCTCGCTGCGGGTGTGCACGGTGGCCAGCCGTTCCTGGCTCGCACACCCCACCATCAGCGCTGCCACCACGAGCGGCGGCGCGGACTTCACTGGGCGTCCTCGCTGTTGTCCATCGCAAAGGTGATCGGAATCTTCACTGCGCCTGCCACCGGCTTGCCGTTCTTCATCGCCGGCCGATAGGTCCAGCTGCGCGCTGCGGTGATCGACACCGCGTCGAACACGCCCGGATTGGTGGCACTGAGCACCCTGACATCGGTGGGTTGGCCGCTGGCGTCCACTTCCACGCGCAGGTTCACCACGCCCACCTGGCGTTGCTCGAACGCGGACCTGGGATAGGAGGGCGGTGGCATCTTGACGACCTGGATCTCCCGATCCGTGACCGCCGCTGCCGGTCGGCCGGCCATCGCATCGCCCTGGCTGGCCCACGCTACTGCGCCCATTCCCAGGCACAACCCGACGACCAGCACCTGCCCCGATACCCACGGCAATGCCTTCCGCTTGGACTGCTTCAACATGGCGATACGCTCCTTCAACACGGGTTGGCTGCGCCAATGGCAGACCGCTGGCGCAACCGGGTGGACCAGCTGCGCCTTCAGCAGCGTGCTGGCGTAAAGCCCGCGCAGCGCAGGCTGCGGGGCGATGGTGCGGGCATCGCAGGCCAGTTCCTGGTCGCGCAGGAAGCAGCGTGCGGCCCAGGGCACCAGCGGGTGGAACCAGAACACCGCACGCATAAGCAGCAACGCACCATTGGCCCAGTGATCGCCATTGCGGCGGTGGCTGCGCTCGTGCAGCAGGATCAGGCTCTGTTCCTGCGCGCTGAACTGCTGATCGAAGTCAGGACCGACCACGATGCGCGGCCGCCACAACCCGACCAGCGCGGGCAGGCCGGGGTCGCCACTGGCCTGCCAGCTGCCATCGGTGCGCGGCGTCAGCTGGCCCATGCGCCGTTCGAAGCGACGCTGCGCGCGCAGGTCGCGCAACAGGCAGGCACCTGCGCCCGTCGCCCACAGCGCCAGCAACAGCCCACCCCATGGCAGCGACGGCCGGCCCAGCGCATCGATGGCACCGGGCATCACTTTCAGCGGCAACGTCGGTACCTGCTGCAACAGCGCAACCTGCGGCAGCGGCAGCATCAGCGCCAACAGCAGCATCGGCAGCAACCACCAGCTGCGATAGGCCAGTCCAACGCCGCCCAGCCGCAGCAGCAACGGACGCAGCACGGCCAGCATGATCACGCCTGCCGCCAGCCACAGGCTGGCCTGCCATAGTCCGCCGAGCAGCTCAGTCATGATCCAGCTCCTGGATCAGCTTCTTCAGTTCGGCAATGTCCTGCGCGCTCAACTGGCCACGTTCGCTGAAGTGCGCCACCAGCGGTGCCACGCGGCCTTCGAAGACACGGCCGATGAAGTCCCGGCTCTGCGCCTCCACCCACGCCTGACGCTGCAGCAGCGGCCGGTACAGGTAACGCCGGCCATCGCGCTCAGCGGCGATGGCGCCCTTGGTCAGCAGGCGGTTGAGCAGGGTCTTGATGGTCGGCTCGGCCCAGTCGCGGTGAGCCAGCGCAGCCACCACATCATCGGCGCTGCGCGGTGCCTGCTGCCACAGCACCTCCATCACAACGGCTTCGGCTTCGCTGATCGGGGTCATGGTTTACATCCGTAATCGATAATCTGATTACGCGCGTAATCGAACCTCCTGTCAAGCCCCTCGACTCCGGATTCATCGGCTTTGCGCCAGCATCGAGCACTCCCGGCCGAGGCTTCGGATGAAAGCGCTTCCCAAGAAGGAATTCCCGGTCGAGCAGGCCCGACGCTTCCTCGAACCCGGCCCGATCGTGCTGGTCAGCACCGCCTGGCGCGGCCAGCGCAACCTGATGACGATGGGCTGGCACATGGTGATGGGCTTCTCGCCGTCGCTGGTCGCCACCTACCTGTGGAATGAAAACCACAGCCATGCACTGGCCGTCGGCAGTGGCGAGTGCGTGATCAACGTACCCGGCGTGGAACTGCTCGATACCGTGGTGGACATCGGCAACTGCAGCGGCCGCGAGGTCGACAAGTTCGCCCGTTTCGGGCTCGATGCGCTGCCCGCGCGCGAGGTCGGTGCGCCGCTGGTCGGGCAATGCCACTCGAACTTCGAATGCCGGTTGTACGACGACAGCCAGGTGGCGTCGAGCAACCTGTTCATCTGGGAGATCGTGCGCGCCCATGTTGCGTCCCGGCCGAAACTGCCGCGCACGGTGCGTTACCGCGGCGACGGGCAGTTCATGGTGTCCGGCGTGGAAGTCTCGCGTCGACGGCGGTTCAAGCCCGACATGCTGTAATGCCCGCACTCCCCCGCACGCAGGACCGCCACGCATGACCGAACACCTCACCGACCTGGACGCCGCCGTCGACTGGTTGTTAGCGCGCGTGGACGGGCCGCTGCGGATCGGGGCACCGCTGGCGCTGGGCAAGCCACATCGGCTGCTCAACGCCCTGTATGCGCGCGTCGAGCACGATCCCTCACGGCCGCTGCAGCTGTATACCGCGCTGTCGTTGAATCCGCCGAAGGCGCGTGGCAACGGCCTGGAGGCACGCTTCCTGGCGCCGTTTGCGCAGCGCCACTTCGGCGACGATTTCCCGCGCCTGGCCTATGCCGATGCGATCGCGCGCGACGCGTTGCCAGCGCACGTGCAGGTGGAAGAGTTCTACATGCAGTCCGGCGCCCTGCTCGGTTCGCGGCAGGCGCAATCCAGCTATACCAGCCTGAACTACACCCACGCCGCCGATGCGGTCGCTCAGCGCGCACCGCAGGTGATCGTGCAGAAGGTGGCGATGCGGCCGAATGACCGCCGGCTTTCGCTGTCGTGCAACAACGACATCACCCAGGACACGCTCGATGCGATGACCGCGCGCGGCCTGCCGCGCCCGTTGCTGATCGCCGAGATCGATCCGCAGCTGCCCTACCTGGCCGGCTCGGCGACGGTCGATGTGTCGTTCTTCGATCTGGTGATCACCCCACCGCCACCGTACCCGGCGCTGTTCGGGCTGCCGCGGCAGCCGGTCGGCGATGCCGACTACGCCATCGGCCTGTATGCCAGCACCCTGGTGCGCGACGGCGGCACCCTGCAGATCGGCATCGGCACGCTGGCCGACGCGCTCAGCCATGCGCTGGTGCTGCGCCACACCGACAACGCGCGCTATCGCCGCGTGCTGCATGCACTTGATCCGCAGCTGGCCAGCCACCCGCTGGTGCAGGAGATCGGCGGCGTGGACCCGTTCGAAGTGGGACTGTACGGCTGCAGCGAGATGCTCAACGAGGGCTTCCGCAGGCTGGTGCAGACCGGGGTGATCAAGCGCAAGGTGCACGACGACCTGGCGCTGATGCAACGCATCGAAAATGGCAGCACGCTGTCCATCGACCATGCCACCCTGGCCGCCGAAGGCGAGTACCTGCACGGTGCGTTCTACCTGGGCTCACCGGAGTTCTACGAGTGGCTGCGCACGCTGCCGGAAGACGAATGCCGTGCGATCGGCATGCGCCGCATCAGCGAGATCAACCAGCTGTATGGCGGTAACGAGGCACTGGAGCGCCTGCAGCGCCGCCATGCGCGTTTCTTCAATTCCTGCATGATGGCTACCGCGCTCGGCGCGGCGGTGTCGGACGCGCTGGACGATGGACGCGTGGTGTCCGGCGTGGGCGGCCAGTACAACTTCGTGGCGATGGCACATGCCCTGCCGGAAGCGCGCAGCGTGCTGATGTTCCGTGCCGCACGCGATGACAAGGGCCGCCGGGAATCGAACGTGCGCTGGAACTACGGCCACACCACCATCCCGCGCCACCTGCGCGACATTTACCTCAACGAGTACGGCATCGCCGATCTGCGCGGCCTGACCGACGAAGACTGCGTGCATGCGATGACCGCGATCACTGAAGCGCCCTTCCAGGGCGATCTGCTGCAGCAGGCACACGCCTCGCGCAAGCTGCTGGCGGTGTCCCAGCCCGACCCGCAGCGCCAGCAGCGCAACACGCCGCAGGCACTGGCCGCGGCACTGGCTCCATTCCGTGCCGATGGCAGCCTGCCGGACTACCCGCTGGGCAGCGACTTCAACGAGATCGAGCAGGTGCTGGTCAAAGCGCTGGCGTGGCTGAAGGCCAACACGCAGACCCGCAGCGACAAGCTGCGCACCGTCTGGGCAGCGCTGCGGCAACCGGCCGGCGACGGCGATGCCGTGTACCTGCAGCGCATGGGCCTGCAGGCACCGAAAGACTTCGCCGAACGCCTGGACGCGCGGCTGCTGCGGCTGGCGCTGGCGCGTACCGCCTGAGAAAAAGGGGACGGAGGGAATTAAGTCGTTTGTGCACAAACGACTTAATTCCCTCCGTCCCCTTTTTCTTCCGGCAACGAGAAAGGCCGGCTTGCGCCGGCCTTTCCTTTGTTGCGCCGAGAGGCTGCTTACAGCGCCTTGGCGGCCTCCACCACGTGCGCCGTGGTGATGCCGAAGTGCTTGTACAGCTGGTCGGCCGGCGCCGAGGCACCGAAGGTGTCGATACCGATCACCGCACCGTCCAGGCCGACGAACTGGCGCCAGAAACCGGTGACGCCGGCTTCCACGGCCACGCGCTTGCGCACTGCGTTCGGCAGCACCGCTTCACGGTAGGCCGCATCCTGGCGCAGGAACACGTCGGTGGACGGCATCGAGACCACGCGGGTCTTGATACCGGCCGCATCCAGCTGGGCCTTGGCTTCGGTAGCCAGCGAGACTTCCGAGCCCGTGGCGATCAGGATCACGTCCGGGGTACCGGCAGCATCGGCCAGCACGTAACCGCCGCGCTCGATCTGGGCGATCTGCTCGGCGCTGCGCGGCTGGTGCGGCAGGTTCTGGCGGCTGAACACCAGGCAGCTCGGGCCGTCCTGGCGGGTGATCGCGGCCTTCCAGCTCACGGCCGACTCGACCGCATCGCACGGGCGCCACACGTCGTTGTTCGGGATGTAGCGCAGCGAGGCCAGGTGCTCCACCGGCTGATGGGTAGGGCCGTCTTCGCCCAGGCCGATCGAGTCGTGGGTATAGACGTGGATGGCGTGGGCCGGAATCAGCGCGCTCATGCGCACGCCGTTGCGGGCGTAATCGCTGAACACCAGGAAGGTGGCGTCGAACGGAATGAAACCACCGTGCAGGGCCAGGCCATTGGCGATGGCGGTCATGCCGAACTCGCGCACGCCGTAGTACACGTAGTTGGCGTTGGCGTCGTCGCTGGCAACCGACGTGCTGCCCTTCCACAGGGTCAGGTTGGAGTGCGCCAGGTCAGCCGAGCCACCGACGATTTCCGGCAGCAGCGGCGCGTAGGCTTCGATGGCCAGCTGCGAGGCCTTGCGCGAGGCGATCGTCGGGCCTTCAGCGGCCACCTGGGCGATGTAGGCATCGGCCTTGGCAACGAAGTCGGCCGGCAGCTCGCCATGCGAACGGCGGGTCAGCTCGGACGCCTCAGCCGGATACTGGCTGGCGTACTTGTCGAACAGTTGCTCCCACTCGGCCTGGCGCAGGGTGCCGGCGCCATTGGCGCGCCAGCCATCGTAGATCGCCTGCGGGATCTCGAACGGGCCGTACTCCCAGCCCAGCTGCTTGCGGGTGGCTTCCAGCTCGTCCTTGCCCAACGGGGCACCGTGGCTGGATTCCTTGCCCGCCTTGTTCGGCGAACCGAAGCCGATGGTGGTGCGGCAGCAGATCAGGGTCGGCTTGTCGCTCTGCGACAGCGCGGCCTCGATGCCGGCCTTGATGCTTTCCGGGTCATGGCCATCGACGTCGCGCACCACGTTCCAGCCGTAGGCCTCGAAACGCTCCGGAGTGTTGTCGGTGAACCAGCCCTCGACGTTGCCGTCGATGGAGATGTGGTTGTTGTCCCAGAAGCAGACCAGCTTGTGCAGGCCCCAGGTACCGGCCAGCGAGGCGGCTTCGTGCGACACGCCTTCCATCAGGCAGCCATCACCCATGAACACCCAGGTGCGGTGGTCGACCACTTCCAGCTCCGGGCGGTTGAAGCGCTGTGCCAGCAGCTTCTCGGCCAGGGCGAAGCCGACGGCATTGGCGAAACCCTGGCCCAGCGGGCCGGTGGTGGTTTCCACGCCCGGGGTCTCGTGGCGCTCCGGGTGGCCGGCGGTGTGGCTGCCCAGCTGGCGGAACAGCTTGAGCTGCTCGATCGGCAGGTCGTAACCGCTCAGGTGCAGCAGCGCGTACTGCAGCATCGAACCGTGGCCGTTGGACAGCACGAAACGGTCGCGGTTGAACCAGTGCGGGTTGCTCGGGTTATGGCGGAGGTAGTCGTTCCAGAGGACTTCGGCGATGTCGGCCATGCCCATGGGCATGCCGGGGTGGCCGGACTTTGCGGTTTCAACCGCATCGGCGGCAAGGAAGCGGATGGCGTTGGCCAACTGGCGACGGGTAGGCTGCGTCATGGTTCTGTCGGAATCGGGAGGCGGCCGCGGACGTGCGGGCGGCCTATTGTCCCACAGACCCGGGGCCGGGTTGAGGCGTAGGACCAGATCCCTTGCCAGTGAAAGGGATCTGGTCCCGCCAACCCCTTACTTGGGCGCGGCGGCCTCGATCACGCCACACATCGACTTCTTCTGGAAGTCCTCGCCAGTGGCGTAGGTGGCCGGGGTGGTCTTGGTCACGGTGATCTTGGAACCCTTGCCCTCGGCTTCAACCAGCACGTTCCACGGCAGGGTGGTCTGGCCACCATTGAACTGGACGTTCTGTTCCAGGGTCAGCATCCCCAGGTCCTTGTCCACGCTGGCCACCTTCAGGCCCGACTTCACGCCCTCGATCTGGATACGCTTGAGAGCGTCGGCCGGGGTAACGGTGGGCACCACGTCCCAGGTGGTGAAGGTGCGCCCGGCGAAGAAGCTGCCGGTCTTGGTGTAGTTGGTTTCACAGGCTTTCTGGGCACTGGCGTCGAAAGCCAGCAGGCCCAGGGCGGCGACCATCACGTACGAAATCCTCATTTCTGCTCCCTTTCGCACGGCGCCAATCCCGACGCCTTCCATGCGTCGGGATAGTATCCATGGCATTCAGGGCGCGTTCAATCGAGGGGCGTGCCCAGCGCCGGTCCGTCATGGGACTCGCCCTTGGCCACCAGCGTGGTCAGAGCCAGGTCGCCGGTCACGTTCAGCGCGGTACGGCACATGTCCAGGAAGTGGTTCACGCCCAGGATCAGGCCGATGCCCAGCGGATTCACACCGACCATCGCGCAGATCATCGCCACCACCGGCAGCGAGCCCGACGGCACACCAGCAGTGCCGATGCCGCCAAGGATGCAGACCGCCATCACCATGATCTGCTGGCCAATGCTCAGGTCCACGCCAAAGAACTGGGCCAGGAAGATCACCGTCACGCCCTCGAACAGCGCGGTGCCGTTCTGGTTGGCGGTGGCGCCCACGGTCAGCACGAAGCGCGACACGCGCTGCGGCAGGCCCATCTGGTCGGCCACGCGCAGTGCGGTCGGCAGGGTGGCGTTGCTGGAGGCGGTGGAGAACGCCATCACCGTCGCTTCCTGGGTATCGCGGAAGAACGACAGCGGCGAGCGGCCAGACAGCCATACGGCAGTACCGTAGGTCACCACCATGTGCAGGCCGAGTGCCAGCACCACCACGCCCACGTAGGCGCCCAGGCGGATGATCAGCTCGAAGCCGAACAGCGCGGCCAGGTTGAACATGAAGCAGGCCACCGCATAGGGGGCCAGGCGGATGACCAGGTTGATCAGGGTCATCGAAATTTCGAACACGCCTTCGATGGCGCGGCGCAGCGGGGCAACCTTCTCGTTGTCGGTCAGCACCATGCCGATGCCGAACATCAGCGCGAAGAACATCAGCGACAGGATCGCACCGTTGTCCGACGCGGCCTGCAGCACGTTGCTCGGCACGATCGACAGCAGCATGTCCATGCCCTTCGGCGTGCCATGGATGCCAGCGACGATTTCCTTGCTGCGCTCGGCGTTCTCCGACAGCATCATGGCGGCGACCTGCGGATCGACGCCCGCGCCCGGCTTGAGCAGGTTGA
Organism: Stenotrophomonas sp. YJH_SMC_53; assembly: GCF_059369995.1. NCBI lineage: Bacteria > Pseudomonadati > Pseudomonadota > Gammaproteobacteria > Lysobacterales > Lysobacteraceae > Stenotrophomonas > Stenotrophomonas sp. YJH_SMC_53. The sequence goes on along the minus strand of NZ_JCAFTF010000001.1, from coordinate 559,859 downwards.
CCAGCACCAGGCCGATGCCCACGGCAATGCCGGACAGCAGCACGGTATACGCCAGGGTCTTCCAGCCGATGCGGCCGAGGGCGCGGATGTCGCCCATCTCCGATACGCCCATGATCAGCGCCGAGAAGATCAGTGGCACGATCAGCATGAAGATCAGGTTGAGGAACAGGCCCGACGCCGGGGTGGTGACGTAGTCCATGACCCACTTGGCACCGGCCTGCAGACCATCGACGCTGCCGCCCAGGGCATGCACGATCAGTCCCAGGACCAGGCCGATCGCAAAGCCGATGCCCATCTTCCAATGCAGGGGCAACTTCTTCTTGTCGGCAGCAGCTGCTGTCATACGCGGGTTTCCTCGAAAAATGAATGCACTCTAACAAAGCGCGCAAGCGGCGCCGGTTCAGGTTCGCCGCGTTGGATACAACGGCGCCAGGCCAGTTTCTGCTGCACCCGTAGCCACCGACCAGTGCGGTCCGTCACGGAAGACCTCACGCAGGCGCGTGCGCAACGGGGCCAGTTCGCCCTGCCCGCCCCAGCGCGCCTGCTGCAGGTCCAGCAACACCTGGCGCTGGGCCGGGTCATCCAGCCGGGCGATCACCTGCTCGATGCGCTCCACGCCCGCCATCGCACACAGACGCGCCTCCACCTGATCGAAACCCTCACCATCCAGCGCGCGGCGCAGTTCGGCCAGGCCCGCGCGTCCGCTCACCACGGTCGGCACGGAGGGCGTGCCGGCTGCAGGCGCCGCCACACGCGGGCGTCGGCCTCGCTGCCAGCCCCACAACAGGGTCAGCAGCCACAGCAGCGCCAGGCCAATGGCCGCCGCCATCCACGGCCACGGACGCTCGGACAGGCCGCTGGCGCGTGGATCGGTCGCGGCGATACGCGCATCCTGTCCATCGCTGCCCGGCAGCGCGGCAGCGGTGTCGATCGGTGGCAGCGCTGCCGGCGAGGCAGTGGCAGCGCCGGTACCGGCCGCAACGGCCAGCGTCAGGTCCGGCAGCTTGGCTTCCTGTGCCTTGCCGTTGCGCACATCCCACCAGGGCAGGCGTGGTCCCGGCACCACCAGCGAACCCGGCTGGCGCGGCACGATCGAATAGCGGCGGGTGATCTTCAGGCGCGGCGTGCTGCCGTTGAAGGTCTCTTCGTACTGTGCCGGTTCGGCAAACACCTGCGCTGCGTTGCCGACATCGGGGACCGGCAGGTCGGTGAACTGTGCACGGGTGGCGCCTTCGGCAACCGCTTCGACCACCACGTTGGCTGCCTCGCCGGTACGGGCAGTGGTGGGCGCGCTGGTGTAGCGCAGCTGCAGGCTCTGCAGGGGCAACCACGGCTGCGGCGCCTGTGCCGGCTGTGCCTGCACCTGCAACGTGCGGTCTGCGCCAGTGGCATTCATGCGGCCATCGCCGCCCCCGAAGAAGTCATCGAAGAAACCTCCGGCGCTGCGCCCGCTGAAACGCGCACCGGACAGCCGCAACGCGCCGCTGCGCTCGGGGATCAGCAGGAAACGTCGTTCGACCACGTTGTAGCGGCGCCCGTTGACCTGGCGCACATCTGTGCGGTCGTCGCCAACGCGCTGCAACGACGCGCCCGCCGGGGTATCCAGCACCAGCTCGCCGGAGGCCAGCTGCGAGGCGAAATACAACCGCACCACCACGCCCACGCTCTGCTGCACGTACGGCGTATCGTCATCGACAACGGTTTCGATGAAGGCCATCGCATTGCTGTCAGGCCCGGCCACGGCGGCCGCATCGACCTGCAGCGTCAGCGGCGCAGTGCGCACACTGCCCACCTGCAGGCCCGGTACCACCAGCGCACCACTGCGCCGCGGCGTCAGCGCCACGCCATACAGGTTGCGCTGCTGCATGCTGCCATTGCTCCATTCCACCTGGCGGCTGCTGGTCTGGCCGCTCAGGTCGAAGTCGGTGCGCAATGGCGTGAAGTCGGGAGCGCCCTGATCGCTCTCGACATTAAGGGTGACCGTATCACCCATCGCGATGCGGTCGCGGTCCAGCCAGGCGCGTGGTTGCGCCCAGGCCAGCAGCGGCAGCCACAGCAACAGCGCCGCCAGTACCGGCCGTGACCAGCGCCCGTGCATGTTGATCGCCCGCGTCATCGCCCTTCCCTCTTCCTGCGTTCGTTTTCCAGCTGGAACTTGGCCCGCAGCAGCGCGCCCGGATCATCCGGCACACGCCGCATCCACGCTTCCACCGCCTGTTGCTCCTCGCGCTCGCGCGGCGTGCGGCCCTCCCCCCCCGGTACGGGTTTGCCGTCCTTGCCAGCCTCGCCCTCGCGTGCCTGCTGCATCGCCTGCTGCATCCGCTGGCGCTGCTGCTCATCGGCCTGGGCCTGTGCCTTGGCATCCTCCACCTGTGGTGGCGCCTGCTGGCCATCGCGGCCGCGCTCGCCGGGCTGCGGGCTCGACGGGTTCTTGTCGTCACCCGCCTTGGGCTGCCCCTGCTGGCCCGACGGCGGCTGGCCCTGGCCGGGATTCTGCTGGCCCTGCTGCGGCTTCTGGCCCTGCGGGTTCTGCTGGCCCGGGGCATCGTTCTGCTGCTTCTGCTGCCCGTTCTGCGGTGGCTTCTGCTGATCCTGGCCTTTGCCACCCGACTGCTTGCGCTTGCGCGCCGCATCGACCACGGCACGGTTGGCGACCGCATCGGCCATGCCGGGATGCAACGCCAGCGCGCGGTCGTAGGCGGCGATCGCTTCGTCGTAGTTGCCTTCGCGTGCCAGCGTGTTGGCCAGGTTGTACCAGCCGGCATCGCTGTCGACACCCTCGAACTGCCTGCGCGCAGTGGCGAAGTCGCCCTTGCGGTAAGCCTGGACCCCCTCGGCCAGGCGCTGATGTTGCGCCTGGTCGCTACGCTTCCACAGCGTGCCCTGCGCGGGTTGCGAGGCCTGCGTCGCAGGTGCCTGCGCCTGCGCGTCATTCATCCATGGCACGAGGCCGACTGCGAGCACCGCGGCCAGCAGCGCACGACGGCGGAAGGCCAGCAATGCCAGCAGCATCACCGGCGGCAGCAGCCAGAAGCCTTCGTCACGCCACTGCTTGCCTTCGCCCGGCCGCTGCGCCGCCGTGCCTTCGCGCGCGTCGAGTACACCGAGCGCACGCAGATCGCTGTCATCGGCGGAGATGCGTGCATAGCGGCCGCCACCGGCAGTGGCCACCGCGCGCAGGCTGCCCTCATCCAGCGCAGCCTGGCGGATCTGCCCACTGCCATCGCGGTAGGCCGCACCGGCAGGCGTGCCCAGGCCCAGCACCGACACCTGCAGGCCCAGGCTGCGTGCCTGCGCTGCCGCCAGTGCAGCTTCACCATCCGCCTGGTCGCTGGCCAGCAGGATCTGCCCCTGCAGCGCACCGATCTGCCGCATCAGCCGTGTTGCCCAGTCGATGCCGCGGTCGGCACGCTGGCCATCGCGTGGCATCACGTCCGGCGACAGCGCATCCAGATACAGCGCAACATTGCGGCCGTCATCAGTCAGCGGCGCCACGGTGTAGGCATCATCGGCATACACCACCAGGCCCACCTGCCCGCCCTGGCGCGCGCGCAGCAGCTCGCCCACTTTCGCGCGCGCCTGCAGCAGGCGCGACGGTGGCAGATCGGTTGCGTTGATCCGGCTGGACAGGTCCAGTACCACCAGCAGCGGTGCGCTGGCCTGGAACATCGGTTGCGCCTGCTGCCGCCAGCTCGGTCCGGCCATCGCCAGCGATGCCAGTGTCCAGCCCAGCAGCAGCGCCCATGGCAGGCGCACGCGACGCTTCGCGCCGGCGGCCAGCAGATGTGGCAACAGATGTGCATCCACCGCCTGCCGCCACGCATCACTGCGCCGTTGCCGGTACAGCGCCAACGCGATGATCAGCGGCAGCGCCAGCAGTGCCCACAACCAGGCGGGCCGCAGGAAGTGCAGCGCGTTCCAGTCGGGAAGACTCGAAGCAAACGCGATCATCGGCGACGCTCCGGCCACAGCCATGCCAATGCGCCCAGCAGCAATGCCAGGGCCAATGGCCACGCATAGCGTTCCTCGCGAGGGCGCAGGCTCGGGCCCTTTGCGGCCACTGGCTCCAGGCGATCGAGCTCGGCGTAGATCCCGGCCAGCTGCGCGGTATCACGCGCGCGGAAGAACTGGCCGCCGGTCATGCTGGCGATCCTCTTCAGAGTGGCCTCATCGACCGGATCCTGGTCGGTGGAAATCGGAATGCCGAACAACCGCATGCTGCCATCGCCGCCAAACGCAACCGTGTGGATGCGCACGCCTTCGGCGCGTGCGACTTCCGCAGCGCGCAGGGGTTCCAGCACACCGGCATTGCTGACACCATCGGTCAACAGGATCAGTACGCGCTGCCCCTCCGGCTGGCTACGCAGGCGCTTGACCGCCAGGCCGATGGCATCACCGATGGCGGTCTCGCGCCCGGCCAGGCCGACCACGCTGTCGCGCAGCTGATCGCGCACGCTGGCCAGGTCCGCAGTCAGCGGCGTGAGCGTATAGGCGCGGTCGCCGAAGATCAGCAGGCCAACGCGGTCGCCGGCACGACGATCCAGGAAGTCGGCCAGCACGGCCTTGGCCGCGGTGAGGCGATCGACCGCCTGGCCGCCCAGCACCATGTCGCCCTCGCCCATGCTGCCGGACACATCCATCGCCAGCATCATCTGCCGCCCCTGCTGCGGCGGCGTGATGGCTTCGCCCAGCTGCTGCGGTCGTGCCAGCGCGATGCACAGTGCACACCAGCCCAGCCACAGCAGCAGCGTGCGCAGCCACGACGCGTCAACACGGCCGCCACCAGACAGGGCTTCGAGCTCGGCGGCAGCATAGGGCACACGCAGTGCGGCGCCGGGTTCTGCACGGCGCTTCCACCAGCGCATCAGCAGCGGCATCGGGAGGGCCAGCAGGGCCAGCGGCCACGCCAGCTGCAGGTCCGGCCATGGCCAGTAACTTGCCAGCAGGTTCATCGGCGCCGCTCCAGCAGCATCGCCAGATAGCGTTCGCGGGCCCAGCTGCGCACAGCGGCCACGTCGTTGCTGTCGACGCGCGGGCGATAGGCGCCTTCGGCCAACAGGCTGCGGCGCGCATCGGGCAACGTGCCCTGCGGGTCCAGGCGTTGCCACCAGGCGTCATCGCGCAGTGATTCGCTGCCCGGCTTCGCATGGCGTGCGGCACGGCGCAGCAGTCCCGCGATGGCCGCCAGTTCGGCTGTAGCGTCGGGGGCGATTGCCAGTTCCTGATCGAACAGCTGCAACCAGCGCTGGCGGCGGCGGCGACGTCGCCACATCACTACGGCGATCACCAGCAGCAACAGCACGACCACCGCGCCGATCATCAGGTAACCAGGGGCTGGCGGCCACCATGACGGTGCTGGCGGCAGCTGCACATCGCGCAACGGCAGCGCGGCGCTCATGCCGGCACCTCGGTCGGCGACGGCGCCAGCCAGGCGTCGCTGGGCGCATCGGTAGACAGCACCTGTACGTCGACACGGCGTGCGCCGAGCTGGCGCCGCAGTTCCTGCAGCGGTTGGACGAAGTGTGCCTGCCAATGGGCCTGCACTTCACTGCGACGCAGGTCGAGGCCGATGCGCTGCTGTGCGGTCTGGAACTGCAACGCCGCCGAGGGGGGGTGCAGTTCCAGTGGATCGACCAGCAGCACCAGGCTGAGGTCGTGATGCTGGGCCAGCGCGCTCCAGCGCGCCGGTGGAATGCGGATGGCCTGCTGCGGATCGGCCAGCACCAGCATGCGTGCCCCCGGGCGCAGCACGCGACCGGCATGGTCCAGCGCGCGCTCCAGGCCCAGATCGTCGGCTGGCGGCTGTGCGTACCAGCGGGTCAGCGCGTCGAGCACGCGCAGCACGCCGCGTGGCCCACCTGCCGGAGCGATCGGCGCTTCGCGGTCGCTGCCACGCAATGCGCCCACGCGGTCGCCACGGCGCTGCGCCGACCACGCGGCAACAGCACCGGCGCGTGCAGCCTGCACCGATTTGAAGCGCACGCGGGTGCCGAAGTACAGCGCCGGCGAGGTATCGGCCACGATCAGGCTGACCCGTTCGCGTTCGGCCTGGAACAGTTTGGTATGGGCGCGACCGGTGCGCGCCGTCACACGCCAATCGATGTGGCGCGCGTCGTCGCCGGCCACGTATTCGCGCGACTCGGCGTACTCCATGCCGCGGCCGCGCAGCGGGGACGGTGCCTGGCCCGCGTTGCCGGTGCGGCCACGGCGCGGCGGCGGCGGACGCTGTGCCAGCCGGCGCAGCGCGACCAGTTCGGCCAGCTGCGGGCGCAGCCCGTCACCTTCGAGCGCAGACGGTGCCTGTTCCACGGATGGATCGGTCATGCGCAGGCTCAGGGTGCCGGCACCCGGGCCAGCAGCTCCTGCACCAGGCGCTCGCCGTCCCAGCCTTCGGCGGTGGCTTCATAGCTGGGCAGCACGCGATGGCGCAGCACGTCGGCGGCGACCGCGCGCACGTCGTCGGGCGTGACGAAGTCACGGCCAGCCAACCACGCCCGCGCGCGGGCGCAGCGTTCCAGTGCGATGGAACCGCGCGGGCTTGCCCCCCATGCGATGCGGCGGCCGAGGCCGGCGTCGTAGCGCGATGGATCACGCGAGGCCAGCACCAGTTCGATCAGGTAGCGCTCCAGCGCCGGTGCCATGTGCAGGTCCAGCACTTCGCGGCGGGCGTCGAAGACGTCCTGCATCGGCATCTTGTCCGGCGCCGGCGCGGCCTCACCCAATGCGCCACGGGCACGCTCACGGGCCAGCCGCAGGATCTCCGATTCGGCGGCCTGGTCCGGGTAACCGATGCGCACATGCATCAGGAAGCGGTCCAGCTGCGCTTCCGGCAGCGGGAAGGTACCTTCCTGCTCGATCGGGTTCTGCGTGGCCATCACCAGGAACAGCGGCGGCAGCGCATAGGTATGGCGGCCAACCGTGACCTGGCGCTCGCCCATGGCTTCCAGCAGCGCCGACTGCACCTTGGCCGGCGCACGGTTGATCTCGTCGGCCAGCAGGATCGGGTGGAAGATCGGGCCAGGCACGAACTCGAAGCGGCCCTCCTGAGGGCGCCAGATCTCGGTGCCGGTGAGGTCGGCCGGCAGCAGGTCGGGGGTGAACTGCACGCGGGCAAAGTCTGCTTCCAGGCGCGAGGCCAGTGCACGGATCGCCGTGGTCTTGGCCAGGCCCGGCGCGCCCTCCACCAGCAGGTGGCCGTCGGCCAGCAACGCGATCAGCAGGCGTTCGACCAGGGCCGCCTGGCCGACGATCTCGGTCGACAACGCATCGCGCAGCTGGGTGAATGCCGCATGCAGGCGGGAGGTTGCCGGCGCGGGCGGCGGCGAGACAGTTTCGGGCATCGGCGGTGGCAGGTTCATGGGGGCCTTTGACCGGCGCAGGACGGCACGGGTTCCCGACATCATCGCAGGGTGCCTTGCGATTGGCATCAAGAACGGCTGAACAGCGCATCCACGCATGGCGTGGATCTACCGGCGGAAACGAGGAAGGGCCGCACAGGGCGGCCCTTCTTCGAAGACTTCGGAGCGGTGGCTCAGTTCTGCTTGGCCACGCGCAGCACCTTCGGGGTGACGAACACCAGCAGTTCGGCCTTGTCCTTGTTGCGGCCGCGCTTCTTGAACAGGTTGCCCAGGAACGGCACGTCGCCCAGGAACGGCACCTTGCTGATGCTGTTGCGATCGGTGAACTCGTAGACACCACCGATCACCACGGTCTGCCCGTCCTCGACCAGCACCGCGGTATTGACTTCGCGGCGGTTGATCGACGGCACGGTGCCGTAGCCCTCCAGCTGGATCAGCTGGTCGACTTCGTCCTTCTTCACCTGCATGTTGAGGAACACGCGGTTGTCGTTGGTGATGGTCGGAGTGACCTTCAGCTCCAGCACCACTTCCTTGAACTGCACGTTCGGCGTCGCCACGCCGCCAGCGGTACCACCGCTGATGGTGACGTAACCGATCTCCTTGCCCTGCTTGATCATCGCTTCGCGCTGGTTGGTGGTGACCACGCGCGGGTTGGAGATCACCTCGCCTCGCGATTCCTGCTGCATGGCCGACAATTCCACGTCCAGCAGGTAGCCGGCATTGAGGATCGACAGTGCCAGCGAACCCGGGTTGCTGGCGGCGGCCACCGGCAGGTTCCAGTTCAGGCCACGGGTGATCGCCGAGCCGGACTTCACCGGCGGCGGGCCGACCCGGCCACCGGCTTCCCAGTCACGCTCGGCCTTGGCGTTGGCCAGGTCTGTTGCGACCTGCGACTTGCGGGTCTCGGCATTGGCATCCAGGCTGCCGCTGAAGTACACGTTGTCACGGCTGCCGCTGACACCGAACTTCGCGCCCAGTTCGCGGGCGAAGGTATCGGTGGCGATGACGATGCGGCTTTCGATCAGCACCTGGTCGACCGGGCGGTCGATCACGTTGATCAGCTCGCGCATGCGCGCGATCTTCTTCGGGATATCGCTGATCATCAGCGTGTTGGTGCGCTCGTCGGCCACGATGCGGCCGCGCGAGGACAGGAAGCCACTGTCTTCCTGCGACGAGCTGCCCGAACCACCACCGCTGCCACCACCGCCACTGCCACCGATGCCCTTGGCCTCGGTCAGCGCTTTGAAGATCTGCGTGGCGCTGTGGTAGTTGATCTGGATGTAGTCGGTCTGCAGGTCTTCGCGGTTCTCGATGGCGATGCGCGCGTCTTCCTTCTCCTGCTCGAACTTGGCCAGTTCAGCCTGCGGCGCCACCCAGATCACGCTGCCGTCGCGACGCTTGTCCAGGCCCTTGGCGCGCAGGACGATGTCCAGCGCCTGGTCCCACGGTACATTGACCAGGCGCAGGGTCACATTGCCCTGCACCGAGTCGGACGCAACCACGTTCAGGTTGGACTCCTCGGCGATCAACTGCAGCACGGTGCGCACCGGCACGTCCTGGAAGTTGAAGGTCACCGGCTTGCCGGTGAAGCCGCGCTGGCCGACGGCCTTGGCCGCCTGGGTGACGCTGCCGGCGGTGACCGCGCCGACGGCGGCCTGGGCCTGCCGCGGGCTGATCTCGACCACGTACTCGTTGCCGCTCTGGTAGGCCAGCGACTCCACTGCACCGCCGGTACTCAGCACCAGCTGGGTGCCGGCACCGGACGGCTTGGCGTCGATGCGCTGTACCGGCGTGGCGAAGTCGGTGACGTTCATCGGCTTCTGCAGGTTGGCCGGCAGTCGGGCATTGCCGACGTCGACCACCACGCTGTTGCCCTGCGTGCGCAGGTCAGGGATCGCGCCCTGCCCGTCGAACTGCACGATCAGGCGCCCGGCGCCGTCATCGCCACGCTTGAAATCGATCTTGGCCACCGACAGGCCTGCCGGCGCAGCGGCCGGTGCCACGGTGGCGCCCACCGGTTTTTCCGCCGGTGCGGCAGCCAGCGCCGGAGCGCAGGCCAGCATCAGCGCGACTCCCAGCGCGCTGACACGGTTCAAGGTAGAGCGCCGGATGGGACGCAGCCCCTTGGCTTGGTGAAAGGTCATCGTGCTATCCCCAGTAAACGATCATTGATCTTCAAGCGAGAGCGTTGCCGGCCGTTCCAGCCAGCCACCCGCGCCATCCGGCACCAGTTCGATCAGCTCCACGCGGTCTTCGAAGACCGCCGTGACCCGCCCGTCGCTCTGCCCCAGGTAACCGCCCGGGCGAACCCGGTAGGTGACCTTGTCCGGCCCCATCACCAGCGCCACGGTGCCTGCACCGGTACCGATGGTGCCGACCATGTCCAGCGCATCCAGCGGGAAGCCTTCCAACGGCTCCTTGCGCCGGTTCGGGTCCGGTCGCAATCCGCCGTTCCCCTGCTGCGGATTGGTCCAGGCATCGGTGAACGGATCGCGCATGCCCTGCGCGGAGTATTCAAAGGTCTCGAACTGCTGCATCACCGGCAGCGGCTCCAGCGGTTGCGCCGGTCGCGCGCGCTCGCCTTCCACCCACTTCTCAAGGTTCGGTGCGTCGCCGGGCGTGCTGGTCACGCCACGGCCGCAACCGGCCAGCAGCAGTACAGCCAGCACCATCGCACCACGTACGGTCTGCGCGCGCATCACTTCTTGCCCTCCTTGCCAGCGTCTGCCGCCTGCTGCGCCTGCACTTCGGTCTCGTCCAGGTAACGGTAGGTCTTGACCGTACCGGACAGTTCCAGTGCACCGCTGCGGACGTTGCCGCCGGTCTTTTCCTTGGGCTTGAGGTTGATGTCATGCATGGTCAGGATCACCACCCGCGGCAACGAGGCCACGCCACTGACGAATGCGCCGAACTGGTGGTAACTGCCCACCATGCGCAGCTTGATCGGCTTCTCGGCGTAGAACTCCTTGATCTGCTCCTGCTCCGGCTCGAACAGCTCGTTGGTCAGGCCGCTGGACAGCGCGGTCTGCGAGATGTCGATGATCAGGTCGGGCATTTCGGTCTTGCTCGGCAGCTGCCGCAGCATCTGCTGCAGCACCTGCTCCATCTGCGCCAGCTGCTGCTTCAGCGGCCCCAGGTTCACCGCGCGTTCCTGCTGCTTGGTGAACTCGGTGCGCAGCTCGACTTCCTTCGATTCCAGGCCGGCCAGTTCCTCGCGCTTGCCGCTGATCAGCAGCATCCACGCCACGAACATGATGACCAGCGCCAGCAACGAGCAGAAGACGATCTTGGCCTTCTGCGGCCAGTTGCCGATGTCGTTGAAATCCAGGTTCTTGATGTCGATCTTCTGGCTCATGCGCGGTCCCCCTGCAGCAGCGCATTGAAGGCCTGCGGCGGCTGCGCCAGGCGGCTGCCCTCAGGCTTCGGGGCAGGTGCCGGAGCCGGCGCGGCAGCCGGAGCGGCCGGTTGGTTCGGCTTGGCCGGAGTGGCCGGCGGTGCAGCGGCCGGTGCGGCCGGAGCCGCTGCCGGCTGGCCCGCTGCCGGAGCCGCAGGCGTCGCGGCATCCGGACCTGCGGCCAACGGAGCCACCGGTGCCGGCGCAGCCGTCGCCACCGAGCCATCGGCGTTCAGGCCCGGCGTCGCCGAGACCTCTTCGCTCTGTGCCGGCAGTTTCACCTTGACCACGAACACGTAGGGCAGCGCCTTGATGTCGGCCAGCGGACCGACCTTGCCATCCTTGTCCTTCTCCGGGTCACGCGCTTCGATGATCGACAGCTCCGGATTGGTCATCCAGCCGGAGGTCTCCAGGTTGCGCATGTAGGCCGAAACGCGGGCATTGGACTGGGTGCGACCTTCCAGCGTCAGCACATCCCCTTCCTGCTTCAGTGCGGTCAGCACCACGCCATCGGGAATGGTGCGCACCAGCGCGTCGAACAGGTGGACCATCTGCGAGCGCTTGGCCTGCAGTTCCTCGATCACCTTCTTGCGGGCCAGCAGGCGTTCCTTCTGCGCGTCGAGGCGATCGATCTCCTTGTTCTGTTCCTTGACCTTCTCGATCTCGGCTTCCAGATAGGCGTTGCGGTCCATCTGGCCGCTCACCTGGCGGTCGTAATAGAACCAGATCATCAGCGACAACAGCAGGCCACCGACAGCGGCCATGCCCAGCATTGCGTAGAACTCGCGCTGGCGTTGCTTGCGCCGTTCGGCGCGCCAGGGCAATAGATTGATGCGTGCCATCAGTCGAAGCTCCTCAGCGCCAGACCGGTCGCGATCATCAGCGCGGGGGCATCCTGGGCCAACGCATGCGCGTTCACCTTCGGCCCCAGGGTCATCTGCGCCAGCGGGTTGGCGACCACGGTCGGCACGCCCAGCTGTTCCTCGACCATCTCCGGCAGGCCACCGAGCACGGCGCAGCCGCCGGCCAGCACGATGTGATCGACGCGGTTGAATTCGCTGCCCGCATAGAAGAACTGCAGCAGGCGGCTGATCTGCTGGACCGTGGCTTCCTTGAACGGCTCCAGCACTTCCATCTCGTAGCTTTCCGGCAGGCCGCCCTGGCGCTTGGCCAGCCCGGCTTCCTCGTAGCTCAGGCCGTAGCGGCGCATGATCTCGTCGGTCAGCTGCTTGCCACCGAACACCTGCTCGCGGCTGTAAAGGCTACGACCGCCGCGCAGGACATTGAGGGTGGTCATGGTGGCGCCGATGTCGACCAGCGCAACCACACCGTCGATGGACACCGGCAGCTCGCTGGCGACCAGGGCGTAGGCGTTCTCGACCGCGAAGGCCTCCACGTCCATCACCTTGGCCTGCAGGCCACCGAGCTCCAGCGCGGACTGGCGCAGCTCGACATTCTCCGAACGCGACGCGGCCAGCAGCACCTGGACCATCTCCGGGTTGTTCGGGATCGACCCGATCACCTCGAAGTCCAGGTTCACTTCCTCGATCGGATACGGAATGTAGTTGACCGCTTCCAGCTCGATCTGGGCTTCCATGTCGTTTTCGTCGAGGTCGGCCGGCATCGGGATCACCTTGGTGATCACCGCCGACCCCGCGACGGCGGCAGCGGCCAACTTGGCCTTGCTGCCTGAACGGTTCATCGCCCGGCGGATGGCCTCACCGACGGCCTCCACTTCGACGATGTTCTTCTCCACCACCGCATTCGGCGGAAGAGGTTCCACAGCGTAATGTTCCACGCGGAAACGATTGCCGCTGCGGGACAGCTGCAAAAGCTTTACCGCAGTCGAACTGATGTCGACGCCTACAAGCGGCGACTGACTTTTTGGGATGAGCCCCACGGTTTCTCCCCTGCCGACGGGCACTTGGACGCAAGACCTGCGTCCGAGCATTAATAACGTATTCTTAGCAAATGGCAACGGCCCTGCTGTGAAATCCCTCACGGATTCACCATGCAGCCCCTGACTGTTCCCCTTGCGCTCCCCGGTGCCGACCCCAGCCGCCACCTTGCGTAATCTATACTCTGCGACCACGAAATTCGCAATCGGAATCTGAACCCGATGACTCGACTCCGCCGCTGGCTGCGCTGGATCTTCCTGATTGTCCTGGTCCTGGCGCTGATCGGCGCGGCCGCCGTGGGCGGTCTGTACTATGCCGTTTCCTCCAAGCTTCCCGACGTGCAGACCCTGCGCGACGTGGAAATGCAGGAGCCGATGTACGTCTACGCTGCCGACGGCAAGCTGATGGCGGTGTTCGGCGAGACCCGGCGCACCCCGGTCACCATGAAGGACGTGCCCGAGCGGCTGAAGCAGGCCTTCCTGGCCACCGAGGACGCCCGCTTCTACGAACACGGCGGCGTGGACTACATGGGCATCGGCCGCGCGGTCTGGCTGCTGGCCACCACCAACGACAAGCGCGTGCCGGGTGGCTCCACCATCACCCAGCAGGTCGCCCGCCAGTTCTTCCTCAGCTCCGAGTACAGCTACACCCGCAAGCTGGCCGAGATCCTGCTGGCGCGCAAGATCGAGTCCGAGCTGAGCAAGGACGAGATCTTCGAGCTGTACCTGAACAAGAGTTTCTTCGGCAACCGCGCCTACGGCGTGGCCGCTGCCGCCGAGTTCTATTACGGCAAGAAGCTGAACGAGCTGGACCTGGACGAGATGGCCTCGCTGGCCGGTATCCCCAAGTTCCCGTCGTCGGGCAACCCGATCTCCAACCCGGAACGTGCCCGCCAGCGCCGCGACAATTACGTGCTGCAGCGCATGGCCGACCTGAAGTTCGTCAGCCAGGCCGAAGCCGACGCGGCCAAGGCCGTGCCGATGCACGCCACCGCGCATGAGCCGCCGGTGCAGGTCGATGCACCCTACGTGGCCGAGCTGGTGCGCCAGGAAATGATCGCCCGCTTCGGCGGCGACGTGGTCAACAAGGGCTACCACGTCACCACCACGATCGACTCCACCCTGCAGACCGCCGCCAACCTGGCCGTCCGTGATGGCCTGCTGCTGTACGACCACCGCCACGGTTGGCACGGCGTGGAGAAGCAGGTGCAGCTGGGCGCCGGCGACGATACCGCCGCGCTGGCCGAGCACCTGCGCGGCATGTACGGCCAGGCCGGCCTGCTGCCGGCAATCGTCGCCAGCACCGCGGCCGATGGCAGCGCCACGGTGGTGCTGGCCAACCGCACCGAGATCGTGCTGCCGGCCGGCGCCGCCAAGTGGACCAACAAGACCCCGGGCAAGCTGGTGCAGCGCGGCGACATCGTGCGCGTACGCGCCGGTGCCAAGGAAGGGGAGTGGCTGCTGGACCAGATCCCGCGCGGCCAGTCCGCACTGGTCTCGCTGGATGCCCACAGCGGCGCGCTGAAGGCGCTGGTCGGTGGCTTCAGCTTCTCCGGCAACAAGTTCAACCGCGCCACCCAGGCCCGCCGCCAGCCGGGTTCGAGCTTCAAGCCGTTCGTCTACGCGGCCGCTTTCGACAAGGGCTACAACCCAGCCTCGATCGTGCTCGACGCCCCGGTCGTGTTCCGCGATCGCCGCGGCAAGACCTGGGCCCCGCAGAACGACGGCGGCGGCTTCCGCGGCCCGATGCGCCTGCGTGAAGCGCTGGTGCAGTCGCGCAACCTGGTCTCGGTACGCCTGCTCGATGGCATGGGCGTGGACTACGCGCGCAAGTACATCAGCGAGTTTGGCTTTGCCGAATCGGAGCTGCCGCCGAACCTGTCGATGTCGCTGGGCACTGCATCGCTGACCCCGCTGTCGATGGCGCGTGGCTACGCGGTGTTCGCCAATGGCGGCTCGCGCGTGGATACCTGGCTGATCGACCAGGTCAATGACCGCGACGGCAACCTGGTGTTCAAGGAAAACCCGGCGCTGGCCTGCCGCGACTGCGCCGGCAGCAGCGATCAGCCGGTCAACCAGGTGGTGGATGGCTTCAACTTCGGCGCCCCGGCCCCGAAGGTGGACCCGGCCGCTGCGGCCAAGGCCGAAGCCAAGACCGAAACTGCCGCCGCTCCGGCCAACCCGGATGCCCGCACCGCTCCGCGCGCGATCGACGCCCGCACCGCCTACCAGCTGGTGTCGATGATGCGCGACGTGGTCCAGCGCGGTACCGGTGTGCAGGCCAAGGTGCTCGGCCGCGAGGACGTGGGCGGCAAGACCGGCTCCACCAACGACCATCGTGACGCCTGGTTCTCCGGCTTCGGCGGCCCGTACGTGACCACCGTGTGGGTAGGCCGCGACGACTTCCGCTCGCTGGGTTACCGCGAGTACGGTGGCAAGGCGGCGCTGCCGATCTGGATC
The DNA here is from genome assembly GCF_059369995.1 of Stenotrophomonas sp. YJH_SMC_53. Taxonomy (NCBI): domain Bacteria; kingdom Pseudomonadati; phylum Pseudomonadota; class Gammaproteobacteria; order Lysobacterales; family Lysobacteraceae; genus Stenotrophomonas; species Stenotrophomonas sp. YJH_SMC_53. The sequence goes on along the minus strand of NZ_JCAFTF010000001.1, from coordinate 544,750 downwards.
GACTACATGCGCACCGCGCTGAAGGACACCCCGATCGCGCAGAACGAGCCGCCCAGCGGCATGGTCCAGGCCACGCTCAACGGCGCGACCGAGTGGGTGAAGGTGGAAGACATGGATCGCCTGACCGACTACGACCTGAACCTCAATACGCCGCAGGCCGACGCCGCCGCGTTCGATATCTTCTGAGGAAGGGTTCGGTGGGTGCCAACCATGGGTTGGCGCCGATGCGACTGTAGAGCCGAGCCCATGCTCGGCTCCGGACGCCCGCGGTAGAGCAGCCGAGCATGGGCTCGGCTCTACAGGATCAACGGCACCCGCTTGCTCCCCTCCGGGAAAACGCCTACGCGGATGTCACATCCGTGCGCTAGTCTGTAGCCAGGTCGCAACAGGAGTCCTCGCATGCATCGCGCCCGCCAGCATGCTGCCAGCCAGACCCGCGAGCGGCGCCACCGCCTCGCCCACGAAGCCGCCCGCCTGATGGCTGAAGGCGGCATCCGCGACTACCACCAGGCCAAGCTGAAGGCCGCCAGCCGGCTCGGCATCCACGACGATGCCTCCCTGCCGCGCAACACCGAGATCGAAGACGCCCTGCGCGAGTACCAGCGGCTGTTCTCCGGGCCCCAGCACGGCAATGAACTGCAGCGCCGCCGCGAGGCCGCGATGCGCGCGCTGGAGTTCCTGCACGGCTTCGCCCCACGGCTGGCCGGCCCGGTGCTGGAAGGCACCGCCGATGCCAACAGCCCGGTGCAGCTGCACCTGCACAGCGACGACCCGGAAGCCGTGCATCGCTTCCTGGACGAGCACGGCATTCCCGCTGAATCGCGGACGCGCCGGCTGCGCATGGACCGCGAGCGTAGCCTGGACGTGCCGGTGTGGGTGTTCAGTGCCGAGGAGCTGACCTTCGACCTGGCCGTGCTGCCGTACGATGCGCTGCGCCAGGCGCCGCTGTCGCCGGTGGATGAGAAGCCGATGCGACGCGCGTCTGTCGCACAGCTGCGGCAGCTGCTGGCCGAAGCGGAGATCACCGCGTACATCGGCGGGTGACGGTTGCGCAGGTTCTGGTGGGTGCGGACCGTTGGTCCGCACGGTGCTTCAGGCATCCGGATAGCTGACCGAAGAGCAGCCGAGCATGGCCCGGCTCTACAGAAAGCGCGCTACCTGCTTCCTTCTTCTGGTGGGTGCGGACCGTTGGTCCGAACGGTGCTTCAGGCATCCGGATGGCTGACCGAAGAGCAGCCGAGCATGGCTCGGCTCTACAGAAGGCGTGCTGCCCTACCAGACATCATGGTGCTGCTCCTCCGTCTCATCGCCAAGCAGGCGCATCAGCCAGGGGGCTCCCACCCGCTGCGGGTACGCCATCATCATCCGCGCGTGCATGTTCTGCAGATCGCCCAGCAACCAGGCCTGGTTGTAGACATCGCCGAACGGGTCCGACCACGCCGTCTGGATCCGCGCGCGCTCACCGCCGTTGAGGTTGGGCATCCTGTCCAGCGGCACCTCCAGCACCGGCTCCAGCGCCCGGTTGATGGCCGCGTTCTCCGCCTCCGCCGCACGCATGAGCTCCAGCCGATGGCTCACCTGCCAGCACGGGAAAGGGAAGCAGCTTCCCGTGGCATCGATGTACGCCGCGATGTCGGCCAGCATGTGGGCCTTCAACTGCCACACCACCGCACTGTCCAGCAGTTGCCGCACCCGCAATGTGCGCAGCGTACCGGCACGGACATCCTCCGGGGTGGTGAACGGCTCGCCCGGGGTTGGGCCGCCATGCCGCACCAGCACGATGCGATGGATCGCCTCCTGGGTGATGTTCTCCACGCGCAGCGCGGCGGCCTCCGGATGCACGCGCGGCGGCGGCACACTCGATACCCGCCAGGTGTACCAGGCCGCCAAGCCCACACCCGCCACGCACAGCAGGGCGAACAGCAGCCAGCGGTCCAGATTGCGGGTGTAGTAGTAAAAGCGTGCCCGCCACAGATAGAACGTGCGGTAGCTGATGAACCGGCTTACCCATCGATACATTGCCATTTCCTCGGCAAGAGCCCCGGCGCGGCGGGGCGGATTACGCGCGTCACGCCGGGGCTCCATGGCTTACCAGCCGATGCCCACGCCGACGCCCATGCTGCGCTCACCGCTGTTGGTGAACGCACCATTGAGGCTGAAGGTGGCCGAGCCCTTCTCGTTGAGCACGCGCTGGTAGCCCACGGCCATCGCGGACTCACCCTCGCTGTAGCCCACGCCCGCACCGAGGCGGTTGTAGGTGGCCAGGCCCGCGGTGTTCATCGCCATCGCGGTCTGCGCGCTGCTCATCGCCGCCATGCGGTTGAAACGCTTGTCCATCTTGTCCAGGCGACGTTCGAAATTGCTGATCGCGCCATCGGTGTACTCGTTGGCGCGGGCCAGCATCTTCTCCAATTCAGCGGTGTCGACCTGCGGCTTGGGCGTCTCGTCCTGCTTCGACTTCGGCTGCGGCGCGAGCTGCTCACCCTCGCCGACCGACGCCACCTGCTGGCCGCCTTCGGCCTGCGGCACCGGTGCTTCCGGCTCCGGCGCCGAAGCAACGGCCATTGCCTGCGGCTGCGGCGCATCGATGCGCTCTTCCAGGCCATCGATACGGCCGTTGAGCTGCTGCTGCATCGAATGCAGCTGGCCACCATTGACCGCATCGCGGCTGCCGGCGGCGACCAAGCCATTGGCCACGTTGGAGATGACCATGCCGTGGGTTCCGGCCAGGGTGAGCTGGTTGAGACCGTCGGCGCGGACGGAGGGGGTGTCCTGGAACACGCTGCGCAGCTGGGATTCGACCTGGTTCACGCGCGAGCGGTTGCTGACGACCGCGCCGTCGAGCGCCTCCAGCGCACCATTGAGGGTGGACTGGGACTGGCCCTGCACGGTAAAGCTGGGGCCGACGATGTTGCCGTTGGCATCGACCTCACCGCCGAGAGCGGAGAGCGCGCCACGCAGCTGGCCGACGGTAGCGGCGTTGTGGTTGGCGGTGCCGTTGGCGATGTTTACGAGGCGGCGCTTGATGCCAACACCGCCAAATGACGCGACTCCCTCTTCATCTGCTTGGGCGCCATTTCCAAGTGCTAGCGATCCGTGAGCCCCGCTTCCAACTCTTGCGCCTGCACCAATCGCGACACCTTCATTCGCACCGCCCGCGTCTCCACCGACCTGTGCACCGACTCCCATTGCGAATCCATTCGCAGAATCCACAGAGACAGTCGCCGCTCTACCAATTGCGGTCGAGTTCTTGCCCATGGCCCCCGCAAATGTCCCTACCGCAGTTCCTCCCTCCAGTCCCGTCTTTGCTGAATTTCCCACCGCAACGCCTGCCACACCCGCTTCTGCGCGCTCACTGAAGGGCGCTGAGCCGATACTCACAAAGTGTGCGACGTCCTCAAGTTCCGAAACACGACTGTTGGTCTCATAGAGCTGACTGCCGCGCACAACATCCGAGCTATCAGCCGACAGCCCTGCATCGGCCACGCCAGTCAAACGCGCACCGCCGAAATCAATCGGGCCGCTCGCATCCAATCCACGCATTGCCCCTTCGCGCATCTCCCGCTCCTTGCGCATCGCCTCCAGATCATTTCGATTCTGCGAGATCTTCTGCTCTGCGGCGAACAGCTGATTGCCCGTTACGGCATCACGGCTTCCTGGCGCCACCCGACCGTCAGCCAGATTGGTCAACACCATGCCGTTCGCGCCACTCAGCGCGATCTGGCTCATGCCATCGCCACGGGCGGAGGGTGAATCCTGGAAGATCGAGTTGAGCTGGCCTTCCACCTTGTCCGCACGGCGACCTGCGGTGGTGACAGCTCCATCGAGCGCCATCAACGCGTCTTCAACGGTGTTCTGCGTCCCGCCCTGCACCGAGTAGATCGGGGCAATGATGTTGCCGCTGGCATCCATGCCTGCGCTGCCGCCGAGGGTGGCGAGGGAGTCCTTCAATTGGGAGACGGTCGTGGCGTTGTGATCGGCAGTGCCCCGGGCGATGTTCACCAGGCGCCTCTGGGCAAAGGCGTTCCCGAACGACGCAACGCCTGCTTCGGTCGCTTCAGCACCTTGACCAAGTGCAAGCGAACCAGTTGCACCCTCACCAGTCCTTGCGCCCGCACCGATCGCAACACCACCTTCCGCGACACCACCCGAGCCACCGACCTGAGCTCCAGCTCCTAGAGCAAATCCACCCTCTGATCCATCGAACACAGTTGATCCGCGCCCCACAGCTACGGAGTTCCTCCCCATCGCCACGGCACGAGTACCCACTGCGGTGCCCCCCTCCTTTCCAGTCTTTGCCGCGTTTCCTAGCGCCACACCCGCAACACCCGCTTCAGCCGGCTCACTAATCGGCGCGTGCCCTACACTCAAGAACTGGCCAGTACCTTCCAGTGACGAAATACGAGCGTTGGTTGCAAACAACTGCCGCCCAGATACAGCTTCCGCACTACTGTCGGTCACCAACCCATCCGCCACCCCACTGATCCTGCGATTGTCCCCGACGCTATTGCGCACATCCAGCACGGTTCCACTGTTCTCCTCACCCAGACGGACATTGCCGTTGGCGGCAGCCTGGCTGACCAGTCCCTCCAGAGCACCCGTGCTGATCAACGCCTTGGCGGCGTCGACCTTCGCAACCGTTGCATCCGCCTGCGCAGCTGCGCCCGCCTTCTCCACGGCAGCCACCTGCACATTGGTGGCATTGAGCTGCTTGCCGTTGATCGCTTCATTGCTGCTGGCGCTTACCGTGCCATCCGCTACACCGGCAACCTTCCGGCTGGCGTTGGCGCTGTTGCGCACGTCCAGCACAGTTCCGCTGTTCTTCTCGCCCAGACGGACATTGCCGTTGGCGGCGGTCTGGCTGACCAGTCCTTCCAGCGCGGTGGTGCTGACCAATGCCTTGGCAGCGTCCGCCTTCGCAACCGTTGCATCCGCCTGCGCGGCCGTAGCCGCTTTCTCCACGGCAGCCACCTGCACATTGGTGGCATTGAGCTGCTTGCCGTTGACCGCTTCATTGCTGCTGGCGCTTACCGTGCCATCCGCCACGCCGGCAACCTTCCGGCTGGCGTTGCCACTGTTGCGCACGTCCAGCACAGTTCCGCTGTTCTTCTCGCCCAGACGGACATTGCCGTTGGCGGCGGTCTGGCTGACCAGTCCTTCCAGCGCGGTGGTGCTGACCAACGCCTTGGCAGCGTCTGCCTTTGCAGCCGTTGCATCCGCCTGCGCCGCCGTAGCCGCTTTCTCCACGCCAGCCACCTGCACGTTGGTGGCATTGAGCTGCTTGCCGTTGACCGCTTCATTGCTGCTGGCACTTACCGTGCCATCCGCTACACCGGTAACCTTCCGGCTGGCGTTGGCGCTGTTGCGCACGTCCAGTACGGTGCCGCTGTTCTTCCCACCCAGGCGGACATTGCCGGTGGCGGCGGTCTGAGAGACCAGGCCCGCGAGCGCGGTCGTCTCGGTCAGTGCCTTGGCGGCGTCGGCCTTGGCCGCGTTGGCCGCCGTCTGCGCGCTCGTGGCCGTGCTCTGCGCAGCGGATACGGCCTGGTTGGTCGCGAACAGCTGATTGCCGGTGATCGCGTCGGTGCTGCCATTGCTGACCACGCCATCGGCAATGTACTGGATCTTGCGCTTGAGCGTAGCGCTGCCCACCGAAACGGAGTTGACCGACGCCGTGACAGAGCCGGCACCCAGTGCCACCGCGTTGTCATGGCGGGCGTTGGCCCGGTCACCCAGTGCCACGGCACTGGTATTGGCCGATACCGCAAGATTGCCCAGCGCGGTGGCGAACTGCGCCTTGGCCTCGCTGCCACGCCCCAGCGCCGTGGACTGCTTTGCCGTGGCTTTGCTCAGGTACCCCATTGCAGTGGCATGTTCGGCGGCCGCATTGGCGTCACCGCCTACAGCAATGGAGAAGTTCCCGCTGGCAATGGCCCGGAAGCCGGTCGCGACCGCGCCGTTTGCGCTGCGCGTGTTTGCACCGATGGAAACGCCGGCATTCTGGCCGGTCACTCGGTTGCCCTCCGCATCGACGCCAGCCAGCGCATCGAACCCGAGTGCGACACTGCGACCGTTGTAGGCCTTGGCATTGTTGCCGATGGCGGTGCTGATGCCGTAGCTCCCCGATTCTGCGATCGCGCCCCTACCCAGTGCCAGGGTGGTGGCATCGATGCGATTGGTGGCGGACTGCGCAAGCGTCCGAACCGCTGTCAGATCATTTTTCATGGTGCCAACGTTTGCTTCGACCGCACCCAGCTTGCTGTTGGTCGCGTACAGCTGCTTGCCCGTGACGGCGTCGGTACTGGCTGCGGTGATCCGCCCATCGGCTACGTTGACGATCCGCCGCTTCTCCTTGTCACTGCCGACGGAGACGGTGTTCACTTCACTGGCAAGGGAATTTGCACCGATCGCCACTGAGTTCTCGCTCTGCGAGAGCGATCCACTACCGATGGCGATCGAGTTCTGGCGCGTGGCTGACGCCTTGTTTCCGAAGGCAGTGGACCCGATGCCCTTGCCATAGGCGTTGGCACCCACCACTGTGCTGTGCCCCAGCTGGGCCGTGGCGTTGTAGCCAACTGCAACGCTGTCCACACCACTGATGTATGCCTGCTGGCCGAGAGCAGTGTTGTAGTTGCCAAGCACCTTGGCTTTGTGACCAAAGGTGGCGTTCCACGATCCGTCGTTGTAGGCCCCGCCGCCCATGATCAGATACTCCTTGGACGTGGACAACTTGGAGCTTGCATAGGGGACCGCATCGGTTTGACCAAGGTGTGGCGCGCAGCGGAGCTCGGGCTTGCCCAGATCGAAGACGTCACACCCCCAGTACTCGACTGCGCCGGCGTCCATAGCGCCAATCGTGGACACGGAAAGTGCAACAACCCGCAACGCCAGCTTCCTTCTTGAAGCACCACAGCGCCTTGCGACAGCCAGCTCGCTCGCCACCACCCAGCACTGGCGTGCTGTATTCCAGATACGTCGATAGATTCGATTCATGGTCTTTCTCCTTAACAGTTTGCGGAAAAGACATCCCGCGCCATGCGCGGGACGCAGAGAGGGGGATCAACTGGACTGGATGGCCACGTCCTGGACATGCTCGCGATAGCCGTCCTGGCTGAGCCGGTAGCGCAGGCGCAGCGAATTGCCCGGCTGCGGCTGGAACGGCGGGGTGAAATCGGCATCCGGATACAGGCTGTGCGAGAGGTCGTGCGGCGTGCAGACGCCGGCCGCCGTGCATTCGGCCGCATGGACAATGCCCACGCGCAGCGTGCCGCTGTTGTGCAGCGTGTTGCCGCGCACACTCAGGCTGACCACACCGTCGGTGGGCACCACGTTCACCAGCGCGCCCCACACCAGGCTGACGCCGACGTCGGCGTGCGCAGCGTCGTCGCTGCTTTCCAGTTCAGTGCCTTCCGGGCCGCGCACACCTTCGAAGTACACGCGGTATGCGGTTTCCTTCTGCACCGGCTGCAGCGGGATCAGCCGGATCAGGCGATTGCCACCGCCTGACAGCGCGAACTTGCCGGGCGTGATGGCAATGGCCGAATCGGCGACCTCGATGTCCTGCTCCTGTTCGCGGGACGTTGCCGGGTTGTCGATGCGGCGCAGGCTGGCCTGTACATACTGCGGGCGGGTGGACTGCGAGTAGACGCGGATCTGCGCACCGCGCTTGGCATCCATCGCGGTTCGCATGGGATGGATGGACAGGTTGGCGTGTGCTGCTGGCGCAAGCAGCGCACTCAACGGCAGCATCCAGATGATCAGTTTGTTCATGGCAGGCTCCGTGTGGGATCAGGGTTTGGCGGTGGGTACGCGCAGTTCCACCGTCAGCTCGCCCTCGTAGAGACCGGGGCGCTTGCTGGCGACAGGGGTGGGAGGTGTCAGCAATGTCAGCGGTGTGGGCACGCAATAGACCGGCTGGCTGATGCCGGGCAGCATCACCAGGCGCAGTTCGGCGCTGTCGATGCCATGCAGCAGTTCTTCCACGCCATGCCGCATTCGGATATCGCGCCCGCCGTAGTTCAGGCTGACGTGGTAATCCAGGCGCTGGCGGTCGTCGCTGCCACCATCTCGGTGCCAGACCGCGAAGTCGCTGCCGGGTGGCGGGCGCGGCCCGCTGTCACGCACGGTGACGCCGAGGAATTCGCTCTGCGAGCCGAGGCCGTCGTAGAGGCACATCTCCAGCTGCTTGCGGCCACCCACCATCTGCTTGATGGGGTCGTAGCGCAGGTCCATGTTGACCAGCGGCGCGACGGTGTCGAAGGCCGGGAAGTAGATCGAGATCGCGTCGTAGTCGGTGACGGTGAACTCGAAATTGAAGACATACTTCGCCAGATGCCAAGATGGTGGCATTCGCAGATCTAACTCGAGCGTGCCCAGCCAGGTTCCAGCGACGAGGCCAGACAGCTCCGTTGCATGGAGTACCAGGCCCAGCCCTGTTCCACCAGGCTTTTCTGCCACGCACATCCCTGATTCTGACGACTCCAATCGGTAGGTCAGCGATCGCCAGAAGCCCAAGTCGCACCGTTGGGAAACGTCTGCTCGATATAGGGCACCATTGACCAGCAGGTCTCTTGTCATGCCACCGCGCTTCTCTTGGAAGCGGAGGGGAATTGCAGTTCCGTTTCCCTGTAGGGCAGCCAAGTCCTCGGTCTCGCACCGCCCGGTTGCAGAATCTGAGCGCGAAGCACAGGTCAGGTAGAGCATTCCGTAGCCCTTGGCAGGAACCTGGTCGTAGGCGATCAGCGTTCTTGGCGCCATAATCTCGGTATCGCCAGGCAGCGACGAACGATCCCATGACAACTTGATGTCGTGGGTAATCACACCAGTGGGCGGATCCGTCTCCGGCGGCCGCTGCGCCCACGCACGTGGCATCAGCACGGCCAGCGCGCACACCAGCATCAACACGAACAACACACGCCGGCTCATGGCGTTCCTCCTGCAGCAGCGGTCTGGGGCGTGGCGGCAATCAGCGCGCGTTCCTGCAGCAGCCGGGTGACGCGGGCCTGCTGGCGGATCTCCGCCGGCAGCTGGGCCACGGCGAGCGGTTCGCAGCGCACGGCACCGACCAGCAGCACCACCTGGCGGCGCTCGCGCACCTGCAGCGGGCAGTGCAGCAGGCGGTCGTCCTGCAGCAGGTACAGCGTTGTCTCGCGACGCGGGAAGTCGGCGACGAAGCCGCCGTTGGCGCTGGTGCCGGGCACCGGCGCGTTGAGGATGCGGGCGCCGCCCAGCGGCGCGCCGGCAAGCGTGCGGGCGGTGCCGATGAAGGTATAGGTCACTTCGATCGGCACCGGCATGCGCATCAGCCGCCCCGGGGCCAGGAACATCGGGCGCGCACCGCCCACACCGCTCACCCGGATGGCGGCCATGCTGGCGTCGTTGCTGGCGTCCTGCAGTTCGGCACGGTGCGACTGGTAGGCGGTCAACGGCAGCAGCCGGCGCTCGCCGATCTGCAACCGTTGCCGGCCCGCGCCGCTCACCTGCAGTTCGGCCGCCACGCCCTGCAGGTCCAGGTCATCGGTGGCGCCTACCTGTACCGCCAGCCCGGCGTCGGCGCCGCTGCCTGCGCCCCAGTAGGCACCGCGCCGGCCCAGTGCGAAGGCCGAGCTGTGCGTGCCGCTGTAAGCGGTCTCGCTGCGGCCATGCTGCTGGTAGTACGCCACGGTGGCGCCGGTCTGTCCGTAACGGTTCTGCAGCTGCCCGCCCAGCGATGCGCTGTAGCGGTCGTTGTTGTTGGCGCGCAGCTCGGAGGTCAGCTCACGGAACTGCGCGTCCACCTCCTGGCGATAGCTCTGGCCGACGCTGTAGTTGATCTCCGGCCGCTGGTGCTGCGGCTGGCGCATGTCCACCGCGTAGCGGCGCTGGCCGTTGCCAACATGGCTGCGCTGCAGGCGGGTGAAGCTCACGTTGAGGTAGATGCCACGGTCGCGCGTGCGGGTGTCGCGGGCACTGTCGTGGCTGTGCTGCTGCCACAGGCCCAGCCGCGTGGAGACGCTGAAATCCTGCCAACGATGGCTGCGGCTGAAGCTGGCCTGCCAGGTGCGGCTGAGCTGCGGCTCACGGTGCGGTTGCAGCGGTTGCGGCGGCAGGAACGGATCCAGTGGCGCCAACGGATCGTCGTCGCCAGGACGGCTCCAACCGGTGCGCCAGGTCTGGCGCCGGGTATACCCCAGGTACGCCGTACCACCGGCGATCGGCAGCGAGACCGATCCGCTGAGCGAGTTGGTGCAGCCCAGGCGGTCCCGTGCATCGGCCTCGAACTGGCAGGCCTTGCCACGCATGCGCTGCTGGTAGATGTTCCAGGACGCCTTGCGCCGGTATGACAGCTGATGCTGCTGGCCGTGGCTGCCATCGCTGCCGCGCATGCCGCTGAACGTTGCGCGCATTTCCTGCGTGGCCAGCACGCGGCGCAGGTCGACGCGCAGTTCGCCATAGCTGTGCTCGCCCAGATGGGCAACGCCCGCGGTAACGGCCAGGTCGCGTGCCAATGGCACGCGCATGCCGGCCACCGCCACCTGTTCGCTGTCGAAGCGATCGCTGCGCCGCTCGTTGCGGCGGCCCCCCTGCACGAACCACTGCCATTGGCTGTCGGTCCAGTCGCCGCCCTTGTCGAAGGGGGCCTCTTCGGTACGCACCAGCACGCCATCCTCGTAGATGCGCATGCGCACCAGGTAGCTGCCGAACGGGAAGTTGCGGGTATCGATCTGGTTGATGCCGGCCTGCAGGTAGTAGGTCTGCAGCAGGCGCTCGCCGTCGAACACGTCCACGCGCGCATCGCGGGCGAGCAGGACCGTCAATGGCGAGGCCTGCACGGCAGCATCGCTGTCCACGTAAGCCTGGGTGGTGCCCACGCGGGCACCGTCGAAGCGGTCCAGCGGCAGCATGCTGAAACCGAAGGTGCCGCCCTGTGGGCTGGACAGGTTGCGGCGGTCCATGCGCCCGGCCTGCAGGTAGTACTGCTGGCCCAGGTCATGGCGGTAATAGACGTTGTCGAATTCGAAATGCGCATCGCCACCGCTGCTGCGGTAGCGCTGCTGGGTGAAGTACCAGTCGGCGGACATATGGCCTCGCTGGAACAGGCCCAGAACGCCGGTGCCGCGCGCACTGAACGACTGGTAGTCGCGCCCACCGGTAAGGTTGAGTACCTGCTGGTGCAGGAAAGCGTTCTCGGCATTGCTGCTGAGCGCGTGGAAGCGTTCCGCGGCGGGCTCGCCACCGATCCACTGGCGAGCCACGAACAGGCGCACGGCGCCCTCGCCTTCGTCGTACAGCGCGCGCGCGGCCGCAGGGTCTTGCGGGGGATCCAGATAGCCGCAACCGGCCTCGGCGCCCCCGAACCGGCAGGCCAGGTGGCTGTTGCGTGGCAGCGGCTGCGACAGCGCCGGCAGCAGCGCGGCCTGCGCCTCGGCGGACAGGTCCAGTGCCTGCAGCACGCGCGCGGGATCCTCCAGCTGCACATGCTCCAGGGTGACGCGCACCGGCGACAGCCCGGCCGAGCGGCCGAACAGCTGGATGTCGAGTTGTTCGGTCTGTCCTTCGACCAGGTCTTCGAAACCGGGCGGGACGCCGCGCGCGGCCGCCAGCGGAGTGGACAACGCCAGGGCGAGCGCGACCGCCAGCCGGGTGACGGCGGGGGCGTGTGAGGTCATGGGGGTACCGCTGGAGAAGCGGCCGGCCCGGGAACCGGGCCGGCGCGGGGATTACGGCGAGGTCGCCTTCTGGTTCAGCACGACGTTGACGATGCCGCTGTAGCGACCCTTGGTGGTGATCGGGGCCGGGGTGGCCTGGGCAATGGTCAACGGCATCGAAATCGAGGCGCCCGGGGTCGAACCGGCGCCGGTGAACAGGTCGACCGCCTTGTACTCGATGGCGGCTGTACCCAGCGTGCGATTGTTGAGGCTGATGCTCATCGGCACGGTGACGCTGCCGGTTTCATTTGCGAGGGCAAACGCACCATCGATACGTGCCTCGATATCGGCGGTGTCATCATTGGAGTGGATGCGCACGCGCTGCGTGTCCGGAATCAGGCCGCGCAGCGGATCGTGGGTCAGCGTGACCAGGTCCGGCAACGGGGTGCCGTCATCACGCAACAGTGCCAGGGTCGGGTCGACGTCGGCATAGACGGAGATCTTGGTTTCCAGCGCGTGCGCGGACAGCGAGGCGGTGGCCAGCGCTGCAGCGAGCGCGGCCTTCTTGATGATGGCGTGCATGGTTGTCTCTCTCGGACAAAGGGGGAATATGAAAGCTCCCCTCCCCAAGGAGAAAAGGGAGGGGAGCATCGCCCGCGGGGATGGGTGCGGGCGACGGAGAGAATGTTAGAAATCCATTGCCATGCAGGCCATTCAAGCATTCCTAAAACGTTGAACGTTAAGGGGAATTCTTGAATTCGCTCAATGTTTGAGAGTTATGCAATTTCCCTCATCGGTTCAATGCAACAAACCTCATTGCTTCGCTTTTGTAGAGTCGAGCCGCGCCGAAGAATATGTGGGCGCCCTCCAGATGAACGCATCGCCATGCGCACGGAACCTGCCGCCGGGCCAAGGGCATGATTCGCGCTCGACTGCTTTTCGCGCCAGACGCGCGAGTCAACTGCCAGTCGACGCTACCTCCCGGGCAACGACAACAGGAAGCACTCCATGGCCGCCACCAATGCCAAAGGTGCCTCATTCATCGGGTAGTGCCCTGCACTTTCGATGACCTCCAGCGTTGCGTGGCGATAGCGGCACAGATAGGCCTTCTCCATCAGTGATCGGTTGAACGTTGGATCATTCCCACCCACCACCACCTTCAACCGATGTTCACCAACGATCTCATTGCTGAAATCCGTATCTGCCCACGCGGAAAGATAGGCAGCAAATGCGCCGGGCGCGGAGCACTCCATTGAGTAGCCGGCCTTCCAGTCCAACCAGGTCGCAGGCAGACGCCCGCCGCTGCTGCGATCGATGATGGCCCGCCGGGTGGCGAGGCTGCCCGCGGCACTCTCCAACAGGCGCCGCGTGGGCGCGTCATAGGCAATACCGCCGCAGGGAACGGGCGCGATGGCCAGCATGGATCGCACACGCTGTGGCGCGAGCACAGCAATGCGCTCGATCGCCATGCCTCCCATGGAATGCCCCATCACGCTGAAGGTGTCGATCCGCAGCGCATCGGCGAGCGCCAACGCATCATGTGCCACCTCGTCGATGCTGTACTGGCCCGCCGCATCCTGCATGCCGCCGTAGCCACGGCAATCCATGAAGACGTAGCTGAAATGATCACGCGACAGCCACGGCTCGATCGGCTCGAACGCATGCGCGTCACCGAACCAGCCATGCAGGACCAGGACGAAGTGAGGCCCCTGCCCCACGCGATGAAAAGTGTTGGCCATGAAGAATCGCCGCATTCGGAAGGAGAACTGATGCTAGGCAGCGCACGCCCGGCCCGCCGTCGATGGCGGGTCAACCGCTATAGAATCCGGGCCATGCGCAACTCGCTGCTCGATCCCTACGAAGACCTGCCGCGCGATGTCGTGGTCACCTCGAACGACTACGCGGCCGCGTCCACGTTTCCCCGGCACGCCCATCGACGTGGTCAGTTCGCATTCGCCGCGCGCGGGACCATCAGCGTGACGACTCCGCAGGGTCGCTGGCTGGTGCCGCCACGGCGCGCCTGCTGGGTGCCGGCCGGGATGGCCCATGAGATGACGATGCGCGGGCCGGTGACGATGCTCAACGCTTTTCTTTCGATCGAGGCCGCCGCCGCCGTGGCACTGCCGGCGCACTGCCGCGTGTATGCGGTCTCTCCCCTGTTGCGGCAGCTGCTGGAGGATGCGGTGGACCTGCCAGCGCTGTACGACGAGAACGGGCGAGCGGGCAAGCTGATGCAGTTGCTGGTGGCGGAGATCGCGTCGATGTCCACGCTTTCCCTGCACGCGCCATTGCCTGCCGATGCACGCCTCGCGCGCGTCTGCCGGGCGCTGTTCGATGCGCCTTCGCTCGCCATTGGGCTTGATGAGGTGGCTGCGGATGCGGGCATGAGCCGTCGCACGTTCACGCGGATGTTCCGCGCGGATACCGGCGTGAGTTTTTCCGAGTGGCGGCAGCAGGTGTGCCTGCTGGTGGCCATCGAACGATTGGGGCAAGGGCAAGCGGTGACACGCGTGGCACTGGATCTGGGATATGCGAGCCCGAGTGCGTTTTCTGCGTCATTCCGGCGTGTGCTGGGGAGTCCGCCGAGCCAGTATTCAGAGGTGTAGTGCCGGATGGATGTTTGGTTGCCGTGCGGACCAACGGCCCGCAGCCACCCTCCGCCGAGCGCGATCGGGGCAAAAAAAAACGCCCCGCGGCTGCGGGGCGTTTTCAGCACAACCTACGCGGGCGATCAGCCCTGGTAGTCGCGCACGTCGCTGCCGGTGTAGACCTGGCGCGGACGGCCGATCTTCATTTCCGGATCGACCTGCTGTTCCAGCCAATGCGACACCCAGCCGGAAGTACGGCCCAGGGCGAACATGACGGTGAACATTTCGGTCGGGATCTGCAGCGCCTTGTAGATGATGCCGCTGTAGAAATCGACGTTCGGGTACAGCTTGCGGGCGACGAAGTACTCGTCCTGCAGCGCAGCCTGTTCCAGCTTCACGGCCACGTCCAGCAGCGGATCCTGCACGCCCAGCTGCTTGAGCACCTTGCTGGTCATCTCGCCGATGACCTTGGCGCGCGGGTCGAAGTTCTTGTAGACGCGGTGGCCGAAGCCCATCAGGCGGAAGCCGGAGGTCTTGTCCTTGGCCTTGACCACGGCGGACTCGACGTTGTCGGCAGTGCCGATCTCTTCCAGCATCTTCAGCACGGCTTCGTTGGCACCGCCGTGGGCCGGACCCCACAGCGCGGTGACGCCAGCGGCGACCGACGCGTACGGGTTGGCACCGGTCGAACCGACCAGGCGCACGGTCGAGGTCGAGGCGTTCTGCTCGTGGTCGGCGTGCAGGATGAACAGCAGGTCCAGCGCCTTCACCACGTCCGGGTTCAGGTCGTACTGGCCGTCAGCGGACTCGAAGGTCTGCTTCAGGAAGCGGCTGACGTAGTCCAGCGAGGTGTCCGGCTTGTTGGCCGGCAGGCCCTTGCCGTGGCGGTAGATCAGCGCCGACAGGGTCGGCACCTTGGCGATCAGGCGCACGGCGGCCTTGCGGCGCTGCTCGGCGTCGGACAGGTCCAGCGAGTCGTGGTAGATGGCCGACAGCTGCGCGATCGCGGCCGCCAGGATCGCCATCGGGTGGGCATCCTTGGCGAAGCTGCCGATCAGGGTGTTGATCGAATCGTCGACGTTGGCTTCGGCGGTCAGCTCATCGGTGAAGGCCTTCAGCTGCTCGGCGCTCGGGCGCTCGCCGTTGATCAGCAGGTAGGCCACTTCGACGTAGCTCGACTTTTCCGACAGCTGTTCGATCGGGTAGCCGCGGTACAGCAGCACGCCCTTGTCGCCGTCGATGTAGGTGATGGCGGACTTGCAGCTGGCCGTCGCGGTGAAGCCGGAATCGTAGGTGAAGAACCCCGTTTCCTTGGTCAGCTTCGCGATGTCGACGCAGTCGTTGCCAAGGGTGGGTTTGATGACGGGCAGAACGACGGACTTATCGCCGGCGTTGAGCGTGACCTGATCAAGATCGGACACTGTGTGCGCTCCTTCATGGGAAGGCGCCTGCCCAAGCGCATTGGTCAGGCACGTGAATGACGTCCTCGGCCTGTGCCGGGGATCATGTCATTATCGCACAGCAGCATTTGTCGGGTGCTAGACGGAAGTCGTATACGACAGGCGGCCAGACACAGGCCGTTGAGCGGCCCGGATCGGCAAAAGCGTTGTCACACGAACGCAGTGTTCCGTCCATCCAAACGCCCGTTGGGTTGGCGTTGGGGAAAAACAAACGGCCGCGCAGAGCGCGGCCGTCGGTTCGAAGCTGGATCGACAGATCAGCGCGCGTAGCGCTTCTGGAACTTGTCGATACGGCCCGAGGTGTCGATGACCTTGTGCTTGCCCGTGTAGAACGGGTGCGAAGCAGAGGAAATTTCAACCTTGACCAGCGGGTATTCGTTGCCGTCTTCCCACTGGATGGTTTCCTTCGTCGCCATGGTGGAGCGGGTCAGGATCTTGAAATCGGAGGTGACGTCATGGAAGACGACGTCGCGGTAGTTCGGATGGATATCGGCCTTCATGGGCTCACACCGTAAATGGGCTGGTGGTCAAGAGCGGCATTATAAGCACCGGTTGCCGCTCGGGGCAACCGGTGGCGGGCAATCGAGGTCAGTCCGCGCCCAGGGCCTGGCGCACCAGGGCCTCGAAACGCTGCTGGTCGTAGGCGATCAGCAGATCGCAGTTGTCCGGCTGGCCGGTCTGGCGGTTCCAGTCGACGATGGTGGCGCCGCGGCTGAACGTGCCATTCAGCTCCACGTTCAGCGGCCGTGACTCGACCTGCAGCTGCCCTTCCGGATTCAGCGCCCACGCCATGGCCACCGCATCGGCGGTATACCAGCGGCCGCCCTTGGCATCTTCCGACAGCGCGCGGGTCTTGCGCGAGATCAGTTCGTAGAAGCGGGCGCGGTCGGAATCGGCCTGCAGCCATTTCTCGGCGTCCTCCAGCGGCAGGCCGTGGGCAACGGTCGCCTCCCAGTCCGACACCAGCAGGTGCTTGAACGAGGTGAACACCACGTGCGCGGCTTCCGGATCGAAGGCGATGTTGAATTCGGCTGCCGGGGTGATGTTGCCGTGGCAGGTAACCGCGCCACCCATCACCACGATGCGCTTGATGCGCTGGGGCAGGGTCGGGTCCAGCTTCAGTGCCAGCGCCAGATTGGTCAGCGGGCCCAACATCACCAGCATCAGTTCGCCGGCGTGTTCGTGCGACAGGCGCAGGATGGCCAGGGCAGCGTGCTCGGCCTCGGCCTGGCGGCTCGGCGGCGGCAGGTCCACGTCGCCGTAGCCATCACGGCCATGCACGTGGGCAGCGTCAACGGAGGGATGCAGCAGCGGATCCGGGCTGCCGGCAAACACCGGTACGTCGGGCCGGCCGACGATGTCACAGAGCTTGAGGGCGTTGCGGACGGTGTATTCGAGGCCGACATTGCCGGCGGCGATGGTCAGGGCGACCACGTCGTGCCGTTCATCGGCAAAGGCCATCAGCAGGGCCAGGGCGTCGTCCACACCGGGATCGGTGTCGATCAACAGGGGGATCTTGTGGGTCATCGTTGCCGTCTTCAGATCGGCAACGAAGTGTGGACCGGGATGATGACCGTTGCAAGTACGGAGGTTGGGGTTCGGCAGGGCTGCGCCCTGCACCCGCAGAGGCAACATCAACAGCAACGGCAAAAGCTGGTTTCCTGGGGGAGGCCGGGGTGGATCCGGTTGCGGGGGACGCCGTAAACCCGTCCATGGGGGCTTGGCCGCGGCATCCATGCCGCGGACACCCCCGCAACCGGACCCACCCTGCCTTCGACAGATCGCTACCGCTGTTGGTAGGTGTCGACCTTGGTCGACACATCCACGCGATGCGTGGATGAACATGGAAATGATCAAAAGCGCTGTCTGTAGCGTCGAACCATGCTCGACTCCCGCGCGCAGCGCGAACGGCAGCCGAGCATGGGCTCGGCTCTACAGGGATCAGGCCGAGGCGTAGCGCACCGCGGTGCCGATCCAGCGCTGCACCACGCGATCAGCCAGGGCCGGTTGCTGGGCCAACAGGCGCTCGGCCAATTCATGCACGCCGGGCAGCAGGCCAGCGTCGCGGGCCAGGTCGGCAATGCGGAAACCGGCCAGGCCGGTCTGGCGCGTCCCGAGCAGTTCGCCGGGGCCGCGCAGTTCCAGGTCCTTCTCGGCGATGACGAAACCATCGTTGGTTTCGCGCATGGTCTGCAGGCGCTCACGCGCCATCTGCGAGAGTGGTGCTTGGTACAGCAGCACGCAGCGCGACACTGCCGAACCACGACCGACGCGACCGCGCAGCTGGTGCAGCTGAGCCAGGCCGAGACGTTCGGCGTTCTCGATCACCATCAACGAAGCATTCGGTACGTCCACACCCACTTCGATGACCGTGGTCGCGACCAGCAAGTCGATCTCGCCGGCCTTGAACGCCACCATCGTCGCCAGCTTCTCGGCGGCCTTGAGGCGGCCATGCACCAGCCCCACGCGCACGCCGGGCAGCAGCGCCTGCAGCGATTCGTAGGTGGCCTGCGCCGGGGTGGCATCCAGTTCTTCGCTTTCCTCGATGAGCGTGCACACCCAGTACACCTGCCGCCCTTCCTGGCAGGCCAGCGCAATGCGCTCGATCAGTTCCGGGCGACGGTCATTGTTCAAGGCCACGGTCTGCACAGGGGTGCGGCCCGGTGGCAGTTCGTCGATGGCCGATACATCCAGGTCTGCGTATTCGGACATCGCCAGCGTGCGCGGAATCGGCGTGGCGGTCATCACCAGCTGGTGCGGCACGCTGTTGCCGCCCGCGCCCTTGTCGCGCAGCGCCAAGCGCTGGTGCACGCCGAAGCGGTGCTGCTCGTCGACGATGGCCAGCGCCAGGTCCTGGAACACCACCGCCTCCTGCATCAGCGCGTGGGTTCCGACCACCACCTGCGCTTCGCCGTTGGCGACCTGCTCCATCACTTTGGCGCGCGCCTTGCCGGTGACCTTGCCGGCCAGCCAGGCGATGCGCACGCCGAGCGGTTCCAGCCAGCCACGCAGATTGTTGAGGTGCTGCTCGGCCAGCAACTCGGTGGGGGCGGCCAATGCGACCTGCTTGCCCTGCTCCACCGCCAGCATGGCGGCCAGCGCGGCCACCACCGTCTTGCCGGAGCCGACGTCGCCCTGCACCAGCCGCAGCATCGGGCTGGGCCGCGCAAGGTCCTCACGGATCTGCTTGAACACGCGTGCCTGCGCGCCGGTCAGCGCGAACGGCAACTGTTTCAGCAGCGCCTTGGCCAGTTTTCCGGGGCCGGCCAGCGGCGGCGCATGGTGCGCCTGCAATGCAATACGCTGGCGACGCAGGCTGAGGTGATGGGCCAGCAGTTCTTCCATCGCCAGGCGACGCTGCGCCGGGTGGGTACCAGCCGCCAACGCGGCCAGATCGGCATCCGGCGGTGGCCGGTGCACGGTCAGCAGCGCGCTGCGCAGCGGCGGCAGGCCCAGGCCATCGAGCCAACCGTTGGGCAGCAGTTCCAGCGTGCTTTCCTCGGGCAGGCGGTCCAGCGCCTGGCCGATCAGCTTGCGCATGGTCATCGGGCCGACCCCTTCGACGGTGGGATACACCGGGTCGAGGCGGTCGCCGAGTTCGGGATCGTCGTTGCGGCCCAGCACCTGGTAGCTGGGATGGACGATTTCCAGGCCGAGGTGGCCGGGCTTGGGCGTGCCGAAGCAGCGCAGCCGGGTGCCGACCGCGAACTGCCCGACCTGCTGCTGGCGGAAGTGGAAAAAGCGCAGCACCAGGGTGCCCTGCCCTTCGTCTTCCACCGCCACTTTCAGCATCGGCCGGTAGCGCATGCCACGCTCGACCGCGACCACCCGCCCTTCCACCTGCGCCGGCACGCCGTTGCGCAGGTCTTCGATGCGGGTCAGCCGGGTCCGGTCTTCATAGCGCAGCGGCAGGTGAAGCCAGAGATCCTGCAGGGTGGCCAGGCCACGTGCCTGCAGTTTGGCGGCCACGGCCGGACCGACGCCGGCAAGCATCGCCAGGGATGCTTCGCCGGACGGTGACAGGACCGGGGTGACCGCCGCCTTGCGTGCCACGTGGCGGTCAGTCGATGACCATCACCGCGTCGACCTCGAAGCTGGCGCCCTTCGGCAGGCCGGAGACTTCGATGGTGGAACGGGCCGGGTACGGGGCCTGGAAGTAGTCCTGCATGACCGCGTTGACCTTGGCGAACTCGCCCAAGTCGGTCAGGTACAGGCCCAGGCGCACGACCTTGTCCAGCGAGCCACCCGCCGCTTCGGCCACGGCCTTGAGGTTGTCGAAGGCGCGGCGGGCCTGTGCTTCGACGTCACCGGCGCCGACGATGTCGCCGGTGGCCGGGTCAAGCGGGATCTGGCCGGAGAAGTACACGGTGTTGCCGGCGCGCACGGCCTGCGAGTACGGGCCGATGGCGGCGGGGGCCTTTTCGGTGTTGATGATCTGGCGGGACATGGGTCGCTCCGGTGCTTGGGGAAAACAGAGCGGTGATTGTACCGGCTGGGGGTGATGTCGGCTGGGGTCGGATCCGTTTCCTGGCGGGAAACGGATCCGACCCCGTGCGTCGTGTGCGCGGAACGTCATCCACGCATGGCGTGGATCTACTGGCGGCGTACCGATTGCACGACCGACAGGCGGCGCAGGCGGCGCATCACTTCGGCCAGGTGGTTGCGGTCGCGCACCTGGATGTTGAACGCCAGCACGGCGGCGTTGAAGTCGCGGTCCAGGTAGTCCACGCGTTCGATGTTGGAATGGCTCTGTGCGATGGCGGCGGCCAGCTGCGCCAGCACGCCGGTGCCGTTCTCCACTTCCACCACCAGCGAGGTGTCGTAGTCGCCGGAGACGGTGGTGTCCCAGCCGATCGGCACCCAGCGCTCGGGCGACTTGCGCAGCTCGGCCAGGTTCGGGCAGTCCATCCGGTGCACCACGATGCCCTTGCCGGCGGTGTGGTAGCCCATGATCTCGTCGCCGGGAATCGGCTGGCAGCAGCCGGCGAAGGTGACCACGCCGCGCTCGCTGCCGTTGATCAGGATCTTCTCCTGCGAGTGGTGGCGTGAATGCGGGCCGCCACGCAGTTCGGCGTAGGCCATCAGCGCCTGCGCGGCCTGGGTCGGCATCCAGTTGCCCAGTGCGACCTCGGCCAGCAGCGCTTCCAGGCGCGGGAAGCGGTGTTCGGCCAGGAACGCATCCAAGCGGCCTTTCGGCAGGCGCTCCAGCGACGAATCCATCGCTTCCAGCGCGCGGTCGAGCATGCGATGGCCGAGCTGCACGGCATCTTCGTGCTCCAGCTGCTTGAGCTGGTGGCGGATGGCGGTGCGTGCCTTGCTGGTCACCACGAATTCCAGCCACTGCGGTTTCGGCGTGGCCGAGCGCGCGGTGATGATCTCCACCGACTGGCCCGACACCAGCTTGGTGCGCAGCGGCACCAGTTTCTTGTCCACGCGCGAAGCCACCGCCATGTTGCCCACGTCGGTATGCACGGCGTAGGCGAAATCGAGCGCGGTGGAGTTGCGCGGCAGGGCCAGGATCTTGCCCTTCGGGGTGAACAGGTAGACCTCGTCAGGGAACAGGTCGACCTTGACGTTGTCGAGGAATTCCAGCGAGGAACCGGCGGCGCGCTGCGAGTCGATCAGCTCGACGATCCACGCATGGGCACGGCTCTGTGCGCTGTTGGGCGAATCGCCGCCGAACTTGTAGGTCCAGTGCGCGGCCACGCCGCGTTCGGCGATCAGGTCCATTTCCTCGGTACGGATCTGCACTTCGATCGGCGAGCCATACGGCCCGAACAGCACCGTGTGCAGCGACTGGTAACCGTTGGCCTTGGGAATGGCGATGAAATCGCGGAAGCGCCCATCCAGTGGCTTGAAGGTGGCGTGCACCGAGCCCAGCGCGTGGTAGCAGCTGGGCACACTGCGCACGACCAGGCGGAAGCCGAACACATCCATCACCTGGTCGAAGGATTTGTTCTCGTCGCGCATCTTGTTGTAGATGCTCCACGGGGTCTTGATACGGCTGATCAGCCGATGCTCGATGCCCTCCTTGGCCAGGCGCTGCGACAGCTGCACTTCCACCTGCGCCATCGCTTCGCGGCGCACCACCGGCTGGCTGCGGATGTGTTTTTCGATGATGGCGTGGCGCCACGGGTAGAGCGCCTTGAACCCCAGGTTCTGCAGCTCGCTCTTGACCAGGCTCATGCCCAGGCGCTGGGCGATGGGCGCGTAGATCTCCAGCGTCTCGCGGGCGATGCGGCCACGCGCTTCGCGGCTCTGCGCGCCCAGCGTGCGCATGTTGTGCAGGCGGTCGGCCAGCTTGATCATGATCACGCGCAGGTCGCGCGACATCGCCAGCAGCATCTTGCGGAAGCTCTCGGCGGCCGCCTCCTGGCGGTCACGGAACTTCAGCTTGTCCAGCTTGGTGACACCGTCGACCAGTTCGGCCACGGCTTCGCCGAACTCGGCGGCCAGCGCCTCGCGGGTCAGCGGGGTGTCTTCGATGGTGTCGTGCAGGATCGCGGCGATCAGCGCTTCCACGTCCAGGCCGAGTTCGGCCAGCACCTGGGCCACGGCCACCGGATGGGTGATATAGGGCTCGCCCGACTTGCGCGTCTGCCCAGCGTGCGCGGAGGCCCCGACTTCCCAGGCACGGCGCAACAGCGGCAGCTGTTCCGGCGGCAGGTAATGGGCGGCGCGTTCGAGCTGGAGGACGTAGTCGGGTACGGCGGCAGTGGGGGCTGCGGCGACCTTGGCAGTGGGGCCTGGGTTCATGCCCGAAGCCTATTCCAGCGCGACGTTTACGGCAAATCCTGAATGCGAAACAGCCCGCACGGGGCGGGCTGTTCGGTGTGTCCAACGATTACGTTGATCGATGCGATCAATCGTCGTTCTTGGACATGTCTTCGTCGGCGACCACTTCGGCGGCAGCCCACTCCAGCGCTTCGCGCTCGGCGCGCTCACGCTCGGCCTTTTCGACTTCGTCGATCAGGGCGTTGTCGATCTTGCGGGCGGCGATTTCGCGCAGCGCCAGCACGGTCGGCTTGTCCTCGGTCTCGCTGTTGTCCAGCGTGGCCTGCACGCCGTTGGCGAGCTGACGGGCACGCTTGGAAGCCATCATGACCAGTTCGAAACGGTTGTTAACGACTTCCAGGCAATCTTCTACGGTGATGCGGGCCATACGGGCTCCCGGCGACCGGTCGGCCGCTCAGTCGAATGAGGGAAAGGGGACGGAGTGTACTGGCAGGGGCTGGACAAAATCAAGCCAACCCCTACCCGATTCTTTTGGAATCAGTCAGTTGCACCCGGATCGGGGGTCAGCAGCGCCTGGATCAGGCCGGCGTGGCGGACCTTCTGGGCCTCCCGGCGCAGGCGGCTGGCAGTGAAGATGGCGCACAGCTCGTCCACGGCAGTGTCGAACACCTCGTTGACGATGACGTAGTCGAACTCGTTGAAGTGCAGCATTTCATCGCGGGCCGCGCCCAGGCGCTGGGCGATGACCGCCTCGCTGTCCTGGCCGCGCTTGCGCATGCGGTCCTGCAAGGCCTGCTTGGACGGCGGCAGGATGAACACGGTGACCGTGCCCGGCACCAGCTGGCGCACCTGCTGCGCGCCCTGCCAGTCGATCTCCAGCAGCACATCCTGGCCGGCGGCCAGCTGCGGCTCCACCGACTGCCGGGCCGTGCCCTTCCAGTCGCCGTGCACCCAGGCGTGCTCGAAGAAGTCGCCGGCGGCGATCATCTGCTCGAACTTCTCGGCACTGACGAAGTGGTAATGCTGGCCGTTCACCTCACCGGGGCGCATCGCGCGCGAGGTGAAGGAGATCGACAGGGCGATCTGCGGGTCACGGGCCAGGGTGGCATTGACGATGCTGCTCTTGCCGGCGCCGGACGGGGCGGCAACGATGTACAGCGTGCCGCGCGCAACGGCGTCCGACGGCTTCGACGGGGCGCTCATGCGCGGAACCCAATTGGTTGATTTCGCAAAATTTTTCCTCGGTGTTCCAGATCCGGCGCGGAGGATCGCGCCAGGACGGCGGGGGCTGCGCGGAACATCCTGGGACCAGGCCCGGCAGACGCTTCCCCAGGGGGCGGGCACGCAACTTTACCAGAGCAGGCCCTTTCCGGGCCCGTCCGGCAGGCGCCGCGCCTTGTGCCACATGGGCATCCGGGGGCCTGTGCTATAACCGGCCCGTACCCAACGACAGCCCGGAGGCCTGCGCCTCCCCGCCATCCCAGGAGAACGGCATGCCATCGATGAGCCGCCGCCAGTTCCTGAAAGTGACCGGGACAACCCTGGTCGGCTCCAGCCTGGCATTGATGGGCTTCGCGCCCGGCATCGCGCTCGCGGAGGTCAGGCAGTACAAGCTGACCCGCGCGACCGAGACCCGCAACACCTGTACCTACTGTTCGGTGGCCTGCGGCATCCTGATGTACAGCCTCGGCGATGGCGCCAAGAACGCCGAGCCGAGCATCTTCCATATCGAGGGCGACCCGGACCATCCGGTCAACCGCGGCACGCTGTGCCCGAAGGGTGCCGGCCTGGCCGACATCATCCACAGCAAGTCGCGCCTGCTCTACCCCGAGTACCGCGCGCCGGGCTCGAACGAGTGGAAGCGGCTGAGCTGGGACGATGCGCTGGACCGCATCGCGCGGCTGATGAAGGAAGACCGCGATGCCAACTTCGTGCAGAAGAACGAAGCCGGGCAGACGGTCAACCGCTGGCTGACCACTGGCATGCTGGCGGCCTCGGCCACCAGCAATGAGACCGCGGTGCTGACCCACAAGGTCGTCCGCTCCCTCGGCATGCTGGCATTCGACAACCAGGCACGTGTCTGACACGGCCCGACGGTGGCAGGTCTTGCCCCGACGCTAGGCCGTGGTGCGATGACGAATCACTGGGTCGACATCAAGAATGCCGACCTGATCCTGATCATGGGTGGCAACGCCGCTGAGGCGCATCCGTGCGGGTTCAAATGGGTGACCGAGGCCAAGGCCCACAACAAGGCGCGGCTGATCGTGGTCGATCCGCGCTTCAACCGCTCGGCCGCGGTGGCCGATGTGTACGCGCCGATCCGCACCGGTACCGACATCGTGTTCCTGGGCGGCCTGATCAACTACCTGCTGACCGAGGACCGCATCCAGCACGAGTACGTGCTGAACTACACCGACATGTCGTTCCTGGTGAAGGACGAGTTCGCCTTCAAGGACGGCCTGTATTCGGGCTACAACGAAGAAAAGCGCAGCTATGACCGCTCCAGCTGGGACTACGCCTACGGTGACGATGGATTCGTGCGCAGCGATCCGACGCTGAAGGATCCGCGCTGCGTCTACAACCTGCTGAAACAACACTACGCGCGTTACACCGTGGAGATGGTCGAGCGCATCTGCGGCACGCCGGCCGACAGCATCCGCCAAGTGTGGGACATGATCGCGTCCACCGCCGGCAAGGACAAGGCGATGACCATCCTGTACGCGCTGGGCTGGACGCAGCACTCGATCGGCGCGCAGAACGTGCGTGCCGGCACCATGGTGCAGCTGCTGCTGGGCAACATCGGCGTAGCCGGTGGCGGCATGAACGCGCTGCGCGGGCACTCCAACATCCAGGGCCTGACCGACATCGGCCTGATGTCCGACCTGCTGCCCGGCTACCTGACGCTGCCGAAACAGGATGAGCAGGACTACAACGCCTACATCGCCAAGCGCACGCAGAAGCCCCTGCGCGCCAACCAGATGTCGTTCTGGCAGAACTACCCGAAGTTCCACGTCAGCTTGATGAAATCGTGGTGGGGCGATGCCGCCACCGCCGACAACAACTGGTGCTTCGATTACCTGCCCAAGCTCGACAAGCCGTACGACATGCTGCAGGCGTACGAGCTGATGAACGAGGGCAAGATCCACGGCTACATCTGCCAGGGCTTCAATCCTCTGGCCTCGGCGCCGAACAAGGGCAAGCTGATCAGTGCGTTCTCCAAGCTGAAGTTCATGGTCAGCATGGATCCGCTGGAAACCGAGACCATCGCCTTCTGGCAGAACCACGGCGCACTGAACGACGTCGACCCGAGCACGATCCAGACCGAAGTGTTCCGCCTGCCCACCACTTCCTTCGCCGAGGAGAACGGCGCGGTGGTGAATTCCTCGCGCTGGCTGCAGTGGCACTGGAAGGGTGCCAATCCGCCGGGCGAAGCACGCAGCGACATCGAGATCATGTCCGAGCTGTTCCACCGCATCAAAGCGATGTACGAGAAGGATGGCGGTGCGTGGTGGGAGCCGGTACGCGACCTGGCCTGGAAGTATTCCAACCCGGAGCTGCCGACGCCGGAAGAACTGGCGATGGAATACAACGGCAAGGCGCTGGCCGACGTGTTCGATCCGAAGGACCCGACCAAGCTGGTGCGCAAGGCCGGCGAGCAGCTGGCCGCGTTCGGCGACCTGCGCGACGATGGCAGCACGTCCTCCGGCTGCTGGATCTACATCGGCGCCTGGGGCCCGACCGGCAACATGATGGCGCGGCGTGACAACAGTGACCCGACAGGCATCGGCAACACGCTGGGCTGGGCCTGGGCGTGGCCGGCCAACCGCCGCGTGATGTACAACCGCGCCTCGTGCGACGTGGCTGGCCAACCGTTCGATCCACGCCGCACGCTGCTGGCCTGGAACGGCAAGAACTGGGGCAACGTGGACGTGCCGGACTTCAAGGCCGACGAAGATCCTGCCGGCGGGATGGGCCCGTTCATCATGAACCCGGAAGGCATCGCCCGCTTCTTCGCCAAGGCCGGCATGGCCGAAGGCCCGTTCCCGGAGCACTACGAACCGTTCGATACCCCGCTGCGCAGCAATCCGCTCAGCCCCGGCCAGGCCCTGACGCTGAACAACCCCGCGGCACGCGTGTTCGCCAGCGACCGTGCACAGATCGGTTCGCCGGACGAGTTCCCGCATGTGGCCACCACCTACCGCCTGACCGAGCATTTCCACTTCTGGACCAAGCACGGCAAGCTCAACGCCATCATCCAGCCCGAGCAGTTCGTCGAGATCGGTGCGGCATTGGCCGACGAGCTGGGCATCACCAACGGCAGCCGCGTGCGCGTGAGTTCCAAGCGTGGCCATATCGAAGCCGTTGCGGTGGTGACCAAGCGGATCAAGGCCCTGCAGATCGATGGAAAGACCGTGCACCAGGTGGGCGTGCCGATCCACTGGGGCTTCCTCGGTGCGGCCAAGCCCGGATATATCGCCAATACGCTGACCAATGCCATCGGTGACGGCAACTCGCAGACGCCCGAGTCGAAGTGCATCCTGGTCAAGGTCGAGAAGGTGTAGGAGACACGCCATGCCACTGCAATCGCTGGACATCATCCGCCGCTCGGCCACCACCACGCCCTCGCCGGAGGCGCGGGGCGCACACACCGGCCAGGTCGCCAAGCTGATCGATGTGAGCAAGTGCATCGGCTGCAAGGCCTGCCAGGTCGCCTGCATGGAATGGAACGACCTGCGCGACGAAGTGGGCAGCTGCGTTGGCAGCTATGACAACCCGCCCGACCTGAGCGAACAGTCGTGGACGGTGATGAAGTTCCGCGAGTACGAGGACGAGAAGGGCAAGCTGGAGTGGCTGATCCGGAAGGAGGGCTGCATGCACTGCAGCGACCCGGGCTGCCTGAAGGCCTGCCCGTCGCCCGGCGCGATCATCCAGTACGCCAACGGCATCGTCGACTTCCAGGAAGAGAACTGCATCGGCTGCGGCTACTGCGTGACCGGCTGCCCGTTCGACGTACCGCGCATCTCCAAGAAGGACCACAAGGCCTACAAGTGCACGCTGTGTTCGGACCGGGTGGCGGTCGGCCAGGAGCCGGCCTGTGTGAAGACCTGCCCGACCGGGGCGATCACCTTCGGCAGCAAACAGGCGATGACCGAGCACGCCGCCGGACGCGTGGAAGACCTGAAATCACGCGGCTATGAAAACGCCGGCCTGTACGACCCGCAGGGCGTCGGCGGTACCCACGTGATGTACGTGCTGCAGCATGTGGACAAGCCCGAGCTCTACGCCGACCTGCCCAAGGACCCGCGCATCAGCCCGATGGTGGAAGTCTGGAAGGGCGTAGCCAAGCCGCTGGGCGTCCTGGCGATCGCCGCCACGGCCTTTGCTGGCTTCCTGCACTACATCGGCATCGGCCGCAACACGGTCAATGACGAGGAAGAAGAACAAGCCGAGCACGAGGCGAAGAAGATCGAAGAGGAGCAGCGGCCATGAAGTACGCCCCGCACCCGCGGCAGATCATCCGTTACCGCGCGCCGACCCGCATCAACCACTGGATCGTGGCGATCTGCTTCGTGCTGACCGCGCTGTCCGGGCTGGCGTTGTTCCACCCTGCCCTGTTCCCGCTGACCCAGCTGTTCGGTGGCGGACCGTGGACGCGCATCCTGCACCCGTTCATCGGCCTGGCCATGGTGGTGGGCTTTGCGCTGCTGGCGTTGCGCATGTGGCGCGACAATCTGCCGACCGCCGACGACCGCGCGTGGATGCGCGGCATGCGCGATGTGCTGCGCAACGAGGATGAAAAGCTGCCACCGGTCGGTCGCTTCAATGCCGGCCAGAAGCTGCTGTTCTGGGCCATCATCGGCTGCCTGTCGGCACTGCTGCTGACCGGCTTCGTGATCTGGCGGCAGTACTTCAGCCACTTCTTCCCGATCGGGGTGATCCGCTTCTCGGTGCTCGCCCATGCGTTGTTCGGCTGGGTGCTGATCTGCGCGATCGTGGTGCACATCTATGCGGCGATCTGGATCAAGGGGTCGGTGCGGGCGATGACCCAGGGCAAGGTGACCTATGGGTGGGCGTACAAGCACCACCGACAGTGGTTCCGGGACATCCTGCGCGGGCGGCGGGAACAGGGGTAGCGGCAGGGCCTGCGGCCCTGTACCCGCAGAAGCAACGTCAACGTCAAAAGCTGGCTTCCTGAGGAGTTGCGGGGTGGGTCCGGTTGCGGGGGACGCTGCAAGTACCCCTCCGGGGCCCGGCCCAGCCGCTGGCGGCTGTGCGTTCGGGCGCTTGCGAAGCAGTGCTTCGCAAGCAAAGCGCCCTCACCCATGTAAGCTCGGTCGCCGCTTGCTCGTGTGCGCTGTCCCGCGCACACGGCAAGACCGGGGTTGGGCGTCCTGCCCAACCCGCCCGAGGCATGCCTCGGGCCCATGCGGCTCACGCTCCCGCAACCGGACCCACCCCGCCTTCGACAGTTGGCCGCGATCTGTCGGTGGGTGCCGACCGTTGGTCGGCACTGATCGAATCCCGACCAACGCTCGGGATCCACTTTCAACCAACCGATGGGGTCAGATCCGTTTTCCTGTGGAAAACGGATCTGACCCCAACCTTTCAAATGGCCGGCAACACGCTGGACGCCAGCGCCGACAACAGCGAGGATGGAGCCTGGTTCTTCTGGCTGGCCCTGCATGGCGCAACGCATCCTTGGACCCGGTGAGATCGAGACGCTCGCCTCGCGCGATGTGCCGCGCATCATCCTGCCTGATACCGGGTCACTGTTCGCTACGCGCGCGGCACGCCTGCGCAGCCTGGCCGCGCACAGTGCCATCGGTGGCTACCTGCAGCTGCTGGCGGCGCTGGCCGATGCGCAGCAGGCGCTGCTGGATGAGTTGACGCCGCGGCAACGCGAGGGGCTTCAGGCACAGGCGCGCGCGCAGCAGTCAAGCGCGGCGGCTAGCGCCGGCATGCCGTTGCGGCCGGCCAACACACTGCAACTGGATGGGCGCTGGCGCGACTGGCTGCGCACGCTGTGCCGGCACTGTGCCGACGAAACCGGGCTGCCTGTGGAAACCCGGCAGGAACTACAGCGCGTCGCCGCCGCTGATGATGCGTGGCTGGATGCACAGGCGCATGCGGTGCTGGAACGCGATGACGCGCCGTCGGTCGACGCCGTCGCTGCGCTGCTGGTGATGAACGCGCTGCAGGTGTACTGGGCGGTGCTCGCCGCCAGCTTCCATCCGACCGACCTGAAGCCGCTGGCCGATGCGCCAGGGTTGTGCCCGCTCTGTGGCACGCTGCCGGTGGCCAGCGTGGTGCAGGCGCGCCCGCCCTACGCCGCCTATCGCTACCTGTCGTGCTCACTGTGTGCCTGCCAGTGGCATTACGTGCGCGTGCAGTGCAGCCAGTGCGGCGCCGCCGGCAAGGACATTGCCTATCGCGCCCTGGCCGAGGTGGACGGTGACAGCGGCGAGGCGGTGCGCGGGAGTGCGGTGCGCGCCGAGACCTGCGACCACTGCCACAGCTATCGCAAGATCCTGTACCTGGAGAAAGATCCGTCACTGGAGCCGGTGGCCGATGACCTCGGCACGCTGGCGCTGGACCTGCTGCTGGCCGAGGAAGGCTATGCGCGCGCCAGCCAGAACCCGCTGCTGTGGCAATCCGACGGCAACTGACCTATGCCACGCACGCACGCCACGCCGGCATCGGCCGCCGCCCTGCCTTCGCTGGACCGACTGCTGCGCCTGCCTGCGTTGTCGGCCATGATCGAACGCCACGGCCGCAGCCGCATCACCCAACTGCTGCGCGCACACCTGCAGGAACTACGCGACCGTATCAGCGCCGCGCAGCTCTCGGCCGAACGCCTCGAACAGGCCATCAACGGCCCGTCGCTGGTCGCGGCGCTCGGCGCCGCACTGGCGGCCGACGCACGCCTGGAGCTGCAGCCGATGTTCAACCTGACCGGCACCGTGCTGCACACCAACCTGGGCCGCGCGCTGTTGCCCGATGCCGCCGTGCAGGCGGTCACCCGCGCAATGACAGCGCCGGTCGATCTGGAATTCGACATCATCCGCGGCCGCCGCGGCGACCGCGATGCACGGGTGCAGGCGCTGGTCTGCGAACTGACCGGCGCCGAAGCCGCCACCGTGGTCAACAACAATGCGGCGGCGGTCCTGCTGCTGCTCAACAGCCTGGCCAACCGCCGCGAGGTGGTGGTGTCGCGCGGCGAACTGGTGGAGATCGGCGGTGCCTTCCGCATTCCCGATGTGATGCGCAGCGCCGGCGCGCGACTGCTGGAAGTGGGCACCACCAACCGTACCCACCCGGCCGACTTCGCCCATGCCATCGGCGCACGTACCGCGTTGCTGATGGAAGTGCATGCCAGCAACTACACGATCACCGGCTTCACTGCCAAGGTCGACACTGCGGCGATGGCTGCGATCGCGCACGAGCACGGCCTGCCGCTGGTGGTGGACCTGGGCAGTGGCAGCCTGTGCGATCTGGCGGCCTTCGGCCTGCCGCACGAGCCCACCGTGCAGGAAGCACTGGCGGCCGGCGCCGATCTGGTTTCGTTCAGTGGCGACAAGCTGCTGGGCGGCCCCCAGGCCGGGATCATCGCCGGCCGCGCCGACCTGATCGCGCGGATCAACCGCAATCCGCTCAAGCGGGCGCTGCGCATGGACAAGATGGGCCTGGCCGCACTGGAAGCCGTGCTGGCCCTGTACCGCGAACCGGAACGGCTGGCACTGCGGCTGCCGACCCTGCGCAGCCTTTCGCGCCTGCGGGATGACATCGACGAGCAGGCACACCGCCTGCTGCAGCCGATGCGCGCGTCGCTGGCCGCCGACTACGCGCTTGAACGGGCCTCGATGTACAGCCAGATCGGCAGCGGCGCGCAGCCACAGGCGCAGCTGGCAAGCGCCGGACTGCGCGTTACCAGCGCGCGCCGCGGCGGGCTGGATCGCTTGGCCAAGCGCTTGCGCCAGCTGCCGCGACCGGTGCTTGGCCGCATTGCCGATGACGCGCTGTGGCTGGACCTGCGCTGCCTGGAACCCACCGACGAAGCCGCCTTCCTCGCGCAATGGAGCACGCTGCAGGCATGATCGTCGGCACCGCCGGGCATATCGACCATGGCAAGACCAGCCTGGTGCGCGCACTGACCGGCATCGAAACCGATCGCCTGCAGGAAGAGCGCACGCGCGGTATCTCCATCGAGCTGGGCTATGCCTATGTCCCGGTGGAAAGCACAGGCGGCGGGAGTGCCGAGGCGACGCTGGGCTTCGTCGATGTGCCGGGCCATGAACGCTTCGTGCATACGATGGTGGCCGGCGCCACCGGCATCGATGTCGCCCTGCTGGTGATCGCCGCCGACGACGGTGTGATGCCGCAGACCCGCGAGCACCTGGCGATCCTGCAACTGCTGGGCGTGGACCGCGGCGCGGTAGCCCTGACCAAGATCGACCGTGTGGATGCGGCGCGCCTGGCCCGGGTCGAGATCGAGATCGCCGCGCTGCTGGCCGGAACGCCGCTGCAGGATTCCCCCGTATTCGCCTGCAACAGCACCGCACCAGACGATTCTGGCATCAACGCGCTGCGTACCCAGCTGCACGCGTGGGCGTCGGACAACGCCAACACGCGCCAGGCCGAACTGCGCAGCGAGCTGTTCCGCATGCCGGTGGACCGCGTGTTCTCGCTGGCCGGCCACGGCACGCTGGTGACCGGCGCAGTGCACGGCGGCATCGCTGCAGTGGGTGAGCATCTGCAGCTGATGCCGGCCGCCACTGACGTGCGCGTACGCAGCATCCACGCGCAGAACCAGGCCAGCGAACACGCCATGGCCGGGCAGCGCTGCGCGTTGAACCTGGCTGCCATCGCCCGCGACGACATCCACCGTGGCGACTGGATCGCCGACCCGCGCGCCCTGCTGGCGACCCGTCGCGTCGACGTACGCCTGCGGCTTCCCGCACTGGCAACACCGTTGCGCGACTGGGCGCCGCTGCACATCCACTGGGGCACGATGCACCGGCAGGCCCATGTGGTGCTGCTGGAGGACGTCGATCACGGCGACGGACAGTTGGTGCAACTGGTGTTCGATGCACCGGTCTGTGCGATGTGCGGTGATCGCTTCATCGCCCGTGATTCAGCGGCCATCCGCACGCTGGGTGGTGGCATCGTGCTCGATCCGGACCCGCCACAGCGGCGCCGGCGCAGCCAGGCACGGCTCGCCTGGCTGGGCGCACTGGAGCAGCTGGCCACAGGTGCGGGAATCGGCCCGCTGTTGCAGCAGGCTTCCTTCGGCATAGCCATGGCCGCCCTGCAACGCTACTGCCGGCGCGCGGCGGACCGGATCGATCTTCCTGCGGGCACGCGGCGCATCGTCACCCGCGAAGACACGGTGGTCATCCTTGCTTCGCACTGGCAGGCGCTTCGCGAACAGGTGATCACGTCGCTGCGCAGCTGGCACGAGCGACGTCCGGACGAGCCCGGTGTTGATAGCGGACGCCTTCAGCGCAGCACCCTGCCCTCGCTTGCAGCGAGCCTCTGGATCGCGCTTCTCCAGGACCTGCTGGACGACGGCAGCGTGCAGCGCGTGGGCGCCTGGTGGCGCCTGCCCGGCCATGACCATGCGCCACCGGAACGCGAACGGCTTCTGCTGGAACGCGTGCTGCCGCAGCTGCACGCCGGTCGCTTCGATCCACCGTGGGTGCGCACGCTGGCCACCGACGTTGGTCTGGCCGAAGACGAGGTCCGCGCCGTCCTGCGCCGCGCTACCGCGCGTGGCGAACTGTTCCAGGTAGTGCCGGACCTGTTCTATGCACCGGCCCGCATTGCCGAGCTGGCCGCGATCGTCGCGCAGCTGTCGCAGGCCACCGGCACGGTGGATGCGGCCACCTTCCGCGATGCCATCGGCCTGGGCCGCAAGCGCAGCATCCAGATCTTGGAGTTCTTCAACCGCGTTGGCTACACTCGACGCGTCGGTGACCAGCATCGGCCGCGCGGCGACCTGCAGTGGAACGCAGCCCGCGACTGAGCCCACCGGTGCCGCCGTACTTTCGGAAGGCATGCGCATCCGGGCATGCGGCTGGGCTTCAAACCC
Organism: Stenotrophomonas sp. YJH_SMC_53; assembly: GCF_059369995.1. Classification (NCBI taxonomy): domain Bacteria; kingdom Pseudomonadati; phylum Pseudomonadota; class Gammaproteobacteria; order Lysobacterales; family Lysobacteraceae; genus Stenotrophomonas; species Stenotrophomonas sp. YJH_SMC_53. The sequence continues at coordinate 511,251 of NZ_JCAFTF010000001.1, read as the reverse complement.
AGTAGGGGGCGTCGATCGTTCCCTGGTAGGTTCGACTCCTGCTGCCTTCCGCCATTGGTGTTTCCGCAGGAGATGTCGGCATGGCCACGCACGCGCAGTCCCCCGCCCCTTCAACGGCCGATGCCCCGCAACGACTGACTTCGCTGGCACACGGCGGCGGCTGCGGCTGCAAGATCGCGCCGGGCGTGCTGTCCGAACTGCTGCGTGGCGTGCCAGCGCTTCCGGCACCGGCCGAACTGCTGGTCGGCCGCGAGACCAGCGACGACGCCGCGGTGTACCGCCTCGATGACCGCCAGGCAATCGTCGCCACCACCGATTTCTTCATGCCGATTGTCGACGACCCGTTCGACTTCGGCCGCATCGCCGCCACCAACGCGCTGTCGGACCTGTACGCGATGGGGGCACGACCATTGTTCGCGCTGGCCATCGTCGGCATGCCGATCAACACGCTGCCGCAGGAGACCATCCGCGGCATCCTGCAGGGCGGCGAGCGTGCCTGCGCCGATGCCGGCATCGTGGTCGCTGGAGGCCACAGCATCGATTCGGTGGAACCCATCTATGGCCTGGCCGCGATCGGCGTGCTCGACCCGCAGCGGCTCAGGCGCAATGCCGATGCCCGCGCCGGCGATGTGCTGGTGCTGGGCAAGCCGTTGGGCGTGGGCGTGTATTCGTCGGCGCTGAAGAAAGAAGTGCTGGACGCCGACGGCTACCAGCAGATGATCGCGTCGACCACCCGCCTGAACACCGTGGGCGTGGCCCTGGCCGCGCTGGACGGTGTGCACGCGATGACCGATGTCACCGGTTTCGGCCTGCTCGGCCACCTGCTGGAAGTGTGTCGCGCCAGTGGTGTCGCTGCGGAGGTGGACAGCGCACAGGTGCCGCTGCTGCCTCAGGCCCTGGAGCTGCTGCAGCGCGGCTGCTTGACCGGCGCGTCCAACCGCAACTGGGCCTCGTATGGTGCGGAGGTGCGTTTCGCCGATGGGTTGCCGGCACACTGGCAGCCGCTGCTGACCGACCCACAGACCAGCGGTGGGCTGCTGGTGTCCTGCGCCCCGGAAGCGGTGGACGCGGTGCTGGCCTGCTTCCACGACGCAGGGTTCGGCCAGGCAGCCGTCGTGGGGCGATTGAGCGCGGGCCTGCCGGGTGTCAGCGTCCGCTGAGACGCTGTAATGAGAAGGGCGCCCGAAGGCGCCCCTGCTGTAATGCTGGATGCAACATCACTCGATGTTCTGCACCTGTTCGCGGATCTGGTCGATCAGCACCTTCAGCTCCACCGCGGCATTGGACGTACGGCTGTCCACTGACTTCGAGCCCAGCGTATTGGCTTCGCGGTTGAACTCCTGCAGCAGGAAGTCCAGGCGGCGGCCGACCGGCTCGCGCTGCCTGAGCACGCGGCGGATCTCGACAATGTGGCTGCCGAGGCGATCCAGCTCCTCATCCACGTCCAGCTTCTGCAGCCACAGCACCAGTTCCTGCTCGGCGCGGCCGGGGTCGACCGGGTGCGGCAGGTCGGCCAGGCGTGCGGCCAGCTTGGCACGCTGGCCGTCGCGAATGGCCGGAATCAGCGTGCGGACTTCGGTGGCGATGCGTTCGATGCCGTCCACGCGCTCGCTGATGGCCGCCGACAACTTGCCGCCTTCGCGCTCGCGGGCCTCGACGAAGCCGTCCAGCACCTGGTCCAGCAGGGCCAGTGCCTCGACCTGCAGGGCCGCGGCATCGGTGGCCTCGCCACGGGTCACGCCCGGCAGCTGCAGCAGGTCGGTGAAGCTGACCTGCAGGTTGGGGAAATCGGAGGTCAGGCGGTGGGCCAGGCGGCCCAGCTGGCCCAGCAGGGCCTCGTCCACCTGCAGGTTGGCCGCCGCTTCCGGCGCGCGCAGGCGCACCACCAGATCCAGCTTGCCACGGCTCAGGCGTGCGGCGATGCGCTCGCGCAGCTGCGGCTCCAGCGCCCGCAGTTCCTCGGGCAGGCGGGTGCCGACCTCCAGGAAGCGGTGGTTGACCGAGCGCAGCTCGCAGCCCAGCGTGCCCCACGGGGTGACCCGCTCGCCGCCGGCATAGGCGGTCATGCTTCGAATCATGGAATGTGTCCGGTGCGTGCAAAGGGGGAATGGTACCCTAGCGCCCTCACCAGAGCCCCCTTGCCCGCACCGTGAAGGCCGCGGGCGTGGAGGCGTACTCCCTCGCCATTACGGAACCCGCACCATGTCCGATTCCCGCCCCAGCGGCCGCCAGCCCGACCAGCTCCGCCCGGTCGTCATTCAACGCGGCTTCACCCGCCACGCCGAAGGTTCGGTGCTGGTGTGCTTCGGTGAAACCCGCGTGCTGTGCACCGCCAGCGTCGAGAACCGCGTGCCGGGCTTCCTGCGCGGCAAGGGCGAAGGCTGGGTCACCGCCGAGTACGGCATGTTGCCGCGCGCCACCCATACCCGCAGTGATCGCGAAGCGGCCCGCGGCAAGCAGGGCGGCCGCACGCTGGAGATCCAGCGCCTGATCGGCCGCAGCCTGCGCGCGTGCGTGGACCGCAACGCGCTGGGCGAGCGCACCATCACCCTGGACTGCGACGTGCTGCAGGCCGATGGTGGCACCCGCACCGCCGCCATCACCGGCGCCTACGTGGCCCTGGTCGATGCGGTGAACGTGCTGATGAAGCGTGGCGACATCAAGCGCAACCCGATCCTGGGCGCGGTGGCCGCGGTGTCGGTGGGCGTGTACCGCAGCACCCCGGTGCTGGACCTGGACTACGCCGAAGACAGCGACTGCGACACCGACATGAACGTGGTGATGAACGACGGTGGTGGCTTCATCGAACTGCAGGGCACCGCCGAAGGCCACGCCTTCCGTCGCGATGAACTGGACGCGCTGCTGGGCCTGGCCGAAAAGGGCGTGGCCGAGCTGCTGGCCGCGCAGCAGGCGGCGCTGTCGGCATGAACCGGCGCCTTGCCCTGACCACCCTGGTGGTGGCCGACTATGACGAAGCCATTGCCTGGTACACCGGCAAGCTCGGCTTCGCACTGCTGGAGGACATCGACCAGGGCCACAAGCGCTGGGTGGTGGTCGGCCCGACCGACGGCAGCGCCGCCGCGCTGCTGCTGGCCCGTGCCAGCGACGAGGCGCAGCGCAGCCGCATCGGCAACCAGACCGGTGGCCGCGTCGCCTTCTTCCTCAACACCGACGACTTCCACCGCGACCACGCGGCGATGCTTGCCGCGGGAGTCGAGTTCCTGGAAGCGCCGCGCGAAGAACCCTATGCAACGGTCGCGGTATTCCGCGATCTGTATGGCAACACCTGGGACCTGCTGGAGCCCCGTCAATGAAGAAACTGGTACTGGCCAGCCACAACGCCGGCAAGCTGGTGGAGATGCAGGAGATCCTCGCCGACCTGCCGCTGCAGATCACCTCGGCCGCCGAACTGGGCCTGGGCGACGTGGAAGAGACCGGCCTGACCTTCGTCGAGAATGCGCTGCTGAAGGCACGCGCGGCCTGCGAAGCGACCGGCCTGCCGGCACTGGCCGATGATTCGGGCCTGATCGTCGACGCACTCGGCGGTGCGCCGGGCCTGTACAGCGCGCGCTATGCCGGTCACCCGACCAACGCCGCGGCCAACAACGCCAAGCTGCTGGACGCGATGGCCGACATTCCCGACGGCCAGCGCAGCGCCCGCTTCTATGCGGTGATCGTGCTGCTGCGCCACGCCACCGACCCGCAGCCGTTGATCTGCGAAGGCCGCTGGGAAGGCCAGATCATCCGCGAACTGCGCGGCACGAATGGTTTCGGCTACAACCCGGTGTTCCTGGACACCACCCACGGCCTGACCGCCGCGGAAATGGAGCCGGCACTGAAGAATGCCATCAGCCACCGTGCCATTGCCCTGCACCAGCTCAAGCAGCAGCTGGCGACGCTGTACTGACGCCACCCGATCGAACCAGGGAAGCCGGCCAGTGGCCGGCACTACCGAACAAGCCCATGCCGCACGACCACGACCACTGCAACCACCTGCCGGGCGAAGCCTGCTCCGCTGACCACGACAGCCCGCCGCGACTGGTGCCACCACCGCTGTCGCTGTACGTGCACCTGCCGTGGTGCGTGCGCAAATGCCCCTACTGCGATTTCAATTCGCACCAGGCCAAGGGCGAGCTGCCGTTCGACGCCTACATCGACGCGCTGCTGCGTGACCTGGACCAGGACCTGCCGCTGGTCTGGGGCCGGGTGGTGCACAGCGTGTTCTTCGGCGGCGGCACCCCCAGCCTGTTCCCGCCGGAAGCGATCGACCGTTTCCTGCAGCAGGCCAGCGCACGCCTGCGCTTCGCGCCCAATGCCGAAATCACCCTGGAAACCAACCCGGGCACCGCCGAACATGGCCGCTTCGACCGCTACCGCGCGGCCGGGGTGAATCGCCTCAGTTTCGGCATCCAGAGTTTCGACGATGCCATGCTCAAGCGTCTGGGCCGCATCCACGACAGTGGCGAAGCCGAGCGCGCGGTGAAGATGGCGCAGGACGCGGGCTACGACAACTTCAACATCGACCTGATGTACGCGCTGCCGGAACAGACCCTGGCCGGTGCCGAGGCCGATCTGGAACGCGCATTTGCACTGCAACCGGCCCATATCTCGCACTACCAGCTGACCCTGGAACCGAACACGGTGTTCTTCGCGCGGCCGCCGCAGGGCATTCCCGATGAAGACAACGCCTGGGACATGCAGGAGCACTGCCAGGCGCTGCTGGCGCAGGCCGGTTTCAACCAGTACGAAGTCAGCGCCTACGCACGCCCTGGCCGCCAGAGTGCGCACAACCTGAACTACTGGCGTTTCGGTGACTACCTGGGCATCGGTGCCGGCGCGCACGGCAAGATCAGCTCGGGTGCCGAAGAACACGTGCTGCGCCGCTGGAAGCTGAAGCATCCGCAGGCCTACCTGGACAGCGCGGGCACCCCGGCCTCGTTCGGTGGTGACGACGTGATCGCGCCGGAGCGGCTGCCGTTCGAGTACATGCTCAACCTGCTGCGCCTGCACGAAGGTTTCGGCCTGCGCGATTTCGAGTCGCGCACCGGGCTGCCGCGCAGCGTGCTGGACGCACCGCTGGCGGAGGCCGTCCAGCGCGGCTGGCTGGATGTGGCGGACGGCCACGTACAGCCAACCGAGCTGGGCCGCCGATTCACCAACGATGTGGTGAGCCTGTTCCTGGAGGAATAGACCTTCCGCCGTAGCGGGTAGTGCCGGCCGCTGGCCGGCACTCCGGTGGAGACAGCGCTGCCGGCCAGCGACCGGCACTACCGTTCATCCGTCGTCCCTCCCCAGCAGACGCGAGACACGTTCACCCTAAAGTAGCGCCGACTGCGGCCGACACGGTAGATTCACAAGATCGATCCGCGGGAATCCGGGTACCGCTCGCCGATGTCAGCTGTCTTTTCCATTACCTCTGCCGACAAAACCCGCCTGGCCGCCAGCGACCTGCCACCTCGGGTGCGTGAGCTGCTGGGCGCATTGATCGGCCTGTGCCGGCAAACGCTGGCCGCGCCGCTGATCCTGACCGTCGAAGCGTTGGAGCAGACGCTGCTGCACGACGCGGATCGCGCGCGCAATCCGCAGCTGCAGGCGGAGCTGATGGCCCAGCGCGGCCAGTTGCATGCCTTCTCCGGTCATTTCGCTGACCGCATGCTTGATGCCGTGGCCGATGCGCTGATACGGCTGCGCGAACCCACGGCCCACTTCAGCCCCGGTTCCACGCCGCCGCCGCTGCCCGGCATGCTCGGGCTGTCGCTGGTCGATGAACATGAAGTGGACCGCGACCTGCTGCTGACCGAGATGGTGCGGCGGGAGACGCTGCGTTCGACCAACACGCTGAACCTGCTGGGCCAACGCCTGGGCGTACTGGCGGCGGCACCGGCCTTCGAGGCCGACACCCTGCCGCTGGCACCACAGGCACTGTGCGCCATGCTGCGCCGGATTGCCGAACAGGATTCGCTCACTGTCGACGTTCAGCTGGCGCTGTACCGCAGCTTCGAACGCCAGGTGCTGGAACGCCTGGGCGACATCCTCGACCGTGCCAATGCCCTGTTGGCCCAGCACGGCGTGCTGCCCGGCCTGGTCTACACCCCCTATCTGGCGCGTTCATCGAGCACCCGGCGGATCATCACCCAGTCGGTGGGCGGTGGTCGCGCCACGCAGCCGGCAAAGCGTGCCGCCGCGCCACTGACCGGCTGGAACGGATCGGCACCGGCCGGCTCCTGGTCGAGCCTGGTGCAGGACGCTTTCCAGGATGACAGCACGGCCGGCGCGGCCTTGCCGGGCTTGACCACCTCCACGGGCAGCGCGCTGCATGCGCTGCTGCAGCAGGCACGCCATGCCAGCGCAGCACCTGCGGATCGCGATGCAGTGCCGAGCGCGGCCGTGGATGCGGTCCTCGCACGCCTGCAGGCGCAGTCCAGCGCCGCCACCGGCGTAGCCGACCTGCAGGCAGCCGTGGTGGCGCAACTGCGCAGCGAGCATGGCACGCAGGCCCAGCTGGGCAGCCACGACCGCGACAGCCTCGACCTGCTGCGCATGCTGATGCAGCAGGTGCAGCAGCAGCAGCGTCCGGACCCGGTGCCGGCCGCCCTGCTGGCGCGCCTGCAGGTGCCGCTGGCACGTGCGGCAATGGCCGACCCCGGCTTCTTCGTGCGCGACGAGCACCCCGCGCGCGAACTGCTCAACCAGATTGCCGAAGTCGGCGCCAACTGGCTGGGCGACGATGATGTCGACCCGCAGTTGCTGCAGCGCATGGCACAGAGCGTGCAGGGCCTGCTGGGCCAGGATGCGCGGGCGCCGGAAACCTTCGCCAGCGCGAACGAGGAAGTGCAGCAGCATCAGCGCGCCGCAGCGCATCGCGCCGAGCTGGCCGAGCGCCGCCATGTGGAAGCTGCACGCGGCAAGGAGCGGCTGGAGCTGGCCCGGCGCCAGGCCAGTGCACAGATCGACCAGTGCTGCGACGCGCAGGAGCCGCCCCGCTTCGTGCAGACCCTGCTGCGCCAGGCCTGGGCCGATGCCCTCACCCTGACCCGCCTGCGCCACGGCGACGATTCACCGCAGTGGCAGGAACGCCTGCAGCAGACCCAACGCATTGCCACCATCACCGCGCAGCCCGTTGATGCGCCCGGCGGCACCGATGCAACGCTTGCTGCCGAGGTCGAGGCCGCCCTGCTGCAGGTCGGCTACCACGCCGAGGAAGCCGCCGCCGTCGCACGCAGGCTGGCCACGCCTGGCGGCGAGGACGAGAGCACCTCGCGTACCGAACTCAGTGCCCGCCTGAAGGCGCGCGCGCGCCTGGGCGAGCACGCCGGTACGGCCGCCGGCACGACGCCCGCCACACCGCGCAGCAGTGCCGAGGAAGCCGCTTACCAGCAGCTGTCCTCCTTGCCATTCGGCAGCTGGTTCGACATCGATACCGGCGATGGCACACTGCGCCGCCAGCGCCTGTCCTGGTACAGCCTGCTGACCGGCCACGCCCTGCTGGTCAATCCGCGCGGGCAGAAGATCGCCGATACCGACCTGGATACGCTGGCCCGGCAGATCAGTGCCGGCCAGGCGCAGCTGGTCACTGAGGACAAGGCCCGGCTGGTTGACCGTGCCTGGGAGGCCAGCCTTGGCGCATTGCGTGCACTGGCGGCCGGCCATACGCAGGAGACTTCCGCATGATCACCCAACCGCCGCAGGATACCCGCCGCGCGCCGCGCCGCCAGGTCTCGGACCTGGTACCGGTCACCGACCAGATGCGCGAAAGCGTGGTGGGCCGGCTCGGCAATATCTCCGAAACCGGCATGCTGATGCTGGCCAGCGCACCGTTGCGCGAGGATGCGCTGTACCAGTTGCGCTTCCCCTTGCCGCTGGGCGATGGCCGCCACCAGGACATCGACGTGGGCGTGCACCTGCTGTGGAGCGAACCCGCACACGCCCCCGGACAGAGCTGGACCGGCTTCCGCTTCCTCACCCTGTCGCGCGAGCATCGGCAGCTGCTGCGCCAGTGGGTGGGCGAAGACAGCGACGAGGGGCCGGTTTCGACGGCCTGAGTGCCGGTTCCAGCACAGCGGTTTTTCCCGCTATGCGGCAGAATCTAGGGCCGTTTTCCGTGTCGAGCCACCGCAATGATCCAGCAAGACCCCGGCGCCCTGTATCCCGACCACCTGGCCGTGCTGTGCCGACGTGCCGAACAGGCGCTGGCCCGCGGCGGCTTCGACCACCTGGTGGTGCCCAGCGGCACTCTGCACTACCAGGTGTTCGATGATCGCGACTACCCGTACGCGGTCAATCCGCAGTTCAAGGCCTGGCTGCCGCTGACCCGCGTGCCCAACAGCTGGATCGTGTTCAGCCCCGGCAAGCGCCCGGCGGTGATCTTCCACCAGCCCTTCGACTACTGGCACGTGGTGCCGGATGCCCCCAGCGGCTGGTGGGTGGATCACTTCGACATCCACATCATCCGCAAGCCGGAAGACGCGCTGGCGCTGCTGCCGGCCGATCCATCGCGCTGCGCGATCCTCGGCGAGCCGCAGAGCGCGCTGGGCAACTACGTACCGAACAACCCGGCGCCGGTGGTGAATTACCTGGAATGGCACCGCGGCAGCAAGACACCGTATGAGATCGCACTGATGCGCCAGGCCCAGGTGCTGGGCGTGCGCGGCCACCGCGCTGCGGAAGCCGCATTCCGCAATGGCGCCGACGAGTTCAGCATCCACATGGCGTACTGCCAGGCAGTCGGCCAGGATGCCAATGAGCTGCCGTACGGCAACATCGTGGCGCTGAATGAACATGCCGCTGTGTTGCATTACACCGAGCTGGGCCGCAAGGCACCGCAGCCGCTGCGCAGCTTCCTGATCGATGCCGGCGCCAGTGCCCACGGCTACGCCAGCGACATCACCCGTACCTACGCCGCGCAGGGCCACGACGAGTTTGCGGCGATGATCGCCGCCGTCGACGCTGCCCAGCAGCGGATGTGCGCAGCGGTGCGCCCGGGCTTCGACTACAAGCAGCTGCACGTGGACGCACATCTTTCGCTGATGGGCGTACTGAAGGACTTCGGCGTGATCAAGGTCGCGCCGCAGACCGCGCTTGAGACCGGCGTCAGCGCCGCGTTCTTCCCGCATGGTATCGGCCACCTGATCGGCCTGCAGGTGCACGACGTGGCCGGATTCGCGGCCAGCGACGAAGGCGGCCGCATCGAGCGCCCGGCGGGCCACCCGTACCTGCGCCTGACCCGCGTGCTGGAACCGGGCATGGTGGTGACCATCGAACCGGGTCTGTACTTCATCGACATGCTGTTGAACGAAGTGAAGGACGCCGGCCACGGCGATGCGATCAACTGGGACCGCGTGGACTTCTTCCGTCCGTATGGCGGCATCCGCATCGAAGACGAAGTGCTGTGCACTGATGGCGAGGCGGACAACCTGACGCGGCCGGCGTTTGCGGCGGCGAACGGCTGAGCCCCTCGTGGTGTGACGCTCAAAGCAAAAGCTGCGCTTGGCGGGGCGGGTAGGCCATGCAGGGGACGCTGCAAGTACGTCCCTGTAAGCTCGATGGCGCCATCCATGGCGCCAACGCCCCTGCATCGCCTACCCGCCCCACCTTTGACAGTTTCCTGCGCGCGTCCAACCACGGAAAAGAAAAAAGAAAAGCAGAAGCGGGTCGCTCGCTGCGCTCGCTCTGTGTCGACCAAGGTCGACACCTACCAACAGCCGCGTGAACCTGTCGAAGGCGGGGCACTGCGGGTTTGCGGGGTGTGAGCGGCATGGATGCGGCGACCAAGCCTACAAGGACGTACTTGCGGCGGCCCCGCAAACCCACAGTACCCCGCCATCCCACGGAATGCCGCTGTTGCGGTTGCTGTTGCTGTGGCCTCTGCAGGTGCAGGGCTGCAAGCCCTGCCGAAACCCCCTACCCCGCCATCACCGCTTCGATCTCATCGGCGCTGCGCGCCAGGCCTTCGGTCAGCACGCGATGACCGTCATCGGTGATCAGCACATCGTCTTCAGTGCGGATGCCGATACCGCGCCAACGCGGTTCCACCGTCGTGTCATCCACGCCGATGTACAGCCCCGGCTCGATGGTGAACGCCATGCCAGGCTCCAGAAGGCGTGAATCACCGGCGAGGCGGTAATCGCCTACATCGTGCACGTCCAATCCGATCCAGTGGCCGGTCTTGTGGCGGTAGAAGCGCTGGTACAGGCCTTCGGACAGATTTTTTTCCAGCGTGCCCTTCAGCAGGCCCAGCCGCAGCAGGCCCTCGGTCAAGGTCTGCACTGCGGCCAGGTGGCCAGCCTCGTAGGGCACGCCCGGCTTGGCCTGGGCCAGCGCTGCGGCCTGCGCATCGCCGACCAGGTCGTGCAGTGCACGCTGCTCAGCGCTGAAGCGGCCGTTTACCGGGAAGGTGCGGGTGATGTCGCTGGCGTAGCCGCGGTACTCGGCACCTGCATCGATCAGCACCAACTCGCCATCGCGCGACCGCGCGTTGTTGTCTCGGTAATGCAGGATGCAGCCGTTGCGGCCGGCACCGACGATGCTGCAATACGCAGGCACCGCATCGCTGGCGCGGAACACGCGTTCCAGCTCGGCCTGCAGCTCGTACTCGTGGATGCCGGCCCTGGCGGCCTTCATCGCCGCCAGATGCGCACGCACGCTGATCTGTGCGGCGTGGTGCATCAGTGCCACTTCGGCGCCGGATTTGAACAGGCGCTGCTCGTGCAGCAGGTGGCCCAGCTCCAGGAACTCATGTGGCGGCTGCGCACCGTGGCGTACCTGCGAACGCACGCGGTTGACCCAGCCGATCAGCTTCAGATCGAAGTCGGCGTCGCGGCCGAAGTGGTAGTAGACGCGCGAGCGCCCTTCCAACAGGCCCGGCAGGATGTCGTCCAGATCATCGATCGGGTAGGCATCGTCCATGCCGTACTGCGCTACCGCGCCTTCCTGGCCGGCGCGGCTGCCGTCCCATGCCTCGCGCTCGGCATCGCGCTCGCGGCAGAACAGGATGGCCTCACCGTGGCGGCGGCCCGGAATCAGCACCAGCACCGCTTCCGGTTCCGGGAAGCCGGTCAGGTACTGGAAATCCGAATCCTGGCGGAACGGATAATGGGTATCGAGGCTGCGCACCTTCTCGGCTGCGGCCGGCAGTACCAGGATCGCATCCTCGCCAGCCATGTCCATCAGCTGGCGGCGGCGACGCTTGTATTCGCCGGCCGCGATGCCGGTGCGCTGCTTGATATCCATCAGTTCAGGCGCTGCCGATGGCGCGCGGCCAGCACCACGTCGCCGTGCAGCAGCAGCACCGCCACGCGGATGAATTCCTCGATCTCCGACAGGGCTTCGTCGTCGTCATCGCCGCCGGCCTCGAAATCCTCACTGGACGCACGCGCCAGGCTGGCCATGTCGGTCAGCGCTTCTTCGCCCTCTTCGGACAGGGCCGGGCGGCGGCCGCCGCTGCCCAGGCCGAAGCCGCCCAGGAACGAGCGGGTCCAGCTGAACATGGCATCGGCCTGCGCGGACACGTCGTCGCTGTCGGCGAGCAGCAGTTCGAAGGCGAAGTCGCGGTCTTCCAGCTGCTTGATGGTGGCCTGCAGCAGCTGCCCCAGCACGCTGTCGGCGGCCACCGGTGGCAGGGTGTCGTCGGCCAGCACGCGCGCCGGCCAATCGTTGCCGGGGGCGCCGCCGGCGGCCAGCCAGCCGCACAGCGCTCCGTGCAGCTCGGCAGCGGTAGCGCCCAGGCCCAGCGCCTGGCTGGCGCGGGTAACGTCGTCGACGGAGGGAAGTTCGGTCATCGTGCGGCTCGTTCGGAATAAGGAAACCCGGGGTGCGCACGCGCGCGCCCGTGAGACCCCGTAGTGTAGCAACCCTGCGGCATCCTCTCGTGGCCGTCCGGCCTTGCTGCGACAGCGCTTGACCGCCCTCACCCGGCTTGCCTATCGTGCCCGCATGGAACCCGCCGATCCCCTTGCCCAGCTGCAGGACTTTGCCGCCCGCGTGGACGCGTTGCTTGAGCGTAACCAGCGCCTGGCCGAGGAGAACCGCAGCCTGCGCCACCAGCAGGAACAGCTGGTGGCCGAGCGCTCGACGCTGCTGGCAAAGAACGAACAGGCGCGCTCGCGGGTGGAAGCGATGATCAGCCGGCTCAAATCCCTGGAGCAGCACACATGAGCGCCGAACCGGTCAGTGTCCGCATCCTCGATCGTGAATACACCGTGGGCGTCGGCGGCGACGAACGCGACAGCCTGATGGCTGCTGCGCGCCTGCTCGATGCGCGCATGCGCGAGATCCGCGGCAGCAACCGCATGGCCGCCGTCGACCGCGTCGCCGTGCTGGCCGCGCTGAACCTAGCCCACGAGCTGCAGCTGCTGCGCGACGAGAACGCCCGCCAGGCCGTGGCCCTGCAGCAGACGCTGGCCGACCTGAACCGGCGCCTGGACCGCGCCATCGACGGCACCCCATAGAAAAGGGGACGGAGGGAATTAAGGCGCATTCGCCCCTTCCGTGCTGGAAACGCCTTAATTCCCTCCGTCCCCTTTTCGCTTGTCTGAATTGGCACGGACTGTTGCCGACGAACGGCCTATCCAGATCCTGCGTGCTGGCTATAATGGCCACGCGTTCTCTGCGGTACTCGACGGCATGTGCAAACATTCGCCTTGTCCCTTAAGAACGACACCGGGAGCGCGACAGCGCCGGGAGTGCAGGTCCGCCTTGTAGCGGGAAGCCCGATGGTTCTCCAGCGTTCCCACTTGAGCCCCCGGGTTCAAGGTCGTTTCGCATGCATCGACATTGCGGAGAATGCAATATTCCAGCAAGGGCGGCGTCTTCGGGCGTCGCCCTTGTTCTTTCCGGCACAATGACGGCTGATCCTTGCCGCTCGCTGCCATGACCGACCCGCGCCAGGCCCTGCGCCACGACCTGCGGCAACGCCGCCGTGACCTTAACGCTGGTGAGCGCATCGCCGCCGCCGAATCGCTTGCCGATGCCCTGCTCGCCCTGCCGTTCGCCCCGCGCGAAGGCGCCGTGGCCGGCTACTGGGCGCTGGATGGCGAAATCGCCCTGCACCGCTGGCAGCTGCAGCTGCCCGAAGGACTCACCTACTGCCTGCCGGTGCTGGCCGGCGACGTGCTGCGCTTCGCACCATGGCGGCCCGGGCAGCCGCTGACCAGCAACCGCTATGGCATCCCCGAGCCGGACGTGGCCGTGGAAGACACCCTGGAACCGGAACGGATGGCGCTGGTCGTGACCCCATTGGTGGGTTTCGACGCACAGTGCCGCCGGCTGGGCATGGGGGGCGGCTGGTATGATCGCAGCTTCGCCTTCCGCCACGACCGGCCGGCGCCGCCCTGGCTGGTCGGTGCTGCGTTCGCGGTGCAGCAGGTCGAGTCCTTGCCGGTGGCGTCGTGGGACGTGCCGGTGGATGCGATCTGCACCGAAGACGGCACCCTGTTCCCCTCCGCTGCCCCCGTGAACGCATGACCGCCCGCAAGCGCTACTGGCTGATGAAGTCCGAACCGGACGCCTTCTCCATCGATGACCTGGCAAAGGTCAAGGTCGAACCCTGGAACGGGGTGCGCAACTACCAGGCGCGCAATTTCATGCGCGATGGCATGCAGGTGGGCGACGGCATCCTGTTCTACCACTCCAACACCAAGGTGCCCGGCATCGTCGGCCTGGCCACCGTCGCCAGCCCAGCCTACCCGGACGACACCCAGTTCGACCCGAAATCCGATTACCACGACCCCAAGAGCACGCGCGAAAACCCGCGCTGGATGCTGGTGGACGTGGCCTTCGACCGCAAGCTCAAGCAGGTGATCGCGCTGGACGAGATCAAGCTGCACGCTGACGAGCTCGGCGAGGGCTTCCCGCTGGTTGCCAAGGGCAATCGCCTGTCGGTGTTCCCGGTGACCGCCGCGCAGTGGAAGCTGCTGCTGTCGCTGGAAAAGAAATCCTGATTCCCCGCCTGAGAGTTCTTCCCATGTCCGAAGCCAAGCGCCTGGCCGCCGAGAAAGCCATCGAGTACGTCGAAGACGGCATGATCGTCGGTGTCGGCACCGGTTCCACCGTGGCCTATTTCATCGATGCCCTGGCCCGCATCCAGCACCGCATCAAGGGAGCCGTGTCCAGCTCCGAGCAGAGCACCGCACGCCTGAAGCAGCACGGCATCGAGGTGATCGAGCTGAACCACAGTGGCAACCTGTCGCTGTACGTCGATGGCGCCGACGAGTGCGACCCGAACAAGTGCCTGATCAAGGGCGGCGGCGCCGCACTGACCCGCGAGAAGATCATTGCCGAGGCCAGCGAGCGCTTCATCTGCATCGTCGACCCGAGCAAGCAGGTGCCGGTGCTGGGCAAGTTCCCGCTGCCGGTGGAAGTGATCCCGATGGCGCGCAGCCTGGTCGCCCGCCAGATCCGCGACATGACCGGCGGCCAGCCGACCTGGCGCGAGGGCGTGGTCACCGACAACGGCAACCAGATCCTGGACATCCACAACCTGCAGATCACCGATCCGGAAAAGCTGGAGCGCGAGCTCAACCAGTTGCCGGGCGTGGTCTGCGTCGGCCTGTTCGCGCGCCGTCGCGCCGATGTGGTGATCGTCGGTGGCGAGCCGCCGGTCGTGCTCTGACCCTTCCCAAGGATCCTGACGATGTCGCTGTTGCGTTCGCTGCTGATGCTTCCGCTGCTGGCCCTGGCCGGCTGCGCCACCGACGCGGCCCGCCATTGGGTCGAGCTGGACGGCGCCCGCTACCAGGTCGAGCTGGCCACCAACGATGAAGCCCGCGCGCGCGGGCTGATGTTCCGCGACCAGATGGCGGCCGACCACGGCATGCTGTTCATCCACGACCGCGAGGAAATGCAGGCGTACTGGATGAAGAACACCAAGATCGCGCTGGACATCCTTTACTTCGACAGCCAGCGCAAGCTGGTCAGCCAGCAGCGCGACGTACCGCCGTGCTCGGCCGGCGACATGTGCCCGCCCTATCCCAGCGGCGGCCCGGCGCGTTATGTGCTGGAACTCAACGCCGGCCAGGCCGAGAAGCTGCAGCTCAAGGACGGCACGGAGCTGAAATTCGGTCCGGGCATCGAAAAATAACGGTGGTGCCGGCCGCTGGCCGGCAATCCAACCCGACCGGGGTCAGATCCCTTTCGCAAGCGAAAGGGATCTGACCCCGAAACTTTTCACGCGACACCGCTTGAAACCGCCTGCGAATGACGCCAGTCTGTGGCCATGCAGGACCGGATCACACTCCCCGACTGGGATGCCTTGGCCGACCTCGAAGACGAGGCGCTGCCACTGTTGCCGACCGCGCTGCTGATCGCGCGCGATGAATACCCCGATCTGCAGCCGTCCACCTACGACGCGCTGATCCAGAGCCATGTCGAGCACCTCCGCTCGGAAGTGGAGAGCATCGACAACAGCCCGCTGAAGATGGCGGCGATCAACCGCCACCTGTTCGACGAGCTGGGCTACAGCGGCGACCACGACGAGTACTACGACCCGCGCAACAGCTACCTCAACCAGGTATTCGAGCGCCGCCTGGGCAACCCGATCTCGCTGGCGCTGGTGCAGATGGAAGTCGCGCGCCGGCTGGGTATTCCGCTCGATGGCGTGTCCTTCCCCGGCCACTTCCTGGTGCGCCTGCCGGTGGACGACGGCGTGCTGGTGATGGACCCGTTCAACGGCGGCCGGCCGCTGGACGTGGACGAACTGCGCGAGCGGGCCAAGTCACACCTGGGCGGGCAGATGCCCGACGACCAGGTGCTGGCGCAGATCCTCGACCCGGCACCCGCGCGCGCGATCCTGATGCGCATGCTGCGCAACCTGCACGGCGTGTATGCCGAAGCCGGCGAGTGGGACCGCGCCGCGCGCAGTGCCGACCGCCTGCTGAAGCTGGCCCCGGAGCAGGACGATGCGCTGCGCGACCGCGGCCTGGCCTACCTGCAGCTGGAGTACCTGGCCGGTGCCCGCCACGATCTGGGCCAGTACCTGAAGCGCAACCCGGAAGCCAGCGACGCGCAGTGGCTGCGCGAGAAGCTGATCGACCTCGGCGGGCCGATGCCGCGGCTGCATTGAGGGAGTCGGTGTGTGGACCGACAGTCCACGCCTACCTTCATCCATCGACCTCGACCATCTCGAAATCGGCCTTGGTCACCCCGCAATCCGGGCAGGTCCAGGTCTCGGGAATGTCCTCCCAGCGCGTCCCTGGCGCGATGCCTTCCTCCGGCAAGCCTTCTGCTTCGCTGTACAGGAAGCCGCAGACCACGCACATCCAGGTGCGCAAGGTGGTGGGGGTGGCATCGCTCATCGGATAATCAGGACTGGATTCACGGGCCGCCATTGTCCCATCGCGGTCCACTCACCGGTAGCCATCGATGACTTCTGCTTCCCCGGCGCCCCGCGGCGTCTACCTGATCACCCCGGACGAGCCCGATACCGCACGCCTGCTGGCCCGTACCGCGCCGCTGCTGGCCGCGGGCGCCACCTGGCTGCAGTACCGCAACAAGACCGCAAGCGACGCGCTGCGGCGGGAGCAGGCCACCGCGCTGCAGGCACTGTGCGCAGACCACGGCGTACCGCTGATCGTCAACGACGACCCGGCGCTGGCCAAGGCCGTGGGCGCAGCGGGCGTGCACCTGGGCGGCACCGACGGCGACATCCCCAGCGCGCGCGCCCTGCTCGGCCCCGAGGCCATCATCGGCGCCTCCTGCTATGACCAGCTGGCCAATGCCGAGAGGGCCGTGGCCGCCGGCGCCAGCTACGTGGCCTTCGGCGCGTTCTTCCCGACCACCACCAAGATCACCACCAGCCGCGCCCATACCGACCTGCTGCGGCAAAGCGCCGCACTGGGCGTGCCGCGGGTGGCGATCGGTGGCCTGACGCCGGACAATGTCGGTCCCATCATCGACGCCGGCGCCGATCTGGTCGCCGTGGTCAGCAGCGTGTTCGCCGCCGAAGACCCGGTCGCGACCCAGCGCGCCTACCTCGCCCAGTTCGCGTAATGCCCAGGAAAGCCCCATGAACCACGACCAGTCCCACGCCCTGTTCTCCCGCGCCCAGCAGCTGTTGCCGGGCGGCGTCAATTCGCCGGTGCGCGCGTTCAAGTCGGTCGGCGGCGAGCCGTTCTTCGTTGAACGCGCCGACGGTGCCTACCTGTACGACGTCGATGGCAACCGCTACATCGACTACGTCGGCTCCTGGGGCCCGATGATCGTCGGCCACAACCATCCGGCGGTACGCCAGGCGGTGAAGAAGGCAATCGACAACGGCCTGTCGTTCGGCGCGCCATGCGCGGCCGAAGTCACCATGGCCGAGACCATCACCCGCCTGGTGCCGTCGTGCGAGATGGTGCGCATGGTCAACTCCGGCACCGAGGCCACCCTGTCGGCGATCCGGCTGGCGCGTGGCGCCACCGGCCGCAACCGCATCGTCAAGTTCGAAGGCTGCTACCACGGCCACGGCGACTCGTTCCTGGTCAAGGCCGGCAGCGGCATGTTGACCCTGGGCGTGCCGACCTCGCCGGGCGTCCCTGCCGGGCTGAGCGAACTGACCCTGACCCTGCCCTACAACGACTTCGAAGCGGCCACTGCGCTGTTCGAGCAGCAGGGCGATGACATCGCCGGCCTGATCATCGAACCGGTGGTCGGCAACGCCAACTGCATCCCGCCGCGCGAGGGCTACCTGCAGCACCTGCGCGAACTGTGCACGAAACACGGCGCGCTGCTGATCTTCGACGAAGTGATGACCGGCTTCCGCGTTGCCCTCGGCGGTGCGCAGGGGCACTACGGCATCACCCCGGACCTGACCACCTTCGGCAAGATCATCGGCGGCGGCATGCCGGTGGGCGCCTACGGCGGTCGCCGCGAGCTCATGCAGCAGATCGCCCCGGCCGGCCCGATCTACCAGGCCGGCACGCTGAGCGGCAACCCGGTGGCGATGGCCGCTGGCCTGGCGATGCTGGAGCTGATCCAGCAGCCGGGCTTCCACGCCGACCTGGCCGAGCGCACCGCACGCCTGTGCGCCGGCCTGGAAGCGGCCGCCGCCGAAGCCGGCGTGGCCGTGACCACCACGCACGTGGGCGCGATGTTCGGCCTGTTCTTCACCAGCGAGCAGGTGGAGACCTATGTGCAGGCCACTGCCTGTGACATCCCGGCGTTCAACCGCTTCTTCCACGCGATGCTGGACCAGGGCGTGTTCCTGGCGCCGTCGGCGTACGAGGCCGGTTTCCTGTCCAGCGCGCACGACGATGCCGTGATCGAGGCCACCCTCGCCGCCGCACGCGTAGCATTCAAGGCCGCCAAGGGCTGAGACACCCTCTGGTAGGTGCCAACCTTGGTTGGCACAAAAAGGGGACGGAGGGGATTAAGTCGTTTATGCACAAACGACTTGATCCCCTCCGTCCCCTTTTTTCAACCGAAGACGAACTTGCCCTTCATCATCGCGAAGTGACCGGGGAACGAGCAGAAGAAGGTGTAGTCACCGCCCTTCTGCAGGCCCTGGGTGGAAAAGCGCACGCGCGTGGTCTCGCCACCACCAATTACTTTGGTGTGCGCCAGCACGCGCTTGTCAGCCTTCGGCAGGTAGCTGTCGGCCAGGGTCATGCGCATGCCTGCCAGTGCCACCGGCTGGTAATCGGCAGTGCGGGTCAGCACCCAGTTATGGCCCATCGCGGTAGCGGCCAGCTTGCCGGTGTGGCGCAGGGTCAGGTCCACGGCAGTGCAGTCGGCGGCAAGCTTGATCTCGCGAGTGCTGAAGCTCATCTGGTCGGTGCTGTCGATGCTCACTGCACACACCCGCGCCATCGCCGACGGCGCCAGCATCAGCGCGCCCAGTCCCACTGCCACCCACCAAGCCTTCATCGTTGCCTCTCCTGCGGATTCAAGCGCCATTCTAGGCAGGCCACTGCGGCCGCGTCTGCGACCGTCTGTCGCATGGCTGCTCCAGGGTTTCCCGAGTGTTCACTGCAATGGCATGCTCGGCCGATGCGGATCGATCTGTTGCTGCTGGATGTGGATGGCGTGCTGGTGCAGTACCAGCGCGCGCAGCGCGTGCTGCACCTGGCGCAGGTACTGGACGTTACCCCTGCCGCAGTGCAGGCGGCGCTGTTCGACAGCGGACTGGAAGCGGCGCATGACAACGGCACGCTGCAGGGTCCGGCCTATCTGGCGCGGCTGGGGGAGTGCCTGGGCAGGACCGTCGATGTACCCAGCTGGATCGCCGCACGCCAGGCGGCCAGCCATCCGCAGCACGCGGTGCTGCAGCGGCTGCAGGTCCTGCAGCTGCCACTGGCGGTACTGACCAACAATGGCGCGCTGATGGTGCAGGCGCTGCCCATCCTGCTGCCGGAACTGTTCCCTGCGCTGCAGGGACGCGTGTTCTGCAGCGCCGATTTCGGCCTGCGCAAACCCGCACCGGAGGTCTTCCTGCGCACGCTTGAGGCCCTCGGCGTGGCGCCTTCGCGCACGCTGTTCGTCGATGACCTGTTCGCCAATGTGCGCGGCGCACGCGCCGCCGGCCTGCACGCGGAAACCGTGCGCGATGGCCGAGGGCTGGGCAAGGTGTTGAAGCGTTACGCGGTGGGCTGATCGGGGTCAGAGCCCTCTCCGCAGAGAGGGCTCCGACCCCAGCGCCGGGGCTTCAGCGCGCGGCAATGAACGCAGCAATCGCTGCGCGCAGGCGCTTGAGCCCTTCGGCCACTTCTTCGTCGGTGATGTTCAGCGACGGCACGAAGCGCAACACGTCCGGACCGGCCTGCAGGGTCAGCAGGCCGTGCTCGGCGGCATGGTCGAGGATCGCCCCGGCCTGGCCGGCAAAGTCCTTGCCCAGCACCGCGCCCAGCATCAGGCCGCGGCCACGCACGTCGCTGAACACACCGAACTCGTCGTTGATGCGGGCAAAGCCATCGCGCAGCGCCTTCGACTGGCGGCTGACATTGGCGGCGATCTCCGCCGAGGCCAGCTTGCGCAGTGCCACGCGGGCCACCGCAGCGGCCAGCGGGTTGCCGCCGAAGGTGGTGCCGTGCGCGCCGAACTGCATGGTCTCGGCCACCTTCGGGCCGGCCAGCATCGCGCCGATCGGGAAGCCGCCACCGAGTGCCTTGGCCAGGGTGACCATGTCCGGCACCACATCATCCTGCCAGTGCGCGAACAGCGTGCCGGTACGGCCCATGCCGGCCTGGATCTCGTCCAGCACCAGCAGTGCGTTGTGCTGGTCGCACAGCTCGCGCACGCGCTTGAGGAAACCGGACTTGGCCGGCATCACGCCGCCCTCGCCCTGGATCGGCTCCAGCATCACCGCCGCCACGTCGCCGGCGGCCATCGCGGTTTCCAGCTGCACCTCATCGTTGAAATCGATGTAGCGGAAGCCGCCAGGCAGCGGCTCGTAGCCTTCCTGGTACTTCGGCTGGGCGGTAGCGGTCACCGCGCCCATCGTGCGGCCGTGGAAGCTGCCACGGAAAGTGATGATCACCCGCTTGTCGGCGGGACGGCCCTGGCTGGAGGCCCACTTGCGGACCATCTTGATCGCCACTTCGTTGGCTTCGGCGCCGGAGTTGCACAGGAACACGCGCTCGGCAAAGCGGCTGGCCTTCACCAGTTCCTCGGCCAGGTGCAGCGGCGGCGCGCTGTAGAACACATTGCTGGTGTGCCAGAGCTTGCCGGCCTGCTCGACCAGCGCCGCCACCAGGTCCGGATCGTTGTGGCCCAGGCCACACACCGCGATACCCGCAGCCAGGTCGATGAACTCACGCCCCTGGCTGTCCCACACGCGGGCGCCCTGGCCTCGCTCCAGTACCACCTGGCGGGGCTTGTAGACCGGCAGGTAATAGTGCGAAAGGGAGATCAGCGGATCGGTCGCGGCGGTCATGGCAGTCGGCAGGATTCAGGAATGCCCATTCTCGCGCCGGAACCCCTGCGGCACAATGCGCCCATGCGACCGTTTTCCGCCCCCCAGCTGAACCCCGCCACCGAGACCGGCTGGCGCCGTCGGTGGTTCGACATCATCTACCGCCATGACTCGCGGCCCTCGCGCAACTTCGACCTGATCCTGGTGGTGGCGATCGTCGCCAGCATCCTGGTGGTGATGATCGACAGCGTGCAGCACCTGCATGCCGAGTGGTCCACCGGCCTGTACATCCTGGAATGGGGCTTCACCATCATCTTCACCGCCGAGTACCTGCTGCGGCTGGCGGTGGTCAAGCGCCCGCTGCGCTACGCGGTAAGCATCTGGGGCATCATCGACCTGCTGTCGATCCTGCCCGCCTACCTCTCGATGTTCATCCCCGGCGCGCAGAGCCTGCTGGTGGTGCGTGCGCTGCGCATCCTGCGCGTGTTCCGCATCCTCAAGCTGACCCGCTACATCGAGGAAAGCGGCGTCCTGATGACGTCGCTGTGGCGCAGCCGGCGCAAGGTGCTGGTGTTCCTGTTCACGGTGATCACCATCACCATCATCGCCGGGGCGCTGATGTACGTGATCGAGGGCCCCGAACACGGCTTCACCAATATCCCGGCCAGCATGTACTGGGCGGTGGTGACCATGGCCACGGTCGGCTTCGGCGACATCGTGCCGCAGACCGTGCTTGGCCGCTTCGTCACCTCGGTGCTGATCCTGATCGGCTACAGCATCATCGCCGTGCCGACCGGCATCTACACCGCCGAACTGGCCAGCACCATGCGCGAAGCCGAACTGGCCGCGCGCCGCGATGCCCGCGGCTGCCCGCATTGCGGGCTGGAGGGGCATGAACCCGATGCGCGGCACTGCCGCAAGTGTGGCGGCCCGCTGCCGGATGCGTTCAGCCATTGAGGCACATGCCGGCCAACGCCCGGCACTACCGGACCAACAGGGTGCGCGCCGGGCATGGGCCGGCGCTACCGTGGGCAGATCCACGCCCTGGTGGATCGCCCTCAACGCATCCGGTTGCTGGTGGTTACCAGGTCGTTGTAGGCATCCAGAATCGTCGACTGTGCGCCTTCAGGGTCGGTTGTGAGCCAGCTGCCCGACGCCTTGCGCTCGGCGGCCAGCGCATCGGCGGTGATCGGCTTGCCCTGTTCCAGGCGCTCGAGTCCGCGCCCGGCGGTACGCACCAGCTTGTCGGCCGAGCGCTGCACATGGCCCCACATCGGGTCGTCCTTGCCGACACCACCGTTCTGGATTTCCGTCACCAGCGCCTGATAGTCGGCCAGTTGGCCGCGCAACACCGCAACGTCCGGTGCCTCGCCCTGGAACGCCATCGCCAGCTGCTTGCCATCGCCGACAAGGCGCAGGTGGTAGTACGCCAGCGAGCGGCCTTCGCTTTCCTCGATCTGCTTCAGCTGGGCGGCGCGGCGATCGTTCTCGTTCTTTTCCAGCGCCGCATCCATCGCCTCGCTGGCCTTGAAGAAATCAGCATAGGCCTGCATCAGCGGGGCATGCTGGCTGCGCATCCCTTCACCACCATCGCGACGATAGTCCTCGCGGGTGAAATAGCCATCGGCGCGCTCGATCAGGGTGTTCAGCGCCAGGAACGCCTGCTGGTACTGCCGCGCGGGCGCATCCAGCGACGTCGCCGGGGTCTTTGCCAGCGCCTCGCTCAACGGCTGGCCGCAGTACTCGACCCGGTGCGACAACACCTTGCCAGGTGAGCGCGGCTGCGCTTCCTTGCCGGTTGGACCGGCTTCGGGATCCTTCATCCAACCGGTGTAGGTCTGGAAACCCTCGTGGATGGGCTGTTCGACGCCGTTGTAGCACTCGATATAGGCGTTCACCTTTTCCAACCCGGGATCGGCGACAGCCAGCCCGGCCGGGTTGTTGCAGCCGGCCAGCGCGCAGAGCAGGAGAACAGGAATCAGGCGTGTGGATGCGTTCAAATCAGTTCCTTGCACAATTGAAAACTGCAGGCATCGTCATGCATGGCGCGAGCGCGTGCTCCAGCACCTCGGCAAGGTGCTGGTATTCGGGGCTGCAGGGTGTGTCATGCCGCAATCTACCTGCTCAATCGCGACAAAAATGAAGCGTTGAGCTTCCCGCTTACTGGCGGTTGCTCTGGAAAACCAGCGAGTTGTATTCCTGCATCAGCTTGCTGGCCGAGCCGCGTGGCGCCATCGAGGGCGAATCCAGCATGCGCCGTTCGAAATCGCTGTAGGGCGTCTTGCTGCTGACCCGCTGCAGCCGCTCCTTGCCTTCCCGACGGAAGTTCTCGGCTTCGCGCTCGAAGCTGTTCCAGTCCAGCTTGCCCGGCTCCTGATCGGCCACCTTGGCATGCGCCTCGTCGGAAATACGGTTGAAGGCGTCGAGTCGTTCACGCGCTTTGGCCGGATCAAAGTCGTCCTCGCTCATCAGCTCCACGATCGCTTTGGCTTCCAGCATCATCGCCAGACGGTAGTACTCGCGCGTTCGCCCCTCGGCCTGTTCCAATACCTTGAGCTGCTCGCGCTGGGCAGCGTCTTTCTGGCGCTCCAGCTCGGCGTTGAACGTTGCGCTGGCAGCCAGGAAGTCCTTGAATGCGGCCATCAAGGGCGCGTGCAGTTGCTTGCCCTTGGCAAACTGGTCGTCTTCGTAGTCCTGGCGATCGTAGTAGTCGTGCGCCTCCTTGCTGATCGGCACCAGCGCCTTCAGCGCCTGCTGATAATGGCTGGCAGCAGCATCGAGTTCGGCCAGCGCCGGCTTGGCAGCCATCGCCTCGGTCACCGGGCCATCGCACTGCTTCATGTCGTAATCGCTGATCTCGAACGGGCCGTACACCTGTGTCTCGCGCCCGGTCGGGCCGGCCTCGACGTCCTTGATCCAGCGCGTATAGGACTGGAGGCTGTCGTGCGTCTTCGAATCAAGCGCGTTGAAGCAGCCGATGTAGGCGTTGAGCTTCGCAGTCAACTGCTGCTGTGCGTCGGACGGCACCGTGTTGGCCTCCGGCTTGCCCGAGGCGCCGGCGTCGCCAGCGGTTGCAGGAGCCTTGCCACCGCAGGCGGCCAGTACAAGCGACAGCGAAGCGGCCAGCGCCGCGACGGAAAGCGTACGTGACATGTGTTCACATCCCTGTTGAAAACGGTTACAGCCCTGTATTCTAGCGCAGCAGGCCGAGGGCCGCAGCCCTCGGCCCTTGCACAACGTAGCACTCAGTCCAGGAACAGATCCGGCAACAACGACCGCGACGGGTCCACGGCATAGCCGGACAGATCGCTGACGCCGGCCTGTGCCAGCACTTCATCGTCGATCAGGAACTGGCCATTGAAGCCCGCCGCTTCGCGCACCAGCACCGCATGCGCGGCGTCGGCCATGATCTGCGGCGTACGGCAGCCGGCCGCATCGACGCCCGGAATCATGTTGATCGCATCGGTGGCGATCACCGTGCGCGGCCACAGCGCGTTCACCGCCACACCCTGCGGGCCGAATTCCGCGGCCAGGCCGAGCGTGACGAAGCTCATGCCCATCTTCGCCAGCGTGTAGCCGGTATGCGCGCCCCACCACTTCGGTTCCAGGCTCGGCGGCGGTGCCAGGGTCAGGATGTGCGGGTTCGGCGCCTGCAGCAGGTACGGCAGGCAGGCCTGCGCACACAGGAAGCTGCCACGCGAATTGACCTGCTGCATCAGGTCGAAGCGTTTCATCGGCGTATCCAGCGTGCCACGCAGCCAGATCGCGCTGGCGTTGTTGATCAGGATGTCGATGCCCCCAAAGGTGTCGACCGTGGCCGCAACCGCGGCCTGCACCTGCTCTTCCTCGCGGATATCGCACTTCAGCGCCAGCCCTTGGCCACCGGCGGCGGTAACGGCCTCGGCCGCGCTGTGGATGGTACCTGGCAGCTTCGGGTTCGGCACCGCCGACTTGGCCGCAATGGCCACGTTCGCCCCGTCACGCGCAGCGCGCAGTGCGATGGCCAGGCCGATGCCACGCGAGGCACCCGTGATGAAAAGCGTTTTGCCCTGCAGACTGCCCACGTTCCACACTCCAGCGTATGCAATGAGCCGCTAGTATGCCGCGCCGACGTGGAGTTCACCCGGCCTTGACGATACTGGCGCCTCCAGTCAACGCACGAGGTCCACGCCATGCGCCGTTCCCGCCTGTTGCTGCCTGCCCTGGGGCTTGCCCTGCTGACCGCCTGCCAGGGCCGTTCGCCGGAACCCGGCAAGGAACCGTCGGCCGGTGACACGCCCAGCGCGGAGAAAGCCGCCGCAGACGGCAAACTGCGCTGGAGCGAGGCAGTGGTGTGGGATGGCGACCTCAACGCCTGCCGCCAGGGCGGGAATGCAGCCACGCGGGAGTGCCTGCGCGATGCGATGCGCGCTGGTGGCGCAAGCGCCGATGCCATTGCTGCCGCCGAACAGTTGTCCACTGGCGGCGAGCTGGCCTACGTGACGGCCTGGCACGAGAACGAAGGCCTGGGCATTGCCACGGTCGAGTATCCGTTCCGCGCCAACACCAACGAGGGCACCCGCCTGGTCGACGCCACCGGCAAGCGCATCGATGTGGATGCCGTGCAGCTGGACGACACCCTGCGTGCCGACCCCGCCGTGCAGGCCCTGCTGAAGGACCACCCGCAGGCCACGCCGTTCGCACCGGCGCAGTCGGCCGGGGCCACGCCGCTGGAGAACGGCGGCATCCGCCTGCTGTACCGCACGCCGCTGCGTGACTGCCACGCCTGCCCGGATGTAGGCCAGCTGCAGATCGCCTACGACTTCGATGCCAAGCGCAACTTCATCGGCCAGCAGGTAGTGCCGGCAACGCCGTAAGGTCGCCGGCCTCTGTAGAGCCGAGCCATGCTCGGCTGATTGAATGCAGCCGAGCATGGCTCGGCTCTACAATACGGTTCTGCCCGGCGCATCCACGCATCGCGTGGATCTACCGGTACGCCTGCGCCTGCTTCCTCAGCAGATGCGGCACGATCAGCTGATGCACCGGCGCAACCGGCAGCATGTACATGCGCCCGAACGCGTTGTGCGTATGCACCACGGTCGCCACTTCCAGCACGTCGCCCTTCCACTGCAGGGCCAGCTGCACACGCAGGTGGCGGTCGTCGTCTTCCAGCACGATGGCATCGTCACTGAGCGACTGCAGGGTGAAGATGCCCAGTCGCTGCCCGGGTTGAGGATCCGCAACATCCTGCACCGCGCGCAACGAGCCCAGGTGCTTCATGCCGAGCAGGCGCATGCCGCGATTGCGCAGCGCCATCAGCCCATCGAACCAGCCGGGAATGGTCGCGGCCATATCGCGATAGGCCTGCAAGGCCGAGCGCCCATCACGATGGGTTGTTGCCTGGCAGGCGTGCACGAAGTCGGCACCGGCCAGCTGTGGGCGCAGGACGCTGCCCGCACTCGGTGGGCCGGTCACTACCTGCAGTGGACTCACGGCTTGGGCCCCTGCCCCTCGTTGTCTTCCCAATGCAGGATGCGACGGGTAACGAAGCGGTAGACCGGCTTGCCCGTGGCGAACCACAGTTCGCGCACCCACGAGGTGCGCTTGAGCACGCGCTTTTCCACTGGGGTGAGCGACTCACGGCAGTACATGCGCTTGTGCTTGAGCAGGTGGCGCAGGTCCTCGCGGGCCAGCAGGCGCATCCAGCGCGAGCGCGGGTTGCCGATCACTGCCAGCTGGAAGTCGATCAATGCAGGGCGGCCGTCTTCGGTCACCAGCCAGTTGGCTTCCTTGGCCAGGTCGTTGTGGGCCACGCCGCGCCGATGCAGCTGCTGCAGCAGCCGACGCGCGGCGCGGAACCAGGCCAGGTCGCCACGCGGTGGGCGCTGGTACATGGCGTCGCCGGCCATGAAACTGCGGTCGAGATGATGCCCATTCCACGCCAGCAGCTGCGGCACGTCGGCCATGCCATGGATATGGCGCAGCGCGCGCGCTTCGCGGCGGGCCAGCCACCAGGCCGGCAGGCGCAACCACAGCGGCGTGGCGCCCAGGTCACGGCGTACGAAGGGGCCGGCAGGCCCTTCCACACGGAGGATGCGACCGAAGCTGTCGGCCTTCAAAGCATGTGGTGGCGTGTCTGGCGTATGCGGCATGGGCCCATTCTAGGCGATGGCGCCGGTTGCAAACGGTCACCAAGCGGCTGGGAACCAGTCACCTTCACGCCCCTATAATCGGGCAATGGACTCTTCATGGATCGACGCCACGCTTGCGTGGATTGCCGCTCACCCCGTGCTGGCGGGTGCCGTTATCTTCCTCATCGCCTTCTGCGATGCGGTGATCATTCTCGGCGCCATCGTGCCGGCGCTGCCGCTGCTGTTTGCGGTGGGCGTGTTCATCGGCCTGGGCCAGATCTCCGGACCGTACGCGGTGGCGGCGGCCGCACTGGGCGCATTCGCCGGCGATGGCATCAGTTACTGGATCGGGCGCCGCTGGGGCGACCGCCTGCGTGGCGTGTGGCCGTTCAGCCGTTACCCGCAGCTGCTCGACCGCGGCGAGAACCTGTTCCGCCGCAACGCGTTCAAGAGCATTCTGGTGGCACGCTACGTCGGCGCGATCCGGCCGTTCGTGCCGGCCATCGCGGGCATGATGAAGATGCCAGCCAGCCGCTATGTACAGGCCAGTGGTATCGCCAGCATTTCATGGGCGGTGCTGTTCCTGGCCCCCGGCTGGATTCTTGGCGAGGCCTATGACGCGGTGGCCGCAGTAGCCGGTCGGCTGGTGGTGGTGGTCGGCCTGCTGGCGGTGATCCTTGGCCTGGTCTGGGCCATCGTGCTGTACGGCTACCGCTGGTCGGCCGCGCGCATGGACAACTGGCTGGCACGCCTGCTCGACTGGTCCAACCGCCATCCGACGCTGGGCCGCTACACCGTCGGCGTGCTGGACCCGAAGCGGCGCGAGTCGGTGCCGCTGGCGATGCTGGCGCTGATGCTGCTGGTGCTGGGCTGGGGCTGGTTCGCGCTGCTGACCGTGGTGGTCGCGCATGGCGAGCCACTGGCGATCGACCTGCTGGTACACCAGGCAATGCTGGCCCTGCGCAACCCGCTGGCCGATTACCCGATGGCCGCGCTGGCGTCGCTGGGCGCCTGGCAGGTGCTGCTGCCGGCCACTGCGGCGGCGATGGGCTACCTGGTCTGGCGCCGGCGCTGGATGGCGGCCGCGCACTGGCTGGCCGCGCTGGCTTTCGGCCTGGCGCTGACCATGCTGCTCGGCGCTACCGTCGATGTTGTGCGCCCGGTCGACGCCAGCAGCGGCTTCGGCTTCCCGTCGGTGTCGGTGACGATGGCCACCATCACCTTCGGCTTCTTCGCGGTGCTGATCGCCCGCGAGATGCCCGGCCGTACCCGCGTCTGGCCGTACCTGGTGTCGGGCATCGTGGTCAGCCTGATCGGCTTCTCGCGCCTGTACCTGGGCGCGCATTGGCTGAGCGATGTGATCGGCGGCATGCTGTTCGGCACGTTCTGGCTGCTGGTGCTGGGCATCGCCTACCGCCGCCGCTTCAACCGCTCGTTCTGGGTGAAGCCGGTGGCATGGCTGTTCTACGGCGTCTTCGCCGTCGCCGCGATGTGGTACGCACCGCGCAACATCCCGGTGAAGCTGGAACGCTTCGAGCCGACCTTGCCGGCCCCGCAGGCAATGGACACGCAGGCCTGGTGGCAGCACGACTGGGCGACACTGCCGGCGCGCCGCAACGAGTTCGATGACGACCAGCGCTGGCCGCTGGACGTGCAGGTGGCCGGTCCGCTGGCACCGCTGCAGGCGCAACTGGAAGCGCGCGGCTGGAAGCGGCAGGAGCAGGCCGGCTGGCAGCAGGCGCTGCTGATGCTGGACAAGAACACCGGCGCCGATGAACTGCCGGTGCTGCCGGCGACGCTGGAAACCCGCGTGGAAGCGCTGTTGATGGTACGCCCGGGTACACACCGTGATGAGCGCTACGTACTGCGCCTGTGGCCGGCCCCTGCGCAGTTGCAGCCGGGCAACACGCCGCTGTGGCTGGGCAGTGCACAGACCCTGCGCTACGAACGCCATTTCGAGTGGATCGGCATGTGGCACCCGCTGCGTGGCGTCGACCCGGCATTGAATGCCGTAAAGGACGCCGTGCAGGACCTGCCGCAGCGCGAGGACGTGCACAGCGAAACCGGGTTGCCGGTGCTGCGGTTGAAGACCACCACGCCCTGACCGGTACCGGTCGCGATCACCCAGTGTAGAGCCGAGCCCATGCTCGGCTGCTCTTCGCGGGATCCATCAAGCCGAGCATAGGCTCGGCTCTACAGCAGATCCACGCCATGCGTGGATGGCTTCTACGGCATCCAGCCCAGCAGCTGCTGCAATCGCTGGTGCGGATCGTCCATCTGCAGCAGCTGAAGGCGCTGCTGCTCGCTCAGCGGCAGCAGCTCGGCCAGCCGCCAGCCGACCCAGCTGGCCTGGTCCAGCAGCGCCGGATTGGCCGGCGCATAGGCCTCGCCGGCCTGCTCGATGATGTGCCCCAGCACCGTGGCCAGCAGTGCATGCTGCGGCCGCAGTTCGTCATCGGGGTCTTCCTCGCACCAGCGCACATCAGCCACCACCAGGCCGTTGTCGCGCACGCGGGTGCGCTCGACATGGAAGCGACGGGTGCCGCGCAGGCGCAGCTGCAGCACGCCGTCGGCGCCGACATCGAAGTCTTCGATGCGTACCTGCACGCCAAAGGCCGCCGGTGTCGCCGGTGCGCCGACCTCCTCACCCTCGAGGATCAGGCAGACACCAAATCCCTCACCACTGCGGCCGCTGTCGCGGACCAGGTCCAGATAGCGCCGCTCGAACACGCGCAGGCCTACCGCTGCACCCGGTACCAGCGCGGTGTGCAGCGGGAACAGCGGCAGCGAGCCGTCGCCGCTCATCGGGCCTGCAGCGCGGCGAGGAAGCGGCGCGGGGCACCGTCGAAGCCACCGTTGGACATGAATATTACGTGGTCGCCGCTGCGCGCGCTGGCCTGCAGCTGCGCCAGCAATGCGTCGGTATCGGGCACCGCGTGGGCTTCGCCACGCACCGCGGCGATCACCGCCGCAGCATCCCAGGCCAGTTCCGGGCGATGCAGGAACACCACTTCATCGGCCAGCGCCAACGAGGGAGCCAGCGCCTGCGCATGTGCGCCCAGCCGCATCGAGTTGCTGCGCGGCTCCATCGCGACCACGATGCGCGCATCACCCACCTTGGAACGCAGGCCCTCCAGCGTGGTGGCGATCGCAGTCGGATGGTGGGCGAAATCGTCGTAGACGGTGATGCCGTCATGGCTGCCGATCACTTCCATGCGGCGCTTGACGCTGCGGAAGCGTGCCAGCGCCGGAATAACCTGGGCGGGTGCCACGCCCACTGCATGCGCGGCGGCCAGCGCGGCCAATCCATTGAGCACGTTGTGGCGGCCCAGCAGCGACCACTGCACATCACCCAGCGCCTGCCCACGATGGTGCACGCGGAAGGCGCTGCCATCAGCGGCCAGCAGCTCGGCATGCCATTCCAGCGACGGATCGAATCCGAAGCGCTCGACCGGGGTCCAGCAGCCCATCGCCAGCACTTCGGCAAGGTACTGATCCTCGCCGTTGACGATCAGCCGCCCACGTGCGGGTACGGTACGCACCAGATGGTGGAACTGGCGCTGGATCGCGGCCACGTCCGGGAAGATGTCGGCGTGGTCGTACTCAAGGTTGTTGAGGATGGCCACCAGCGGCCGGTAGTGCACGAACTTGCTGCGCTTGTCGAAGAAGGCCGTGTCGTACTCATCGGCTTCGACCACGAACTCGCGCCCCTGGCCCAGGCGGGCGGAGACACCGAAATCCTCGGCGACACCGCCGATCAGGAAGCCCGGCGAGCGCCCTGCACTTTCCAGCAGCCAGGTGAGGATGGTGGTGGTGGTGGTCTTGCCGTGGGTACCGGCCACGGCCAGCGTGTCGCGGCCCGGCAGCACCTGCTCGGACAGCCACTGCGCGCCGGAGATATAGCGCTGGCCGGCATCGAGCACGGCTTCCACGGCGGCATTGCCGCGCGACAGCGCGTTGCCGATCACCACCTCGTCGGTACCGGCCGGCACGCTGTCGGCACGGTAGCCCTGGTCCAGCGTGATGCCCAGCTGTTCGAGCTGGGTCGACATCGGCGGGTAGATGGCCTGGTCGCTGCCGCTGACGGAATGCCCAAGTTCCCGCGCCAGGGCGGCCACGCCGCCCATGAAGGTGCCGGCAATTGCAAGGATATGTACGCTGCTCATGACCGAGGATTGTGACCGATGACGGCTGTATAGGGCCAATGTCCGCTATCGGGTAAGACAACCCCTACACGGGATGTGAGAAAACTCCAATCAGCTGTCAGGGAATTCCCGATAGCGATGTTCTGTGAACCCGGACACAATTCGAACTGCCAGCCGCAGTACCCGAACCGGTCCTACTCCCCAAGAGGCCATCCCCAAGGGAGCTCATGCTGCGGGGCCCTGAGCAAGCCCTTCGCTGGCGCCTATCAAACGACACAGGCCTGATCCTCGCGGACCAGGCCTGTGTTTTTTGCGCCTGAAGGACCGGACGCATGCCGGCCCCGCCGGATCAGGCCTTGATCGCTGCCAGGATGCGGGCTTCGATCTCGTCCAGCTCACCGACGCCATCGACGCGGGCCAGGGTGCCACGGCCGGCGTAGAAATCGACCACCGGGGCGGTCTGGTCGTTGTAGACCTGCAGGCGCTGGCGCACCGCTTCCGGGTTGTCATCGGCGCGGCCCTGCTCCTTGGCGCGGCCGGCGATGCGGTCCACCAACAGCTCGGTGGGCACATCCAGCTGCACCACCGCGTCCAGCGGCTGGCCGATCTTGGCCAGCAGGCCATCCATCGCATTGGCCTGGGCCACATTGCGCGGGTAGCCATCGAGGATGAAGCCCTTGGCGACATCAGCCTGGGTCAGGCGCGACTCCAGCATGCCCAGCAGGATGTCGTCCGACACCAGGTTGCCGGCATCCATCACCGTCTTGGCCTGCTTGCCCAGCTCCGTGCCGGCGGCGATTTCCGCGCGCAGCATGTCACCGGTCGAAATGTGGGCGATCCCCAGCTTTTCCTTCAGGCGCGTCGCCTGTGTCCCCTTGCCCGAACCGGGCGGTCCCAACAGAACCAATCGCATTGACCTGACTCCAACGTGTTGAAAACAAAGAAGGTTCGCGTCCCGGACGGTCCGGTATCGCTGCACCGCAATAGCGCCACTTTACCGCATCCGGGTAATGTCCCTGCAATGTCCCCTCCCCCGAGCAGGTAGAAGCATGCGCAACGGTACTCTCCTTTATGCCCAGTCCGGCGGTGTCACCGCCGTCATCAATGCCACGGCGGCAGCGGTGATCGAGCAGGCCCGGGCCAATGGCATCAAGGTCCTGGCGGCCCGCAACGGCATCCTCGGCGCGCTGCGCGAGGAGCTGATCGACACCAGCAGGGAGAGTGCCGCCGCGATCCGCGCCCTCGCCCATACCCCGGGCGGCGCCTTCGGCTCGTGCCGGGTCAAGCTGAAATCGCTGGATGCCGACCGCGCCCGCTATGACCGCCTGCTGGAGGTGCTGCAGGCCCACGACGTGCGCTGGTTCCTCTACAACGGCGGCAACGACTCGGCCGACACCGCACTGAAGGTCTCGCAGCTGGCCAAGGCCTCCGGCTACGACCTGACCTGTATCGGCGTGCCCAAGACCATCGACAACGACCTTGCCGTTACCGATACCTGCCCCGGCTTCGGGTCAGCGGCCAAGTACACCGCGGTCTCGGTGCGCGAAGCAGCACTGGACGTGGCGGCGATGGCCGAAACGTCCACCCGTGTCTTCATCTACGAAGCGATGGGCCGCCACGCCGGCTGGCTGGCCGCCGCCGCCGGCCTGGCCGGCAACGGTGATGACGAAGCGCCGCACATCATCCTGCTGCCCGAGCGCGCCTACGACGAGGCCACGTTCCTGGCCAAGGTGAAAGCCGTGGTCGAGCGCGTCGGCTACTGCGTGGTGGTGGCGTCGGAAGGCATTGCAACCGCCGATGGCCGCTTCGTTGCCGATGCCGGCGGTGGCAAGGACTCGTTCGGTCATTCGCAGCTCGGCGGCGTGGCGGCGCACCTGGCCGGCCGGGTCAAGGATCAGCTGGGCCTGAAGGTGCACTGGGCACTGCCCGATTACCTGCAGCGCTCGGCCCGCCACCTGGCCAGCAGGACCGACTGGGAGCAGGCGCAGGCGGTGGGCAAGGCCGCGGTGCAGCTGGCACTGAAGGGCCAGAATGGCGTGATGCCGGTGATCGTGCGCAGCAGCGATGCGCCCTATCGCTGGAAGATCGAAGCGGCGCCGCTGTCGAAGATCGCCAACCACGAGAAGAAGATGCCGGCTGGTTTCATCCGCCGCGATGGCTTCGGCATCACGGCCAGGGCGCGCGCCTACCTGTCACCATTGATCAAGGGCGAAGCACCGCTTCCCTATGGCACCGATGGCCTGCCGAAGTACGTCACCCTGAAGAACGTAGCGGTGAAGCAGAAACTGCCGGCCTTCGAAGGCTGACCTGAAAAAGGGGACGGAGGGGATTAAGTCGCATACGCCCCTCTGTCATCTCCAACAGCATCAGCAGTGGGTCGGATACGACTTAATCCCCTCCGTCCCCTTTTCATGGAGATCATCATGGCACTGCGTGTTGTCCGACTCGGTACGCCGCGCCAACCCGGCGAGGGACTGCGCATTGGCACCGTTCGGCGCCCACCGCGCGGCGTGCCGCGCAGCGAGTTCGCCCGACAGGACTGGTACGACGTCTGGTTTCCTACGCTGTCACCCAGCGCGGAGCTGGTGAAGCGGGCACATGAGGCAACGACGGCGGCCGATTGGACCGCCTTCTTCCGCCATTACAAGGCCGAGATAAAGGCGCCCGATGCCGCCCACGCGCTGGACCTTCTGGCCGCGATGTCGCAACACAGCGACATCAGCGTGGGCTGCTACTGCGAGGATGAAGCGCACTGCCACCGCAGGGCATTGCGCGAGCTGCTGGTGGCGCGCGGGGCAATGCTGGCGGATTGATCAGCCGGATGTCGGCCGTGGATGACGGCACGGGTGCACCACCCACGCGACTTCAATTGCAGGCCTTGCCTTCCATCTGCAGCTGCGCGGCGAACATCGTCACCTGCGGAATCTGGCCGGCGGCGGCCTGTTTCTTCGCCTCCTCCAGGTAAATGCGCGATTGGCCCTGCCCGTCCAGCTCGACCTTGTGGCTCGACGGCAGGCGCCACACCCGCACCACCGCCTGCTGCGCCGGGCACGCGGCGTTGGGCACGCGGATCACATCGTTGAGTTTCCAGCCCTTGTCGGCACTTGGCTGCGCCTTGGTGTAATCGACGAAGCGCGCGCGTGGCTGGCATTGCTCGCTGGTCCGGACGGCGGAGAAGCGATATGGCGCGGCGGCATCACCGGTGAACGCACCTTCCAGCCGCGCGCAGGCCTCGGGGATCTGCCGCAGCGTATGCACGGCGCCCACCGCCTGCGGCGCCCCGACCGCACGCTGCAGTTCCGGCGTTTCCGCAGCGAAGGCCGGTGCGGCCGGGACCAGGGCGGCAAGCATCAACAGGGACAGGCGCATGGGGGATCTCCTACGGGGCTGTGCGCAGGCTTGCAGAGGCTGCCTTAACGGGGTGCAAAGGCCGTTGGCTCGCGGATCATGCCCAGGGCCCGACGGCATGCGCCGCGGCTCCCAGGAGCCGGTCGAGCATGGCTCGACTCTACAACTGACGGCCCGCATACTGCGGGCACCAGGGAATGCTGAACACCGCCATACGTCGGACGACCACCAAGGTCGGTACGGGTTGGTTCCAGGCTGCAGCCCGTCGTCCCCCTCGTGGTGCCGTTCATCGCCACTGGATGCCTACATCCATTCTGCGGAGGGGTCTAATGCTGGAACGTCACGGGCTGTCACTGGCGCTGGGCTGCGCCATTCTCGCGATCCTGTTCGGAATCGTCTCGGCGCGCTGGATCCTGCGCCAACCCACCGGCAATGCACGCATGATCGCGATCGCTACCGCGATCCAGGAAGGTGCGCGTGCCTATCTCAACCGCCAGTACCTGACCATCGGCATCGCCGGCGTGGTGCTGTTCGTGCTGGTCGGCATCTTCCTCAGCTGGTACACCGCGATTGGTTTTGCAGTCGGCGCGGTGCTGTCCGGCGCCGCCGGCTACATCGGCATGAACGTGTCGGTACGCGCCAACGTGCGTACCGCAGAGGCGGCGCGCAACGGCATCAGCGCGGCGATGGACGTCGCCTTCCGCGGCGGCGCGATCACCGGCATGCTGGTGGTCGGGCTGGGCCTGCTGGGCGTGGCCGGCTACTACGCACTGCTGCTGCGCATGGGCCTGCCGATGGAACAGGCGCTGCACGCGCTGGTCGGCCTGGCCTTCGGCTCCTCGCTGATCTCGATCTTCGCGCGCCTGGGCGGCGGCATCTTCACCAAGGGCGCCGACGTGGGTGCCGACCTGGTCGGCAAGGTCGAAGCCGGCATTCCCGAGGACGATCCGCGCAACCCGGCGGTGATCGCCGACAACGTCGGTGACAACGTCGGCGACTGCGCCGGCATGGCGGCCGACCTGTTCGAGACCTACGCGGTGACCGTGATCGCCACCATGCTGCTGGGCAGCCTGATGCTGGCCGAAGCCGGTGCCAACGCGGTGCTGTATCCGCTGGTACTGGGCGGCGTGTCGATCATTGCTTCGATCATCGGCGCGCTGTTCGTCAAGGTGAAGCCAGGCGGCTCGATCATGGGCGCGCTGTACAAGGGCGTGATCGTTTCCGGCGTGCTGGCCGCCATCGCCTTCTACCCGATCACCACCGGACTGATGTCCGACAACGTGCATGGACCAATGGCGCTGTATGGCTGCGCGCTGATCGGCCTGGTCCTGACCGGCCTGATCGTGTGGATCACCGAGTACTACACCGGCACCCAGTACAAGCCGGTGCAGCACGTGGCGCAGGCGTCGACCACCGGCCACGGCACCAACATCATCGCCGGACTCGGCATCTCGATGAAATCCACCGCGCTGCCGGTGGTGGCGGTGTGTGCGGCGATCTGGGGTGCGTTCGCACTGGGCGGCCTGTACGGCATCGCCATTGCCGCCACCGCGATGCTGTCGATGGCAGGGATGATCGTCGCCCTCGATGCCTACGGCCCGATCACCGACAACGCCGGTGGCATCGCCGAAATGGCCGAGCTGCCTTCGGAGATCCGCGACATCACCGACCCGCTGGATGCGGTGGGCAACACCACCAAGGCCGTGACCAAGGGCTATGCGATCGGCTCGGCGGCGCTGGCGGCACTGGTGCTGTTCGCCGACTACACCCACAACCTGCAGGCAGCCAATCCCGGCCAGGAGTTCCGCTTCGATCTCAGCGACCACACGGTGATCATCGGCCTGTTGATCGGCGGCCTGATTCCCTACCTGTTCGGTGCGATGGCGATGGAAGCGGTCGGCCGCGCGGCGGGCGCAGTGGTGGAAGAAGTGCGCCGCCAGTTCCGCGAGATTCCCGGCATCATGCAGGGCACCGGCAAGCCGCAGTACGACAAGGCGGTGGACATGCTGACCCGCTCGGCGATCCGCGAAATGATCGTGCCCTCGCTGTTGCCGGTCGCCGTGCCGGTGGTGGTCGGCCTGCTGCTGGGGCCGCGCGCACTGGGCGGCCTGCTGATCGGCACGATCGTCACCGGCCTGTTCGTGGCCATCTCGATGACCACCGGCGGCGGCGCCTGGGACAACGCCAAGAAATACATCGAGGATGGCCACTTCGGTGGCAAGGGCAGCGAAGCGCACAAGGCTGCGGTGACCGGCGATACCGTCGGTGACCCGTACAAGGACACCGCCGGCCCGGCAATCAATCCGCTGATCAAGATCATCAACATCGTGGCGCTGCTGCTGGTGCCGCTGCTGTAGATCCACGCGACGCGTGGATGGCAGGCTCGACGGGGCCAGAACCCTTTCCTGCGGAAAGGGTTCTGACCCCGATGGCGGTCACCGCCCGCGCAGGAAGAACCACACGGGCACCATCACGTTCACCGGGTCGCCGGCCACCTCGGGCGGCGGCGGGCCGCGCGAGGATCGTTGGCGTCGTCCACTTCCACGACCGGATTGGGCTCCGGTCGCGGTGCCGGCCGGCTGAGCACGTAACCGGCGCTGGCGGCAAAGAACAGGCCCACGCCGAGCAACAGGCGCCACGACGGATGCGCGCCCCAGCAGAACAGGGCAAAGCCCGCCGCCATGCCTGCGCTGGCAAACGCCTTGCCCTTGCCCGACACGGCACCCTGCTCGCGCCACAGCCGCAGCGACGGGCCGTAGCGTGGATGCGCCAGCAGGCGCTGCTCGAACTTCGGCGAGCTGCGCGCGAAGCAGCCCACCGCGAGGATCAGGAAGATGGTGGTCGGCATGACTGGCAGCAATGCGCCGATCACCCCGAGGCCGACCATCAGCCAGCCCAGCGCGAACCAGAGCCAGCGCATCAGCGCTGCACCTGCGGGCGCGCGCCGCGCATCAGGCGAATTCCACTTCGACGTGGCGGTACACGCTGCGGAACGCAGCGTCGGCTGCATCGATCACCTGCTGGTCCTGCTCGGCACTCAGCGGCACCGCGTCCAGCACAGCGGTGAACTCGCGCCAGTGGCGCGCTGTGCCATCGGGATGGGCGGCCAGGTGGCGGGCGCCGAAATCACGGTGCAGGCCGAGCCTGGCCGCCATCTTGTACAGAAGGGTGCCACCGAGATTGGAGCCTTCGGCCACGTACAGCCAACCCAACGCAGTCGGCAGCGCGAGGTCCGAGGGCAGCGCGTCAATGTCCGCGCCAGGCAGGGCCTGCTCCAGGTCCTGCAGGTCGCGTGCGACCTGTGTCAGGCGCCGGCGCTCTCCGAGATCGGGCAGCAATGCGTCCAGGGCAGGGTTGGCATACAGCGCATCGATGCTGCGGTGGAAGCGATACTGCACGCGCAGGAAACGGGCGAAGTTGCTGCGGTCGGCGAAGATGTCACCGGCCATGATGCGCTTGTCCAGCGCACCGTGGCTGTCGCGGGTGGCGGCCTTGAGCCGCAGGCTGCGGCTGTCTTCGGGAGCGATGTGTGCGTTCATGGGGGAATGCCAGGAGGGTCGTCCTGCTGTAGACGTCCGCCGCGGGGGTTTCCCCAAGCCCATGTGTGCCGATAATGGGGCCATCCCCTTCTTCCACCCGGAACCGATGATGATCACCACCGAACCGCGCATGACCAACCTGTTCCTGCAGCTGGGCCTGGACGCCAGCGCCGAAGGCATCGCCCGCT
Organism: Stenotrophomonas sp. YJH_SMC_53; assembly: GCF_059369995.1. Taxonomy (NCBI): domain Bacteria; kingdom Pseudomonadati; phylum Pseudomonadota; class Gammaproteobacteria; order Lysobacterales; family Lysobacteraceae; genus Stenotrophomonas; species Stenotrophomonas sp. YJH_SMC_53. Next base: position 473,097 of record NZ_JCAFTF010000001.1, on the reverse strand, counting down.
TCATCCGCGAGCACCAGCTGGCCACCGACGTCGAAGTCGTCGAGGCGCCCTACTGGAACGATGCCCAGCGCCAGTTCCTGGCCGAGTCGCTGCAGGCCGATGCGGCATGGACCACCGTGGTGGATGAGCTGAACGAGTCGCTGCACGAAGATGCGGTGAAGGCGGCGACCGGGCTGTAAGCAGACGCCGGGCGTGACCAGACGCTGGCGATTGCACGGCAGAAGCGGTGCGGACCGAGGTCCGCACCCACCAAAGGCGCTCTGCGCTGGCGGTCAGTACGTCCAGGTCAACGCCAACCGCGCGGTGCGGCCCGGTGCCGGCATCACGCCCAGGGCCAGCGGGTCCAGGTAGTAACGGTCGGTCAGGTTGTCGACGCCGGCTTCCACCGACAGCTGGTCGTTGAAGCTCCAGCTGGCGAACAGGTCGACCAAGGTGTTCGGCCGGTACAGCTGCTGGATCGCCGACAGGCCCACGTTCCAGTCCTTGTCCAACTTGCTGATCGGGCCAGCGTTGTGGACCATGCGGGCGCCGAAGGTCAGGCGCTCGTCGAACAGGCGCGAGCCCAGGATCAGGTTGACTGTGTAGCGCGGCGGGTTCTGGGTGTTGGTGTACGAGCCCTCGAAGCCACCGTCCACGCAGTTGGGTGTATTGGCCAGCTCGTCGTTCCTGCGCTGCGCACCATAGGCACGACGCTCGGCGGCGATGTCCGGCGCGCAGGTCTTGGCCTTGAAATAGTAATGCGCGGACAGGTCGGCGAAGACCTTGCCGCTGTCATAGCTGGACTGGAATTCCATGCCCGAGACCTTGAACTGATCGACGTTGCGGATCAGGCCGGCCGAAAGCGTGCGGTAGTCACGGGTGATCAGGTCGTCGATGCGGGTATCGAAGTACGCCAGCTTCAGCGCCAGGCGGTCGCCAGCGGTGAACAGGTCGTAGCGGAGGGTGCTGGCACCGATTTCCCAGCTGCGCGCGCGCTCCGGCTTCAGCTCACCGACCGGCTTGGCAGCGGTGAACAGGCCCAGCGTGGTCTCGAACAGGCTCGGCAGCTTGGTGCCTTCGGCGTACTTCACGTAGACCAGGGTGTCTTCGCTGAAACGGTAGGCCACGCTGGCGGTAGGCGAGAACGCGGTGTCGCGACGGCGGATCGGCTGCGACCAGCTCCAGCTGACCGGCACTTCCAGATCCTGCGGCTTGCCGGCGTCGTAGAAGTTCCAGCCGGCGATGTCGCCCACCGTACCCTTCTTGTACGGCGAGGCCAGCAGCGAGGCCTGGGTGAAGTTGCCGTTGGCATCCGGATACCAGTTCAGCAACGCGATGCGCTTGGCGCGCCACGAGGGCAGTGCCGGGTTGCCGTTGAGCAGCTCGGTGTAGCGGTACTGGCCCTGCACCTCGTAGGCATAGGGCGTGGCCAGCCGGTTGCGGTCGTGCACGTCCACCCGGTTCCAGCGGCCACCGGCCAGCAGCTCCCAGTGTTCGTCGGGCTGCCACTTCAGCGCGGCCACGGCGCTGTATTCCTTGCGCTCGGCATTACGCAGGAAGCGGTTGTTGACCAGGTCATCGTGCATGATCGGGCCCGAGCTGCCCGGGGCGATGTCTTCGTCGCTGTAGGACAGGCCGTAGTCGAGCGTGAACGCACCGGCGCGGGTGTCGAACCTGGAGGTATTGCTGGCATCCAGGCCGAAGCGCTTCTGCCGCAACGGATTGCGGTAGGCATCCTTGTAACCGGGATCGCCACTGAAGCTGGGCGCGTCATACCACTCTGTGCGGCGGTCGAAGTACCACGGGGTGATGCCGGTCAGGCTGTTGTACATCACGCTGTCGGTGTCGGTATACGCAGCGTTGACGCGCAGGTCGATCAGCCCGCTGTCCGGGTTGAAGCGATAGCGCAGGGTGTAGCTGTCCATGTCGACGTGGCCCGGGTCCCACTGCGGGATGCGGTCACGGTCGACGCGGATGATCTGCGAGGCCATGATCTCGCCGGCCGTGCCTTCATAGCGGCGGTAGCCGGCTTCCAGGCTCTGCGTGTCATCGATGCGCCAGGTGCCCTTGAGCAGCGCCGACTTGGAGCGCGAGGAAGTGTTGAACACTTCGGTGCCCGGCGGATTCAGCGGCGCCAGCGTGCGCCGCGTCTGCGGGAAATCATCGTAGCCATGCTTGCCGGAGAAGTAGTTGCCGTTGTCCCGGTACGCGTAGGCCGCAACCAGGTCGAAGCGGTCCCAGTGACCGGCACCGGCCACGTTGAAGAACTGGCTGCCGGTAGCGCTGCGATCGCTGCGCGGCGCCGCACTGTATGACGGCAGGTTGTTGGCACTGCCATTGGCCAGGCCACCGCGCACGCGCACGCCGAAGTCGCGGCCCTCGCGCAGCACGTCACCGATCTTCAACGTCTCCATCTCGACCACGCCGCCGATGCCACCGGACGCGTTGGCCTGCAGGCTCGGGCCCTTGGTGATGGTCAGGCTGGAGATCAGGTCGGGGTCGAGGTAGGTGCGCTGTGACTGGCCCGCATAGCCGCGGTAGGTGTCCATGCTGGACTGGCCACCGTCGATGATCACCGGTACGCGGCCCTGGCCCTGGATGCCACGGATGTTGACGTCGAAGCCGTTGCCCACGCGCGGATCACCGGCGGTGACACCGGCCACCCCCTTGACGATGTCACCGTTGGAGGTGCCGCGGAAACGCTCCAGATGCGTGCGGTCGAGCGTGGTGGTCGAACCCACGCTGCGATAGCTGTCGAGCAGGCGCGCTTCATCGTTGTTCGCACCGCTGTCGACGCGGTCGCCGGCCACACTCAGCGTGTCGGTGACGATCACACCGCTATCGGCCCGCACCGGCGTTGCTGCCCCCAGAGTGGCCGCATCGGCGCTGACCCGGCGCACCGCCACGCCACTGCCCTGCAGCAGGCGCTGCAACGCCTGGCCGGCCGACAGGCTGCCGCTGACCGCGTGGGAGGTTACGCCGTGTGCCAGCGATGCGGGGTACACCACCTGCACGCCGGATTGGCGCATGTAGCTGCGCAGGGCCTCATCCAGCGGTTGTGCAGGAATATCAAAGCGCAGTACGGCCGCGTGCTCGCTGCGGGCGCTCTGCGCCAGTGCGGGTAGCGTCGTACTGGCCAGCCCGGCGGCAAGCAACGCAATGCACAGACGGGACGGGCGCAGTACGCGGCCCGAACGGTGGGAGTCGAACATGGAAGAACCTGTCAGGTAATCGGTGCCGCGAACGCGGCGTCATCCGCAACACGGGCGGACACGGCGACGTACGTGGCGACGGCGGGTACGTTCGCCGGGTAAGACGGCTGGGCGCGCGACAACCCCAAGAGCGATTTGCGGTCACGGGGGATGCCGACGGGGCGCCGTGGTTGCCGACCGTTGGTCGGCACAGGAACGCTCATCCACGCGTGGCGTGGATCTACTGCACGATGGCGACGCCGAATGGAAGACGAATAACCTGAAGACCTGCCGTTGCCGCCAGTGCATCCAATGCCTGCTCCGGGCGGTCGATGCGCAACGCAGCACTCACTGTAGGCAGACGTGACAGATCACCGCGCACGAAGGCCGGCCCCGCGCGATAGCGCCCCACCCACTGCACCGCATCGGCAACGGGGACCTGCTCCAGCAGCAGCTCGCCCTGGCGCCAGGCGCCGACGCTGTCGGCGGTCACGTCAGCCCGTCGCATGACTCCGCCATGTTCAGTGTAGACGGCACGCTGCCCCTGCTGCAGGTACGTCCAGCCACCGTCGGCCGGGCTGGCCACGCGCACCCTGCCCTGCCCGACCTGGGTTTCCACCCCGTCGTCGCCACGCGCAACGGTGAACGCGGTCGAGATATCCTCGACCAGGCCATTGCCGGCGCGCACGCTGAAACGCCGCTGTGCATCCGGGCTGACCTCGAACCAGGCGCGCCCGCGCAGCAGCTCGACCTCACGGGCGTTCGCATTGAAGCGCACGGCAATCGCACTGTCCGCATCCAGCACCGCGCGACTGCCATCGGGCAGCCGCACGTGCTGCACCTGATGCATGCTGCGATGATCGGACTGCAGGCGCAGCCACGCCTCCGGCCATGCCACCAGCATCGCCAGCATCGCCGCCACAACCATCGCCCAGCGCAGTCGATGTGGCCGTCGTCGTCCGCTGGACCCGGCCTGCGGGCGCGGCCCGACACTGCGCCACAACGCGCGCTCGTGTTCGAAGGCCCTGCGGTGCCCCGGCTGTTGCAGCCAGTGCTCGAACGCCTGGATGCGTGTATCGCTGATGTCACCCGAGGCCAGCCACGCGATCCAGTCCCGGGCCTGTTCGGCCAGGGCGTCATCATTGGCGGCGGGCAGCATGTTCGGCGGGCTCATCGGCTGGCGGACAGGCGCATTCAAGCGCGGGCGGGGAACTAGACCGCATCCACGGTCCAGTGATCAAGACGTCTGCGCGAAGGCCAGCCCCAAGCCGGCGCGCTCATCGACCGCTGCGCGCCCAGGCCAGGCGCTGCAGCGCGGAGCGCACATGATTCTCGACGGTGGTCACCGACACTCCCAGGCGGCGTGCGATCTCGGCCTGCGTGAGGCCCTGCAGGCGGTTCAGCCGGAAGATGGTGCGGGTCGGCTCCGGCAGGTGACCCGCCGCATCGAGCACCCGCTGCAGCTCATCCTGTGCCATGGCCTGCTCCTCGGTGGAGATCACCTCGTCGGCCCCCCACAGGTAGTGGTCGACCAGCAGCCGGTTGCGGCGGCTCGATTCGCGGCCGTGGTCAGTGGCCAGATTGGCGGCCAGCCGATACAGATAGGCCCGCGGATTGTCGATGGCCTGGCTGTCATCGACCCCACGGGCCTTGAACCAGACCGCCTGGATCACGTCCTCGGCGCCGCTGTCGCCCCCCAGTATCCGTTGCACACGACGCAGCAGCGCTGGCCGCTCGCGGATCAGCAGTTCGGTGAGCGTGGCGGCATTGGAGGACATGCGCGGAGCCGGGACGACAGACGGGGCGCCGCGCATGCTACTCCGTTAATGCAAATAAGTCACATTCTTATTGATGCCGGGACTACAGGCAATCAACCAGTGCGTCGTAGGTATTGGCTGTCGTGCCGGGCAGCGGCGCGTGCAACGCATCGAACCCGTCTCCCGCTTCCCACACCTGCAGCAGGGTTTCCAGGCGTGTTCCGGCAGCCAGTGGCAGCACGCAGGCGTAGCGGCCACGGTTGACGTTGATGCGGCCGCTGGCTTGTACCCGCGTGTCGCTACCGGCGAAGGTCCACACACACTGGATAACCACTCCCGTGGCCTGTTCCACGGAACAGCGCAGGCGCATGGCCCACAGATTGATGTACTGCCCCTCGCAGAAGGTATCGCCACACACCTCATCGAAGCCACGCACCAGTTGCCGCTCGGCAGCAAGGAAACGCTCGTGGCCGCCCCCCGGGCCGGAGTAATCCCGCGCATCGACGAACGCAGGCGCAGCCTGCGCGACGCCGGTGAACGGCAGGCTGACAGACAGCACGCAGCACAACAGCCAGCATTTGCAGAAGCTCCCCATCAGCCCACCCTCCCCTGCGTGCGCAGGCATTCAGGCAGCCCATCGAAGAGACCATGGCCAAGCCCGGGCAGAGGGGCGATCAGGCCACCCGGCGCTTCCAGGGAGGCGTAGAACGCGTCGACGGGCACCCCGGGCTGCATTTCGACCGGACAGACCCAGCTCCCGTTGTCGATCCGCACGTGTCCCGTGTCGGGCTCAACCTCCAGCTCGCTGGCGGCCACCACCCAGACACAGCGCTGCACGGTGCCGCGGTGGGCGAGCACGGCGCAGCGGAACTCCATCACCCGGTAGTTGCTGTAATCACCTTCACACAAGGTGTCGGCGCACCATGCGGCGAATTCACCGGCGACCGCGTCCTCCAGGGCAAAGGCCCGGTCCCATCCGGCCTCGTCGGAGGGATAGTCGATCAGATTGACATGCACCCCGCGCGCAAGCGCGGGCAACGGCGCCAGCAGCAGCAGCAAGGCACAACAGCCCAAACGGTTCCAGTTCATGGCAAGTCTCCTTGGCAAGGACGTCCAGCCTGCCGCGGGGACCGGGTCGAACCCATCGGGAAACCCCGCCCCACCCGCTCCGCCGGAGGCGGGCGCGCAGGTCGGCCCAGCCCTACCCTGCACAGCGCCCGGCAAAGGCATAAAATGGTGAGCTATCCGTCTATACCCCCACCTGGAGCACACCATGGGCCTGGAACTCGTCTCGCCCGGCAAGAACCCGCCGGAAGAAATCAACGTCATCATCGAGATCCCGAAGGACTCGGAGCCGGTGAAGTACGAAGTGGACAAGGAAACCGGCGCGATCTTCGTCGACCGCATCCTGTCCACCCCGATGCGCTATCCGTGCAACTACGGCTACGTGCCGAGCACCCTGTGTGGCGACGGCGATCCGGCCGACGTGCTGGTGGTGCTGCCGCTGCCGCTGGTGCCGGGCTCGGTCGTGCGCTGCCGTCCGGTCGGCGTGCTGAAGATGAGCGATGAGGCAGGCAGCGACGAGAAGATCCTGGCCGTGCCGGTCTCGAAGATCTTCAGCGGCTACGCCCACGTCGAAGACATCGCCCAGGTCTCGAGCCACTGGCTGGAGCGCATTGGCCACTTCTTCGAGCATTACAAGGACCTGGAGAAGGGCAAGTGGGTCAAGCTGGACGGTTGGGGTGGCGCCGCTGAGGCCAAGCAGATCCTGATCGAGGCGCACCAGCGCCATCTCGACAGCAAGGCCTGAGCCTGAACCGGATCGCTCCGGCGATACCCCGCCGGAGCGATGCGGGTCACGTTTCATGATGACGGCACATCACTCTTGCTGCCGTATTAGGTAAATTGCGTCACTTCACACGTCATCGACATCCATCGTCGAGACAGCCAGGGGAACGTGTCGTGCGTATTCTGCTTGTTGGGGATGCAGCCAGCCTGCCGGCTGAGCTGACCGAATTCATTGCCGATCTTGGGGAAGACTGGCAGCCGCTGACCGCCGCCGATGGCCAGACCGCGATGACCGCGGTGGCCACGCAGGGCGTGGACGCGGTGATCGTCTGCCCGCAGTTGCCCGATCTCAATGCCACCACGCTGCTGGGCCAGATCCGGACACTGCGCCCGGAAACCATCCGCATCGCGCTGGTCGATGCACACCATGGCAACCGCCCGCCGCCGGCGCGCCTGATCGGTGTCGCCCACCGCTTCCTGCCGCTGCCGCTGGCGCCGGAAGTGCTGCTGGAGGCATTGACCAGCCTGGAAGAACTGCGCGAAGTGCTGGACAGCCCGCGCCTGCGCGATGCCATCGGCCGTATCGAGAAACTGCCATCGCCACCGCACCTGTACCTGAGCCTGACCCAGGCCCTGGAACATGATGACGATACCGACAGTGCCGATGTGGCCAAGCTGGTCGCCGCCGATCCGGCCATCGCGGCCAAGGTCCTGCAACTGTCGAACTCGGCTTTCTTCAGCCAGGGCCGCACCATTGCCGACCTGCGCACCGCGGTCACCCGGCTGGGCCTGGCCACGCTGCGTGACCTGGTGCTGGCCAGCGAAGTGTTCTCCGCGCCGACGCTGTCGGCTGCCGAGCGCAACTCACTGCAGCAGCGCGCACTGCTCGCCTCCCGGCTGGCCGCACGCCTGCTGCCCGAGTCCAGCGCCGAACTGGGGGCGACCGCCGCACTGCTGGCCGACATCGGCCTGCTGCTGCCCGGCGTGCGCAACGAGCGCAGCGAGCCCGCGCTGGCCAGCGATGCCCGCCCAGGCCATGCCGAGGCCGGCGCCTACCTGCTGGGCCTGTGGGGCCTGCCGATGCCGATCATCGAAGCGGTGGCCTTCCACCTGCAGCCGCAGCGCGCCAACACCCGCAGCTTCTGGGTGACCGGCGCGGTGCACGTGGCCCTGGCACTGGTCAATGGCGACCCGGTGGACGAGGACTACCTGCAGCGTGCAGGCGTGCTGAACAAACTGCCGCAATGGCGCGAGCACGCCAATGCACTGATGGGACTGGTGCCCAGCGACGCCTGAGCGTGCTGGATGATGTCCGGACGACAGAGGGCGCACCCACACGGTGCGCCCTTTCCTTGTCAGCGGATACCGCAGGCATCCTGCACGCAACGCCGGTACTGCGACTCGCAGATGACCGGTGACTTGCCACTGGCCAGGCACTGCTGGCGGAACTCTTCGCAATAGAGCCCGCCACCACAGACACCGAGGCCCTGCGCGAACACCGCGCCCACCAGCGTTGCATAGATCAATGCAGCCGCCGATGCCTGGCGCAGCAACGTGTTCTTCATACCCCTCTCCACATGCAAGCGTCCGGTATTGGACCTCCTGACTGTGTCGATTGCGACACGACGGGACCGTGACTGCGCTCACCTTCCAACAGTTTCCGGAATTCCCCTACAAAAAAGAGGGCGGACCTAGCGGCCCGCCCTCCTCGTGTTGCTACCGCACTTCGATGGATCAGAAGCGCTGGGTGTACTTCATGTACAGGAAGCGACCCACATCGAAGCCGCCGTAGTAGGCGAACGCCGAGTTCGGAGCCGAGTACTGCAGCGAACCCTTGTGGTCGAACACATTGTTCGCGCCCAGGGCGATCGTCGCATCCCACGGTGCCTTCCAGCTGACCTGCAGGTCGTGGAAGGTGTTGGAGCCGGTGTGACGCAGCGGATCGGTCTCGCCGTTGGCCATGTGGTTCGGCGCATCGCACCAGCCGTCAGCCAGCGAGATGCAGCTTTCCTTCATGCCGGAGTAGTAGCGCGCGGTGTAGTTCACACCGAAATCGCCGTACTGCCAGTTGACGCCCAGGTTCGAACGCACGCGGAACAGGCCCGGCTCGCTGACGCGGCCAACCATGATGTTGTCGCCGTCGCTGTTCTGGCGCTGCTCGTCGTACTTGGCGGTGTAGCTGGTGGTCCAGTCGATGCTGAACTGACCGATGGCCAGTTCCGGCAGGCGGTACTTGATGCCCAGGTCGTAACCTTCGGTTTCCATCTTGCCGAGGTTGGCGGTGCCGTAGGTGATCGCACTGACGTGGCCGTCAGCCGCACGGGTCACGCTCGAGCAACGCTCGGAGTTGCCCAGCACGTAGCAGTCACGCAGGATGCGGTCGACGCTGTCAGCGATGATCATGTCGCTGATTTCGTACTTGTACCAATCCAGCGAGACGTCCAGGCCCTGCACCCAACGCGGGCTCCACACCAGGCCGAAGGTGGTGCTCTTGGAGGTTTCCGGCTTCAGGTTCGGGTTGGCACCCGAGATGAACTGGTCACCCGACTGGCACGGCAGGGTCGAACATTCCTTGCCTGCCTGGCCCAGCTGCACGTAGTTGGCCGGCACGCCCGCGCCGGAGCACGCGGCATTGCCGGCAACGCTGCCCGGAGCCTTCACGCCGCACGGATCGATGTACGACTCGAAGCTCGAGCTCAGGCCACCGTACAGGTCACTGATGGTCGGAGCGCGGAAGCCCTCGGCGTAGGTGCCGCGGACCAGCAGTTCATCCAGCGGACGCCAGGTCAGGCCGAACTTGCTGTTGGTGGTGCCACCGAAGTTGCTGTAGTCCGAGTAACGGCTGGCAACGTTCAGGGTCAGTTCCTTGGCGAAGGCCATGTCGGCCAGCAGCGGCACGTTCAGTTCGAGGTAGACCTCGTTCAGATCGTACTGGCCGCGGGTCGGCTTCTGGCCCAGGCCGGTGGACTGGCCCGACTGTGCGAAGGCGTCCGGCACGTAGCTGCCTTCTTCCTTGCGGTGCTCGACACCCAGGGCGAAGCCCAGGTCGCCGGCCGGCAGGGTCACGATGGCACCCGACAGGTTGGCGGTGAAGCTGGTGGTCTTGGTGACGCCACGGGTGGTGAAGGTCGGGAACAGGAAGTCCTGCAGCTCCTGGTTCGCCAGCGAGCCCTGGCCATCAACGCCGTACGGCAGCAGCGGGTTCCACGGGCGGCAGTCGCCCAGGATCGGGTTGGCCGCGGTGCCGCAGCGGGCAACGCCGCCGGCATCGATGAACGACGGGCCCAGGGCCTGACGCGCGCCGATCAGGCTCATGTCGCCACGGTTGCTCTTGATCGACTCGTTGCGGTTCCACAGCGCGCCGACATCCCAATCGAAGGTCTTGCCGCCGAGCTCGAAGAAGCCGGTCAGGGTCGGAGCGAAGCGCAGGGTCTTCAGCTGGCTGTCAGTGGTACGCGGCACTTCCCACAGGCGGCGACGGAAGCTGACGTCCTGGCCGACCGGATTGAAGGCGCTGGCAGCCGACAACGGGGTCTTGATCGAGTTGGAAGCGGACTGGTACGGGTAACCGGCAATCTGCTGGAACGTCTGGCGCTCGTTGTAGAGCACGTCGGTGTTCAGGCTGATCGAATCGGTGAAGTCGTAGGTGCCGTTGATGTAGACCGACTTGCGCTTCACACCGGTGAGCAGGGTCATCTGCTCGTTCGAGTTGGCGAACTCGTCTTCGGTGATCGTGTGGTAGTCGTTCGGGTTCTTCGGGTTGCCACCCGGGTTCAGGGTCTGCCACACAGCGCTCGACTTGGTGCAGTCGTACAGCGCCGGGTTGCACCAGCTGCCGTTCTGGCTGATCGGGCTCCAGTCAGCCGAGGTCGAGTTCGGACCCAGCGAGCCGTCACGGCTGTACCAGCGGTCCTTGGCCCACACCGGATCCTGCTTCGAGTACTCGGCCGACAGGGTCAGGCTGCCGCGTTCGCCGCGGGCACCGAGGGTCATCGAATAGGTTTCGGTGTCGCCGTCGCCCTTGCCGTACTGGCCGACGTAGACGTTGGCTTCGCCGCCATCGAAGTTCTTGCGGGTGATCACGTTGACCACGCCGGCAATGGCGTCGGAACCGTAGATCGACGAGGCGCCATCCTTCAGGATCTCGATGCGCTCAACGGCCGACATCGGGATCTGGCTCAGGTCCTGCAGGCCCGAGGTCGAAGCGCCCAGGCGCTTGCCGTTCATCAGCACCAGGGTGCGCTCGGCGCCCAGGTTGCGGATGTCGACGTAATAGCCGCCCACGTTCTCGCCCGAAGCCAGCGACTCCGAACGCGAGATGGCCGGGGAGCCGGCCGAGGTCAGGTTGTTCAGCACGTCGGCGACGCTCGAGAAGCCCTGCTTTTCCAGGGATTCGCGGGTCATCGTCAGGATCGGCTGCTGGGTTTCCACCGAGGCGCCGCGGATGCGCGAGCCGGTGACCGAAATGCGGTCCAGGTCGGTGGTGCCCTTTGCTTCCTGCGCCGAAGCAAAGGCCGGCGCCAGCGCCAGCGCAATGCCGGCCGGCAGCAAGCCGAACCGCACTGCGGGATTACGAACGTTCATCTATCTCTCCAAGGTACGTGTTAGCAGCGTGTTAAAACACCCCAGCACGTTACGATTGCGTTGCAGCGCTGTATTTGCGCGAACCAACCGGAGACTTTGCGGATTGTGGCGGGAGCAAGCCGCCGTTCTCCCTGAAGCGCGATGCGGACTGGCCGTAGCGGGCGCGGAACGCACGCGCGAAGCTGCAGCAGTTGTCGAAACCGCTGGCGGCAGCGACCTCGCCCACCATCATGTCGGTGTCACGCAGCAGATCAGCGGCGCGTTCGAGGCGCAGCCGTGCCGAAAGCGACTGCGGGCTTTCCTCGTACAGGCTCTGGAAGGTCTTGGACAGGTACCAGCTGGAGAAGTTGGTCAGCTCGGCCAGTTCGCCGATGCGCACCACCCGGTGGCTGTTGCCTTCCAGATAGAGGCGCGCGCGCTGCATGCGGCCGAACACCTGGCGCTTGCGGCTGCGCGAGCGGCCCGGGCAGCGCTGCACGTTGTCGGCCAGGCCGCGCTGCAGGCCCGCGAGGTGCAGCAGCAGCGGGCGCAGGGCCTGCGCCGGCTGGCCGCTGGCCAGCGCATCGCGCCACAGGCGCAGCGCCACGCGCGCATCAGTGCGGTTCATCCGGCCACGACCTGCATACAGGCCGCAGTCGGCCATCTCGGTCAGCACGCGAAGCGCTTCGATGTTCAGGTTCAGGCCAACGCACAACCCGTTGCGACCGGCCTGCACCAGCGGCCGCGATTCCTTCTCGAACGCGATCCACTCGCCTTGGCGCAGGCGGAAGCGCCCTTCCTTGGCCTCGACCCACGAGCTGCCACGCACCTGCATCCAGACAGTGAAGCTGGAGCCGGCGGTCTGCAGGCTGCCCAGCCGGGCCACGCCCAGGCAGGTCGGTGCGACGTCGTCGAGCGACCGGTCCAGGGAAACAGTTTGGCCGCGATCGGCCAGCGAGAGTTGACGCATGGGGGCACCACGGATTTGCCTAGTACAGGACTCCGTTTTGCCAAATCAGGCGGCACTGCGTCAGGAAGGTCCGACGAGATCGCCACGAATTCGCGACGAGATCCCGACGAAGAAATTACGAAGGCCCATTTCCCTTGAACAACAACAACTTGGAGAATGCGGGGAACAGTGCAGGCGGGCGTTCGGGCAACCGCATCACGCCGATGTCAGCGCCATCGCTGACCGCCATCGCCACGAACAGGTCCTTTCCGTCGGCGCTGGCACTGAGCCCGTTGCCGGCGCTGAGCCGTTCTGCGTCCAGGCAACGTTCCGCCTCCTCCCGGCCGGGCTGGATGCGCACAAAGGTGGTGCCACACGTGGTCGAGGTACCGAGGTAGCCGATGCCGCTGTTGCCGGTCACGGTCCAGGCCCGGTATCGCCAGCGGCTGGGCCGGTCATCGCTGATCTGCTGCACGCTGGCCGGGGACAACGCGGCATCCGCCGACCACAGGCCACCGGCGGCCAAGCGGGTGAACAACACGCGGCCACTGCTCCGGTCAAAGCGCGCCTGCGACACCCCATCGATGCTGGCCAATCGGCGCCAGGGCTGGACGCTGCGATCGAACAGGCTCAACCGCGTGCGCTGGTCGGCATCGCGCTCGACCACAAACAGCTGCTGCGGCGAGGCGCCATACAGTGCCTGCAACGGCTGTTCGGCCGGAACCGGCAAGGGTTGCAGGCGTTCATCGCGTGGCGCGATTTCATAGAGCACCGTGCGCCCATGCGCATCGCGGCCAACCACGAGCAACTGCCGGCTGTCGGCCGACCAGTCAGGCGCCTGCCGCGCTTCCGGCCGCAGCCCTTCGATGGGACGCAGCGAATCCGGTCGCTGCATGTCCGCCCACCACAGGGCGAAGCTGCCGGAACGATCGGAGGTGAAGACCAGCTGGCGGCCATCAGGCGCTGCCATCGGCTGCCCATCGCGGCCACTGGAGGCGAACAGGCGCTCGGGCGTGCCGCTGCCCTGCATCGGCACCTTGAACACGCCGAACTGCGCGCGCCGGTGGACGAACGCCAGCATGCCACCGCGTCGCGACACCGCTGGCCACTGCGCATCATCCAGGCCGGCATCGCGCAACGTGTGCCGCTCGACGTCCAGGTAATAGAGCCGCGCCTCGCTATCGACACGGCGACCGAAGACGATGGTTCGGCCATCGTCCAGCCAGGCCCAGCCGCGCAGCTCTGCCGCTTCATCGGTCAACTGCTCGGGCGTACCGCCCGCGGCTGGCACCCGCCACAGATCACCCAGCTGCGGGTTGCGCACGAACACCAGCCATTGCCCATCAGGCGAATAACGCGGTGCGTAGTCGAAGTCATCCTGGTCGACGCTGTAGGCCAGCGCGCGCCACTGGCCACTGGCCAGGTCCAGCACGCGGATGCCACGGTGCGCGTAGCGACCGACCATGCTGCCGAACACCAGGCCACGCCCATCTGGCGTCCAGTCGAAACTGAGCAGCTCCGTCCCATCGCAGCGTGTAGCCTGGCGCAGTGCGCCACCGGTGGCGCTGGCGATCAGTACCTGGCAGCCGCCGTCGGCGGAGAACCGCGCGAAGGCGATTTCGCGACCATCCGGCGACCAGTTCGGGAAGCGATCGACGGCACCGGCCGGTGGCGCCAGCAACTGGCGCGCCGGCGCGTTGCCGGAGGTCTGCAGCTTGATCGCGCCACCGCCGTTGCCATCCTCGTTGGCGCCCTCATAGGCCACCAGCGAACCGTCCGGTGACAGCGTGGGATAGGTTTCGAAGCCGCTGGTTGCGGTGATCAACCGATACGGTCGCTGCGGGCTGCCGATCACCCGCGTACCGTTCTCCACGGCAGCCTCCACCGGCGAGCTGCCGGCCGGTGCACGACGCAGCAGCAGCGTGGTCAACACCAGCAGCGTGGCCAGCATCAACACGCCCAGCACCAGCAGCACGCGCCGACGGATATGGCGCCAGCGGCGGCGCGCTGCCTGTGGATGCGCAGGCAACGCAGCAGTGGTCACCGGCTGCGCGGCCATGCCTTCGTCGTCGGGGACGCCTGCGGCCACGGGCTCGGCATCGTCCAGCACCTGCACCGGGACCAGAAGCCGATAGCCTGTCTTGGCGATGGTTTCGATGTAGGCCTGGCCGTTGTCGTCGTCGTTGCTGAACGCCTTGCGCAGCTGGGTGACGGCCTGGGTCAGCACATCGTTGGTCGGCAGCGTGTCCGGCCATACCTCGGCGAACAACTCGTCGCGGGTGACAACGCGACCCGGCTGCCGCAGCAGCACGCGCAGCACGCCCAGCGCCTTCGGCGTCAGCCGGCGCGGGCGACGCGCGCCGACGACCTCGACTTCGCGCGAGGACAGAGTGACGGTGCACTCTCCTATCCGGATCCGATCGGATACCGGGAACTGGATTTCGCTGCTGTTCATTTTCTGCTACACAGTAGAGACAGGTCCCGGGCAGTGTTTGCCTTCGATACCGCCCCGTCCTGGGAACAGCGAAAAGCCAGACTCCGCACAAAGCATCGGCGCATACCGCAAAAACAATCGAGCGCGCGAATACTAGCCTATGCAAGTTACCTCGCCTATCGCGTGGTCGACATCAGGCTCTCTCTCGCCGACGAATTCACATAATTTGCGACATCATTCGCGCCCTTTCGGGCGCGAAATTTTTATCTGGCGTTCATTTTCACATGCGCCGCAACATGGTCAATCCGACCAGCCGCGAAACCACCAAAGCCACGTACATCACGCCGGAAAACTGCTCCAGCATGACCAGCGCGCGTGCCTGTGGATGCAACGGCACGACGTCACTCAAGCCGACTCCAGACAGCAAGCTGAAGCTGAGATAAAGCAGCTCCATCCAACTGCGCTGCGAGCCTCCGCCGGTGCCCTGGAAGCTGCCCGGGTACCACTGCTGGCATACCGCGAATGCGAACGCAAATGCCCATGCAAGCAAGGTGAATGTCGCGCCTGCGGCGAACAGTTCGTCGCGGGTGACCTTGTGGTCCTGGAGCATGTAGGCAATCAGGGCGCCGGCCGTATAGAAGTACAGCAGGCTCTCCAGCAACTGTGCGGTGGTCAGCAGTGCGCTGCGGTCGAGCAATGCGCCAGCCAGCGAGAACACCACCGACGGGATGGCCAGCAGCAGTGCCAGCCAGGTGCCCAGTGGGCTGCGCTGGACCACCCACAGCGCCAGGCCCAGTACCGCCATGCCGAACATGCCCAGCGCCGCGCGGCCGGCAGCGGTGTCATCCAGCGCGGGGTACAGCAGCACCGCGATCAACTGGGCACCCAGCAGCCAGGCCGAAGGATGACGGCGGGCAATGGCCAGCCAACGGGTGGTCATGGCAACGGGCATGGTGTCCTTCCCCCAGGGTGATGCGCGGAGCATAGCGGGGAGCGGCGTGATGAGCGGTGGTGCCGGCCGCTGGCCAGCGCTCCTCCCGGCCCCTGCACAACCGGCCGCCGGCCGGCAGCCGGCACCCGGCTACTCGTCATCCCTGGTGGTAGACCTCTGCGCCAGCCGCGCGGAACTCCTCCGACTTCTCCTTCATGCCGGCTTCGGCGTAGTCACGCAAATCCTGGGTGATCTTCATCGAACAGAAGTGCGGGCCGCACATCGAGCAGAAGTGGGCCAGCTTGTGCGCATCCTTCGGCAGCGTCTCGTCATGGAACTCCTTGGCCTTCTCCGGATCCAGGCCGAGGTGGAACTGGTCTTCCCAGCGGAACTCGAAGCGCGCCTTGCTCAATGCGTTGTCGCGAACCTGCGCACCCGGATGGCCCTTGGCCAGGTCGGCTGCATGCGCGGCAATGCGATAGGCCATGATGCCGTCGCGCACGTCCTGGCGATTGGGCAGGCCGAGATGCTCCTTCGGCGTCACGTAACAGAGCATGGCCGTGCCGAACCATCCGATCATCGCCGCGCCGATCGCGCTGGTGATGTGGTCGTAGCCCGGTGCGATATCGGTGGTCAACGGCCCCAGCGTATAGAACGGCGCCTCGCCGCACTCACGCAGTTGCTTGTCCATGTTCTCCTTGATCAGCTGCATCGGCACGTGGCCGGGGCCCTCGATCATGGTCTGCACATCATGCTTCCAGGCAGTCTTCGTCAGCTCGCCCAGCGTTTCCAGCTCACCGAACTGCGCGGCGTCATTGGCATCGGCGATGCAGCCCGGGCGCAGGCCGTCACCCAGCGAGAAGGTCACGTCATAGGCCTTCATGATTTCGCAGATCTCTTCGAAATGCGTGTACAGGAAATTCTCCTTGTGGTGCGCCAGGCACCACTTGGCCATGATCGAGCCCCCGCGGCTGACGATGCCGGTCACCCGCTTGGCGGTGAGTGGCACGTAGCGCAGCAGCACGCCGGCGTGGATGGTGAAGTAGTCCACGCCCTGCTCGGCCTGCTCGATCAGTGTGTCGCGGAAGATCTCCCAGGTCAGTGCTTCGGCGCGGCCGTCGACCTTCTCCAGCGCCTGGTAGATCGGCACCGTACCGATCGCCACCGGCGAGTTGCGGATGATCCACTCGCGGGTTTCATGGATGTGCTTGCCGGTGGACAGGTCCATCACGGTGTCACCGCCCCAGCGGATCGCCCACACCAGTTTCTCTACCTCCTCGGCGATTCCCGAGGAAACGGCGCTGTTGCCGATGTTGGCATTGATCTTGGTCAGGAAGTTGCGGCCGATGATCATCGGCTCGCTTTCCGGATGGTTGATGTTGTTGGGCAGCACGGCGCGGCCGCGCGCGATTTCATCCCGCACGAACTCCGGAGTGATGATCTTCTGGATCGAGGCGCCGAACGCCTCGCCCGGGTGCTGCTGCAGCAGGCCCGCATCGCGGATCGTCTCCAGCCGCTGGTTCTCGCGGATGGCAACGAATTCCATTTCCGGCGTGATGATGCCGCGCCGCGCATAGTGCATCTGGGTGACGTTCGCGCCTGCCCGTGCACGGCGCGGCAGGCTGCGGGCGGGGAAGCGCACGGCAGCGAGCTTCGGGTCGTGCTCGCGATCACGCCCGAACGACGAACTCAGGCCTTCGAGCTGCTCGGTATCGCCACGTTCCTCCACCCAGCCGCGACGCAGTGCCGGCAGCCCGGCGCACAGATCGATACGCGCGTCCGGATCGGTGTAGGGGCCGGACGTGTCGTAGACCGTGACCGGTGCATTCTCTTCGCCGCCGAACAGCGTCGGGGTGCGGGTCAACGCGATCTCCCGCATCGGCACCTGCAGATCCGGGCGCGAACCGGGCACGTGGATCTTGCGCGAGCCGGGAATGGGCCGGGTCACGGATTCGGAGAGTTGCTGGGCCTGTTGCTGCAGGGCGGAGAGCTGTGCGTTCATCGGGCATCGTCCAGAAAGGTCAGGGACGAAGCGGCGGCGCACTGCGACCGCGCCCGGACGGTCCTTGGGCGGAGTCCGGGCACGGCTGCATTGCAAAGCTTCCCTACGCCGGTATGAGCCGGATCAGGTTCCAAGGGACTGTCTCAACCGTGGCCACGTGGCCTCGGTACCCCCGCTTCTTGGCGTGCATTAGAGCATAGACCGCCCGCTTCCGGATCTGACCCCAATCGCTATTCGTTAACGGAACCATGACGTCGCGTTCAGTAACGTGCACGTCGGTCGCGCTCCCGCGACCGACGCGTCCTTCGCCGCCGACGCGGCCCCTGCCCGGTTCGCGCTGCATGCCGCCGGCCCTTCGCTGCAAGCTCTGCTCGCTCCCCTCAATCCCTTGATCGGAGAAGCTCCTTCATGGTGTTTCGCGTTTCCATCGCACTGGTTCTGCTGCTGGTGCTGCTTGCCGGTATTGCACCTGGCCCCTTCAATACCGTGGTGCAGAGCATCCTCGGCGAACTCATCCGCGGTATCGGCTGGCTGTACCTGCTGGTGGTGTTCCTGGCCCTGGTGTTCCTGATGTACCTGGCCTTCGGACGCTTCGGCAACCTGCGCATCGGTGGCGAAGACGCCGAGCCGGAGTTCTCGCGGGCCAGCTGGATGTCGATGCTGTTCGCCGCCGGCATGGGCATCGGCCTGGTGTTCTGGGGCGCCGCCGAGCCCATTTCGCACTTCAGCAAGCCACCGGAAGGGCTTGCTCCGCAGAGCCTGGATGCGGCACGCGCCTCGATGCGCTATGCATTCTTCCACTGGGGCCTGCACCCGTGGGCCATCTACGCGCTGATCGGGCTGGCAATGGCCTGGTTCCAGTTCAACCGCAACGGCCGTGGCCTGGTCAGCGACATGCTGCAGCCGATCATCGGCCGCCATCATCGCGGCTGGATCGGTCGCGTGGTCAACATCGCTGCAGTGGTCGCCACCGCGATCGGTGTCGCGACGACGCTGGGCTTCGGCACCATCCAGATCGCCGCCGGCATCGAGCGCGTGTTCGGCGTGCAGGCTACCGTCCCGGTGCAGATGACCATCATTGCCGTCGCCTTCGTGCTGTATATGGCGTCCACCGCCAGTGGCGTGGAGCGGGGTGTGAAGTGGCTGTCCAATTTCAACCTGGCGTTGGCTGCCCTGCTGGCAGCCATCCTGCTCGTGCTGGGGCCGACCGGCTTCATCTTCGATACGTTCACCACCACGCTGGGCTCCTACCTCAACCAGCTGGTGACAATGAGCCTGCGCATGTCACCGTTCTCCGGCAGCACCTGGGTGGCGGACTGGACAATCTTCTACTGGGCCTGGTGGATCTCGTGGGCACCGTTCGTGGGCTCATTCATCGCACGCATCTCGCGCGGCCGCAGCGTGCGCGAGTTCGTGATCGGCGTAGTGCTCGCGCCGACGCTGCTGGGCTTCTTCTGGTTCGCGGTGTTCGGCGGCACCGCGCTGTGGGCGCAGATCTTCGGCCATGCCGACCTGGTGCAGGCGCTGGGCAATGGCTACGAGACGGTGCTGTTCACGCTGTTCGACAGCATGCCGCTGCCGTTGCTGCTGTCGTGCATCGCACTGGTACTGCTGATGATCTTCTTCGTAACTTCGGCCGACTCGGCGGTACTGGTTCTGGCCAGCATGTCCACTGACGAAGCAGGCGATCCTCCGTTGAAGCGCAAGCTGGCCTGGGGCATCGCGGTGGCGTTGATCGCAGCGGCGTTGCTGCTGGCCGGTGGCCTGGATGCACTGCAGGGCATGATCACGATTGCGGCGTTGCCATTCGCGCTGCTGATGGTGCTGGTGATGGTGTCGCTGTACCGCGTGCTCGACCAGGAGTACACGCGTGAGCGACGGCAGGCGCAGCGCCAGCGGCACATGATCGATGCGTGGATCGCACGCGAGATGGCGGCGCAGGAAGAGACGCAGGCCGAGGCCGCACGCGCGCACGATCAGGATTGAGGGTGTTTTGCAGCCTGCGGCTGCACCGCTTTTTCAGGCAAGGGCCAAGGTCAAATTCAAAGGCGGTTCTGGGTTGCTGCGGGTTGGGTGGGGCGGTGTGGGTGGGCAGGACACGCCGTGAACCCATCCATGGGGGCTCGATGGCGCCATCCATGGCGCCAACGGTCCTGCCCACCCACACCGCCCCACCCCCGACAGTTTCCCGGTAACTGTTGGTTTTCCACGCTTTGCGTGGAAGATGTGTATCGGAAAACAAGAAGGGGTCAGATCCGTTTTCCTTCGGAAAACGGATCTGACCCCAACACACAGCGCGCGGCTGTTGCCTTTGCCTTTGCCTTTGCTCTTGCTCTTCTTTTTTCTTTTCCTGCGGTGACGGACACGGAAACTGTCCGTGGCCGGGCGGGTGGGTTGGCTGGGGGCGTGAGCCGCATGGATGCGGCGACCGAGCTTACATGGACGTACTTGCAGCGGCCCCCAGACGATCCACCCGCCCGGCTAAGCCCCGTATCGCTGCCATCACCGCAGAGGGGGCTCAGCCCGGTGGCCGGCAAACCTCAATACCCCGCCGCCTGCCCGTCCTTGCGGCTCTCCGAAGCCCCGTAGTACACCCCGGTCTCGGGATCGCGCATGATCGCCTGATAGCCACCATACGGGCCGTCGGCGAACACGATGCGATGCCCCTTGCGCATCAGCGCGCGCACGGTTTCATACGGGAAGCCGGTTTCCAGGTTCACTTCACCACCGTCGGTCATCGCCGTGGCCTGGCCGGTCGGCTCGGTGGAACCCTCATGCTGGATGCGCGGTGCGTCACCAGCTTCCTGCAGGTTCATGCCAAAGTCCACCAGGTTCATCACGATCTGCGCATGGCCCTGCGGTTGCATCGCGCCGCCCATCACGCCGAAGCTGGCATACGGCTTGCCCCCCTTGGTGATGAACGCCGGAATGATCGTCTGGAAGGGGCGCTTGCCCGGTGCGTATCCGTTGGGATGGTTCTTCTGCAGCACGAACATCTCGCCGCGGTCCTGCAGGATGAAGCCCAACCCCGGCGGCGCCATGCCGCTGCCCATGCCGCGGTAATTGGACTGGATCAACGAGACCATCATGCCGTCGGCGTCGGCCACCGTCATGTAGATCGTGTCGCCTTCCTCCAGCTGCTTCGGTGTGCCCGGCTGCACTTCCTTCAAGGCCTTGTCCATCGAGATCAGCGCGCGGCGCTGCGCGGCGTACTCCTTGGAGATCAGCTTCTGCACCGGCGCCGGCTGGAATGCCATGTCGGCGTAGAAGCGCGCACGGTCGGCGAAGGCCAGCTTCTTCGCCTCAACGAACAGGTGCACATGCTCGGGTGAGCCGAACGGGATCTTCGAGAAATCGTAGCCTTCCAGCACGTTGAGGATCTGAAGCGCAGCGATGCCCTGGCTGTTGGGTGGCAGCTCCCAGACATCGTAGCCACGGTAGTTGCTGCTGACCGGCTCGACCCATTCACCGTGGTGGTCGGCCATGTCCTGGTAGCTCAGGTAGCCACCGTTGGCCTTGAAGTAGTCACCGATGGTGCGCGCGATCTCGCCCTTGTAGAAGGCGTCGCGCCCGCCGTCGGCGATCTTCTGCAGGGTGCTGGCCAGGTTCGGGTTCTTCCACATCTCGCCCTTGCGCGGGGCGTGGCCGTTGATCGTGAACTGCTCCTTGAAGCCCGGGTACTGCGACAGCTTGGGCACCGAACGGTCCCAGTAGTAGGCGATCACCTCGGCCACCGGGTGGCCCTCGCGGGCGTAGCGGATGGCCGGCGCCAGGTTGTCGGCCATCGGCTTGCGACCGAAACGGTCGTGCAGGGCGAACCAGCCGTCGACCGCGCCAGGTACCGACACCGGCAGCGGGCCGGTGGCCGGGATGTCCTTCAGGCCACGACGCTGGAACTCGGCCAGGGTGAGCGACTTCGGCGAGCGGCCCGAGCCGTTGTAGCCGTAGAGCTTCTGCGTCTTTGGGTCCCAGACGATGGCGAACAGGTCGCCACCGATACCGTTGCCGGTCGGCTCCATCAATCCGAGCGCGGCATTGGCCGCGATCGCCGCGTCGACCGCCGAGCCACCGCCCTTCATCACGTCCAGCGCGATCTGGGTGGCCAGCGGCTGCGAGGTAGCCGCCATCGCATGCGGGGCGATCACCTCCGAACGGGTGGCGAAGGTGTGGCCGGTGATGCGGTCGGCGGCGATGGACAGTGCAGGCACGGCAGCCAGCACGGCGGCGGCGAGCAGGGAGCGGGCAAGGCGTCGGGACACGGTCGGGTTCCGGTGGAAGGTGGTTCCGCGATCTTCGCCGCTGCGGCCTTCATGCGGTATCGGGCAGAGGTCATGGGCGATGGCCTTTCGGTAGGTGCCGACCAGGGTCCGCCCCAGCATGGCGAACAGCGACCCGGAATCCGCGCAAAAAGCGTGTTGAAAGGAGTGAATTCGGGTTCACTGAAACACTTTCAGTGGCAACCATCCTTGCGGCGCAAGCGATTTCGCTGGACTCACTGGAAACCGATAAAAAAACTGTCGTGAGGGTTGACACCGCCAAAACGCCTGTGTTTCTCTCGATCGCATGTTGCATCACAACACGCCACCGCGAACCCACATCGAAGCCGCCGCCATCGGCGCCGCCTCGCTGCGTTCGATTCTTGTGCTCGTACTTATTACCCAACCCACAGGTGCGGGACGAGCCAGCGTGTAAGCAACAGACACACCGGAACTCTTCAAAAACCCGCACCCGCCCCGGTGCGGGTTTTTTCATTTCAGAACCTGGTTTCAGACGCAACCACCATGACCAACGCTCATCGCACAACCCGGACCTGCAGCACCACGCCTCGTGGTGGCTGTGCCTGTGCGATGCGCGGCGCCCCCTCCACCGCTTTCCCCTGACCGGCCGGCACGTCACCTCGACGACCGGCCGTTCTTTTTTCTTCCCACCGCAAGGAACCTCCCCCATGAGCACCAACGACCTGCCCCAGACCAAGATCGCCGTCATCGGCTACGGCAGCCAGGGCCGCGCCCACGCACTGAACCTGCGCGAATCCGGCTTCGACGTGGTGGTAGGCCTGCGTCCGGGCGGTCCGACCGAAGCCAAGGCCCAGGCCGATGGATTCACCGTGGTCGCGCCCGCCGATGCGGTGAAGGACGCCGATCTGGTCGCCGTGCTGACCCCCGACATGGTGCAGAAGAAGCTCTACAACGATGTGCTGGCGCCGAACATGAAGCAGGGGGCGTGCCTGCTGTTCGCCCACGGACTGAACGTGCACTACGGCATGATCGAGCCGCGCGCCGATCTGGACGTGGTGCTGGTCGCGCCGAAGGGCCCGGGTGCGCTGGTGCGCCGTGAGTACGAGATCGGCCGTGGCGTGCCGTGCATCTGGGCGGTCTACCAGGACGTCAGCGGCAAGGCCGCGCAGCATGCCCAGGCCTATGCGGCCGGCCTCGGCGGTGCCCGTGCCAACCTGATCCAGACCACCTTCAAGGAAGAGACCGAGACCGATCTGTTCGGCGAGCAGGCGGTGCTGTGTGGTGGTGCGTCGGCGCTGGTGCAGGCCGGTTTCGAGACCCTGGTGGAAGCCGGCTACCAGCCGGAGATCGCCTACTACGAAGTACTGCACGAGCTGAAGCTGATCGTCGACCTGTTCTACGAAGGCGGCATCTCGCGCATGCTGGAATTCATCTCCGAGACCGCGCAGTACGGCGACTACGTCAGCGGCCCGCGCGTGATCGACGCCGGCACCAAGGCACGCATGAAGGAAGTACTGAAGGACATCCAGGACGGCACCTTCACCAAGAACTGGGTGGCCGAGTACGAAGCGGGCCTGCCGAACTACAACAGGTTCAAGCAGGCCGACCTGGAGCACCCGATCGAAAAGGTGGGCAAGGAACTGCGCGCCAAGATGGTCTGGTTGCAAGGACAGGCCGCGTAACCGCGCGGCCCTCCCCCACCCGCTTTGCAAGGTTCCCCCATGAACTCTTCCACACACCGCAGCGCGCCGCCCAACGGCGCGCGCTGGCTGACCCAGGCGCTGGAGGCCGAAGGCGTCCGCACGCTGTTCGGCTATCCCGGTGGCACCATCATGCCGTTCTACGACGCGCTGGTGGACTCGTCGCTGAAGCACATCCTGGTGCGCCACGAGCAGGGTGCCGCCCTGGCCGCCAATGGTTTCGCCCGCGCCAGCAACCAGGTGGGCGTCTGCGTGGCCACCTCCGGGCCGGGCGCGTCGAACCTGGTCACCGGCATCGCCGATGCGATGCTGGACTCGGTACCGATGGTCTGCATCACCGGCCAGGTCGGCACGCCGCTGCTGGGCACCGACGCCTTCCAGGAACTGGATGTGTTCGGCCTGACGATGCCGATCGTCAAGCACAGCTGGCTGGTGCGCAGCGTCGATGACCTGCCGCGCGTGGTGGCCGATGCGTTCCGGATCGCCCGCGAAGGTCGCCCCGGCCCGGTGCTGATCGACCTGCCCAAGGACGTGCAGCTGGCCGACGCCAGCCATCTGCCGGCCCATGCGCCCAGCAGCGTCGAACCACCGCCGGCGCCGGCCGAGGCCGCCATTGCCGAAGCCATTGCCGCGCTGGCCGCGGCCGAGAAGCCGGTGGTCTACGCCGGCGGTGGCATCGCGCTGGGTGATGCGGTGCAGGACCTGCGCGATTTCGTCGAGGCCAGTGCCATCCCCACCGTGATGACGCTGCGCGGCCTGGGCGCACTGCCGGCCAGCCATCCGCAGTCGCTGGGCATGCTGGGCATGCACGGGACCCGCGCGGCCAACATGGCGGTGCAGGAAAGCGACCTGCTGCTGGTGCTGGGCGCACGCTTCGACGACCGTGCCACCGGCAAGCTGGCGGAGTTCGCACCGTTCGCCCGCGTCGTTCACATCGATGCGGACGCATATGAGATCTCCAAGCTGCGCAGCGCCGATGTCGCCGTGCCCGGCAACGTCGGTCACGCCATCCGCGCCCTGCGTGCGGCCTTCCCCTCCCCCAAGGCCCACCAGGACGCATGGCGCAAGCGCTGTGCACAGCATCGCGATCGTTTCGCTGCGCGCTACGACGCACCGGGCCAGCACATCTACGCCCCGGCGCTGCTGAAGCGCCTGAGCGAGCTGGCCCCGGCCGATGCGGTGATCGCCTGCGACGTTGGCCAGCACCAGATGTGGGTGGCGCAGCACTGCCGCTTCAACCACCCGCGCAACCACCTGACCAGTGGCGCGCTGGGCACCATGGGCTTCGGCCTGCCGGCAGCGATGGGCGCGCAGTTCGCCTGCCCCGATCGCACCGTGGTGCTGGTGTCCGGCGACGGCAGCTTCATGATGAACGTACAGGAGCTGGCGACCATCGCGCGCTGCCGCCTGCCGGTGAAGATCGTGCTGCTGGACAACAGTTCGCTGGGCATGGTGCGGCAGTGGCAGGAGCTGTTCTTCGCCGAGCGCTACAGCGAGATCGACCTGTCCGACAACCCGGACTTCGTGGCGCTGGCGCAGGTGTTCGGCATTTCCGCCACCCGCATCGACGCGCGGGATGACGTCGAGGGTGGCCTGGCCGCGCTGCTGGCCGAACCCGGCCCGGCACTGCTGCACGTGGCCATCGATGCACGCGCCAACGTATGGCCGCTGGTGCCACCGAACACCGCCAACAGCACGATGCTGGAAAGCAACCCCGCCCATGCCCGCCAGGAGATCCCCAATGCACTACCGGCTTGACCTGGTGCTGCACCCGGCCGAAGGCGCGCTGTTGCGCGTGATCGGCATGGCCGAGCGCCGTGGCTTCGCGCCGCGTGCGATCAGCGGTGCGCCGGTGGCCGCCGACGATGGCCGCTGGCACCTGCAACTGGTGGTGGATGGCCAGCGCCCGGCGGAAACGCTGTGCCGGCAGATCGAAAAGATCTACGACTGCGTGTCCGTGCAGGTCACCGCCGTGGAAGGAGCATCCGTATGAACACCCGTACCGTAGTGACCACGGTGCCGGTACGGAGGCGTCTTCTTCGCCGCCCGTGCCCGCATGCGGCGGTCGCCTGCACCCCGCTGGTGGCCCATGCCGGCCGCTGATGCCAGCCAGGAAAGCGATGTCGGCGACGTAAGCGTCGCCGACGTACTGGCGGCGCAGGCCCGGCTGCGCCGCTTCCTGCCGCCTACCCCGCTGCACCATGCCGAGCGCTTCGGCACCTGGCTGAAGCTGGAGAACCTGCAGCGCACCGGGTCCTACAAAGTGCGCGGCGCGTTGAACGCGCTGCTGGCCGGCCGCGAGCGCGGCGATACCCGGCCGGTGATCTGCGCCTCGGCCGGCAACCATGCCCAGGGCGTGGCGTGGGCGGCCTACCGCCTGGACGTTCCGGCCATCACCGTGATGCCAGATGGCGCGCCGGCCACCAAGATCGCCGGCGTCGCTCACTGGGGCGCCACCGTGCGCCAGCATGGCACCAGCTATGACGAGGCCTACGCCTTCGCGGTTGAACTGGCACAACGCCACGGCTACCGCTTCCTTTCCGCGTTCGACGACGCCGATGTGATTGCCGGCCAGGGTACGGTCGGCATCGAGCTGGCCGCGCACGCACCGGACGTGGTGATCGTGCCGATCGGCGGCGGTGGCCTGGCCTCCGGCGTTGCACTGGCGCTGAAATCACAGGGCGTGCGCGTGATCGGTGCCCAGGTGGAAGGCGTTGACTCAATGGCGCGCGCCATCCGCGGCGACGTACGCGAGATCGCCCCCGTCACCTCGCTGGCCGACGGCGTGCGGGTGAAGATCCCTGGATTCCTGACCCGACGCCTGTGCACCTCGCTGCTGGACGACGTGGTGATCGTGCGCGAAGCCGAGCTGCGCGAAACCCTGGTACGGCTGGCACTGGAAGAACACATCATCGCCGAGGGCGCCGGTGCGCTGGCGCTGGCCGCAGGCCGCCGCGTGGCCGGCCGCCGCAAGTGCGCGGTGGTGTCCGGCGGGAATATCGATGCGGGTGTCCTGGCCGGCCTGCTCACCGACATCCGGCCGCGCCCGCCGCGCAAACCACGGCGACGGCGTAGTGAAACCCCGCGCTCGCCCGGCAAGGCCAGCGCCCTCGCGTCCCCCACCTCTTCCCCTTCCCCCCTGCAAGCCGCCGCACCCGCTGTCGAGGAGATTTCCCTGTGACCACCATCGAACGAATTACCACCCCGCGCATCCGCATCTTCGACACCACCCTGCGTGACGGCGAGCAGTCCCCCGGCTGCAGCATGAGCCCGCCGCAGAAGCTGGTGATGGCGCGTGCGCTGGACGAACTGGGCGTGGACATCATCGAGACCGGCTTCCCGGCCAGCTCGCAGTCCGACCGCGAGGCGATGGCGCTGATCGGCCGCGAACTGCGCCGCCCGAGCCTGAGCCTGGCCGTGCTGTCGCGCTGCCTGCAGGCCGACATCGAGACCTCGGCACGCGCACTGGAAGCGGCCGCCAACCCGCGCCTGCACGTGTTCCTGTCGACCAGCCCGCTGCACCGCGAGCACAAGCTGCGGATGACCCGCGAGCAGGTACTGGAATCGGTACGCAAGCACGTCTCGCTGGCTCGATCGTACATCGACGATGTCGAGTTCTCCGCCGAGGATGCCACCCGTACCGAGCTGGACTACCTGATCGAAGTCTCGCGCGTGGCCATTGCCGCCGGCGCCACCACCATCAACCTGCCCGACACCGTCGGCTTCACCACGCCGGAAGAGATCCGCGCGATGTTCCAGCAGGTCATCGCCGGCGTCGCCGACGTGCCGAATGCCGCCAATGTGATCTTCAGCGCGCACTGCCACAACGACCTGGGCCTGGCGGTGGCCAACTCGCTGGCCGCCATCGAAGGCGGTGCACGCCAGGTCGAGTGCACCGTCAACGGCATCGGCGAGCGCGCCGGCAACTGTTCGCTGGAAGAGATCGCGATGGTGCTGAAGGTGCGCCAGGCCTTCTACGAACAGGACAGTTCGATCAACACCCCGCGCATCGTCGGCACCTCGCAGCTGCTGCAGCGCCTGGTCGGCATGCCGGTACAGCGCAACAAGGCCATCGTCGGTGCCAATGCCTTCGCCCACGAATCGGGTATCCACCAGCACGGCATGCTGCGCCATCGCGGCACCTACGAAATCATGCGCCCGGAAGACGTGGGCTGGGAAGATTCGCAGATGGTGCTGGGCCGCCACAGTGGCCGCGCCGCCGTCGAAGCACGCCTGCGTGCACTGGGCTTCTGGCTGGACGAAGACGAACTGAAGCTGGTGTTCGAGCAGTTCAAGGGCCTGTGCGAACAGCAGCGCGTGGTCACCGATGCCGACCTGCAAACCTTGATGCAGGGCGGCTCCAACGCGCAGGGCTATCGCCTGGCGTCGATGACCATCAGCGACGTCGGCAGCCGCGCCAATGCACTGGTCGAACTGTCCGACCCGGACGGCAACCGCGTGGCCGAGACCGCGCAGGGCGACGGCCCGGTCGATGCGCTGTTCGGCGCGCTGTCGGCTGCCACCGGCGTGCAGCTGATGCTGGACAGCTACCAGGTGCACAGCGTCGGCATCGGCGCCGATGCGCGCGGTGAAGCCAATCTGAGCGTGCGCCACGACGGCGTGGAGTACGACGGCACCGGCACCAGCAAGGACATCATCGAAGCCTCCGCGCTGGCCTGGCTGGATGTGGCCAACCGCCTGCTGCGCCAGCGCCAGGCCACCGCCCACAGCAGCACCGACGTTCCCACCCCTGCCACCGCCTGAGGAAACCGAGATGAGCGCCTTCGACACTCCTACCGCAGCCGCTGGCCAGCAGTGGAACGCCCAGGACTATGCGATCGATGCCGGCTTCGTACCGTTGCTCGGTGGCGCGGTCGCGCGCCTGCTCGATCCGCGCGCCGGTGAGCGCATCCTCGACCTGGGCTGTGGCGATGGCGTGCTCAGCACCGAGCTGGCCCTGAGCGGCGCGTGCATCCACGGCGTGGACGCGTCGCCGGAACTGGTGATCGCCGCCCGTGCACGTGGCGTCGACGCGCAGGTGATGGACGGCCACGCGCTGTCGTTCGACAGCGAGTTCGATGCGGTCTTCAGCAATGCCGCATTGCATTGGATGGGCAACCCGGACCGCGTGCTGGAAGGCGTGCGTCGCGCGCTGCGCCCCGCTGGCCGCTTCGTCGCCGAGTTCGGCGGCCATGGCAACGTGGCCACGATCGTCGCGGCGGTACAGGCCGCACGCGTGGCCCACGGCCATGGCGCCAGCACCTTCCAGTGGTACTTCCCGACCGCCGATGCCTATGCCGACCGCCTGCGCCAGCATGGCTTCCAGGTGCAACTGATCGAATGCACGCCGCGCCCGACCCCACTGCCGACCGGCGTGGCCGGCTGGCTGCGGGTATTCGCCGCGCCGCTGCTGGATGACCTGCCCGCTGAGGCCCGCGCCACCGTGCGCGAGGCTGCCACCGCGTTGCTGGCCGACCTGCCACGCAATGCCGCCGGCCAGGCGCTGGCCGACTACGTGCGCCTGCGTGTGCTCGCCCGCCGTCGCTGACTTGACCGTTCCGCTTTCTTTACTGATGTTCGCTATCTCGTACTTCTGCCAGGCATACGCATGACTTCCGCACCCCGCACCCTGTACGACAAACTGTGGGACGCCCACGTGGTGGTTCCCGAATCCGACAGCGCGCCCGCCGTGCTGTACATCGACCTGCACCTGATCCATGAGGTCACCTCGCCGCAGGCATTCACCGAACTGCGCGAGCGCGGCCTGGCGCCGCGCCGGCCGGACCGCACCAAGGCGACGATGGACCACTCCACGCCGACCTTGCCGGCTGCGGCCGACGGCACGCTGCCCTATGCCAGTGCCGCCTCCGAAGCACAGGTCGCCACCCTGGCGCGAAACTGCGCCGAGCACGGCATCGAACTGTTCGACATGGCCTCGGACAACCGCGGCATCGTCCATGTCATTGCGCCGGAACAGGGCTTCACCCAGCCGGGCATGACCATCGTCTGCGGCGACAGCCACACCTCCACCCACGGTGCATTCGGCTCGCTGGCCTTCGGCATCGGCACCAGCGAGGTCGGCCACGTGCTGGCCACGCAGTGCCTGCTGCAGCGCAAGGCCAAGACCTTCGCGATCACCGTTGACGGTGCGCTGGCACCCGGCGTCGGCGCCAAGGATGTGGTCCTGCACATCATCGGCGTGATCGGCGTCAACGGCGGCACCGGCCACGTGATCGAGTTCCGTGGCAGCACCATCGAAGCGATGGACATGGAACAGCGCATGACCCTGTGCAACATGTCGATCGAGGCCGGTGCACGCGCCGGCATGGTCGCGCCCGACCAGGTCACCTTCGACTTCGTCGCCGCTACGCCGCGCGGCCCCAAGGGCGCCGACTTCGACGCTGCCGTGGCGCGCTGGCAACAGCTGCGCAGCGATGACGGCGCGCGCTTCGACAGCGAAGTGCACATCGACGCCGCCGACATCCGCCCGACCCTGACCTGGGGTACGCATCCGGGTACCGCGATCGCCGTGGATGCGCCGATTCCCGCCGCCAACGATGCCGCCGCACAGAAGGGCCTGGACTACATGCACTTCCAGGCCGGCAAGGCGCTGGCGGGCACACCGGTGGACGTAGTGTTCGTTGGTTCGTGCACCAACGGCCGCCTGAGCGACATGCGCGAAGTCGCACAGGTGCTGCGCGGCCGTCGTGTTGCCGAGCGCGTACGCATGCTGGTGGTACCGGGCTCGGAGATCGTCAAGCGCGAGGCCGAGGCCGAGGGCATCCACGAGATCGTGCGCGCGGCCGGTGCCGAATGGCGCGAGCCGGGCTGCTCGATGTGCATCGCGATGAACGGCGATCTGGTCGCCCCCGGCCAGCTGGCCGTGAGTACCAGCAACCGCAACTTCGAGGGCCGCCAGGGCCCCGGTTCGCGCACGCTGCTGGCCTCGCCGATGAGCGCGGCGTGGGCCGCGGTGAACGGGCACGTTGCCGATACCCGCGAACTGTTCGCACAGGAGGTGGCGTGATGGCCGGCTTCCGTACCCTGACCTCGGCCAGCGTGGTGCTGCGCCAGACCAACATCGACACCGACCAGATCATCCCGGCGCGGTTCCTGTCCACCACCGAGCGTGCCGGGCTGGGTCGCAACGCGTTCAACGACTGGCGCTGGCAAGCTGATGGTTCGCCGGTGGCCGACTTCGCCTTCAACCAGCCGCACAACGCCGGCCGCAGCATCCTGCTGGCGGGCCGCAACTTCGGCTGCGGCTCGTCGCGCGAACACGCACCATGGGCGCTGACCGACCTGGGCCTGCGTGCCATCGTCAGCAGCGAGATCGCTGATATCTTCCGCGGCAACGCGCTGAAGAACGGCCTGCTGCCGATCGTGCTGGACGAGGCCGACGTACAGGCGCTGATGCAGCGCCCGGACGATGCGCTGACCATCGACGTGGCTGCGCGCGAACTGCGCACCCCCGATGGCCAGGTCTATTCCTTCCCGCTGGATGGCTTCTCGCAGACCTGCCTGCTGGAAGGCGTCGACCAGTTGGGGTATCTGTTGGGCCGTGTCCCTGAAATCGAACGTTACGAGAGTGAGCATGCACGCTGAAATTGTTGTCCTGCCCGGTGATGGCATCGGCCCGGAAGTGGCCGCCGCGGCAGTTGCCGTCCTGAAGGCGGTCGCCGGACGCTTCAACCACACCTTCACCTTCAGCGAGCACGACATCGGTGGCATCGCCATCGACCGCCACGGTGAACCGCTACCGGCGTCGACGCTGGCCGCCTGCCAGGCCGCCAATGCGGTGCTGCTGGGCGCGGTCGGCGGCCCGAAGTGGTCCGACCCGAACGCCAAGGTGCGCCCGGAACAGGGCCTGCTGGCGATCCGCAAGGCGCTGGGCCTGTATGCCAACCTGCGCCCGGTGCGTACCCACGAGGCCGCGCTGCACGCCTCGCCGATCAAGGCAGAGCTGCTGCAGGGCGTGGACTTCGTGGTGGTGCGTGAACTGACCGGCGGCATCTACTTCGGCGACAAGACCCGCGACGCCGACAGCGCCAGCGACCTGTGCCGCTACACCGTGGCCGAGATCGAGCGCGTGCTGCGCAGCGCCTTCCGCCTGGCCCAGCAGCGTCGCGGCAAGGTCACTTCGGTGGACAAGGCCAATGTGCTGGAAACCTCGCGCCTGTGGCGCGACGTGGCCGCACGCATCGGCCGCGAGGAGTTCCCGGACGTGGCGCTGGAGCACCAGCTGGTCGACTCGATGGCCATGCACCTGCTGGCCAAGCCCCGCGAGTACGACGTGATCGTCACCGAGAACATGTTCGGCGACATCCTCACCGATGAGGCCTCGATGCTGGCCGGTTCGCTGGGCCTGCTGCCGTCGGCCTCGCTGGGCGAGCCCGGTGCGGTGGGCATTTACGAGCCCATCCACGGTTCGGCCCCGGACATCGCCGGCAAGGGCATCGCCAATCCGTACGCGACAATCTTCAGCGCCGCGATGCTGCTGCGCCATTCGCTGGGGCTGGAAGCCGAAGCGGCCGCGGTGGAAGCCGCCGTGCATGCGGTGCTGGATGACGGCGTGTTCACCGCCGACCTTGCGGCCAAGGGCCACGCAGTGAGCACCGCCGCCGCCACCGATGCGGTGCTGGCGAAGCTGGGCTGATCCATCGGGCAACACCTGTAGAGTCGAGCATGGCACGGCTCTACAGGTGGCCCGTGGCCACTGCCCGACTTCGTGCCAACCAAGGTTGGCACCTACCACAGCGGTAGATCCACGCCATGCGTGGATGATTCGGTTCCCGTGCAGTAGGGCCACGCCATGCATGGCTTTGCTTACTTGGTGGTGTACCCGCCATTGACCAGAATCGTCTGCCCGGTCATCCACCAGCCATCGGTCACCAGGAAGCGGATCCACGGCACGATATCGGCGATGTCGGTCAGCCCGGTGCGGGTGAACGCCGACAACGCCGCCGCAGTCTTGTGATACGCCTGCGCATCGGCGCTCTCGGCCGGATAGAAGAACGGCGTGTCCATCGGACCGGGACCGATCGCGGTCACCGAGATGCCGCGCTCGCCGAACTCCTTCGACGCCGCACGGGTGAAATGCTCGACCGGCGCCTTGGTGCCGGCATAGCTGGAATAGAACGGCGTGAACGCACCCAGCAGCGAGGTGACCAGGGTGCAGATGCGGCCACCGTCATTGACGTGGCGACCTGCCTCCTTCAGGAAGAAGAACGCGGCCTTGGCATTGACCGCGCTCATCTCGTCGTACTCCGCCTCGCTGATGTCCAGCAGCGGCTTCTTGAGTACCTTTCCCACCGTATTGACGGCGATGTCAGGACGGCCGACTGCGGCCACGGCATCGACGAACAAGCGCTCCATCGCTGCCGCCGACGTCAGGTCGCCCTGCAGGGCCACCGCCTTGCTGCCGGCGGCCTGCACCGCGGCTACAGTCGCTTCTGCATCGGCCTGGGTAGCGGCACTGTTGTAATGGATGACGATGGCTTTGGCGCCCTGTGCGGCGAAGTCGCGGGCGATCAGGCCGCCCAGGTTCTTGGCGCCACCGGCGATCAGCACGGTCTTGCCCTTGAGGGAATGCTCGGTCATGGCGTCGGTCTCGGGAGGGGGCTGCCCGGGGTGGCAACCCTGCCCTGACGACGATATCGTGCAGAAAAAGCGGATAAAGCCCGCCACATTGACTTAACTTTCCAGAGTCAGCGAACAATGGACCGGATCGATCGCTTCCGCATCTTCACCCGGGTCGTGGAGTGCGCGAGCTTCACCCGCGCCGCCGACCAGCTCGGCCTGCCCCGCTCCACTGTCTCGGCAGCCATTGCGGAGCTGGAGCAGCGGCTCGGCACCCGCCTGCTGCAGCGCTCGACCCGGCGGGTGTCCACCACCCACGACGGCGACGTGTTCCATGCCCGCTGCCTGCGCCTGATCGCCGAGGTCGAGGACGCCGAATCGCTGTTCCTCCAGGTCGACGCCCAGCCGTCGGGGCTGCTGAAGATCGACGTACCCAGCCGCATCGGCCGCCGCATCATCGCACCGGCGCTGCCCGACTTCTTCGCCCGCTACCCGCAGGTGGAAGTGGACCTGGGCATGAGCGACCGCGCGGTGAACCTGATCGAGGACGGTTGCGATGCAGTGTTGCGGGTCGGCCAGCTGGGCGACTCCAGCCTGGTGGCGCGCACGCTGGGCCAACTGGATTTTGCCAACGTTGCGGCGCCGGCTTACCTGCGCGAACACGGCGTGCCGCAGCATCCTGCCGACCTGCCGCAGCATCGCGCGGTGAACTACGCGTCGCCGACCACGGCACGGGTGGAACCTTGGGAGTGGCAGGACGGCGGCCAACTGCGCACGCTGCCGATGCCTGGCTGGGTGCGTGTGAACAGCGCCGAGGCATCGATTGCGTGCTGTGTGGCGGGGTTGGGTCTTTTGCAGATTCCGCGCTACGACGTACAGGCCGAGCTGCAATCCGGCGCGCTGGTGGAAGTGATGCCACAGCACGTCGCACAGCCATTGCCGGTCACCCTGCTGCAGCCGCATCGGCAGCACCGTGCGCTGCGCGTGCAGGTGTTCATCGAATGGCTGCTGCCGGTGCTGCGGAGCGGCCTGCAGCTGCAGTAGATCCACGCCATGCGTGAATGCATGCATCCGTGCCAACCAAGGTTGGCACCTACCAGGGCAAAGACCAA
Source organism: Stenotrophomonas sp. YJH_SMC_53 (assembly GCF_059369995.1). NCBI lineage: Bacteria > Pseudomonadati > Pseudomonadota > Gammaproteobacteria > Lysobacterales > Lysobacteraceae > Stenotrophomonas > Stenotrophomonas sp. YJH_SMC_53. Next base: position 438,874 of record NZ_JCAFTF010000001.1, on the reverse strand, counting down.
CCGGCATGGGTGGGGTCAGAGCCCTTTCCCGGAGGAAAAGGGATCCGACCCCGGTCGGCATCACGCCCCGGATTCATCGGGCTTCACCCGGAACCACGCCGCGTACAACGCCGGCAGGAACACCAGGGTCAGCACCGTACCGACGATCAGGCCGCCCATGATCGAGATCGCCATCGAGCCGTAGAACGCGCTGCGCGACAGCGGAATCATCGCCAGCACGGCTGCCAGTGCGGTCAGCACGATCGGGCGGAAGCGGCGCACCGTGGCGTCGATGATCGAATGCCAACGGTCATGCCCGGCATCGATGTCCTGCTGGATCTGGTCGATCAGGATCACCGAGTTGCGCATGATCATGCCGGCCAGCGCGATCGTGCCCAGCAGCGCCACGAAGCCGAACGGCGCCCGGAACAGCAGCAGGAACAGGGTCGCGCCGATGATGCCCAGCGGCGCGGTCACCAGCACCATCGCTGCACGCGAGAAGCTGCGCAGCTGCAGCATCAGCAGCGTGGCCACCACCACCAGGAACAGCGGCATGCCAGCCTTGATCGAGTTCTGGCCACGCGCCGAATCCTCCACGGTACCGCCGGTTTCCAGCAGGTAACCACTGGGCAGCTCGGCACGGATGCCGTCCAGTGTGGGCAGGATCTGATGCACCACGTCCAGCGCCTGCATGCCATCACTGATGTCGGCGCGCACGGTCACCGTCGGCAATCGGTTGCGGTGCCAGATGATGCCGTCCTCGAAGCCGTACTCCATCGTCGCCACCTGCGACAGCGTGATGCTGCCACCGTTGGCGGTGGGCATCGACAGGCTGGACAGCAGCTCCAGTTGATTGCGCTCATCGGCCGGCCCGCGCAGCAGCATCTCGATCTGGCGATTGCCCTCGCGGTACACGCTTACCGATTGCCCGGCCAACGAACTGGACAGGAACTGGCTGACCTGGGCGCTGCTCACGCCCAGCGCGCGGGCGCGCTCCTGGTCGACCACCAGGCGCACCACCTTGCTCGGCTCGCTCCAGTCCAGGTTGACGTTCATCACGTGCGGGTTCTCCCGCACCTTGGCCTCGACCTGGCGCGCGATCGCCTGCACCTTCTCGATGTGCTCGCCGGAGATGCGCATCTGCACCGGATAGCCGACCGGCGGGCCGTTCTCCAGGCGGGTCACGCGCATCTGCACGTCCGGGAACTTCGGGATCACCTCGTGCAGCAGCCAGTCGCGGGTGCTTTCGCGTGAAGTGATGTCCTTGGCCAGCACCACGAACTGGGCGAAGTTGGTCGCCGGCAGCTGCTGGTCCAGCGGCAGGTAGAAGCGCGGCGAACCGGTGCCCACATAGGACACGTAGTTGGCAATGCCCTCGCGGCTGGACAGCAGCTTCTCAAGCTTCTCGGCCTGGGCCTGGGTCGAGCGCAGCGAGGCGCCCTCGGCCAGCTCGATGTCCACCATCAGTTCCGGCCGGGTCGAATCCGGGAAGAACTGCTGCGGCACGAAGCGGAACATCATCAGCGAGAACACGAACAGGCCGATGGTCGCCGCGATCACCCACCAGCGATGCCGCAGGCAGGTATCGAGGAAGCGACGGAAACTACGATAGAACGGGCGCTGGTACGGATCGTGATCGTGCCCGTGCTGCGGCGGCGCGATCAGATTGGCCAGCGCCGGATAGCGGTCGGCCCACTGCTGGCGCTTGGCGTGCCAGCGCGCTGACAGGCTGCCCGGCTTCGGCGGCTGCGGATTGAACAGGTCCGGCAGCATCTTGTCGCCCAGGTAAGGGATGAACAGCACCGCTGCGATCCACGACACCACCAGCGCGATGGTCACCACCTGGAACAGCGAGCGGGTGTATTCACCGGTACTCGATGCCGCAGTGGCAATGGGCAGGAAGCCGGCCGCGGTGATCAGGGTGCCGGTCAGCATCGGGAACGCGGTCGACTCCCAGGCGAAACTGGCGGCGCGCAGGCGGTCGTAGCCCTGCTCCATCTTGGTGGCCATCATCTCCACCGCGATGATCGCATCGTCCACCAGCAGTCCCAGCGCCAGCACCAATGCACCCAGCGAGATCTTGTGCAGGCCGATGTCGAAGTAGTGCATGACAAAGAAGGTCATCGCCAGCACCAGCGGGATGGTCACGCCCACCACCAGGCCGGTGCGCAGGCCCAGCGAGAAGAAGCTGACCAGCAGCACGATCACCACCGCCTCGGTCAGCACCTGCACGAACTCGCCGACCGACTCTTCCACCGATTGCGGCTGGTCGGACACCTTGCGCAGCTGCATGCCGGCCGGCAGGGTCTTCTGCAGGCGTTCGAACTCGGCATCGAGGTTGGCGCCGAGCTTGAGGATGTCACCGCCATCCTTCATCGCCACCGCCAGGCCGATCGCCTCTTCGCCCATGAAGCGCATCTTCGGCGACGCCGGATCGGCGAAGCCGCGCTTGACCTCGGCGATGTCGCCCAGGTGCACGGTGCGGTCGCCGGCGCGGATCGGGAACTGGCGGATCGCTTCGATGTCGTTGAACTGGCCGGTCACCCGCAGCTGCACGCGATCGGTGGCGGTCTCGAAGAAGCTGGTGCCGGTCACTGCGTTCTGGTCGGCCAGCGCCTGCTGCACCTGCTGCATCGACACGCCCAGCGTGGCCAGCCGGGTGTTGGACAGTTCGATCCACACCTTCTCGTCCTGCAGGCCGACCAGGTCGATCTTGCCGACGTCGGGCACCCGCTGCAGTTCCAGCTGGATGCGGTCGGCGTAGTCGCGCATCACCGCGTAGTCGAAGCCCTTGCCGGTCAACGCGTAGATGTTGCCGTAGGTGTCGCCGAACTCATCGTTGAAGAACGGACCGACGATCTCGCGCGGCAGCGTCGGGCGGATGTCGCCCACGCGCTTGCGCACCTGGTACCACAGGTCCGGGATCTGCCTGGAACGCAGGCTGTCGCGCGCCATGAAGATGATCTGCGATTCGCCCGGGCGCGAGTACGAGCGGATGAACTCGTACTCGCCGGTATTCATCAGCGCCTTCTCAAGCGGCTCGGTCACCTGCCGCGAGACCTGCTCGGCGGTCGCCCCCGGCCACAATGTGCGCACCACCATCGCCTTGAAGGTGAACGGCGGGTCCTCGGACTGGCCCAGATGCTTGTACGACCATGCGCCGATCAGCGCGAAAGCCAGCATCGCAAACAGCACCAGCGGGCGGTTGGACAACGCCCACTCGGAAAGATTGAAGCGGCGCACCGGCTTACTCCCTGGCCTTGGCGGCAGCGGCCGGCGTAGCCGGCTTCAGAACGGGACGGTTCTGCCGGTCCACGGCGATCACCGGCTGGCCGGCCCGCAGCAGGTGGCCACCCGCAGCAACTACCCAGTCGCCCCCGCTCACGCCCGACAGTACCGGTACCGTCTCGCTGCCAAACGCGCCGGTGGTAACCGTTGCGGCCTTCAGCGTGCTGTTGCCCGGATCGACCACCCATACGCTGGCGGCACCGTTGGCACCACGCTGCAGCGCGCCCAGCGGCAGCTGCAGGGTGCCGTGGCGACCGGCGCTGCTGTAGACGCGTGCACTCTGGCCCAGTTCGACGTCGGCCAGCGCATCGGCGGGCAGGCTGACCCGGGTGGCATAGGTACGTGCCTGCGGATCGGCAGCGGCGGCGATCTCCCGGATCGTGCCCGGCAGGCGCTGGCCGGGGCGGTTCCACAACTCCACCTCGACCGGTTGGCCCACAGCATAGTCGCGGATGGTGGCCTCGGGCAGGTCGATCAGCACTTCGCGGCCACCGTCGGCGGCCAGGTTGAAGATGGTCTGCCCGGCGGACACTACCTGCCCGGCCTCGGCCTCGCGGCTGGCGATCACACCGTCGGCCGGCGCACGCAGCTGTGCGTAGCCGGCCTGGTTGCGGAGCACATCGAGGTTGGCGCGGGCGGCGTTGGCCTGGCCCTGCGCGGCCTTGAACGCGGCGGACTGCTGGTCCAGCTGCGAGCGGCTGACCAGCTGCTGGTCGGCCAGCACCTGGTAACGCTTGAGGTCATCGCGGGCGCGCACCAGATCGGCTTCGGCTGCCGCCAGCTGCGCCTGCGAGGCACGGGCCTGCAGCGCGAAGTCGGCCACGTCCAGCTCGGCCAGCACGTCGCCCTTCTTCACCCGTTGCCCGGCATCGACGTGGCGCTTGACCAGGTTGCCGCCAACTCGGAACGACAGCGGGCTTTCCTGTCGCGCACGCACCGTGCCCGGGAACGCCGCCGGCGCCTGCCCGGCCTGCTCGCCGGGGTGAACCACCAGCACCGGTACGGCCGCCGGTGGCGCCTGTTCCTGCCCCGAACAGGCTGCCAGCGCAGCCATCCACACCATACCGCCCATCCAGCGCACGATCTTCATCGGTCAACGTCCTGAAAACGCAGGGTTGCAACTAAGGGAGGAGCCGCGACTGCCGGCCCAATTTAATAAACCGGCCGGTATAGTATAAATATCGAACCGCTTGGTCTAGTATTGTCGCGATGAGTTCCCACATTTCCCGCAAGCCGTCGGCCAAGCCCGCTGCCAAGGCCGCCGGACCCGGGCGCCCCAAGGACCTCGGCAAGCGCGCGGCGATCCTTGAAGCAGCCAAGGCACTGTTCATCGAACAGGGCTATACCGGCGTGAGCATGGACACCATCGCCGCTCAGGCCGGCGTCTCGAAGCTGACTGTGTACAGCCACTTCGGCGACAAGGAGACGCTGTTCTCCGAGGCGGTGCAGTCAAAGTGCATTGAAATGCTGCCCGACGCGCTGTTCGTAGCCGACGCGGACGGCCCGCTGCGCGACCAGCTGATCGGTATCGGCCTGGCCTTCTTCGAGCTGATCACCTCCGACGCGGCGATCTCGATCCAGCGCATGATGATGGCGCCGGAGACCGACGAACGCCTGCGCGCGCTGTTCTGGAAAGCCGGCCCCGAGCGTACCTGCGAGGCCCTGGCCGATTTCCTGCGTGCCCGCGCCGAACGTGGCGAACTGGATATCCCCGACTGTGCTCTGGCCGGCGAGCAGTTCCTGACCCTGGTCAAGGGCGAAGTGCACATGCATATGATGTGCGGCATGCCACTGTCGCCCGTGGAATGCGACCCTGTTGCCCACGTGACCGCCAGCATCGACTTCTTCCTGCGCGCCTACGCGCCGCGAGGGGCCGGAACGGCTGAATAACCAAAACTGAACGAACCGGAGGTCGCGATGACTTCCGGCACTGCGACCCCGGCCCCCGGCAGCTGATGCTCTGGGCGCGCCGCCGGCCTCCGGCACCGGTAAAATGGCCGGCCCACTGCGCTGGATTTGAACCTCATGACGATTGATTACGCCCACGCCCGCGAACTGATGGTGGAACAGCAGATCCGTCCCTGGGACGTGCTGGACATCAAGGTGCTCGACGTCCTGGCCCGCCTGCCGCGCGAGGCCTTTGTCGCCGACGCGCACCGGGCACTGGCCTACGCCGATGTCGAACTGCCGATCGGCCACGGCCAGAAGATGATGAAGCCGGTCATCGAGGGCCGTACCCTGCAGGCACTGGACCTGCAGCCGGGTGACGAAGTGCTGGAAATCGGCACGGGCAGCGGCTTCCTGTCGGCCTGCATCGGCGCGCTGGCGCGCGATGTGCTGAGCTTGGAAATCGACCCTGAGCTGGCCTCCGCTGCGCGTGCCCGCCTGGACGCCTCCGGCCTGGGCACCAACGTCCGCGTGGAAGTGGCCGATGCCCTGTCCTGGCAGACCGAACGCCGCTTTGACGTGATCTGTGTCACTGGTGCGGTCGACGTGGTGCCGTCACAGTTCGCCTCGTGGCTGCGTCCGGGTGGCCGCCTGTTCGTGATCCACGGCCGCTCGCCGGCGATGGAGGCCCTGCTGGTCAAGGCCGACGGCAGCTCCGAGTCCCTGTTCGAGACCGATATCGATTACCTGCGTGGTGCCGCCCCGGCCCCCCAGTTCCACCTCTGAGTCCAAGGAAGCCGCAATGATCCGCCGATCCCTCGCTGTTGCGCTGGCCACTGCCCTGCTGCCGTTGTCCGCCCATGCCGCCGACCTGCTGCAGGTCTACGAAATGGCCCGCAACGGCGATCCGCAGCTGTCGGCCGCCGAATCGACCCGGCTGTACGACAAGGAAGGCGCCGTGCAGGCGCGTGCCGCCCTGCTGCCGCAGATCAACGGCCAGGCCGCGCTGAACCGCACGCGCAGCGAGCCGAACGCCGACGCCAACTCCGGCTCGTTCACCAACAAGCGCCGCACCTACACGATCGACGGCAGCCAGACGCTGTTCAACTGGACCCAGATCAACAACCTGCGTTCGCAGCGCGAGCTGAGCAAGGCGGCGGACTTCACCCTCGATTCGGCCAACGACAGCCTGATCGTGCGCACCTCGGCGGCCTACTTCAACGTGCTGGTGGCGATCGAATCGCTGAACGCTGCACAGACCAATGAAGCGGCCGCGAAGAAGCAGTTCGACTTCGCCGACAAGCGCCTGGAAGTGGGCCTGGCGCCGATCACCGACGTGCACGAAGCACGCGCCCAGTACGACCAGGCGCGCGCCAACACCATCATCGCGCAGAACACCCTGGCCGATAACTACCAGGCCCTGACCGAACTGACCGGCCAGCCGGTGACCAACCTGCGTGGCCTGCCGGCGGACTTCCGCCCGGAAGTGCCGGCCAACCGCGGCAACATCGACGAGCTGGTGCAGCAGGCTACGACCCAGAATCCGGCGCTGAAGGCGCAGGAGCTGAAGGTCAGTGCCGCTGAAGCCAGCGTGCAGGCTGCCCGTGGTGGTCATTACCCGACCCTGTCGCTGGGCGGCAGCTGGGGCAAGAGCGCCACCTGGGGCGACAGCACCGGTGCCGGCTCGCTGTCGCCGGATGCGCGCACCAACAGCATCGGCCTGACCCTGAGCGTGCCGATCTTCTCCGGTGGTGCCACCCAGTCCGGCGTGCGCCAGGCGCTGGCGCAGCGTGACATCGCCCAGGACGGCTACGAGCAGCAGAAGCGTGCCCTGGATCGCAATACCCGCAATGCCTACCAGACCCTGGTGCAGGGCATCAGCGAAGTGGAAGCCCGCCGCCTGGCGGTGGTCTCGGCGCAGAGCGCGTACGACGCTTCGCAGGTCGGCCTGGAAGTCGGTACCCGCACCGTGCTGGATGTGATCCAGAACCAGCGCATCCTGTTCTCGGCGCAGCTGGACTATGCCCAGGCCCGCTACACCTTCCTGCAGAACCGCCTGCTGCTGAGCCAGTCGCTGGGTGCGCTGGACGTGGCCGAACTGCAGGACGTCAATCGGCTGCTGACCCAGGACGCGGGCAACCCGGCCACGACCACGCACTGAGTCGTCGCCCCTGCAACAAAAAAGCCACCCGCGAGGGTGGCTTTTTTGCAGATGCTGCATCCACACGCGCGCGCCCCGGCGTGGCCCCACGAACCGTCAGCCCGGCCATGCGCGCAGGCGTTCCAACGCCGCGAGCGCGCACAGCACGGCTGCCAAGGGGGCGAGCATCGACATCATCAGCCCGCAGCCGGCTGCGCCTTGCCGGGTGTCATCCCGACGCCGCAGCACCGCCAGGCACAGCGCCGCCATCACCACCAGCGTTGCCGGACCCGGCAGCGCCGGCAAGGTGCCCTGCGGCAGCCCCAGCACCAGCATCACCGCCGGCAGCGCAACCACCATTGCGCTCAGGCGCGTGCGGGATCGTCCCGCCGCGTCAGCTGCGCGGGGCCACAACGATGTGGCCAACCGGACGGCCAGCATCAGCAGCACCAACTGCAGGGCGGCCAGGCCCGCTGCCCCGGCCAGGGGCAACAATGGCAGCATCCACTGCAGCTGGGGGTGCACCTGCAGCGCAACCGCCAGTGGCCGGGTACTGGCGAGCGCGGAAAACTCGACCAGCCCGGCCTGCAATGCTGCCAGCACGATCAGCAGCAGCATCGCCAGCAACGAGACCAGCGCCAGCACCGCCGGCTGCCACATCGCGTCCTGGCGGCGCAGCGCAGGAAAGCCCAGTGCCAGGCCCACGCTGGCAAATATGCCCAGCAGCGGCACCGCAGCCGCCAGCACGCCCCCCAGCCCGAAGCGATACGGTGCGGTCGCCGGAGGCAGCCAGGGAATCCAATGCCCGTAGTGCACGTGACGCGCCGCCAGCGCCAGCAGCAACACCCCCACACCGATCTTCACCGTCAGCAGCGCACAGGCCGCCAGAGCCACACCCCGCGGCGGCAGCAACGCGAGCGCGCTCAACATCAGCAGACCCATGGCCGCCGCTACCTGCACGGGCAGCCAGTCGTTGGCATGGAGGCCTCCGGTAGCCAGCACGGCATGTACATGGCGGGCCATGGACTGTGCCGCGCCCGCCGTGGTCGCCGTCAGCTCAAGCAACAGGATCGCGCCCAGAACGATGGCCACCCGTGGCCCCCAGCTGGCGGCCAACAGCCCGTACAGGCCATCGGCCGCCGGCAGTCGCAGCACCAGATCCTGCAGGCAGCACAGCACCAGGCCAGCCCCCAGTGCGGCCAGCAACAGGCTCAGTACGATGGCCGGGCCAGCCTGTGCCGCCGTGTGCTGGCCCACCAGCGCGATCACGCTGCCGCCCACCAGCAGCGTCAGTGCCACCACAGCCAGGTGGTCCATCCCCAAGCGCGCCCCACCGGTGCCGTCCCTGCCCCTGTCGCCGTCCATCGCAAGTTCCCTTGATATCCGCCCAAGCGCGGTCGACAGCAGGCTGGCAGCCTGCGTCGTCCTGCGGAATCAGAATCGGTGCTGCGTGCGCCACGATGTGATGGCAGGCACGCTGCCATCGGCAGGGTCGGTCCAGCAACGACAGAAAAATCGTTGCTAAGCAGAATTGATGAAGTTGATCACGACAACGCTGCACAGCGCCGCCGACGCCGCGCTGCCGGGATCACTCGCGCGGTGGTGGCAGGTGCGGTGCGACCAGCGCAAGCGTGCGCTGCAGCGCGCCACGGCCATTGCTGACCAACGTGCAGCCCGCACGCGCCATGTCTTCGCGGGCCTGCGCATCTTCAAGCAGATGCTGCAGCAGGTCGCCCACTGCCTGCACATCTTCGCCGATCAGCAGCGCACCGGCCTCGCGCATGCGCCGGGAGATTTCCGCGAAGTTGTGCAGGTGCGGGCCGGTCACCGCCGCGGTTCCCATCGCAGCGGGCTCCAGCAGGTTGTGGCCACCGATGGCCTGCAGGCTGCCGCCGACGAAGGCGACCTGGGCGCAGGCGTAGAACGGCATCAGCTCGCCGAGGGTGTCGATGACGAACACGTCTGTGGCGGCGTGCGGCCACTGGTCCACGCGGCGGGTCGCCACGCTCCAGCCCTGTTCGCGCGCCAGCGCTTCCACCTTCGGGAAACGTTCGGGATGGCGCGGTGCCCACAGCAGCAGCAGATCCGGATGCTGCTGGCGCAGGCGCCGGTGCAGGTCGATCACCGCCTGCTCTTCGCCATCATGGGTACTGGCGGCGATCCATACCGGGCGCGCGCCCGGCACCCGTGCATGGAACTGTTCGACGAAGCCCTGCACGTCCGGCGTGGTGATGTCGAACTTCAGGTTGCCCAGTGCCTGCACCTGGCCGGGCTCCGCCCCCAGCTGCACGAAGCGCTCGGCATCGTCCTGCGACTGCGCGGCCACGCAGGTGACGGTGCGCAGGGCGCGGCGGATCAATGCGGCCAGCAGCCGGTAGCCGCGCAGCGAACGCGCCGACAACCGGGCATTGAGGATGTAGACCGGAACGCCACGGTCACGGCAGCCGAACAGCATGTTCGGCCACAACTCGGTTTCCAGAATCAGCGCCAGGCTGGGCTGGAAATGGCCGAGGAAGCGGTTGACGCTGCCCGGCACGTCGTACGGCAGGTAGACATGGTCCAGCGCGTCGCCCCAGAGCGCACGCACGCGCTCGGAGCCGGTCGGAGTGATGGTGGTGATGACCCAGCGGATGTCCGGGCGCTGCTGGCGCAGGGCGTTGACCAGCGGCGCGGCGGCATTGACCTCGCCCACCGAGACCGCGTGCAGCCACACCCGTGGCTGGCCGGTGGGCTGCGGATAGGAGGCGTAGCGCTCGTCCCAGCGCCGGAAGTATTCACGGACCCGGAAGCCGCGCCAGACCAGGTGGTACACGGTGATCGGCAGCAGGATGTAGAGCACGACCGAGTACAGGCCGCGCAGGATCCATTCGACAGGGTCTTTACGCATGCGGCAAGGATACGGGAGCCCCCCGGGAAAGACACGCGGCCGCCTTGGTAGAATGGCCCCATGTCAGATGCCTCCACCGCCGTCCGCCCGTCGCTGCGCGATCCGCGCAACTGGCCGATGTTCGCCGCCATGTTCGGCGCCTTCGCCATCGCCCGCCTGCCGTGGATGCTGCAGCGCGCGCTGGGCCGGGGCGTCGGCTGGATCACCTGGCGCCTGCTCGGCAGCCGCCGCCGCGCCGCCGAGGTCAATCTGCAGCTGTGCTTCCCGGAGAAGGACGAGGCGTGGCGGCAGCGCCTGGTGCGCGACAGTTTCGATGCGCTGGGCGTCGGCGTGTTCGAGTGCATCCGCGCCTGGTGGGGCAGCATCGACAGCATCCGCCCGCAGGTACGGATCGAAGGCCTGGAACACCTGCGGCAGATGCAGGCCGAAGGCCGCGGCGTCCTGCTGGTCTCCGGCCACTTCATGACCCTGGAAATGTGCGGCCGCCTGCTGTGCGACTACGTCGATCTTTCCGGCATGTACCGCAAGCACAAGAACCCGGTGTACGAGTGGGCGGTGAAGTTCGGCCGCCTGCGCTATGCCAAGGCGATGTTCGCCAACGAGGACATCCGCGCGACCGTGCGCCACCTGAAGAAGGGCGGCTTCCTCTGGTACGCGCCAGACCAGGACATGCGGGGCAAGGACACCGTGTTCGTGCCGTTCTTCGGCCACACCGCTTCGACCATCACCGCCACCCATCAGCTGGCGCGCATGACCGGCTGTGCGGTGATTCCGTACTTCCACCGGCGCGAAGGCGGAAAGTACTTCCTGAAGATCGGCGCGCCGCTGGAGAACTTCCCCAGCGAGGATGTGGAAGCCGATACCACGCGGGTCAACCAGGCCATCGAAGCGATGGTGCGCGAGGCTCCCGACCAGTACCTGTGGATCCACCGCCGCTTCAAGCGCCAGCCCGGTGGCCGGAGTGATTTCTACAAATAACGGTGGGGCGGGAGGGTTTCGTCCACGCATGGCGTGGATTTGATGACGCGGAGCATTCTGAAGTAGATCCACGCCATGCGTGGATGCTCTACATCCGGGTGCCGGCACCTACAACGGCCAACGGCACCATGCGTGCGGGTACTCACCCAACGTGCCGGCCAGGCCCGCACGGACCGGATTGGCCAGGATGTACATCGCCTTCTCATGAAGGGATTCATCGCTGCGTACGGCATGATCGTGGTAACCGTGCTGCCACAGCGCCCCTCGTCGCTCCAATCGCCGGTTCAGCAGTCGGCTGCTGCGTGATTTGAGCAGGGCCATACACTCGGCCAGGGTTACTCCGCGCAGCTCCATCAGCCAGTGCAGATGGTCGGGCATGACCACCCAGGCGAGGCTGTGGCTGAAGCCCTTGCGCTCTACGAAGCGCAGGGTGTCGATAAGGATCGCCACGTTTGCCGCATCGGCGAACAACGGTTCGCGGCCGAGGGTTGCTGTGGTCAATGAATACACGGTGCCGGATCGGGAATACCGACCGTAGCGAAGTCTGGGGCTGGCCATGACTCCAGCGTGCGCGAACTGCCGGGGCACCGATAGTGGAGATGTCACCGTGTTCAGGTCGGGAAAGCCTCATCCACGCATGGCATGGATCTACTGATCGACTCCATGGTTGATCCCTACCATGCGCGGATGCGCGGTCACTTCACCGGCGGGGAATCATCTGCGTCGCGGGCCAGCAGGCTGCCGGCGAACAGGGCTGCCAGCAGCACCGTCAGGCCACCCCAGAACGCGGAATAGAACGCCAGGTGCGTATTGAGCGGGAACACCGTAACCGCCAGCGCCAGCATCGCCGGTCGGGCGCGATCACGCGCAGCCGCCGGGGCATAGCGCCAGGCCCGCCAGGCCTGCGCCACCGCCGCCAACCACAGCAGCAGGCCCAGAACGCCGGTCTCGGCAAGGATTTCCAGCACGATCTGGTGGGCGTGCAACGCCGGTTGGCTGCCCCACACGGCGGGACCCTCATCTGACACGCAGGCCGGATACGCATCGCGGAAGCCGCGCGCACCGACACCGTTGACCGGATGCTCCTCGATCATGCACACCGCTGCGGTCCAGATGCGCGCGCGCCCCGAAAGCGCCTCGTCAACGCCCTGCCCGTCTTCGTTCCATGCCTGCGCCGTGCGCGCGACACGCTCGCGCAGCTGCGGCACGCCCGCTGTCAGTGCGGCCGTACCCAGCGCTGCCACCAGGGCCAGCAGCAGCCGCCGCTTCCAGCCGAACTGGCGCACGCCGCTGTAGGCCAGCACCAGCACAAAGGTGATCCACGAGGCGCGCGAACCTGCCAGCAGCAGCACGCACCCCAGTGTTGCAGCGGCCAGCAGCCACCCTGCATTGCCGAAACGCCGCGCCATCGGCAGCAGCAGGAACGGTGACAGGCTGGCCAGCACCTGGCCGAATTTCAGATTGCAGGGTCCAAGCGCGCCACTGAGGCGGTCGGCCAGTGCGGCTTCGTCGGCCGGGCACAACGCGTGGCCACTCACGGCCAGCTTCAGGTGTTCCAGCGACCAGAACCACGGGCTGGTGCCAGCCAGCGCCTGCACCAGCGCGTCCAGCGTCCACACGCCGGTGATCAGCGCCAGGCCACCGAAGGTCAAGCGCCGCCGTTCCGGCGTGGCCACCGCGATCGCCACCAGCCACATGAAGGGCAGGTAGCGCAGTCCGGCGGCCGCCTTGGTCCACGAGGCCGAAGGGTCGATCGCATCGATGGCCGAAAACGCCTGCGGCAGCCAGTAGCCGAGGAACAGGATCGAGGTCAGCGCCCACGCCGCCGTGCTCAACAGGTGCGGGCGGCGCTGCAGCCGGCGCATCACCATGCGCGCGGCAGCATAGACCGCGCCAAGGCCCAGCACGGTTTCGGCAATGCCCGGCAGCGGCCACATCGCCACGTACGCCAGCACCCACCAGGGCGCCCAGCGCCCGGCACGGTCGTCGCGCACGATGGCAGCGGGGTCAGCCGGCGAGATCGGCATAGAGGCGGAGGGTATCGCGCTGCATGGCCTGCAGGGTAAACGGGATGCGGGTCGGCAGGGACGGCGGCTGCGCCAGCAGGGCCAGCGCACGTTCACCCAGCGCGCGCGCGTCGCCGAGCGGCACCGCACCGCTGGGCTGCAGCTGCAGCAGCAGTTCGCCGACGCCACCGTGGTCCCAGCCCAGCACCGGGCGACCGACCGACAGCGCCTCAACCACGGTGCGGCCAAAGGCTTCCGGCTTGTCCGACAGCTGCAGCACCAGATCGCTGGCGGCGTAGGCCTGGGCGATGCGGACGGTAGGCGTGCTGATCTGTACGGCCTCGGCCACGCCCAGTGCCGCGGCCTGGCGGCGCAGGTCAGCCACGTAGGCCTCGCGCCCGGGTTCGTCGGTGCCCAGCATCCACAGCTGGGCAGGCACGCCGGCGGCACGCACGTCGGCCAGCAGCTGCAGCGCGTGGGTGTGGCCCTTCAGCCGGGTGCCGCGCCCCGGCAGCAGCAGCAGCGGGCCTTCGACCTGGGCCAGCCACGGGTAGTCGGCCGCCAGCGCCAGCCGCGGGCGGCGGTCGGCGCGCGCCACGCGCGGGAACTGGTTGACGTCGACACCTCTCGGTATGACCCGCAGTTTTTCTTCCGGCACCGTCGGGTAATGGCGTTGCACGTAGGCGCGCACGGTGTTGGACACGCAGATCACGCGTTCGCCACTGGTCATCACCGCGCTGTAGCGGCTGGGCGAGTTCAACCCGTGCACGGTGGTCACCCAATGCGGGCGCTGTGCGGCGGGCATGGCGCGGATCGCGTACAGGCCCAACCAGGCCGGCAGCCGCGAACGGGCATGCACGATGTCCGCACCAACTTCGGCAAACAGCCGGCGCAGGGTCGGCAGATGGCGCAGGGTCAGCAGCGACTTGCGGCCGATATCCAGGGTGAGGTGCTCGGCACCACTGTCCAGCAGCGGCTGCACCAGGCGGCCACCGGCAGACACCACCAGCGCGCGATGGCCGGCGGCAACCAGGGCCGCAGCGATTTCCAGGGTCGAGCGCTCGACACCACCGGAGTGCAGCGCCGGCAGCAACTGCACCACGGTCAATCGGCGCATCGAAGGGGCCGCCGTTTAGTCGGCCAGCACGAACACGGAACCGCAGTACGGGCACTGCGCTTCGCCGTTGGGCTCGTCTTCGATCGGCAGGTACACGCGCGGATGCGAGTTCCACAGCGCCATTTCCGGGGTCGGGCAGCTCAACGGCAGATCGCTGCGGTGCACGGTATAGCGCTTCTCGGCGTTGGCGGGCGCGGTGGCGGTATGGCTCATGGCGGATTCGGTGAACGGGTTGCGAGGCCCATGATTCTAGCATCTGGGCCGCAACGACATTGCCCCGCAACGGGCCTTTGCACGCCGCCGCCGATGCCTCGCATCTCCCCACCGCACGCCGGGCGGCGGCGATTCCGGGGATTTCGCGGTCGTTCCGGCAGGTTCGCTCGCCAGAATCGACTCCAGCGATATTTCCCGCATTTGGATCGAACTAAATGGCACTTGCCAGCGCGCGGCGGCTGTTGCAGGATCGGGCCAGGTCGCACCCCGACCCACCCAATCCAACCCGATCGCATGGCCCGCCCCCACCGGACCGGCATCGCCTCTTCCACTGCCAGCCTGGCGGGCGGAGCGATGCTGTCCGTGGTGTCCGCCGATGCGGGTTCGCCCGCCGCCAGCCCTTCCGGGAGACCCTTGCATGACCCTGTCCGATCCGCGCCGCGCCCTGCTTCCGCTCGCCCTGGCCCTGGCCTGTGCGACCACTGCGATGCCGGCGCGGGCGCAGGGGTTGCAGACCTCGTTCGAACCGGGCGAACCTGTACCGGCGCAGGCCACCGGTGCGCTTCAGGTCACGATCGGCAATGGACCGGCCGCGCCCTACGCCGCCAAGCGCAACGCCGGCTACAGCGGCCTGCATGCGCTGCGCTACAGCAGCGAAGGCGGCAGCGCGCGGCGCGAACTGTTCAAGGCCGACCTGCCCATCGAGGCCGATACCACGCTGTCGTGGCTGGTGCTGCCGGAAATCGTCGGCAAGGACACCGTCGCCTCGACCTATGTATCGCTGGACCTGCTGCTGGACGATGGCAGCCGCGTTTCGGCCGGTGCGGCACGCGACCAGCATGGCGTGGCGATCGGCGCACGCGCGCAGGGCGAATCGAAGACGCTGTACCCGCAACAATGGGCCCGCAAGGCAGTGCGGCTGGGCGACGTGCCCACGCTGAAGGGCCGCCGCGTGGTGGCGATCGAGCTGGAGGTAGCCAGTGCCGAGGGCGCGCCGGTCTCTGGCTGGATTGATGACGTGCGCCTGGATGCCCAACCGCGGCAGCGGCCGCAGCGCGTCTCCGACTGGGTGCTGACCACCCGCGGCACCCAGGCCAACGGCACCTTCTCGCGCGGCAACAATTTCCCGGCCACGGCGGTGCCGCACGGGTTCAACTTCTGGACCCCGGTGACCGACGCCGGCGCACTGAACTGGCTGTACCGCTGGAACGAACAGAACGATGCGCAGAACCGCCCGCAGCTGCAGGCACTGGCACTGAGCCACCAGCCCAGCCCGTGGATGGGCGACCGCCAGACCTTCCAGGTGATGCCCTCGGCCAGCCGTGGCGTGCCGGACGCCGACCGCCGCAAGCGCGCGCTGTCGTTCGACCGCCGTCATGAAAGCGCGCGCCCCTACCGCTACGACGTGCGCTTCGACAATGGCATCGCTGCTGCCATCGCACCGACCGACCATGCCGCGCTGTTCCGCTTCGAGTTCCCCGAGGGCGGCGACGCCAACCTGCTGTTCGACAATGTCGATGCGCGTGGTGGCCTGACCCTGGACACGGCCACGCAGACCCTCAGCGGCTACACCGATACGCGCAGTGGCCTGTCCAACGGCGCCAGCCGCATGTACGTGGTGGCCAGCTTCGACAAGCCGTGGCGCAGCAGCGGCCGCCTCGACACCGGCCGCCCGACCGGTTACATCAAGTTCGATGCTGGCAGCGACCGGCAGGTGACGATGCGCATCGCGACCTCGCTGATCTCGGTGGAACAGGCGCGTCACAACCTGGCGCTGGAAATCTCCGCCGCCGACACGCTGGAAAGCGTGGCCGGCCGTGCGCAGGATGCATGGGACGCGCGCCTGGCCCGCTTCGACATCGGCGATGCCACTGACGACCAGAAGACCACCTTGTATTCCAGCCTGTACCGGCTGTACCTGTATCCCAACTCCGGCCACGAGAATGCCGGCAGCGCGGCCGCGCCTGACTGGCGCTACGCCAACCAGGCCAGCGCCAGCGACGACAACACCGAAGGCAGCGCGAACCGCAGCTTCACCGGCGTGCGCGATGGCAAGGTGTTCGTCAACAACGGCTTCTGGGACACCTTCCGCACCACCTGGCCAGCCTATGCGCTGTTCACGCCCGACGATGCCGGGCAGATGGTGCAGGGCTTCATCGAGCAGTACCGTGCCGGTGGCTGGATCGCACGCTGGTCGTCGCCGGGCTACGCCGACCTGATGGTCGGCACCAGTTCGGACGTTGCCTTCGCCGATGCGTGGCTGAAGGGCATCGGCGGCTTCGATCCGGCCGAGGCCTACGCCGCCGCGCTGAAGAACGCGACCGTGGTCCCCCCCGACCGCCATGTCGGCCGCAAGGGCATGGACCGTTCGACCTTCCGTGGCTACGCCAGCGCGGACGTGCACGAAGGCATGTCGTGGACGATGGAAGGCGCACTGAATGACTTCGGCATCGCCAACATGGCCGACGCTCTGGCCAAGCGCGCAACCACGCCGGCCGCACGCGAGCGCTACAGCACCGAGGCCGACTACTTCCGCCATCGCGCCGCCAGCTACGCGACGATGTTCGATCCGGCCGCCGGCTTCTTCCAGGGCCGCAACGCCGATGGCCAGTGGCGCGTGGACGCCAAGTCCTACGACCCGCGCGTGTGGGGCCACGACTACACCGAATCCAATGGCTGGACCTTCGCCTTCACCGCCGCCCACGATGGCGAAGGACTCGCCGCGCTCTATGGTGGCCGTGACAAGCTGGCAGCGAAGCTGGATGCCTTCTTCTCCACGCCGGAAACCGCCGACCCCGCGTTTGCCGGATCCTATGGCGGCACCATCCACGAAATGACCGAAGCGCGCGATGTGCGCATGGGCATGTACGCACACAGCAACCAGCCGGCGCACCACATCCCATGGATGTACCTGTACGCCGGGCAGCCGTGGAAGACCCAGCAGCACGTGCGCGAGATCCTGTCGCGGCTGTATGTGGGCAGCGAGATCGGCCAGGGCTATCCGGGCGACGAGGACAACGGCGAGACCTCCGCGTGGTACGTGCTGGCCTCGCTGGGCCTGTATCCGCTGCGCATGGGCGCCCCGGAGTACGTGATCGGTTCACCGGCATTCGAACATGCGAGGGTGGAACTGCAGGGCGGTGCGGTGCTGACCGTGAACGCGGCCAACAACTCACGCGAGAACGTCTACGTGCAGTCGCTGAAGATCAATGGCAAGCCGTGGACGAAGACCTGGGTGCCGCACGAGCTGATCGCCAAGGGCGCGACGCTGGACTTCGTGATGGGGCCGCAGCCGTCGCGCTGGGGCAGCGGCGTGGATGACGTGCCGCGCTCGCTGACCGCGCGGGGCCAGCGCCCGCAGCTGCTGCACGACCTGCTCGGCAGTGGCGCCAAGGCGACGCTGGCCGATGGCCGCGCCCTGCCGGCGCTGGTCGATGACGATGCAGCCACCACCGTCGGCCTGGGCGGCGGCGCAACCATCGCACTGACCGGCCTGGGTGACGGCGCGCCGACCATGTACACGCTCACCAGCGGTGACGGCCGCATCCAGGGCGGCGAATGGACGCTGGAAGCGCGCAGTGGCAACGGCCGCTGGATCGTGCTCGACCAGCGCAGCGGCGAAGCCTTCGAGTCTGCCCGCCAGACCCGACCGTTCCGCATCGCCAAACCCGGCCGTTACAGCGAGTATCGGCTGCGCCTGGCCGCACCGGGCCGGCTGCCGCTGGCGGAGATCGAACTGTTGGCGCCCAGCGCCGTACAATGAGCCCCATGCGCTACCGTCTGCTGCCTCTGGCCCTTGTTGCCCTTTCCTTCTCCAGCTTCGGCCAGACCCAGGCCTTTGATGCGCAGCTGACCCGCGATGGCGTGACGCTGAACTACCAGGACGCCCGTGGCGCCCTGGCCGCGCCGCAGCGCAAGCGGGTGATCGATACGTTCTACTTCGCCTACCTGCGCGAACGTGCGGACTTCCACCCGGCCGCGCCGTCGATGGTGCGCATCGTGATCGACCCGGCCTACACCGGGATCGCCTTCGTCGGTGACAAGGACCAGGCCGCAACGATCACCATCAACCCGGGTTGGCTGGCGCAGCACCCCAACGACATCGACCTGGTCACCCATGAGGCCATGCACATCGTGCAGGGCTATCCGGGCTATGGCGACGCACGGGTGCCGGGTTGGCTGGTGGAAGGCATCGCCGACTACGCACGCGACCGCTACGGCATGGACAATGCCGCCGCGGGCTGGGCACTGCCGGGCAAGGTCGAGAAGGGGCAGAACTTCGACAGCGGCTACCGGGTCACCGGTGCGTTCCTGAAATGGGCCGACGCCGAACATCCGGGCCTGGTGCTGGCACTGGACAAGGCCCTGCGCGACGGCCGCTATGCACCGGCGCTGTGGCAGAAGCACACCGGCAAGGCACTGCCGGCGCTGTGGGCGCAGTACGCCAAGCCGCGTTCCGACGCTCCGCCGCCGGCCCCTGCACGCCGCGGCAAGCGGCGCTGACACCCACGCTGTCGCCGGCGCCTCAGCGCGACTGCACGAAACCGGCGTACAGCGCGAACAGCTGCTGGAAGTACCGCCGCGTCACTCGATTGCGCATGACACCCTCGCCGATGGGAAGTTGGTCGGGCCCAGGGTGGGAAGGCCGGTCCGGTCCCTTCCCACGGCCGGGCCGCGTGGGCGTATTGGGCCGCAGCGGCGTTGCAGGGAAATGACCGCCGGACTGCAATTCATCGGGTAGCGCCGGGCCATGCCCGGCGGAATGCGAGAAGCGCCGCGCTGCGCGCTCGCCGGGCATGGCCCGGCGCTACCCGATCCGGTTTCCGCTGGGCGGAAACGAAACGCGCCCCGAAGGGCGCGTTTCTGCAGATCGCAGCGGAACGAAGGCTTACGCCTTCTTTTCCGCTTCGATCTGCTTGCGGATCTGCGCATCGACCGCCGCAATGGCGGTCATGTTCAGGATCCGGCGCGAGGTCGCGCTGGTGGTCAGGATGTGCACCGGCTTGTTCACGCCCATCAGGATCGGGCCGATCGCCACGCCGTCGGTGAACACCCGCACCAGGTTGTAAGCGATGTTGGCCGCTTCCAGGTTCGGCAGCACGAACAGGTTGGCGCGGCCCTGCAGGGTCGAGCCCGGCAGCAGCTTCTGGCGCAGCGCTTCATCCCATGCGGTGTCGCCCTGCATTTCGCCATCCACGTTCAGGCGCGGGTTGCGCTTGAGCAGCAGCTCGCGCACCTGGCGCATCTTCAGCGCATCCTTCGAATCATGGCTGCCAAAGTTGGAGTGCGACAGCAGCGCCACCTTCGGCTCGATGCCGAACAGCTTCATGCGATAGGCCGCCTGCAGGGTCGCCTCGCACAGCTGCTCGGCGGTCGGGTCTTCCTGCACGTGGGTATCGACGAAGAAGAACACGCCCTGCTGGTTGATCACGCCGGTCATCGCCGAGGTCGAGGTGACCTTCGGCTCCAGCGGCAGCACGCTGCGCACGTAGCCCAGCTTCTTGTGGAAGCGGCCGACGATGCCGGTCAGCATCGCATCGGCCTCGCCACGGGCCACCATCACCGCTGCGATCAGGGTCGGGCGCGAACGCATCAGGTTCTTCGCCGCGGCCACGGTCACGCCACGACGGCCGGTCAGGCCGTGGTAGTACTGCCAGTATTCGTTGAAGCGCGGGTCATCGTTGATGTTGGTGACTTCAACGTTCTCGCCGATCTTCAGGCGCAGGCCGAGGCGCTCGATGCGCGACTCGATCACTTCCGGGCGGCCGATCAGGATCGGATGCGCCAGGCCGTCATCGACCACGTTCTGCACCGCCTGCAGCACCACTTCCTCTTCGCCCTCGGCGTACACCACGCGCTGCTTGTCGCTGCGCGCGCGGTCGTACACCGGCTTCATCATCAGGCTGGTGCGGTAGACGAACTGGGCCAGCTTGTCGCGGTAGGCGCCCATGTCCTCGATCGGGCGCGAGGCCACGCCCGAATCCATCGCGGCCTGGGCCACGGCGGCCGACAGTTCCACCAGCAGGCGGCGGTCGAACGGGCGCGGGATCAGGTATTCACGGCCGAAGCTCGGGGTCTCGCCGCCGTAGGCCGAACCCATGTCGGTGGCTGCACGGCGTGCCAGTGCAGCAATGGCACGCACGCAGGCGATCTTCATTTCCTCGTTGATCGCGGTGGCGCCCACGTCCAGCGCACCACGGAACAGGTACGGGAAGCACAGCACGTTGTTGACCTGGTTCGGGTAGTCCGAACGGCCGGTGCCGATGATCGCGTCCGGACGCGCAGCGCGCGCCACCTCCGGCATGATTTCCGGGGTCGGGTTGGCCAGCGCGAAGATCACCGGATCCGGCGCCATGGTCTTGACCATGTCGGCGGTCAGGATGCCCGGTGCCGACAGGCCCAGGAAAATGTCCGCGCCGTCGACGATCTCGGCCAGGGTGCGCTTGTCGGTGTCACGCGCATAGCGCTGCTTTTCCGGGTCCAGGTCGGTACGACCGGTGTGGATCACGCCCTCGCGATCGAAGGCCAGGATGTTCTCCGGCTTCAGGCCCAGCTGCACCAGCATGTTCACGCAGGAAATGCCGGCCGCGCCCATGCCCGTGGTCGCCAGCTTCACTTCCTCGATCTTCTTGCCGGTGATCGCCATCGCGTTGAGCACGGCCGCGCCGACGATGATCGCCGTGCCGTGCTGGTCGTCATGGAACACCGGGATCTTCATGCGCTCGCGCAGCTTGCGCTCGACCACGAAGCATTCCGGCGCCTTGATGTCCTCCAGGTTGATGCCGCCGAAGGTCGGTTCCAGCGAGGCGATGATGTCGACCAGCTTGTCCGGGTCGGTCTCATCCACTTCGATGTCGAACACATCGATGCCGGCGAACTTCTGGAACAGCACGCCCTTGCCTTCCATCACCGGCTTGCCGGCCAGCGCGCCGATGTTGCCCAGGCCCAGCACCGCGGTGCCGTTGGAGATCACCGCCACCAGGTTGCCGCGGGCGGTCAGCTCGCTGGCCTGCTGCGGGTCGGCCTTGATCGCTTCACAGGCGTACGCCACGCCCGGCGAATACGCCAGCGACAGGTCGCGCTGGGTCAGCATGGGCTTGGTAGCGGAAACCTTGATCTTTCCCGGCGGGGACATCCGGTGGTAATCGAGGGCGGCCTGTTTGAAATCTTCGTTGGACATCGATGTGGGTTACATGAATGGGCAGAAGGGACAGGGGATGATACCCCCGTTGGAGCGTCCGGACCTGTCGCTATCCTGTCGCAAGCATGCTGCGACCGCACAATTCCGTGCCGTATGCGACGGTACCGCGATACCAGCTTCGGCGCTGCCCATGACAGCCATGGGACGCCCTGAAACGCCGCGGGGCCGTACCACTGACGTGATCGGCCCCGCGGTACCACACACCTGGATCAGCCCTTGGCCGGCAGCGCCTCGGGCAGCGCATCGACCGGCGGCGGCAGTTCGCTCTCGCGGCCATCCAGCGCCAGCTGCAGGCGGTTGCGGTCCAGCGCGCCTTCCCAGCGCGAGACCACCACGGTGGCCACCGCATTGCCGATGAAATTGGTCAGCGAGCGGCATTCGCTCATGAACCGGTCCACGCCCAAGATCAGCGCCATGCCAGCCACCGGCACCTCCGGCACCACGGCCAGGGTGGCGGCCAGGGTGATGAAACCGGCGCCGGTGACACCGGCCGCGCCCTTGGAGCTGAGCATGGCGACCAGCAGCAGGGCGATCTGGTGGCCCAGGGTCAGTTCGGTGTTGGTGGCCTGGGCGATGAACAGTGCCGCCAGGGTCATGTAGATGTTGGTGCCGTCCAGGTTGAACGAGTAGCCGGTCGGGACCACCAGGCCCACCACCGACTTGCTGCAGCCGGCGCGTTCCATCTTCTCCATCAGCGACGGCAGCGCCGACTCCGACGAGGAGGTGCCGAGCACCAGCAGCAGTTCGGCCTTCAGGTAGCGCGCCAGCTTGAACACCGAGAAGCCGCACAGGCGGCAGACCAGGCCCAGGATCACCGCGACGAACAGGAACGCGGTGAGGTAGAACGAGCCCACCAGCCAGGCCAGGTTGATCAGCGAGCCGACGCCGTACTTGCCGATGGTGAAGGCGATCGCACCGAAGGCACCGATCGGGGCAGCCTTCATCAGGATGTGCACCAGCTTGAACACCGGGGCGACCAGCGCCTCCAGGAAGTTCAGCACCGGCTTGCCCTTGTCGCCCACCATCGCCAGCGCGATGCCGAACAGCACGGCCACGAACAGCACCTGCAGGATGTTGCCATCGACAAAAGCGCTGAGCAGCGTCTTCGGGATGATGTCCATCAGGAAGCCGACCAGGGTCAGGTCATGCGACTTCTCGACGTAGCTGTGCACTGCGGTCTGGTCCAGCTCGGCCGGATTGATGTTCATGCCGGCGCCGGGCTGCACCACGTGCGCCACGATCATGCCGACAATCAGCGCCAGCGTGGAGAAGAACAGGAAGTACGCCATTGCCTTGGCGAACACCCGGCCCACCGTGCGCAGGTGGGTCATGCTGGCGATGCCGGTGACGATGGTGAGGAAGATCACCGGCGCGATGATCATCTTCACCAGGTTGATGAAGGCATCGCCGAGCGGCTTCATCTTCTCGCCGACCAGCGGTTCGTAGTGGCCGAGGATGGCACCCAGCACGATCGCCACGATCACCTGGAAGTACAGCTGGCGATAGATCGGCAACGGCTTTGCAGGCACCGGTGCTGCGGTCGGGATGTGCATGGCGGACTCCGGAAGGGGCGTTTTCAGGCACGTACGGCCCCGGGACTGCACGGGAGCCGTTACCGTGGAAACTGACCGCAGGCCCTGTACTGCACGCACAGGGGGTGCGACCAATGGACGCCTTTGTACGCGCCAGGCACGCCGGCGCAGATAACCTATTGGTACTAGCCCCCCGGTTCAGGTGGCACAGGTGCCTACACTGGCGCCGCACCGCCCAGAAACGGGAAGGCCGGTGGCCCGGGCTGAACGGCTGGGCATGTCCCTGCGAAAGTTTCGGCCCCTGCGGCCGTTGATGTCCTGTCCACACGCAATCTGAGAGAGCCGCACCCAACATGCGCCCGAATCCCACCTTGCTGGCCCTGTCGCTGGCCGCCCTACCCGCCCTCGCTTCGGCTGCGGATTTCGACAACTGGCCGACCAAGTACACCTTCGGCGACGGCACCGAGTTGGCCGCTACCGCCAACATCGCCTACGACTACAACGACTTTTCCTCGGCCAGTGGCCTCGAGGACGACGACGCCGTGCGCCGCAAGGAATTCGGTGCGACGCTGAAGAAGAAGGGCGTGTACGACGCGATGGTCTACTACGACTTCCAGGCCGATACCTGGCTGGACGTGTTCGTGCGCTTCGAGAGCAAGGCCTTCTTCGGCCGTGACGTCGGCCGCTTCCGCTTCGGCTACATGAAGACCCCGGTCGGCCTGGATGCGAACACCTCTTCGCGTGCCGGCAGCTTCCTGGAAACCTCGCTGCCGGTGCAGGCCTTCTACGAAGGCCGCCGTACCGGTGTGGAATGGGTGCTGGAGCGCCCGCAGTACCTGCTGCAGGCCGGCGCCTATGGCGGCAAGGACCTGCAGGGCGACAACCCCGGCACCACCCAGGCGGTGCGTGCGGTGTGGACGCCGGTGAAGGCACCAGGTGACGTTATCCACCTGGGCCTGGCCTACTCGCAGGAGAACCCACGCGGCTACAGCGATGGCCGCGACGTGCACCACGAGGCCAGCGCCCGCCTGCGCGCGCGCCCGGAAGCCGGCCTGACCGACATCCGCTACGTCGATTCCGGCGCGCTGGTCACCGCCGACCAGATCCGCCGCACCGGCCTGGAAGGCATCTGGATCCGCGGCCCGTTCTCGCTGCAGGCCGAAGCGCTGCGCGCCACGGTCACCCGCCATGACGGCAAGCCCGACTTCACCGGCAGCGGCCAGTACGCGATGGCCAGCTGGGTGCTGACCGGCGAATCACGGCCGTACAACGCCGGCGCGGTGGCCAACATCAAGCCGGCGCACAACTACGGTGCGGTCGAACTGGTGGCGCGTTACAGCCGCCTGGACCTCGACGATGGTGACATCCTGGGTGGCCGCCAGCACGACCTGACGTTGGGTGCGAACTGGTACCTGACCAGCCACTTCAAGTTCCAGGCCAACTACGTGAAGGTCGACGCCAGCCGTCGTGGCGTGCACAGCACGCCGGAGATCTTCGAACTGCGCGCGCAGATGCACTTCTGACCCCTTCCACGTCAGACCCCGGCGGGCGTGCACGCCACGCCCGCCGGCCCTGCGTAGACTGCCGCCATGTACTGGCTCAGCCGCCACCGGATGCTGTTGCTGACGATCCTGGTGATGGTCGGTGGCACCGTGCTGTGCGCGGTCGCCGCTGGCCATTACGCCTGGCGGCGCGCGCTCGGCGACGAAAGCAGCCAGGTGCAACGCCAGCTGCAGCTGTATGGCCAGGGCCTGCAACAGCGCATCGACCGCTTCGGCACCTTGCCGCAGGTCATGGCGCTGGATCCGGATCTGCTGCACGCACTGCGTGTGCCGCCCTCGCCCGGCGAACGGCAGCGACTGAACCTGAAGCTGCAACGTGCCAATGAAGTCACCCGGGCCTCGACCCTGACCCTGGTCGGCCACGATGGTGTGGCGGTGGCGGCCAGCAACTGGGACCAACCGACCAGCAACGTCGGCGAGAACTACAGCTACCGCCCCTACTACCGCCAGGCGCTGGCGCAGGGCCGTGGCCGCTTCTACGGCATCGGCATGACTACCGGCGTGCCCGGCTATTACCTTTCGCAGGCCATCGAGGATGACGGCAAGCGGCTCGGCGTGGTGGTGATCAAGGTCGAGCTGTCCGCGCTGGAACAGGAATGGTTGAGCAGCCCGGACGTGGTGCTGGCCAGCGACGACCATGACGTCGTGTTCCTGTCCAACCGGGACAGCTGGCGCTACCGGCTGCTGCGTCCGCTGCGTGCCGGTGAGCGCCGCGAAATGCTCGATGCACGTCAGTACGCCGACCGTGCCCTGCAGCCCTTGCGTGCACGTACCGAAGACGTGCTGTCCGATGGCGGCCGCATGGTGCGGCTGCTGGATCCTGCGCTGCCGCAGCCGATGCTGTGGCAAAGCCTGGCGCTGCCCGCCGAGGGCTGGAACCTGCACCTGCTGCACGACGCCGGCGCCGCTACTGCTGCCGGTCGCGCGGCCGCCCTGACCGGCGGTGCCGCGTGGCTGGCCTTGGGCTTCCTGGTGCTGTTCGTGCAGCAGCGCAGGCGCCTGGCCAAGCATCGCCTGCGCAGCCGCCGCGAACTGGAAACCCTGCTCAAGCAGCACGCACAGGAGCTGCGCACCGCACAGGATGGCCTGCTGCAGGCCGCCACCGACGCCGACAGTGGTCTCAGCCGCAGCCTCGAACACCTGCCGCAGGGTGTGGTGGTGATCGACCGCGACCTGCGCCTGGTCGCGTGGAATTCGCGCTATCTGGAACTGTTCCGGTTCCCGGCAGACCTGGTGCGCGTGGGCCGGCCGATCGAGGAACTATTCCGTTTCAATGCCCGTCGTGGCCTGCTCGGTCCCGGCCCGGTGGACGAGGCCATCGAGCGCCGCCTGAACCACCTGCGCAGTGGCCGCCCGCACATGCGCGAGAGCGAAAAGGACGACGGCACGGTGCTGGAGATCCGCGGCAATCCCCTGCCTGATGGCGGCTTCGTCACCAGCTATGCGGACATCACCAGCTACAAGAATGCGGCGCGCGAACTGCGCTCGCTGGCCGATGCGCTGGAACACCGCATCGCCGAGCGCACCCGTGACCTGGACGAGGCGCGGCGCGAGGCCGAGCAGGCCAACCGCTACAAGACCCGCTTCGTCGCCTCGGCGGTGCACGACCTGCTGCAGCCGCTCAACGCTGCGCGCATGTTCGTCTCGGTGCTGCGCGGCAAGCTGGGCGACCCGGCGCAGCAGCAGACTGCCGATCATATCGATGCCGCGCTGGCGGCGCAGGACGCGATCCTCAACAGCCTGCTGGATATCTCGCGCCTGGAATCAGGATCGCTGCAGGTCCGCGTGCGCACGTTTGCACTTTCTCCGCTGCTGGAGACCCTGGCGCGCGAGTTCGGCATCGCCGCCCAGAGCCGTGGTCTGCAGCTTGACTGGGTGGATACCCGCGCAGTGGTGGTCAGCGACGAAGCCCTGCTGCGGCGGATCCTGCAGAATTTTCTGTCCAACGCGTTGCGCTACACCCCACGTGGGCGTGTGCTGATCGGCTGCCGGCGTGCAGGCGATCAACTGCGCATTGAAGTGCATGACCAGGGCCCGGGCATTCCGGAAAGCCTGCAGGGTGAGATTTTCGAGGAGTTCCGCCGGCTGAACGACGGCGTGGAACAGGAACGTGGCGCCGGCCTGGGCCTGGCCATCGTCGAACGCATCGGCCGCCTGCTCGGCCACCGCATCAGCCTGCGCTCTACACTGGGCAAGGGCAGCGTCTTCGCCGTGAGCGTAGCACTCGGGCGCGCCGACGATGTGATCGCACCTGCCGCAGCGCCGGTCATCGCGAGCGAACCCTCCGACGACAGCCCACTGCGAAAGTGCCGGGTGTGGAGCATCGACGATGATCCCCACGTCTGTGCGGCGACCCGTGCGCTGCTGGAGCGCTGGGGTTGCCAGGTGGAACTTGCCGACGGTCCGCAGGGTGCTCTGGAAATCGCCAGTGCATTGAACGTGCCGCAGTTGCTGCTGCTGGACGTGCGCATGGGGCAATGGCACGGACCGGACCTGTATGAAGCGCTGTGCACGCTGTGGAAGGCGCGGCCGCCGGTGATCCTGGTGACCGCCGAGCGTGATGAGGCACTGAAAGCGCATGCTGCCGAGAACGGCTGGGGCTTCCTGCTCAAGCCGGTGCGACCGCCCGCGTTGCGGGCATTGATGACGCAGATGCTGTTGCGGCATCGGGGCTAGGACGGCTCGGCCACGCGGGCGTCGCCGTGTTAGTGCACGGGCGGGTTCGCGCCCGGCTGATCCCATACCGCCCCCCTCGTTCCTTCACGTGAGATCCGCAGAGTGAAAAGAGCGAGATGCCGGCGTAGATGCGTAAGGCAGGGACAAACTCCGAGTAAAGACAAGCAGTCCCCTGACAGACCGGCGCTGCCGAAGTGGGGAATATCTAGTTCCCGGCCGATCGGCCGACCACATCGTAGGCGAAGAATGGACAAGCGTTCTCTTGGTAGCGTTTTTCTTGCAGCTGGCCTGACACTGGCAACCGGCGAAGCAAATGCGGAGAGTGAAACGACCTTCAATGGTGTCAGATATCGCTGCACAAACAGCTGTGTCGTCAATGTTGACACTGCTGGAGCCTGGAAAGTCACCGACTGCTGTGGCGGACGCGTAAGGACAGTGTTCCAGACAACC
The DNA here is from genome assembly GCF_059369995.1 of Stenotrophomonas sp. YJH_SMC_53. Lineage (NCBI taxonomy): Bacteria > Pseudomonadati > Pseudomonadota > Gammaproteobacteria > Lysobacterales > Lysobacteraceae > Stenotrophomonas > Stenotrophomonas sp. YJH_SMC_53. The sequence continues at coordinate 410,958 of NZ_JCAFTF010000001.1, read as the reverse complement.
CGACCACCGGACTGCAATGGTCCTTTTGATTGTCCTATTGATTGACAGCGACCGCCCGAGACCGAGGATTCACCGTGAGCTCCAATCATGCACCCAGCTCCATCATGCAACTCTCATGTCTGATCACCGCAATACTGCTATGTATGTGCTGCACAGGATGTACCGAGCACAGAGCGTCAAATACCAACACCAACCTTGACAGAACCGAGGCAGACGCAAAAATCGATCAAGCGAGATCGAGCAATCTCAACACACAGCCACTGGCTACGCGACCAGAAACAGACAACTCGGCAACGACCTTACATCGCGCAGCATCATCAATCGAGCATCTTCAGTCAGAATCCGCACTCATATTCGAGGGCGGAATCTCAAGCCAAGTGTCCGAGGAGCTCCTACGCTCCGGCAGAAGCACTTCAGACGCGATCGACCGCTTGACCGCGGACGCTGCTTCCAGCACCGAAGCACAGGATCTAGCCAAGCACTATCGATCCTCAATAACCCGCGCAATGGGTGATGACGCTCTACTTGAGCGCCTGTCATGCGGCCTTAGCATCTGCATCGGCATCGCTCAAGCCAGAAGCAATGCAGACCATGAGGCCTGGGGTCAAAGACTTGCATCAGACACATCCTCTCCCACCTACAGCTATGCCGAAACATCTGAGAATCTCGGCGCAGGGTACGAGAACAGATTCATATTCTCCACAGACCCAGCGATGAATTCGATCAGCGGCAATTAATCCTTCAACCACTCGAAGATCGTTCCAGCGCGGCGCTACGAAAGACACTCGCTCTGGTCGGCCTTCCTACGGGATCTGAGATGGAAAATTTTGGAGTTTATGGACTGGGCTCACAGCGCACACTGCGTCAATACGAGCGACACACCGGGATCAACTTTCGACTCCGAGCAGTTCACAAGCAGTCACTTACTGTGCAAGAACCAGTCCTCTTGTCAGAAACCTTTGAAGAGAATGAATGGAAGCGGAGTTTCGTCTACTTCCGCTCAATGCGAGTCCACATTTCCTGCACCACTCGCTGCACTTCATTTCCGGCCTCGGTGCTTGTCTCTTCCTACTCGTCGGATGGCGCGAGGCAGTCAACCCGCGAGTTGTCCAAGTCCGAACTGAAATTTCTTTCAAGAGAAGGCCACGTCCAGTATGTCGACACACTCAGGGTACCGCTGGACCAACTGCCGGTCCGCTATTCGGTACACGTGCGCAGCGGCGATGCGCTGACGGACGATCAGCTTTCGATCTTCGTTGAAGAGGTCCTTGTCTGACGACAGCGCCAGACAGAAGATCCCCGTCTGAACGCCCTGCGTTGGTCATCCATCCATCCCTGCCCGCGGGTCGCCTTCCGGTTCCAGCGCCTTCACCAGCACCGCCGCCTGCGTGCGGCTATGGCATTCGAGCTTCTTCAGGATGGCAGTGACGTGCACCTTCACCGTGTTCTCGGCCAGGCCCAGCTCGTAGGCGATCTGCTTGTTGAGCAGGCCATCGGCCAGGCACAGCAGCACGCGGAACTGCTGCGGGGTCAGCTGCGCCAGGCGGCTGGCCAGCAGTGCATCGGCCTCAGAACGCTCGGCGGCCATCGCCGGGAACCACAGGCCACCATCGAGCACCGCCTGCACGGCCTCGCCGATGGTCTCGGCCGGGGCCGACTTCGGGATGAAGCCGGCCGCGCCGAACTGCTGGGCACGGCGGATCACCCGCGGATGGTCGTTGGACGATAGGATCACCACCGGAATGTCGGGATGCGAGCCACGCACGTGCAGCAGCGCGGAAAAGCCGTGCGCGCCAGGCATGGTCAGGTCGAGCAGCACCAGGTCCACGTCCGGCTGCGCGTCGAGCGTCTCGGCCAATGCCTCGGCGCTCGCAACCTCGCGCACCTGTGCCAACGGCAGGCTCTGCCGCAAGGACTGCACCACCGCCGAACGCAGCAGCGGGTGGTCATCGGCGATCAGGATGGTGTATTCGCTCATACCGCCATTGTACGGGCAGGTCGCCGCCTCAGCGCCCGGCCGGCTCGACGCTGCTGCGCCAGGCATCGAGAAACTGGCGACGCTTGAGCGCGTCCAGATACACCAGCAGGCCCGGACCCAGCTGGATCGGGCGGCGGCTGCGGCCCGGCGCATCATCGCCGCGCGCGTTGCCGGTCACGATCGGCATCAGCCGTGCCTCGCGCGACAGCACCTGCTGGCCGCGTGGCGACAGCAGGTAGTCAAGGAAGCGCCGGGCTTCTTCCGGGTGTGGGCCGGTACGCGGGATCACTGCGGTACGCAGCACCACCAGCGTGTAGTCCTCGGGCTCCACAATGCCCAGCGGCGCGCCGGCATCAACGCGCGCCTGCGCGTAGGAGCCAAGCACGTTGTAGACCAGCGACAGCTGGCCACTGGCCACCTGGTCCAGCAGCACGCCGGTGCGCTCCTCGCGCACCACGTCGTTGTCGCCGAGCGCGCCCAGCAGCGCGCCGGCAATGCTGCCGCGCTGCGCGTCCTGGGTCGCCAACAGGTAGCCGACGCTGCTGCGCTCGATGTCATAGGTGCCGACCCTGCCGCGCAGGGGTGCACCTTCAGCACGCAGCCGGTCCAGCAGCTGGCGGCGCGTGTGCGGCACATTAGCCGCCGGCAGTGCGCGGGTGTTGTAGACCATCACCACCGGCTCGTAGCTGATGCCGAACGCCTCGCTGCGCCATTGCGCCCACGCCGGCAGCGCCGCGGTCTGCGCCGAGCGATGCGGCAGCGCATGGCCATCGTTGACCAGCTTGGTCTGCAGGTCCATGCCGCTGGAGATCAGCAGGTCCGGCGATGCCGGCCCGGCACGGTCGTGCAGGTAGCGCGCGTACAGGTCCTGGGTGATGATGTCCTCGTACACCACCTCGGTGCCGGGGTGCAGGCGCTGGTAGTCGGCGATGACCACCGCGAACACTTCGATGTCGGTGGTGCCGTGGATGCGCAGCTGAGCGGTGGCCGCTCCCTGTGCGGGAAAACGGCGCACATCGCCGGGCGCGGCCAACACCGGCAGGGCCAGCAGCAGCGCAACAGTCGTGGCGAACAAGCGGATCATGGACTGCTCCGGGGCAGGCGGATGGTGGCGACCAGCCCGCCCTGCGGGCGGTTGCTCAGGTCAATGCGGCCGCCATGGCTGTCGACCACGCGCTTGACGATGGCCAGGCCCAGCCCGGCACCACCTGAGGGCGCGCCTTCGCCACGGGCGAAACGCTCGAATACGCGCTCGGCATCGGCCGGGGCGATGCCCGCGCCGTGGTCGGCGATGGTCAGCACGGCCTGCTCGCCTTCCACGGTAAGGGCAATCTGCAAGTCGCCGTCACCGCCGTACTTCAGTGCGTTGTCGACCAGGTTCTTGATCGCCTCGCGCAGCAGCAGCGCATCGCCGTGCACCAATGCCGGTTCGGCGGTCATCGCCAACTGCACGCGCGGCGCCGGACCGGCCTGCGGCAGCGCTTCATGCAGGGCCTGGTGCACGGTCTCGGCCAGGTCCACCGCTGCAAAGCGCTGCAGATGCGAACGATGGATCACGCTGGCATCGCTGAGCAGCTGGTTCAGCAGCCGGCTCATATGGGTGGCGTTGCGCTCGATCGCCTGCAGGCTGCGCCGCATGTCCTCCGGATCGTCATCATCCAGCGCCAGCTGTGCCTGTGCGCGCAATGCCGCCAGCGGCGTGCGCATCTGGTGCGCAGCCTCGGCCATGAACGCGCGCAGTGTCTCGTTGCTGCTGGACAGGCGTTCCATGAAGCGGTTCAGCGCCGCCACCATCTGGTCCATCTCGCGCGGAACGCGGGCATCCAGCGGCTTCAGGTCGGACGGCTCCCGTCGCGACAGCTCGCGCTCTACCCGCACCAGCGGCCGGAATGCGCGATGCACGCCGAACGCCACCAGTGCCAGCAGCAGCCCGGACAGCACGCCGATCGCCAGCAACGCGCGATTGACCATGTCCTGCGCGACCGCTTCACGCGCACGCCGGGTCTGGCCGACCTGGACCTGCACCTCGCCCTGCGCCGAGGCAGCGGCGAAGCTGCGGCCGACCACCACGAAGCGCACGGTCTCGCCGCTGTAGGTGGCATCGAACAGCTGCGGCTGGGTACCGGGCCGGCGCGGCGGTGCCGGCAGGTCACCGTAGCCGGTGATCAGCGTGCCGCGGCTGTCAGCCACGCGATAGAACACGCGGTCCTCCGGCGCCATCGCCAGCAGGTCCAGCGCCGCATACGGCAGATCGACCTGCCACTGCCCATCGACCAGCGCCACCGAATCGGCGATGGACAGTGCCGAGGCCACCAGCAGGTGATCGTAGGAACGGTTGGCGGCACGCTGGCCGTAATCGCGTGCGGCGAACAGCAGGGCCACCGCGAACACCGCCAGCAGCACGCCGAGATAGAGCAGCAGCGTGCGCCGCAGCGAACCCGGCGCCGCAGTCGCAGCGCGCGCGTCAGCCATCGGCGTCGGCATGGGTATCGCTGGCCTCCAGCAGATAGCCGACACCGCGCACCGTGGTGATGCGCAGCGGTGCGCCCGCCAGCTTCTTTCTCAGGCGACCAACATACAACTCGATGGCATTCGGGCCCGCTTCGTCATCGAAACCGAACAGGCCGTTGCCGATCTCATCCTTGCCGACCACTTGGCCGAGGCGCCCGACCAGGATCTCCAGCAGGCGGTACTCGCGGTTGGGCAGTTCGATCGGTTCGCCGTCGAGGCTGACCCGGTGCGCAGCGTTGTCGAACTGGAAGCCGCCGATCTGCACCACTTCGCTGGCCTGGCCACGCGCACGCCGCAGCAGCACGCGGCAGCGCGCTTCGAACTCGCGGAAATCGAACGGCTTGCCCAGGTAATCGTCGGCACCGACATCCAGCGCCTGCACGCGATCCTCGATGCCATCGCGCGCGGTCAGCATCAGCACCGGCGTGCTGTCACCGCGCTCGCGCATGCCGGCCAGCACGCGCAGGCCATCGAGCTTGGGCAGGCCGATGTCCAGCACCACCAGGTCGAAGCTCTGGTAACGCAGCACGCTGGCGGCGGCCAGGCCATCGGCCTGCCAGTCCACGGCGTGCCCGCTGCGGCGCATCCGGCGGATGATCGCATCGGCCAGATCCGGGTTGTCTTCGACCAGCAGCAGGCGCATGGGCACACGGGTGGGAGGGGAACCGAATGCTACCGCATGCCGCCGGGTCCGCCCGCCGGTCATGGACCGGCGCTACCGGGATACATCGCATGGGTAGCACAGGGCGGTGCCCGGCGGTCGTTTACGCTGCACCGCACAAACCACTGACAGGACGATGACAGCTTGCCCGACCCAGACTGCGGCCGCGCACCGTCCGGTGCCCACGATTGCCGCGCGCCTGGCGCGCACCTGGGAGGGTTTGTGGAATTCACGTTTGCCTGGCGGCGTCCTGCCGCCATGATGGCGCTGGCTGCCCTGTCGGCGCCGGCCTTCGCTGCCGAAGACGACCGCCCGGTCACCGCCACCCTCGGTGGCCGCCTGCACCTGGACTTCGCCACCTTCGACAACGACAACCGCGGCACCCCGAACAAGGACGACACCGAGATCCGTCGCGCCTGGCTGGACGTGTCCGGCAAGTTCTTCGTGGTCGACTACAAGCTGGAAGCCGACTTCTCCGGCGACCGCGTCGAGGCCAAGGATGTCTACCTGGCACGCAGCTTCGGCGAGGCCGGCAAGCTGACCGTCGGCCAGTTCAAGCAGTACTTCTCGCTGGATGACCGTACCAGCTCCAACTACGGCAGCTTCCTGGAGCGCGGCAACGCCGGCACCACGCTGGCGCCGCTGTACCGCCTGGGTGCGTCCTGGCAGGCCAATCCGGGGGATTTCACCTGGGCGGCCAGCCTCTACAGCCTGGAGAGCATCGACGCCTGGCAGGTGAAGGGCCGCGCGGCGGGTGGTCGCGTCACCTGGGCGCCCACGCCCAGCGACGGTGACGTGCTGCACCTGGGCCTGTCGCTGGCCCGCGAGGCCTACGACAACCCGGGTGCCAACGGCGTGCCCGGCCTGCGCATCCGTCCGCGCCCGGCCGGCCACCTGTCCGACAACAGCCGCCTGACCCTGGTCGACTTCTCCGCCGGCCGCGATACCGACGTCAACAAGTGGTCGCTGGAATACGCGCAGGTGCGCGGCCCGCTGTCGTGGCAGGGCGAGTTCAGTGGCGCCACCTTCGATGACGGCGCCCAGCGCGGCGACGTGATGGCGGCCTACGGCATGCTCAGCTGGTTCGTCACCGGCGAAAGCCGTGCCTACGACCGCAAGACCGGCCGCTTCGCACGGGTCAAGGACATCCGCCACAAGGCTGGGGCCTTCGAAGTAGCGCTGCGTTACGACCAGATGTGGGGCGCGCAGCACCTCGATGGCGCGCCGGACCTGCGCCGTGGCAGCACCGAAGCCTGGACGCTGGGTGGCAACTGGTACCTGCGCGACAACCTGCGCTTCATGCTCAACGTGATCGAAAGCCGCAACCGCGACCGCCTGGCCGGGGTCACGGTGGACCGCACGCGCGCGGTCACTGGCCGCCTGCAGTACGACTTCTAAGCCAGCTGTGCCGGGCAAACCACCCGGCCCCCTTCCACTCCCCCACATCCTGTTTTCGCAAGGAGTCCGCAGATGATGCTGAGCATCCTCGGCTTTGGCATGGTCATTACATTCATGTACTTGATCATGAGCAAGCGGTTGTCGCCGCTGGTGGCCCTGATCACCATTCCCATCCTGTTCGCGCTGATCGGCGGCTTCGGTGCCGGCATCGACGAGATGATGCTGGAGGGCATCAAGAAGATCGCGCCGACCGGCGTGATGCTGATGTTCGCCATCCTCTACTTCGGGGTGATGATCGACGCCGGCCTGTTCGATCCGCTGGTAAGGGTGATCCTGCGCTTCGTCAAGGGCGACCCGATGAAGATCGTGCTTGGCACTGCGGTGCTGGCGATGCTGATCTCGCTCGATGGCGACGGTTCGACCACCTACATGATCACCGTCTCGGCGATGCTGCCGCTGTACCAGCGCCTCGGCATGAACGCGCTGAACATGACCTGCGTGACCATCCTGGCCGGCGGCGTGATGAACCTGACCCCGTGGGGCGGCCCGACCGCACGCGCGGCCACCGCGCTGCACGTGGACCCGGCCGATGTGTTCGTGCCGCTGATCCCGTCGATGGTGATCGCCTGTGCCGGCGTGCTGCTGCTGGCCTGGTACCTGGGCCTGAAGGAACGCCGTCGCCTTGGCGTGGTGACCCTGCCCAAGGGCGGCAGCTGGATGGACAACAGCGTGTCCGATGACAGCAATCCGCTGCCGACCGTGGAAGACGCCGAGGACATCAAGCGTCCGAAGCTGCTGTGGGTCAACCTGGCCCTGACCGTGGCGCTGATGACCGCGCTGATCATCGGCGTGCTGCCGATGCCGGTGCTGTTCATGGTCGGCTTCGCCATCGCCCTGGTGATCAACTACCCGAACCTGGCCGAGCAGCGCCGCCGCGTGGTCAACCATGCCGGCAACGTGCTGTCGGTGGTGTCGCTGATCTTCGCTGCGGGCATCTTCACCGGCATCCTCAACAACACCGGCATGGTCGAGGCGATGTCACACAGCTTCCTGGCGGTGATTCCGGAGTCGTGGGGCCCGTACCTGGCGGTGATCACCGCCGTGGCGTCGATGCCGTTCACCTTCTTCATGTCCAACGACGCGTTCTACTTCGGCGTGCTGCCGATCCTGTCCGAGGCCGCCGGCAACTACGGCATCACCCCGGTGGAAATGGCGCGCGCCTCGCTGGCCGGCCAGCCGGTGCACCTGCTCAGCCCGCTGGTGCCCTCCACCTACCTGCTGGTGGGCCTGGCCAAGGTCGAATTCGCCGACCACCAGAAGTTCACCCTGAAGTGGGCCATCGCCATCTCGATGCTGCTGATGATCGGCAGCCTGCTGTTCGGCCTTTACCCCCTCGCCGCCTGACCCTTTGCCAAGGAGCCTTCTGCAATGACGCTTCGAATCGCTTACGTCACCAGTGGAATGGGCAGTGTCGGCACTGCCATCTGCCAGAGCCTGGCCCGCAGCGGCCACACCGTGGTTGCCGGCTGCGCGCCGAACTCGCCGCGCAAGGCCAACTGGCTGCGCGAGCAGCGCGAACAGGGCTTCGACTTCATCGCCTCCGAAGGCAACGCCACCGACTGGGCCTCGACCAGCGCCGCGTTCGCCAAGGTCCGCGCAGAAGTCGGTGAAGTGGACGTGCTGGTCAACAACTCCGGCGGCAGCCGCGACCTGCTGTTCCGGCAGATGACGGTGGAAGACTGGAATGCGGTGATCGCCTCCAACCTCAATGCGCTGTTCAACCTGACCAAGCAGGTGGTCGATGGGATGGCCACGCGTGGCTGGGGCCGCATCATCAACATCGGTTCGGTCAGCGCCCACAAGGGCCAGATCGGCCAGGTGAACTACGCCACCGCCAAGGCCGCGATGCACGGTTTCAGCCGTGCACTGGCCGCCGAAGTGGCCTCGCGCGGCGTTACCGTCAACACGCTGTCGCCGGGTTACATCGCCAGCCAGGCGATCAGCAGCTTCCCGCCGGACGTCCTGGATCGGCTGGCCGCATCGGTGCCGGTGCGCCGCCTCGGCCGCCCCGAGGAAGTGGCCGGCCTGTGCGCGTGGCTGGCCTCGGATGAAGCCTCGTACGTGACCGGCGCCGACTATCCGGTCAACGGTGGCCTGTACATGGGTTGAGCCCTCCCCCACGGAGTGCGCGGGGCCGGTGAACCTTCGTTCGCGAGGGGAATCCGGCCCCTTTTTCATTCGGCTGCGGGACATGTGCGGGTGCCCTGCGTCGTTCGTTGGTTTTTCGTAAAGAAGGTTTCATGTTCCGTTCGCATAGTGGCCATGCACCGCGCACGCGTGCCGGTGACCACCCCCCATGCAACGGACCACCATGCAGACCCGACACCTGACGATCGCCGTGGCGATCGCGCTCTCCGCCGCCGCCAGCGCCCATGCTGCCACCACCGCCGATACCGGCGCCAGCACCGATGCCGCGCTGAGCGCGCAGACGCTGGATACCGTCTCCGTGATCGGCCAGGGCGAGACCCGCCAGGTGCAGCGCATCACCACCGTCGACAAGCAGGTGCTGCCGCCGGGCACCAGTGGCCAGAAAATCCTCGACCGCCTCCCGGGCGTGTCGGTGCAGTCCAACGATGCCTTCGGCGCGAACGAAGAATCGCAGACCATCAGCCTGCGCGGCTTCGACAAGAGCCGCCTCGGCTATACGCTGGACGGCATCCCGCTGGGTGACAACAGCTACGGCAACTACAACGGCCTGAGCATTGCCCGCGCGATCATTGCCGAGAACCTGGCCGGTGCCGAGCTGTCGCAGGGCATCGGTTCGCTGGGCGTGGCTTCGACCAGCAACCTGGGCGGCACCATCCAGTATTTCTCGATGGACCCGTCCACTGAATTCGGTGGCCGCGCCAGCGTCACCGTCGGCGACAACAACCAGCGCCGTGGCTACCTGCGCGTGGACACCGGCGACCTCAACGGCTTCTCGGCCTATGTGTCCGGCGTGCACCAGGACCAGGACATGTGGGCCGCGCCGTACCAGAACCAGACCACCCGCCAGTTCAACGCCAAGGCCGTGTGGAATATCGGCGACCACCGTTTCGGTGCGTTCGTGGCGACCTCGCGCGCCAGCCAGGCCAACTACGCCTACCTGTCCAAGGACATGCTGGCCCGCGGCCTGGGCTATGACTGGAACATCTACGCACCGGACTGGGACCGCGCCGTCGCTGCTGCGTACTGCGCGCCGGGCACCTACAACAAGGCGCGCTGCAGGTTCAGCGGCGGCGTCAACAGCATCGACGATGCGTACTACCAGAGCCGTGCACTTCGCGACGACAACCTCTATTCGGTCGATGCCGACCTGCGCCTGGGCGAGCAGGGTCGCCTGAAGCTGCTGGCCTACCACCACGACAACCGTGGCCAGGGCCACTGGTGGGCACCGGGCCAGCCGTCCTACCCGGGCACCGACAGGATGCTGCCGATTTCGATCCGCAGCACCAACTACACGATCAACCGCGATGGTGTGACCGCCGCGCTGTCGTGGACGGTGGGCATCCACGAACTGGAGGCCGGCCTGTGGTACGAGCAGAACGACCATAACGTGTCGCGCAACTTCTACTACATCAGCGGCCCGTTCCTGGACGACCTGTACCTGAAGAACCCGGACCGCCTGCTGTTCAACCAGGATTTCGACATCCGCACGCGCCAGTTCTACGTGCAGGACCGCATGCGCTTCCTCGACCAGCGCCTGACCGTGGACGTGGGCATCAAGAGCCCGAACACCCGCATGCGCGCCACCGCCCAGCCGGGCGTGGAAACCAGCATCGCTTCGGGCACGCTGACCGCCAAGAAGTCGGTGCTGCCGCAGGTGGGCCTGGGCTTCAAGCTCAACGCCAACAATGAACTGTTCGCCTCGTACGCCGAGAACATCGCCGCCTTCGTCGGTGGCGGCAGCGGTGGCCCGTTGCAGGTGTCGCCGGAATCGTTCGCGGCCAGCGCCGGCCTGGAGCCGGAGAAGTCCAAGAGCCTGGAAGCCGGCTTCCGTACCTTCGGCGAGAAGTACCAGGCCTCGATCGCGGCCTACAACGTGAAGTTCGACAACCGCCTGCTGTCGCTGAACCCGTGTTCCAGCATCGAAGTCGGCACGCGTCCGGAGTGCGTAACGCGCTTCATCAATGTCGGTTCGGTGAAGAGCCACGGCGCGGAACTGACCTTCATCCTCAAGCCGATCGACGGCCTGCAGTGGTACAACGCGCTGTCCTGGAACAAGACCACCTACGAGGATGACTACACCTCGGGCGGCGCGATCGTGCCGGTGGCCGGCAAGATCACGGTGGATACGCCGCAGCGCATGGCCTCCAGCGAGATCAGCTGGAACCGCGATGGCTTCTTCGCCAGCCTGCGTGCCAAGTACACCGGCAAGCGCTACTACACCTACACCAACGACCAGTCGGTGCCGGGCGTGACCACCTTCGACGCCGGTGCAGGCTACGACTTCGGCCCGGGCCTGGGCCTGCGCAACGTTCGGGTGTCGTTGAATGCGACCAACCTGACCAACAAGCGCTACGCCGGCCAGCTGAGCTCGTTCGCACCGACCGATCCGAAGGGCACGCGCTATGCGATCCATGCGAGCGCACCGCGGCAGCTGTTCATGACGGTGGCGGCGGAGTTCTAAATCGAAAGCGTTGCCCCGCGGCGTCTTGATTACCGCTGCGGGGCAGGGCCGGATGGGCCGGCGCAGGACACGCCGTAAACCCATCCATGGGGGCTCGATGGCGCCATCCATGGCGCCAACGGTCCTGCGCCGGCCCATCCGACCCTGCTCGACGGTTTCCCGCGCCACGGTGCGGAGGACAAAGAAGAGCAAAAGCAAAGGGCCGGGCATTGCCCGGCTCTTTGCTTTTCAAGATTTTCAAGCGCAATCCCTTCGGTGCGGTGATGTGCTGCCGCCCGCGCGGGAATCTGTCTGGCGGCGGTGGGACCCCCTGGCCAGGACCGTGAGGCGCATGGATGCGCCGATCGAGCCCCCATGGGTGAGGGCGCTTTGCTTGCGAAGCACTGCTTCGCAAGCGCCCGAACGCCCAGCCGCCAGCGGCTGGGCCGGACCGCGAAGCGGGGTTTACGGCGTGTCCTGGACAGGGTGTCCCACCGCCGCCCAGCGATATCAATCAAGGCGCCAGCGCTTCATCCCGCCAACGCCTTTCATTCCGGCGCCAGCTGGTCCATCCGTATCCGGTTGGCGAACAGCGAGAACGCCAGCATGCCGGCCAGGCCGTTCGCCCGGCTCACCCAGTGCGGCAGCCAGCGCGGTGGCTTCAGCACCCCCGCCTCGAACAGCGGCGCGAACGCGATCGCATCGGCCAGGCTCATCTTGCCCGCGAACAACCAGCGGCAGACCTGCAGGCGGTCCTCGGCCAGCATGTGGCGGAAGAAGGTATGCACCGACACCAGGCCGCGCAGGTACACCGTGTCCTTGGTGAAGGCCAGGCCACCACGGGGCGGTACGCCGCGGAATACGCGCTGCGCCGAGGCGAAACTCTCTTCGGCGTTCTGCCCCGCGTCGCAGAAGTAGCGGAATACCTCGATGAAGTCGGCGCCTTCGCGTGCCATCGCAATCGCTTCAGTGCGCAGGCTGATGCGCTTGAGGCGCTCGATGTCGATACTGCCGGTGATCTGCTCGGCAAACGTCGCCAGCCCTTCCTGGGTGGCCGTCACCCGCGGCGAGGACAACGCCAGGCTGGGCAGCACCGGTTGTTCGCGGCCATTCAAGGCGGTCAGCGAATGCACCAGCGCTTCGTGGTGGAACAGCTGCGCGCGGTCGTAGGCACTGAAGCGCGCACTGGTGCGCAGGCGGATGCGGGTCGGTCCGGCAGCGGCCTTGGACACCAGCTCTGGATCGAGCTGCACCTGGATGATGCGCGATTCGAAGAATGCATCCAGGTCATTCTGCAGCTGCAGCTGCAGGGCAATGGCCGAGACCGGCACCTGCTCTTCCGGCGCCAGCAGTTCGTGATCGAGTTCGGCAGCAATCTGGATGAAGTGACGCGCCGCTTCGCGCGTGCTCGGGCCATTGCCTGGCAACGGCTGCTCGGGCGCGCCGAACAACTGCACCGAACAGGTATCGACGGCGGCAGTGCCCAGCCCCTCAAGCAGCTGCGCGGCCAGGTCCCAGCTCTGTGCCGACTGGCGCACGTAGTGGCCCAGCGGATGGCTGTCGTCGCAGTCAGCGGCGATCGCAGCCAGCGCGCGACGTTCTTCGCTGAAGTCCAGCCGTGGGTAATCCACCTTCGGCAGCACCGGCTGGCCACGTGCCACGCTGTCCAGGAACGGGGCCTGCAGCGTGGCAGGCCAGCTGGTCAGCCCCAGCAGGCGGATGCCTCCCACGGCCTCGACCAGGCGCGCATCGAGCGCTGCATGGTGGGCCACCTCACGGTCCAGCGTCGCGGTCGGTTCCATGCGCGGACTATAGCGCCCTGCCATGTCCGGCGCTGCGCGCCGCCGCCCGAGCGTTGGCTCGGGCGCTACAGGGTGTCCCGGGATGCATCTCTTGTAGAGCCGAGCCCACGCTCGGCCGCACTGTCAGCGCCTACGCGGCTTTCCGGCCGGGCGGAACTGCTGGCCCTTGCCCTTCCTGCCGCCACGTTCCTGCGCGGTCTCGGCCTGGCGCACCGCCAGCTTGGCGGCAGCGGCAGCCACTTCTTCCTTCAGCTTGAAGTAGTTCAGCAGCCGGCTCTCTTCGATCTCGCCAGCGTCGATCGCTGCGCGGACAGCACAGCCCGGTTCCTGCTGGTGCTTGCAGTCGTTGAAACGGCACTGCGTGGCCAGCGCTTCGATGTCGGCGAAGCCACCTTCGGACAGCGTTTCTTCGCCGGTCGGTTTCAGCTCGCGCATGCCGGGGGTGTCGATCAGGCAGGCGCCGGTCGGAAGCGGCATCAACGCGCGATGGGTGGTGGTGTGGCGACCGCGCGAATCGTTGGCACGCACCGCGTTGGTCTTCATCCGCTGCTCGCCGAGCAGGGTGTTGGTCAGCGTGGATTTGCCGGCACCGGAGGAGCCCACCAGCACCACCGTGCGGCCCGGGCCCAGCCACGGTTGCAGCACCGCCACACTGTCGGCATCCAGGCCGTTGATCGCATGCAACGCGATGCCCTGCATCTCCAGTTCTTCCAGCACCGCCAGCGCATCCTCGCTGTACTCGGTCTGGTCGGCCTTGGTCAGCACCACCACCGGTTCGGCGCCGCCACCGCCGACCAGCAGCAGGTAGCGCTCGATGCGGCGCGGATTGAAGTCGGCATCCAGGCCACAAACGATGAACACCGTATCGATGTTCGCTGCGATCACCTGCTGGTGGTAGTGCTCGCCCGCCGCGCCACGCTTGATCGCGGTGCGACGCGGCAGCAGCGCAACGATGCGGATGCCGTCCAGCAGCACCCAGTCGCCCACTGCAGGCCGCTCGTGGCTGGGGAAGCGCGGGCGCTGCCATTCCGGCAGTGACTCCGCTTTGATCGCCGCATCCGGGCCATCGGCCACCACGTAATGGGTCCGGTGCTGCTCGATCACCCGCGCCGGGCGGGCCTGCGGGTGCGCGGCCATCATGGCCTGCCAGTCGGCCTGCTGCGCCGGGCCCGGCCAGGGCCAGCCGATGGTCTGCAGGGCGATGAAATCGGGGGTCTGGGTCATCGCCGCCATTCTACCTGTGACGGCCCCCGGCCAGCCCAGCAATGGCAGGCGCGGAGCCGTTGCCATGCACTGCAGCAATTCCGGTAGGATGGAATCCCCATGCCTTTTGACGGCCCAGCCCCCATGTCCACCCTTTCGCCCAAGCCCCTGGCCATCCGCGAGCGCCTTTCCGAAGTGCGCTACGAGATCCGCGGAGAACTGGCCCGGCGAGCGCGGGAGCTGGAGGCGCAGGGCCGCAAGCTGATCAAGCTCAACATCGGCAACCCGGGCAACTTCGGTTTCCGCGCACCCGAGCACCTGCAGCGCGCGATCGCCGACGACATGGGCCGCACCGACCCGTACACCCACCAGCAGGGCCTGCCGGTGGCGCGTGAAGCCATCGCCGATTACTACGCCCGCCGCGGCGCACCGGATGCACACCCGGACCGCGTGTTCGTCGGCAACGGTGTCAGCGAGCTGATCGACCTGTCGCTGCGCGCACTGCTCAATCCGGGCGATGAGGTGCTGGTGCCGTCGCCGGACTACCCGCTGTGGTCGGCCTCCACCATCCTCAACGATGGCCGACCGGTGTACTACCGCTGCGCCGCCGAAAACGGCTTCCAGCCGGACCCGAGCGAGATCGAGACACTGGTGTCGTCACGCACCCGCGCCATCGTGCTGATCAACCCGAACAACCCCAGCGGCGCCAGCTACCCGCGTGAACTGCTGGAGCGCGTGGTCGAGATCGCACGACGCCACAACCTGCTGTTGCTGGTCGATGAGATCTACGACCAGATCCTGTACGACGATGCGGTGTTCCAGCCGGTCGCGCCGCTGGCCGGCGACCATCCGTGCCTGACCTTCAGCGGCCTGAGCAAGGTGCACCGTGCCTGCGGCTGGCGCGTGGGCTGGGCCCACCTCAGCGGCGACGACGCGCGCTTGGGCGACTTCCGCGCCGCGCTGGACCTGCTGGGCGCGCTGCGCCTGTGCGCCAATGTACCGGGCCAGTACGCCATCGAGGCCGCAGTGAACGGCCCGGACACCATCTCCGAACTGTGCACCCCGGGTGGCCGCCTGTATGAAACCCGCCGTGCGGTGATCGACGCCTGCGAAGCCAGCGAGCACCTGTCGCTGGTCGCGCCGGCCGGTGCGCTGTATGCGTTCCCGGCCGTGGTCGGTGCCGCTGCCAAGGGCTTTGACGACCACAACTTCGCGCTGGACCTGATGAACACCGAAGGCGTGCTGGTGGTACCGGGTTCCAGCTTCAACGTGCCCTACCGCCATCATTTCCGCGTGACCCTGTTGCCGGAAGCCTCGGTGATGCGCGATGTGTTCGCCCGCATCGACCGCGTGCTGGCCCGGCGTGCCGAGGACGCGACCAAGGTCGTGCCGCTGAAGCCGCGCCGTTCGGTGGCCTGAGCGGTGGTGCTTTCCTACCTGGCGCTGGGCGACTCGTACACCGTCGGAGAAGCCGTTGCCGTCGAAGGCCGCTGGCCGCACCAGCTGGCCGCCGCCCTGCGTGCGCAGGATGTGGCGCTGGCCGACCCTCAGACCATCGCCACCACCGGCTGGACCACCGACGAGCTGGACGCCGGCATCGATGCGGCCGCACCCCAGGGTCCGTTCGATTTCGTCAGCCTGCTGATCGGCGTCAACAACCAGTACCGCGGCCGTCCGCTGGACGAGTACCGCGTACAGTTCCAGGCCCTGCTTCAGCGGGCGATCGGCTTTGCCGGGGGCCGCCCCGGGCGTGTGCTGGTGCTGTCCTTCCCCGACTGGGGCGCGACGCCGTTCGGTGCAGGCAGCGGCCGCGACCTGGCCACCATCGAGATCGAGACCGACGAGTTCAACGCAGCGGCCGAGGTGATCAGCACCCAGCAGGACGTGGCCTTCGTCGACATCACCGACATCAGCCGTGACCAGGGTGACAACCCGGCAATGATCGCCGAAGACGGCCTGCACCCGTCGGCGCGGATGTACGCACTGTGGAGCGCGCGCGCGCTGCCGGTCGCCGCACACCTGCTCGGTGGCACGGACTGACACGATGGATGGTACGCCACGGAACGGCCCGCCCCTGCCCTGCACACCGCTGACCGCCCCGCAGGCCCGCGCGATCGCCGAAGCGTTCCGCCCGGCTCGGGCCTGGGGCAGCCGCCGCGACTACTACTACACCCGCGGCAAGCTCGGCAGCGACCCGCTGTATGACGGCGTGCTGCAGCATCTGCCCGACGACGGGCAACCCCTGCTGGACCTGGGGTGCGGGCTGGGCCTGTTCGCCCACGTGCTGCGCCAGCGCAGCGGCACCCACCCCTACCTCGGCGTGGACGTGGATGCCGGCAAGATCATCCGTGCCCAGCGTGCCGCCGCCGGGCTGCACGCTGTGCGCTTCGACTGCCTGGACGTGCAGGCGCCACTGCCGGCGCAGCCTGGACACGTCCTGTTGCTGGATGTGCTGCAGTACCTGGACGCGGGCCCACAACTGGCATTGCTGCGTGCGGCCAGCGCGCGGGTGGCCGCCGGCGGCCGTCTGCTGCTGCGCACGCCGCTGGCCACCGGCGATGGTCGCGACCGCACCACGCGGGTGGCGGACCGGTTGGCCTGGCTGGTCGGCTGGATGGGCACGCGGCCGCGCCACTACCCCGACCCGCACGTGCTGCAAGCGACACTGGCCGAGGCCGGATTGCAGGTGACGGCGCCGCGTCCCCTGCATGGGCGCACGCCATTCAACAGCTGGTTGCTGGTGGCCGAACGCCCCGCGCTGTAGAGCTGCGCTGCGACGTTTTTCCGGTGCTTCACACCGCCGCCCGAGCATCGGCTCGGGCGCTACAGCAGCGCCCCCTTGTAGAGCCGAGCCCATGCCCGGCTGCTCTACATCACCAGGGCCGGCGTTACGGGACGGGCAGCCGCGCTTTCAGCCCGCGCTCGTCCAGTGCCTGCAGCACGCCCTCGATGATCGCCAGGTTGTGGCCGTGGGCGGCCCCCTCATGCAGCAGCACGATGGCCCCCGGGCGCAGATCCGGCAGCAGGCGGTCGAGCACCCCCTGCGTCGTGCAACCGATGCCGTCGAAGCCGCGCGCGCTCCAGCCGACCCGGACCAGGCCCAGCCGCTGCAGTACCGGCGCCACGAACGGATTGGTCATGCCCACCACCGAGCGGTACCAGCGCACCGGGCGACCGCTTACCGCCTGCAGCGCGTGCTGGCAACCCTCGATCTCGGCGCGCATCGCCGCCGGGCCCAGCCGCCAGAAGCGCGCCTGCGGGTGGCTGTGGCTGTGGTTGCCCAGGTCGTGGCCGCGGTGCAGGATCTCCTGCACCAGCTCCGGCTGCGCCAGCGCGCGCTCGCCCACCAGGAAAAAGGTGGCATGGGCCTGGTGGCGGTCCAGCAGGTCGAGCACGGCACGGGTTTCCGGGCCAGGACCGTCATCAATGGTCAACCAGACGCTGTTGCCGACATCCGGCAACCGGCTCAGCACCGGCGCATAGAAGCGACTGTTGGGCAGGAACACCGGCACCATGAACAGTGCGTGGCTGGCCACCATCAGCGGCAGCCCCAAGTGCCAGCCCGCCAGGGCCCAGACCAGGATCACCAGCAGCTGCGACGCCACCAGCCAGGGCAGCCAGCGCCAGGGCCGGGTCGGGATGCGATGCAATGTTCCTGCGTTGCTCATCCCCCATGATGCCATGAGGGGTAGAATTGATGGTTCGAATTCCCGGAACCCCGACGTCCATGTCCCTCGATCCTGCCCTGCGTTCGCGCATCGAATCCATCCTCAACGCCAACCGCGTCGTGCTGTTCATGAAGGGCCAGCCGTCGATGCCGCAGTGCGGTTTCTCGGCCAAGGCCGTGGGCGCCCTGCAGGACCTGGGCGTCGAGTTCGCCCACGTCAACGTGCTGGCCGACCAGGAAATCCGTGAAGGCATCAAGGCCTATGGCGACTGGCCGACCATCCCGCAGCTGTACATCGACGGCGAACTGGTCGGCGGCAGCGACATCGTGCTGCAGATGGCCGCCAGCGGCGAGCTGAGCAGCGTGCTGGGGCTGCCGGCACCGGACCGTACCCCACCGAGCATCACCGTCACCCCGGCGGCCGTGGAAATGCTCAAGGGCGCGCTGGCCGACGCCCCGGGCGCGGCCCTGCAGCTGACCATCGACGCCGGCTTCCAGCCGAACTTCCAGCTGGCCCCGCACGACGAAGGCGCCATCGCTGCCGAGTCCAATGGCCTGCGCGTGCAGTTCGACCTGGCCAGCGCCCGTCGCGCCAACGGCATCACCATCGACTGGGTGGACGACATCCGCGGCAAGGGCCTGGCCATCGACAATCCGAACGCGCCCAAGCCGGTGCAGGAAATCAGCGTGCGCGATGCCGACGACCTGGTGCGTGCCGGCAACATCACCCTGGTGGACGTGCGCCCGGCCGACGAACGTGAGATCGCCGCCGTGGGCGTGCCGTTCAAGACCTTCGACGGCAACGGCCGCGCCGCGCTGGAAGCCCTGCCGAAGGACACCGCACTGGCCTTCATGTGCCACCACGGTGGCCGCAGCGCGCAGGCTGCCGAGCAGTTCCGCGCCCTGGGCTTCACCAAGGTGTTCAACGTGACCGGCGGCATCAACGCCTGGTCGGAAGACGTCGACAACGGCGTGCCGAAGTACTGATTGACGGCGCGGGGTCAGCGCCCTTTCCTGCGGGAAGCGGATCTGGCCCCCGGGAAAAAAGGGGACGGAGGGGATTAAGTCGTTTGTGGCATAAACGACTTAATCCCCTCCGTCCCCTTTTTTCAGCCGGCGAATCCGCCTTCGGCCAGGTAGTCCAGTTCCTCCGGCGAGGGAATGCGCCCCAGCACGGCGTTGCGGTGCGGGAAACGGCCGAAGCGGCGGATGATGTCGCGGTGCAGCTCGGCGTACTGCAGGTATTCCTTGTCGCCCAGCACATCGAACATCGCCACCGAACGGTCCTGGTCCAACGGGTCCTCGGAGTGCTCGAACGGCAGGTAGATGAAGGCGCGCAGCTTCGGCACCAGCTGCAGGTCCAGGCCTTCCTCGATGGCGCGCATGGCGTAGTGCCGGGCCAGGCCATCGGTAGCATAGGAATGGGCAGTACCGCGGAAGCAGTTGCGCGGGAACTGGTCCAGCAGCAGCATCAGCGCCAGTGCGCCCTCGGCACTGCCCAGCCAGTGTTCACGCCCACGCGAAGCGGCGGCGAAATGCTCATCCAGGAACAACTGGCGGAACTGCGCGTCGAACGCATCGTCGCGGGCGAACCACTTCGCAGGGCCCGCTTCTTTCCAGAAATCCACCACTTGCGCGGCAACGTCCATCACCTACTCCCCAGGGCCGGCGCGCCGCGCCAGGCCATCATCATCATTCGTCGAAGCGCAGGTGGCGGACCGACTTGCCGTTGCGCCGGATAAGCTTAAGCGCCTCGATACCGATCTGGATATGGTTTTCCACGAACTGGGAGCTGACCTTGGCATCGGAGGCCTCGGTCTTGACCCCGTCGGGGATCATCGGCTGGTCCGAGACCAGCAGCAGCGCGCCACTGGGAATGTGGTTGGCGAAACCGGCTGCGAACACGGTGGCGGTTTCCATGTCGATGGCCATGCAGCGCATCGCCCGCAGCCGCTCCTTGAAGGCCTCGTCGTGCTCCCAGACCCGGCGGTTGGTGGTGTAGACGGTGCCGGTCCAGTAGTCGTGGCCGAGGTCGCGGATCATGGTCGAGACTGCACGCTGCAGCGCAAACGCCGGCAAGGCTGGCACTTCCGGCGGCAGGTAGTCGCCCGACGTACCCTCGCCGCGGATCGCCGCGATCGGCAGCACCAGGTCACCCAGCTGGTTCTTGCGCTTGAGGCCACCGCACTTGCCCAGAAACAGCACCGCCTTGGGCATCACCGCCGACAGCAGGTCCATGATGATCGCGGCATTGGGGCTACCCATGCCGAAGTTGATCATGGTGATGCCATCGATGGTGGCGCTGGCCATCGGCCGGTCCAGGCCGATGACCGGGGCGCCGGTCAGCGCGGAGAAGGTGTGCAGGTAGCCGCCGAAATTGGTCAGCAGGATATGCTGGCCGAACTGGTCCAGCGGAACGCCGGTGTAGCGCGGCAGCCAGTTGTCGACGATTTCCTGCTTGCTCTTCATGGGCGGTCCGGTACGGCGTGGGGGCCGCCATTGTAGGCGTGCACGGGCCAACCCACACCTGGGCCGGCAACGAAGAAGGGCGGCCCTGCGGCCGCCCTCCTGGTTTCCCTGCGGTAACCGGCGGCTTAGAAGCGCACCGACCAGCGCAGGTTGGCACCGTGGTCGCGGCTTTCGTCGCCGAACTGGCCGCTGTAGCCCAGTTCCAGCTGCTGCTTGGCGGTCAGCCAGGCCGAGAGGCCCAGTTCGGCCACCACCGCGCTGTCGGCGATGGGTGCACCGTTGACCACGAAGCTGTCACCGCCGGTGGCAAAGCCCAGGCGGGCCGACGGGTTGCGGTCGCCGCTGGCGTGGCGGTACGCCACCGCGCCGCGCACGTGCAACCAGCTGTCCTGCTGGAACGAGGCCTTCAGGCCCTTGTCGAAGCGCACGCCGGCCGTGGCCAGGGTGGTGCGCACGTCGTCCACCGAACCCTGCAGGGCCGCAGCACCGCCACGCTCGTTCACGTGCTTGGTGTCCACTTCCACGCGGGCCACCTGCACGTACGGCTCCAGGCCAGCCTCGCGGCCACCGAAGCGGTAGGCCGCTTCGATGAAGGCCTGGCGGGTACGCGCGTCGTAGCGGGCGCTCAGGGTGTCGCTGTAACCGGCGAACGCCAGCTCACGGGTACTGTCCACATCGTGTTCGCTCCATGCCAGGCCGCCACGCAGGCCGAAACCGCCCCAGTTGTGGCTGGCGTAGGCGCCGAAGTGGGTGTTGTCCACCTTCGACCTCGCACGGCGGCCTTCGCCCTGCTTCACGTCGGTGCGGCCGGTACCGGCCAGCACGCCCACCTGCCAGCCGCCGAACTCGCGGTCGGCACCGACCAGCAGGCCGTTGCTGTTGGCTTCGGTGCGGGCGGTGTTGGTGTTGCCATCCAGCGTGGTGCTGCCGGCCAGGGCCTGCACCCACACACCGGTGGCGTCGCCGCCTTCGGCACCCGGTGCAGCGGCACCGGCACGGCGGGCCAGCGCGGCATCACGCACGTAGCGGCTGCCTTCCAGCAGGGCCGCGCTGGTGGCGGCATGCAGTTCGCCGCTGAGGCTGTCCAGTGCGCTGCCCACCTGTTCCGGGAACAGCATGGTCAGCGGACGCGGCAGGCCCTGGTTGACCGCCAGACCGTCGACCACGGTGGCCACGGCCAACTGGTTGGCGGTGGTGGCCGCGGTAGCCAGCGCGTTGCCGCGGGTCACTTCAATGCGCGCGCCGGCGGCGGAGTAGGCCAGGCCGAACTGCAGGAAGGGCGAGAAGGCGCTGAAATCGGTGCTGGCGAACCGACCGTTCACGCCGCCGTCGGCCTGGATGAAGTTGAACTGCTCGCCCAGGTAGTAGGTGCCCGGTTCCGGCAGCGCCACCAGGGTGCCGCCCAGGGTGGCGGTGCCGGTCACGTGCAGCTGGTCGCTGCGGCTGCCCGGGGCCACCTCGGCCTGGTACACGCCAGTGGCGGTCTGCACATAGTCACCGTTGATGGTGAGCGTGCCGATGGAGTTGCCCGGAGCGATGATGCCGGCCACGGTGGTGTTTCCCAGCTGGCCCACGCCCTTCAGCGTGCCCTTTTCACCCACGAAGGTGCTGCCGCCGGTCTGCACGCCGTTGAAGGACACCACGCCACCGGTGACGGTCAGGTCCGAGCCGTCCAGCACACCGGTGGCGGTGATGCGGCTGCTGCCGCCCAGGCTGTTCAGCGCTGTGTTCTGCAGGGTGCCGTTCAGCAGGAAGATTCCGCCGGTCACGTCCACGGCGCTGGTCAGCGTGTTCACGCCGTCCAGTTCCAGCACGCCTTCGCGCACCACCGCGCCGTTGAAGCTGTTGTCGCCGCTCAGGCGCAGCCAGCCGATGCCGCTCTTGGTCAGTTTGCCCGGGCCGCCGATGTCATTGGTCCAGTCGTCCCATGCATCACCTTCCCACACCTTCAGGCCGCCGGCCTTCTGGTTCATCACCACATCGGTGTCCACGCGCAGCGAGCCGTAGCCTTCGACGGCCGCAGCCAGGTTCATCAGGCCCCAGCCGTAGACATCGTCCACGCCTGCAGCACCCAGGTCGGTGGCGGTGGTCAGCAGCACGTCGCGCACCTGCGCGCTGTCCAGGTACGGGAAGCGCTCGAACAGCAGGCCCAGCGCGCCGGTGACGTGCGGGGCGGCCATGGACGTGCCGCTCAGTTCCTCGTAATCGGACGACGGGGTCTGGCTGATGATGTCCACCACCAGGTTGCCATTGTCATCGTAGAAATCACCTTCGATCACCGAATCGGGACCGTACACGGTCGAGTTGATGTTCGAGCCGGGCGCGGCGAGGCACCAGTTCGCCGCCAGGCCACAGCGCATCGAGCGGTTGCTCAGCTCCAGGTCCTGATTGACGTTGACCACGGCCAGCCAGTACGGCTCGACGTCGGCGACGGCGCGCGGCAGCGAGGCATACATGCCGGCAATCGGCGCTTCTTCCGGCGAAGTGTTGGGCGAATCGGTGTTGCCAGCGGCCCATACCTGGATCAGTCCGCTGCTGCGCGAACCTTCGGCCATCGCAGCCAGACTGGCGGCGAACACCGGGTGCGACTGGTACATGTCCAGGTCTTCCGCTGTGGTCGGCTCGTTGGCCAGGCCCCAGCTGTGGTTGATGGCGCGCACACCCTGCTCGTTCATCTGCGCATACAGCTGCGGGTAGATCGAATCGTCGGCCTGGATGGCGGCGATGGTCTGTTCGTCCAGATACAGGGAACCGCCGATATTCACCACCGACAGGTAGGTGGCGCTGTTGGAGAACAGGCGGGCCACGCTCAGGTCGGCGCCGAAGGCAACACCGTGGGTGCCGTTGCCATCACGGTTGGCGGCGATGGTGCCCGACACGTGGGTACCGTGCACGTTGTAGCTCAGGCCTTCGTAGAAGCCATTGCGCTCCAGCAGATCGGCATAGTCCGGGTCGAGCAGCTGGTAGGACACGGCCACCTGGTCACCGTCGCTGGCGAAGCAGGCGTCCGGGCCACTCAGCACTTCGCGCGCGCACAGGCTGCCATCGGCCAGCACGTCGGCCAGATGGATGCTGCGGTGGTCCTTGCCGGCGAACTCGTCGTGGTCCAGGCCGGTGCCGCTGTCGAACACGCCCAGGCGGATGCCGGTGCCGGTCAGGCCGCGTGCGTAGGCCACATCGGCGTTGATCGCCTGCAGGCCCCAGTCGCTGTTGAATTCGGTGGTGCGCCAGCTGGCGGCATCACCCGGCTTGCCCATGATGGGTTCCGGATCGACTTCCACATCGGCGGCGGCGACGGCCAGCGACGGCGAAGCGGTGAGGACCGGTGCGGCAAACGCGGCCTGCAGGCTGCGCTGGAACTGGTAACGCGACAAGGCGTCTGCGTTGCTGTCCTGGGCCAGCGCCGGCAGAGCGGCGGCCATCAGCAGCGAGCCAA
Organism: Stenotrophomonas sp. YJH_SMC_53; assembly: GCF_059369995.1. NCBI lineage: Bacteria > Pseudomonadati > Pseudomonadota > Gammaproteobacteria > Lysobacterales > Lysobacteraceae > Stenotrophomonas > Stenotrophomonas sp. YJH_SMC_53. The sequence continues at coordinate 387,185 of NZ_JCAFTF010000001.1, read as the reverse complement.
CAATGGCCGAGGCCAGGGGTGAGGGGAGGATCGAGCGGCGGGAAGCGGTGGAGCGATACGACGGGAAGACAATCATCTGCAGTTACGTCCTTGATTCCTTGAAATATTTCAGGTGCAGCTCCGTCATGGAGCAATGGAAAGCACACCTCACGGCGGGTCAGCGCTCGCTGTCCCACCGGTTGGTAGCGGCAGGTGTCACAAAAAATTAATGCTTCGTTCAGAATTTTTGTATAGGAAAATCCCCACCCCTGCCCCTGCCCAAGGTCACTTGGCAAGTGGTATCGACGACGGATAGCGTCGGCGGATTCACGCGTGGGTTGGGGATCTCTGCATGGCATCGATGGTGTTGCGCGCCGCTCTTGGGATGGCGCTGGTTTCGTTGAGCACGGCACCGGCGATGGGCGCCTCGCGCTTCGTCGCCGATCCCTACCCCAGCACCTACCGGGCGCATCCCGATGCGCCGGTGCTGATCCAGAACGCCATCGTGCTCACCGGCACCGGCCAGCGCCTGGACAACGCCGACGTGCTGCTGCGCGAGGGCCGCATCGCCGCCGTGGGCCGCCAGCTGCAGGCCGATGCCGGGGTCACCCGCATCGATGCGCAGGGCAAGTGGGTCACACCGGGCCTGATCGACGTGCACTCGCACCTGGGCGTGTACCCCAGCCCGGGCGTCGGCGCGCACAGCGACGGCAACGAGATGACCGCGCCGGTCACCGCCAACGTCTGGGCCGAGCACTCGGTGTGGCCGCAGGACCCGGGTTTCGCCACCGCACTGGCCGGCGGCGTGACCAGCATGCAGGTGCTGCCGGGCTCGGCCAACCTGGTCGGTGGTCGTGGTGTGACCCTGAAGAACGTCCCCGCCATCACCTACCAGGCGATGAAGTTCCCCGGCGCGCCGTGGGGGCTGAAAATGGCCTGCGGCGAGAACCCGAAGCGGGTCTACGGCGGAGGCAAGGGCGTCGCTCCGGCCACGCGGATGGGCAACGTTGCCGGTTACCGCGCCGCCTTCATCGATGCCGCCGACTACATCGCCAAGAACAAACCGAAGCCGGCCAAGCGCAAGGGCTGGTTCGGCAGCGACAAGGGCGACAGCGCCGGTGATGCCGGCGGCAAGCGCGATCTCAAGCTGGACACGCTGGCCGGTGCGATCGAGGGCGACATCCGCGTGCATATCCATTGCTACCGCGCCGACGAGATGGCCACCATGCTCGACCTGGCCAAGGAATTCGGCTTCAAGGTGGCCGCCTTCCACCACGGCGTGGAGGCCTACAAGCTGGCCGACCGGCTGGCCGCCGACGGCGTCTGCGGCGCGCTGTGGGCCGACTGGTGGGGCTTCAAGATGGAAGCCTTCGACGGCATTCCGGAGAACATCGCACTGGTCGATCGGCCGAAGAACAGCTGCGCCATCGTCCATTCCGACTCCCCCGAAGGCATCCAGCGCCTGAACCAGGAAGCGGCCAAGGTGATCGCCGCCGCGCGCCGCGCACGCATGCCGGAGATCCCCCCCGAACACGCCATCACCTGGATGACCGCCAACGCCGCCAGGGCGCTGGGGATTGAAGGCCAGACCGGCACCCTGGAGGCCGGCAAGATGGCCGACGTGGTGGTGTGGAACGGCAACCCCTTCAGCTCGTACGCGCTGGCCGAGCAGGTCTTCATCGACGGCCGCCGCCTGTACGACCGCAGCGCACCTGCAGCCACGCCACGTTCCGACTTCCAGCTTGGCCAGGAGGTGCACTGATGGGCGCGTTGAACAAGCGTCGCCGGGCATGGCTCGGCGCTACGGTCATGGTGCTGGCCTGCCTCTCCGCATCCGCGCAGGCGCAGGACCTGCTGGTGCGCAACGCCACCGTGCATACCGCCAGCGCGCGCGGCAGCCTGCAGCACGCCGATGTGCTGGTGCAGGGCGGCATCATCCGCGCAGTCGGCAGCGGGCTGTCCGCTCCGGCCGGGGCCCGCGTGGTCGAGGCCGATGGTCGCCCGCTGACACCGGCGCTGTTCGGGGGCATCACCGAGATCGGCATCGAAGAAGTCTCCGGTGAAGCGAGCACGGTCGACAGTACGTTGAAGATCGGCGAACAACCGCTGCGCCCAGAGTTCGATGTCACCCTGGCGTACAACCCGGCCTCGGTGCTGATCCCGGTGGCGCGCCTGGACGGCATCGGCTTCACCGTGCTGGGGGCGGCCACTGGTGGCGGCTTCGTTGCAGGCCAGGGTGGCGTGATGCGGCTGGACGGCAGCGCCGATCCCCTCGGGCCGCGCGCGCTGTTCCTGCGCCTGGGGTCGGCCGCAGTGGAGCTGACCGGGCATTCGCGTGCGGCGCAATGGATGCTGCTGCAGCAGATGGTGGACGAGGCACGCGGCCAGGTCGCCGCGGACTCGCCGCATGCGCTGCTGACCCCGGCCGGGCGCCGCACGCTGGGCCGCTACCTGACCGGCCAGGGCCGCATTGTGGTGGAGGTGGACCGCGCGGCGGACATGCGCCAGCTGCTGCGCTGGGCCGCCCGCGAGAAAGTGAAGATCGCCATCGCCGGTGGCAGCGAAGCCTGGCAGCTGGCGCCGGAGCTGGCCGCCGCACAGGTACCGGTGTTCGTCGATGTGTTGTCCAACCTGCCGGCCAGCTTCGACCAGATCGGTGCCACGCTGGAAAATGCGGCACGCCTGCAGCGTTCCGGCGTGGCGGTCTCGTTCGTGCAGCGAGGCGACGCCTCGCACAACGCCCGCAAGATGCGCCAGCTGGCCGGCAATGCCGTGGCCAATGGCCTGCCCTGGGCCGACGGCCTGGCCGGCCTGACCCGGGTGCCGGCGCAGGCGTTCGGCGTGGCCGACCAGATCGGCAGCATCGAGCCGGGCAAGCGTGCCGACCTGGTGCTGTGGGAGGGCGACCCGCTGGACGTGGCGCACTATGCCGAACAGGTCTGGCTGGGCGGCCGGGCGATGCCGATGCGCTCACGCCAGACCGAACTGCGCGACCGCTACCTGCAGCGCAACGCGCAGCCCTGACCTCCAGTTATCCAAGGAAACCCGCATGGCCACCCTGCGCTGGTACTTCGACTTCGTCTCGCCCTATTCCTACCTGCACTGGCAGAAGCTGAAGCAGCTGCCCCAGTTCGCACAGATCCAGACCGTGCCGATCGCCTTCGGTGCCGTGCTGCATCACCTGGGCAACCTCGGGCCGGCCGAGATTCCGGCCAAGCGCCGCTTCATGTACCGCCAGCTGCTGTGGACTGCGCAGGCCGAAGGAACACCGCTGCGGTTCCCGCCGGGCCACCCGTTCAACCCGTTGTCTGCCCTGCGGCTGTGCCTGGCCGCCGGTGGCAGCGTGCAGGCGGTAGACGTGCTGTTCGACTGGATCTGGCGCGACGGCAATGCCGCCGATAGCGCCGAGGCCCTGCGCGAACCGGCTGCGCGGCTGGGGATCGAGGATGTCGCCAGCGCCACCGCGGCCCCCGCGGTCAAGGAGCAGCTGCGGAGGAACACCGAGGCCGCCATTGCTGCCGGCGTGTTCGGCGTACCGACCCTGGCCATCGATGACGAACTGTTCTGGGGCAACGACGCCCATCCGTTGATGGCCGCCGTGCTGGCCGATCCCGCCCTGCTGCAGCAGCCCGAATGGCAGCGCCTGGCCGAACTTCCGGTGGCCGTGCAGCGCAGTCGCTGAACAGGGCCTGGCGCGTTTCCCTCGCGCGCCACGCCAGAATTTGAGATAGATTTCACGTTTCCGAACCTACAACCGCCCTGGAGGGGGAGCCGCGGATGCGCATCGGAATCGTCGTCGACTCGGCCTGCGACCTGCCGCAGGACTTCATTGCCGAGCACAACATCGTGCTGCTGCCGATCACCGTACGAATCGGTGAAGCGGTTCTGGCCGATCATCGCGATGAGCAGGCCACGCTGAGTTTCCTGCATGCACACGTGGCCGAGCACGGTGCCGAGGCGGAGACCATCCCCTTCAGTGTCAACCAGATCCGCGACCTGTTCCTGCAGCAGCTGGTGATCGATTACGACCACGTGTTCTGCATGACCATCACCAAGACCCGCAGCCCGATCCACGACAATGCGCTGCAGGCCAGCTTCGCCATCCTCAACGATTACAAGCCGGTGCGGCAGGCAGCGGGCTACAACTCGCCGTTCGCCCTGCGCGTGCTCGATACCCAGAACCTGTTCGCTGCGCAGGCCGTGACCGCAGTGGAGGCGGTTCGCCTGCGTGACAGTGGTGCCAGCGTGCAGCAGATCCGCGAACGGCTGGAAGAACTGGCCGGCAATGTGCACGGCTACATGATCACCCGCGACCTGTACTACATGCGCGCGCGTGCACGACACAAGGGTGACCGCAGCGTCGGCCTGCTCAGCGCCGCACTGGGCAGCGCGCTGGACATCAAGCCGGTGCTGCACGGCTACCGTGGCCAGACCGGGCCGGTGGCCAAGATCAAGGGCTTCGACAGTGCCGTGCAGAAGCTGTTCGCGGTGGTCAGCCAGCGCGTGCGTGCCGGGCTGATGACGCCGACGGTATGCGTCAGCTACGGCGGTGAGCTGGATGAGCTGCGCAGCCTGCCCGGCTATGCACAGATGAAGGAGGTCTGCGCCGGCCATGGCGTGACCGTGTACGAATCGGTGATGAGCCTGACCGGCATGGTCAATGTCGGCAAGGGCGCGGTCACCGTGGGCTTTGCCGATGGGCCACATCGGTTTGAATGAAGGCCGACCGTGGCTGGAATCTGCACATCGATTCGACCACGGTTGTGCCAGCCTTGCCGCACTTCAAGGAGAACTTCATGCCTGCGCAGTACCACATCAGCCTGCCCGACCCGTCCAAGGCCCGCGGCAACGACCCTGACCTGTCCTTCCATTCGCAGGGCGCCGCCGGTTTCGCCGAAGAGCTGCAGGACGCCCTGCGCAGCGGCACGCTGTTCGAACGGTGGAAGGCCAAGCAACCCGACCCGGATGCGGTGGAACCGCAGTGGGGCGTGACCGATCCGGACGCCACCGTGACCGGCGAGCAGAAGGACCTGCGCATCAACCTGGTCGCCACCACCCGTATCGACAGTGACGTGTTCAAGCAGCGCCTGCGCCTGCTGGCCGGCCACCACTGGGAACTGCGCGACGTGCGTTGAGGCCACGCCATGGTAGTGCCGGCCGCTGGCCGGCAACCAAGGAGATGCCGGCCAGCGGCCGGCACTACCCAGCGCGATGTCCCTGGACGGGCGGCACGCCATGGGCTGGTCCGCTCAGCAGTCCATCGTTCCGTGCGCGTTGCCCTCGTCATCCAGCACGTGTGCGTGCAGGACCACCTGGTTGCGGCCTGCACGCTTGGCGGCGTACAGGCCGGCATCGGCGTCCGCCAGCAACTGATCGGCACTGGCCAGGGCCGGCGGATGCAGGTAGCCCACGCCGATGCTGATACTGACCGATCCTTCCGGCAACGGCAGCGCTTCCACAGCCCCGCGCAGGCGTTCGGCCAGCGCCAGCACGCCCGACAGTGGGCTTCCAGGCACGATGACAGCGAATTCTTCACCGCCATAACGCGCAACGCTGTCACTGCCGCGACCTGCGACGCCCTTCAGCACCCCGGCCACCGCCTGCAGGCAACGATCACCGGCCGGATGGCCGTGCCGGTCGTTGAAGGCCTTGAAGTGGTCGATATCCACCAGCAGCAGGCCCAGCTCGGTGCCGCTGCGCCGCGCGCGATTCCACTCGGAGGTCAGCCGCGCGTCGAACTCGCGGCGATTGGCCACGCCGGTGAGGCCATCCTGCCGCGCCAGTTGATCCAGCGCCGCCTGACGCTCCAGCAGATCGGTCTGCAGCAGGACGCTGCGCAGGCCGAAACCAAGGGTGGCTACGACGAAGCCCGCGACGGCCAACGGCCGCGCATGATCCACCACCAGCGTGCCGACCACCAGCAGCAGCAACGGCAGGATGATCGGACCGGCGGCCTGCACCGTCCTCGCCAGCCGCGGGTGTGCCGTGGTGCCTGTGTCCGGCGCCGTGTCCAGCGCCATGCAGGCGATCAGCAGAAAAGGTACGTCGATCAGCAGGTCGTTGAACGCACCGAATGCATCATCGGAGGTGTAGTGGTTGATGTAGTAGGCCACCAGCAGATAGGCCAGTGCGTACAACGCCAGTGCACGGAAGAACCTGCGCCGTTCGGGCACGTCGCCGGCCAGCCATCGCACCACGGCGAACGCGGCGATACACAGGTTCTGGATGTCGAACATGCGCTGCATGTTGGACATGGCATGGGCGTCGACCTCGACACGGGCGGCGAACGATGCGGTGTGCACGAAGAACAGCACACCCAGCAGCGCCGCCATCGCCGCATCGATCAGGCTGATGCTCGGGCGCTCGCGGCGTGCCCGGGCCAGGATGAACACCAGCGGCACGCCATACAGCACGTACAACAACAGGCTGACGCGTGGGGTGAAGTCAGCCCGGCCGGCGCCCAGCGCATCCACCATGTTGAACGTCATGCCACCGGCCCACAGCAGCAGTGCCATCGCGGTAGAACGCCAGCCCAGAGCGGCGCGGTCACGTTGCGCCCGCACTAGGCACGCGGCGGCGGCCAGCAGCGGTGCGCCGGTCAGGAACAGGAAAGAGCCCACGCCCGCCGGGCTCGGCCAGAACGCCACGGCCAGCCCATGGCAGAGCACGTACAGCAGCGCCAGCACTACCGGCATGCATCCCCCCGATCCGCAAGGCCGTCTGAGCGCACGATAGCGCGCCGGCACGCCACAGCGGCGTGATCCGCTGCGGCAAAACGACACTCCGCGTGCATCACCATGGTAGTGCCGGCCGCTGGCCGGCAATCCCAGGGAATTGCGGCTGCGGGTTGCCGGCCAGCGGCCGGCACTACCGGAAAGCCCTCAGGCGTGCAGGGCGCGAGCGTGGTGGGCGACGTGCTCGCCGATGAAGCTGGCGATGAAATAGTAGCTGTGGTCGTAGCCCGGCTGCAGGCGCAGGGTCAGCGGATGGCCGGCTGCGGCGCAGGCCTCCTGCAGGCGCTGCGGCTGCAGCTGGGTCTGCAGGAACTCGTCCGCCTCGCCCTGGTCGACCAGCAACGGCAGGCGCTCGCTGGCCGTCGCCAGCAACGCACACGCGTCCCACTGCGCCCAGTCGGCTGGGTTGTCGCCCAGATAAGCCGTGAACGCCTTCTGCCCCCACGGTACGTGGCTGGGCGCGACGATCGGCGAGAACGCCGACACACTGCGGTAGCGCCCCGGGTTGCGCAGCGCGATCACCAGCGCACCATGGCCACCCATCGAGTGGCCGCTGATGCCACGCGCGCCGGTGACCGGGAAGTTCGCCTCGATCAGCGCCGGCAGTTCCCGCGCCACATAGTCATGCATGCGGTAGTGCTTCGCCCACGGTGCACGGGTGGCGTTGAGGTAGAACCCCGCCCCCTTGCCCAGGTCATAGCCCTCGGCATCGGCCACGTCATCACCGCGCGGGCTGGTATCCGGCGCGACGATGATTACGCCGTGCTCGGCTGCATAGCGCTGCGCACCGGCCTTGGTGATGAAATTCTGCTCGGTGCAGGTCAGCCCGCTCAGCCAATACAGCACCGGCAGCTTCTGCGTTTCCGCCTGCGGCGGCAGGTACACGGCGAACTGCATGTCGCAGCCCAGCGTGGTCGAACGATGGCGGTAAACATCCTGCCAACCGCCGAAACAGGCGCGGTGTTCAATACGTTCCATGGAACTCTCCTGCGTGCCGGCGTCAGCCGTCACGTGTGTTGATCAACTCATCCAGCTGCGACAGCAGGCGCAGCAGCGGTTCGACACCAGGCTGGCCGTCCAGGTTGCGGTACGCCGCGACCGCCACGTCACTGCGCGGTGGCCATTGGCCATCGGCGCGGGCTTCGTGCAGGCGCGGCAGGAACACCTGCGCCAGCCAGTGCTCGAACGGCATTTCACCAATGCCGAAGGGTGAGTCCACTGCGCGCGGCGGACCCACGACGCCTTCGACCCAACCCAGCACGCGCAACGCCTGCTCGATCGGATCAACCAGGGCCGCGCGCGGATCTTCCGCACGCGGCCTGCGCAAGGCATCGAACCAGCCCACGCTGCGGCTCAGTAATGGACCACCGAACGGATCGACTTGCCTTCATGCATCAGGTCGAAGGCATCGTTGATCTTGTCCAGGCCCATGGTGTGGGTGACGAACGGGGCCAGTTCGATGTCGCCCTTCATCGCGTCCTCGACCATGCCCGGCAGCTGGCTGCGGCCCTTCACGCCACCGAAGGCAGTGCCCATCCACTTGCGGCCGGTCACCAGCTGGAACGGGCGGGTGGAGATCTCCTGCCCGGCACCGGCCACGCCGATCACCACGCTCTGGCCCCAGCCACGGTGCGCGCATTCCAGCGCCGCACGCATCACGTTGACGTTGCCGATGCACTCGAAGCTGTGGTCCACGCCCCAGGTGGTCATTTCAACGATGACCTGCTGGATCGGCTTGTCGAAGTCCTTCGGGTTGATGCAGTCGGTAGCGCCGAATTCGCGCGCCAGTTCGAACTTGGACGGATTGGTGTCCACCGCGATGATGCGGCCGGCCTTGGCCTGGCGCGCACCCTGGATCACCGCCAGGCCGATGCCACCCAAGCCGAACACCGCCACGCTGTCACCTTCCTGCACCTTGGCGGTGTTGTGCACCGCGCCGATGCCGGTGGTGACACCGCAGCCGAGCAGGCAGACGTGTTCCGGGTTGGCGTCCGGGTTGATCTTCGCCAGCGAGACTTCGGCAACGACGGTGTACTCACTGAAGGTCGAGCAGCCCATGTAGTGGTACAGCGGCTCGCCGTTGTAGCTGAAGCGGCTGGTGCCGTCGGGCATCACGCCCTTGCCCTGGGTGGCACGCACCGATACGCACAGGTTGGTCTTGCCGCTCTTGCAGAACAGGCACTCGCCGCACTCGGCGGTATACAGCGGAATCACGTGGTCGCCCGGCTTGACGCTGGTCACGCCCTCGCCCACTTCCACCACGATGCCGGCGCCTTCATGGCCCAGCACCACCGGGAACAGGCCTTCCGGGTCATCGCCGGACAGGGTGAACGCATCGGTGTGGCAGACACCGGTATGGGTGATCTTCACCAGCACTTCGCCCTTCTTCGGCGGGGCGACGTCGATCTCGACGATCTGCAGCGGCTGGCCGGGACCAAAGGCGACGGCGGCACGGGACTTCATGATGGCTTCTCCAGGGACAGGCAATGACAGGATGGGCGGCGCCATGTTGCGCCGTCGTTTATTTCAGGTACGAGCGGATCAACGCGCTCATGTCGCGCACGCGTTCGGCGCGTTGCTCGTCGGAGGCAGCGGGCTGGCCGAATTCCTCGCGCAGATGGGCCTCCATCACCTCGGACATCAGGCCGTTGACCGCGCCACGGATGGCGGCGATCTGCTGCAGCACCGGCCCGCAGTCGGCGCCGGCTTCCAGCGCGCGGTCAAGCGCATCGCACTGGCCGCGGATGCGGCGCACGCGGGCCAGGACCTTCTTCTTCTCTTCGGGGGAGTGCGGCATGGCGAACCACCCAGGAACTATACTGGGGGATAGTATACAAGCAGCCAGCAGGAACTCAATCGTGGCCAGCTCAGTCGAACAATCCCTCACCCGCCAACCGCGCCAGCTCATCCACCACGTAGCGCACCTTCGGCCGCAGGTGGCGGGTCGGTGGCCACAGCGCATGGATGTCGATATGCCGCTGCATGTGCGCATCCAGCACCGATTGCAGCGCGCCGGAATCCAGATGACGGCGCACCAGTGAAATGGGCATCTGGCAGATGCCCAGCCCAGCGATGGCCGCATCGATCACCGCGTCACCATCGTTGAGCTGGTAGGTCGCATTCGGGATGAACGTTCCCTCGGCATCGTCCCTGCCGATCCGCCACGCCACCGGCTGGCCGTGGCGGAAACCAACGATGCTGCGGTGCTGCGACAGTTCCTCCACGCTGCCCGGCACGCCATGCGCCCGCAGGTACTCCGGCGATGCGCAGGTGACCAGTCGTTGGCGACCCAGCCGGCGCGCGACCAGATGTTCGGCCTGGTGCAATCCGCCGAAGCGGATCAGCAGGTCGATGCCCTCTTCGACCGGATCGACGAAGTGATCGGTGAAGGTCATCGTCAGTTGCAGGTCCGGGTATTGCCGGCACAGGCGCAGCAGCACCGGCAGCACCACCAGGCGCCCGAACGAGGATGGCATGTCGATGCGCAGCCGTCCGCTGGGCAGGCCGGCCGACCCCAGGCAGGCCTCGGCGGCGGAGATTTCTTCCAGCGCCGCCGCACACGATGCGTAGTACGCTTCGCCGTCGGTGGTCAGCGCGATGCGCCGCGTGGTGCGGTGGAACAGGCGCACGCCCAGCCGCGCTTCCAGCCGGGCGATGGCCTTGCCCACCGCCGAGCGCGAGATGCCCAGCGCGTCGGCAGCCTCGGTGAAGCTGCCTGAGCGGGCCGTGGTAACGAACGTGACCAGGCCATTCAATGATTCCAGCGGCAGCATCTATCGCGCTCCATTGGGGACAAATCGTCCCGCATCTAGGGAGATCGAAGCGCTTTATGCGCCTGCATGTCAACTCCATCCTGTGTGCATCGCGCCGCTGGCGCCTCCCCCCGCACCGAGATGACCGACATGACCGCCGCCCTGTTCCGCCCCTTCGATCTGGCAGGCACCGCCCTGCGCAACCGCATCGTGATGGCCCCGATGACCCGCGCCCGCAACCCCGGCGCGGTGGCCAATGAACTCACCGCGCAGTACTACCGGCAGCGCGCCAGCGCCGGCCTGATCATCAGTGAAGGCACCCCGGTCTCGCCGCAGGGCCAGGGTTACATCGACGTGCCGGGTATCTGGTCGGCCGAGCAGGTCGCCGGGTGGAAGCTCGTCACCGAGGCGGTGCATGCCGCACAGGGCACGATCTTCGCCCAGCTCTGGCACGTCGGCCGCATGTCGCATTCCTCGCTGCAGCCCGACGGTGGCCAACCGGTAAGCGCCGGTACCCGGCCGGTCGCCAGTGCACCGAAGAACACCTCGTTCGTCTATCTGGACGACGGCAGCCGCGGCCACGCCGATCCCACCCCGGCACGTGCGCTGGCCACCGAAGAGATCCCCGGCATCGTCGACGACTTCGCGCGCGGCGCCGACAACGCCATCGCCGCCGGTTTCGATGGCATCGAACTGCATGCCGCCAACGGCTACCTGTTCGAACAGTTCCTCAACCCGCTCATCAACCAGCGCGAGGACCGCCATGGCGGCTCGCTGCCCAATCGTGCGCGCTTGATCCTGGAGACCGTCGATGCGATGGCCCAGCGCATCGGTGCGCAGCGCATCGGCGTGCGCCTGGCGCCGAACAACCTCACCTTCGACATGCCGTTCTACCCCGACAACGAGGCCACCTACCTGTACCTGGCCGAGGAACTGGGCAAGCGCGGCCTGGCCTATGTGCATCTCAACGACAACCTGCAGGCGGGCCAGTCGGTACTGGGCGAGGTGTTCCTGCGGCAGTTCAAGCAGGCCTACGGCGGCACCGTCATCCTGGCAGGTGGCATGACCCGCGAACGCGCCCTGCAGCTGGTCGAAGCGGGCACCATCGACCTGGCCGCGTTCGGCCAGCCGTTCATCGCCAACCCGGATCTGGTCGAGCGCCTGCAGCGCAACGTCGCGCTGGCCACGCCGGACCGCAGCACCTATTACGGGGGCGGCGAGGCAGGCTACCTCGATTACCCGGCCGCAGGCTGATCCCGCACAGGGTCGGATCCCCGCCACAGGTGGGGCTCCGACCCTTGGTTCAAGCCTCCTCGCGCACGTAAGCGAACGACTCGTCCAACCGCTCAAAGCCGATCACTTCAACGACGATGGCCTGTGCGTCGTCTTCGCTGATGTTTCCTTCTTCAATATCGTCAACGCGGGCAAACAGCTGCTGCAACGCCGCGTACTGGTCCCCGCGAAGGAAGGACTGGTGGGACTGCAGCCAGCGCTGCAGATTGCCGGCCAGCTCGCCATGCGACAGCAGCGTATACGGCCGCTGGTAGTCAGCAACTGCTTCGACCATCTTGCGGAACAGGAAATCCTGGTAGCTGGCGGCCAGCACATCGGCACGGTCGTCGTCATGCCACACCATCACCACAGGTGGTTCGCCAGAACCGGGCGCGTTGCTCCAGAAGCAGTAGCTGTCACCCGCGCCGGTCCGCGCAAAGGGCAGCAGTTGCAGGTCAGTGCGCAGGGGATTGTAGTGATCCTCGGCGGTCAGCTCCTGCCACGCCTCCAGCAGCTCGTCGTGTTCCAACGGCTCGTAATCCTGGGCGTATAGCAACACCGGTGGATCCGCCTGCAGCGTCGGGAACACCACCTCAGACCAATCCGGATGGGGAGTGCCCCAGCTCAACCGACCCGCTGCATGCAACTGCTTGAACAGGGGCGGGAAGGCCTGGCCGGTGGCCTGTTCGATGTCGGATAGCGCGCTCATGGATGTCCTTGTCGATGGAGGCCGCCCAGCTTGCCCGAATCCGCGCAGGAGATGAACCGGCAGCAGCAGGTGGCGGGACTAGACTGCAACCAACGGATGCTGGAAATCATTGCCATGAACGCCACTGCCCGCAACTTCATCGTCAACATCGACGTGCCCGACCTGGCCGCGGCCGAAGCGTTCTACCTGGCCGCGTTCGGGTTGCGCATCGGTCGTCGGCTCGGTACCGGCGCGGTGGAACTGCTTGGTGGGCCAACACCGCTCTACCTGCTGCAGAACGAGGCTGGCAGCGCCGCCACCGAAGACGGCGATGTGCGTGACTACGAGCGCCACTGGACCCCGCTGCACCTGGACTGGGTGGTGGAAGACATCGATGCCGCGTTGATGCGTGCGGTCGCGGCCGGGGCGATGCTCGAGCAACCGGTGCGCGAGCGCCGCTGGGGCCGTATCGCCGTGCTGGCCGATCCGTTCGGGCACGGCTTCTGCCTGATCCAGTTCAGTGGCGAAGGCTACGACGCGCTGGTCGAGTGAATTGCCGTCTGCATTGCGGGCGCCAATCCACGCATGGCGCGGATCTACTGATCCGCTTCAAGCAACGCGTGGAGGTTGTCGTTCGGCAGTAGATCCACGCACGGCGTGGATGCGAACCACCGCACGTCACTCCCGCAGCATGTCGACGAACGCGCGCAGCGCTCCGGGCATCTGCCGCTGCTTCGGGTAGTACAGCGCGAACCCGGCGAACGGCTCGCTCCAGTCTTCCAGTACCGCCACCATCTGCCCCGATCCGATATACGGCCGCGCGGTGTCTTCCAGCACGTAGGCCAGGCCGATGCCATCAAGCACTGCACCAACCACGGTGCCCTGCTCGCTCAACGTCAGCCGGCCCGGCACGTCGATCTCCAGCGCTTGCCCGCTACGCTCGAACTGCCATTTGTACAGATGCCCGCTGGCAAAGCGGAAGCGGATGCATTCATGCGCGGCCAGGTCGCGCGGATGCTGCGGCGCCGGGTGTCGCCGCAGGTAGTCCGGCGAGCCGACGATCAGCCCACGCAGAGGCGGCCCCATCGGCACCGCCACCATGTCCTCGGGCACGAATTCGTGCAGGCGCACGCCCGCGTCGTAGCCCTCGGCGACGATATCGACCAGCCCATCATTTTCGGTCAGCTCGACGCGTACATCGGGGTGAGCGTGCAGGAAGCGCGCCAGCCGAGGCCGCAGCTGGGTCGCCACCGCCGCCCGGGTGGCGTTGATGCGCAGCAGGCCGGCCGGGGCGGCACGGAAGTGGTTCATTTCTTCCAGCGCGTCATGCACCTGCCCCAGCGCCGGCTGCAGGCGCTCCAGCAGGCGCTGCCCGGCCTCGGTCAGGGCCACGCTGCGCGTGGTGCGGTGGAACAGGCCCACGCCCAGTCGTTCTTCCAGCGCGCGGATCGCATAGCTCACCGCCGAGGTCGACAGCGCCAGCTCGGCGCCGGCGCGGCGGAAGCTGCGGTGGCGGGCAACCGCCGCGAACGCGGCCAGGTGGGAAAGGTTGTCAGTGGCCATGATTGTGCAGTTTTACTTGATGAATCATGCCGATATCCATGCTTCTTGCCGTTGGGAACGCGGCGTATTGTAAAGCGCCTTTCGATAAACCCTGCCAAGGATTCCCCATGTCCCTCGCCCGTGGTTACGCCGCCCATTCCCATACCGCTCCGCTGGTCCCCTATGAGTTCGAACGCCGTGCGGTCGGTCCCGACGATGTGCGCATCGAGATCCTCTACAGCGGCATCTGCCATTCCGACCTGCACCAGGCCCGCGATGACTGGGGTGGCTCGATCTACCCGATGGTGCCGGGCCACGAGATCATCGGCCGCGTGACCGAGGTCGGCAGCAACGTCACCCGCTTCAAGGTCGGCGACCACGCCGGCGTCGGCTGCATGGTCGACTCCTGCCGCCACTGCGATGCCTGCGAGCACGACCTGGAGCAGTACTGCGCCGAGGGCGCGACCTGGACCTACAACGGCCGTGAACGCGAAAGCGGCGCGCCGACCTACGGCGGCTATTCCGACCACGTGGTGGTAGAGCAGCGCTTCGTGGTGAAGGTCTCCGATACCCTCGACCTGAAGGCGGCCGCACCGCTGCTGTGCGCCGGCATTACCACGTGGTCGCCGCTGCGCCATTGGAAGGTCGGCCCGGGCCAGAAGGTCGGCGTGATCGGCCTCGGTGGCCTCGGCCACATGGGCGTGAAGTTCGCCAAGGCACTCGGCGCGCACGTGGTGATGATCACCACCACCCCGGAAAAGGGCGCCGACGCCAAGCGCCTGGGCGCCGATGAGGTGCTGGTCTCGCGCGATGCCGCGCAGATGAAGGCGCACGCCGGCAGCTTCGACTTCCTGCTCAACACCATCCCGGTTGGCCATGACACCAACCCGTACATGGGCCTGCTCAAGCGCGAGGCCACCATGTGCCTGGTGGGCGTGCTGACCGAGCTGGACCCGCCGCTGACCGGCGGCAGCGTGATCTTCGGCCGCAAGCACCTGACCGGCTCGGCGATCGGTGGCATGGCCGAAACCCAGGAAATGATGGACTTCTGCGCCGAGCACGGCATCGTCAGCGACGTCGAGATGATCGACATCAGGAACGTCAACGAAGCCTGGGAGCGCATGGCGAAGAACGATGTGCGCTACCGCTTCGTGATCGACATGGCGACGTTGAAGAACGCGGCCTGAACCAGGACGGATCTGGAAATGAAAAACCCCGGCAATGCCGGGGTTTTTTTCTGGTAGTGCCGGCCGCTGGCCGGCGCCCCCGCCTGGCTGCCGGCCAGCGGCCGGCACTACCGCAATCCACTCAGTACGCGAATTCGCGGAACACCGGATCGACGTCACCATGCCAGCGGCCATGGAACAGCGCCAGCTTGCGCTCGGCCGGGGTCAGGCCGGATTCGACGATCTCCTGCAGCACGTCCAGGAACTTGCTTTCGTCCTGGCCGTCGGCATTGCGCGCCGCACGGCGCTTGAGGCCTTCCACGGAAATCCTGACCGCTTCCCGGGCCAGGTCACGCACGGTGCCGTTGCGGAACGGCAGGTTCATTGCATGCTTCGGCACGCCGTCACGCAGCGCATGGCGCTCGGCCAGGGTGAAGTCACGCACCAGGTCCCAGGCCGCATCCAGCGCAGTGTCGTCGTACAGCAGGCCCACCCAGAACGCCGGCAGCGCACACAGGCGGCTCCACGGGCCACCATCAGCGCCGCGCATTTCCAGGTACTTCTTCAGGCGCACTTCCGGGAACGCGGTGGTCATGTGGTCCGACCAGTCGCGCAGCGTCGGCAACGCGCCCGGCAGCACCGGCAGCTTGCCCTGCATGAAGTCGCGGAAACTCTGCCCGCTGGCGTCGTGGTAGATGCCGTCGCGGTAGGAGAAGTACATCGGCACGTCGAGCAGGTAATCGACATAGCGCTCGTAGCCGAATCCATCCTCGAACACGAAGTCGAGCATGCCGGTGCGGTCGGCGTCGGTATCGGTCCAGATGTGCGAGCGATAGCTCAGGTAGCCGTTCGGCTTGCCTTCGGTGAACGGCGAATCGGCGAACAGCGCGGTGGCGATCGGCTGCAGCGCCAGCGACACGCGGAACTTCTTCACCATGTCCGCCTCGGTGGCGTAGTCCAGGTTCACCTGCACCGTGCAGGTGCGGGTCATCATGTCCAGGCCCAGCGAACCGACCTTGGGCATGTACGCGCGCATGATCTTGTAGCGGCCCTTCGGCATCCACGGCATTTCATCGCGCTTCCACTTCGGCTGAAAGCCCATGCCGAGGAAACCCAACTGCAGTTCGCCGGCCACCTGCGCCACTTCGTTGAGGTGGGTGCCGGTCTCCACGCAGGTCTGGTGGATGGTCTCCAGCGCCGCACCGGACAGCTCCAGCTGGCCGGCCGGTTCCAGCGTCACCGAGGCCCCATCGCGCAGCAGGGCGATGGTGCGGCCATTCTCCTGTACCGGCTCCCAGCCGAAGCGGACCAGGCCGTTGAGCAGTGCTTCGATGCCGCGCTCCCCCTCGAAGGTCGGCGGGCGCAGGTCGTCCAGGCGGAACCCGAACTTCTCGTGCTCGGTGCCGATGCGCCACTGCGCGCGAGGCTTCTCGCCGGAGGCGATCACCTCCACCAGCTGCGAGCGGTCGGTAATGGGGGTATCGGCGACGTGGCTGGGGCTCGACAAGGGGAGGGCTCGCTGGACGGTGGCGGGGGATGTGGGGCTCGCGGCCTTCCATCGCAAGGGCGCACTATAGCGTGGCACCTCGTTGCGTCATGCGACGGTGACGGGTTTCAGCATCCTACCGACGCCCTCTTGACCCTCGTACACTCAACGACATGAGCCGCCATTCACGACATCCCGAACTGCACCGCTCCGAGCGCGTCGGCTGGCTGCGTGCCGCCGTGCTGGGCGCCAATGATGGCATCGTCTCGGTGGCCGGCCTGGTGGTCGGCGTGGCCGCCGGCGGCGCCTCCGCTACCACCATCCTCGCCACCGGCGTGGCCGGCACCGTGGCCGGCGCGATGTCGATGGCCGCCGGCGAGTACGTCTCGGTACAGACCCAGGCCGACACCGAGGACGCAGACCTGGCAATGGAAAAGCGCGAGCTGCGCGAAAATCCGCACAGCGAGCTGGAGGAGCTGGCCGCGATCTACCGCCACCGCGGCCTGGAGCCTGCGCTGGCACGGCAGGTGGCCGAACAGCTCACCGCCCATGATGCGCTGGGTGCCCACGCCCGCGACGAACTGGGCATCACCGATACCCTGCGCGCCCGCCCGCTGCAGGCAGCGCTGGCCTCGGCCGGTGCGTTCACCTGCGGCGCGGCGCTGCCGGTGCTGACCGCCCTGCTCGCGCCGGTCGACAGGGTCGCACTGATGACCACGGCCAGTACCCTGCTCGGCCTGTGCCTGACCGGCGCAGTGGCGGCCAGGGCCGGCGGCGCACCGCCGGTTCGCGGCGCGATCCGGGTGATGTTCTGGGGCGCATTGGCGATGGCCGCGGCGGCCGGCGTCGGTCGCCTGTTCGGTGCCCACGTGTCATGACCGCCATGCTGCCACCGGCCACCGCACTGCTGGCCGAGATGGCCAGCCTGGCCGGCTGCGCACGCGCCGAAGGTTATGCGTGCATCACCGCTCGGCGCGAACATGGCGCCAGCTCGGTGGAGATTCCACAACCACAGTTCGCGATCCTGCTGGAAGGACGCAAGCAGGTGCGTACCGCGCACCAGTCGCTGGAGTTCATGCCCGGCGACATCCTGCTGCTGACCCAGCGCTGCCGCATCGATGTGGTCAACACCCCCGACCCACGCAGTGGCCGCTACCTCAGCGCCATCGTGCCGCTGTGTGCCGAAGTGCTG
Organism: Stenotrophomonas sp. YJH_SMC_53; assembly: GCF_059369995.1. Lineage (NCBI taxonomy): Bacteria > Pseudomonadati > Pseudomonadota > Gammaproteobacteria > Lysobacterales > Lysobacteraceae > Stenotrophomonas > Stenotrophomonas sp. YJH_SMC_53. The sequence continues at coordinate 369,374 of NZ_JCAFTF010000001.1, read as the reverse complement.
GCGGCCGCACGCACGCTGTGGAGCGGGGAGCTTCCCGCCGCCGGTCATGCGATGGCGCGGCTGCCGTTGATCGATCATGGCGCGGTGCTGCGCCAGTGGCGGCAATCGCTGCAGGACGGCCGTTACAGCGAAGCGCGGCTGGCCCTGGCCTCGTTGGTACTGACCCTGTGCCGGCAGGGCCACGGCAACCTGCTGCTGCCGCAGGCGCCGAGCCTGGGCGAACAGATCCGCGACCGCATCGCCGCCGAACCTGCTCGCGACTGGCAATCGCGTGATGTGGAAGCGCTGTTCGCGCTGAGCGGCGCGACCCTGCGCCGTCGGCTCGCCGCCGAGGACACCAGCCTGCGCCAGCTGCTCACCGAGGCCCGGCTGGCGCATGGCATGCAGCTGCTCTACACCACCGACCTGCCGCTGAAGACCGTGGCCGCACGCGCGGGCTACCGCTCTGCGGCCAGTTTCAGCAAGCGCTTTGCCGAGCAGTACGGGCTGGCTCCCACAGACATTTGAGGGGGGTCGGCAGGGCTGCGCCCTGCACCCGCTACGAGCCAAGGCAACGGCCGAAGCAACAGCAACAGCGGCTATCCGTGGGAGGGCGGGGCGGTGTGGGTGGGCAGGACACGCCGTAAACCCCGCTCCGCGGTCCGGCCCAGCCGCTGGCGGCTGTGCGTTCGGGCGCCTGCGAAGCAGTACTTCGCAAGCAACGCGCCCTCACCCATGGGGGCTCGATGGCGCCATCCATGGCGCCATCGGTCCTGCCCACCCACACCGCCCCACCTCTGACAGATCTTCGCGGCTGTTGGTAGGTGTCGACCGTGTCGACACATCTGTCAGATATCGAATGAAATTCCTGGGGTCAGATCCGTTTTCCTCCGGAAAACGGATCTGACCCCACGTGCTGTTCCGACAGATCAAGGAAAACTGTCGAAGGCGGGGTGGGTCCGGTTGCGGGAGTGTCCGCGGCATGGGCCCGAGGTATACCTCGGGCGGGTTGGGCAGGACGCCCAATCCCGGTCTTGCCGTGTGCGCAGGACAGCGCACACGAGCAAGCCGCGGCCAAGCCCCCATGGACGGGTTTACGGCGTCTCCCGCAACCGGACCCACCCCGCCATCCCACGGATAGCCCGCTGTTGCTGTTGCTGTTGCTTCGGCCGTTGCTCTGGCTCGTAGCAGGTGCAGGGCGCAGCCCTGCAGACAACACCCCCTTCCCTGAGCATTCCACGCAGTGGTTTGAGCGCCGTGCGCACGCCAGTCACGGCACGCTAGGCCAACGGAACCGCCCATCATCCACCGAGAACCCTCATGACCCTGCGCCATCTGCCCCTACGCACCGCCCTGCTGCTGGCCCTGTCCGCCCTGCCACTGGCGGCGCTGGCCGAAGCCACCTCGCCCGCGCCCACCCAGCAGGTGCCCGGCGTCTACCACCAGCGCGTCGGTGCGCTGCAGGTCACCGCCCTGTTCGACGGCGTGGTCGCGCTGGGCCGGCAGGAAGTGGTCGACGTGCCGCCGACACTGGTCAGCCGCCTGTTGGAAGGCCGCTACGTGCCCGAAGACAAGAAGGGCCTGCAGACCGCAATCAACGCGTTCCTGGTGCGCCAGGGCAACCACCTGACCCTGGTCGATACCGGCACCGCGCAGTGCTTCGGCCCCGGCCTGGGCCAGGTGCTGGGCAACCTGCGCGCCTCCGGCGTGGACCCGGCCGAGGTGGACGAGGTGCTGCTGACCCACGCCCATCCGGACCACCTGTGCGGGGTGCTCGATGCACAGGGCAAGCCGGCCTACCCGAATGCCACGGTGTGGCTGTCCAGGGCCGATGCCGACTACTGGCTCAACCCGGCCAGCGAGGCTTCCGCGCCGAAGGGTGTGCGCTTCGCCTTCCCGCTGGCGCGCAACGCGGTGGCACCGTACCAGGCCAGTGGCCACCTGCGCACGTTCACCCCCGGCGATGCCCTGCCCGGCGGCGCGGTGGCGATGGACACCCATGGCCATACCCCCGGCCACGTCTCCTACCGGTTCGACAGCCAAGGCCAGTCACTGCTGGTGTGGGGCGACGTGCTGCACTTCCATGCGGTGCAGTTCGCGCACCCGGAGGCCGCGTTCGAGGCCGATTCGGACCGCAAGGCGGCCATCGCCAGCCGTCGCGGGCTGCTGCAGCAGGCCACCGCCAACGGCTGGTGGGTGGCCGGTGCGCACCTGCCCTTCCCGGGCCTGGGCCACGTCCGCAGGGAAGGCCAGGCCTATGCGTGGGTCCCGGCGGAGTATTCGCCGTTGTGAGGGTGTGCCGACCAAGGTCGGCACCCACCCGATCGGGTAGCGCCCGGCTGCCAGCCGGGCGACCGGCAATACCTTATTCCAGCCCCAGCCAGCCGCCGATCACGCCGCGGGCTTCGTCCACGCCGGTACGGTCTTCGCCCGAGAACACCTGCACGCTGACGCTGTCACCGTAGGCCGATTGCAGCTCCTTGCGCACCTTCTGCAAGGACTGCATCTGCTGGCTGCGGCTGAGCTTGTCGGCCTTGGTCAGCAGGGCATGCGCCGGCAGGCCACGCTGCACGGCATAGGACAGCATCTGCCGGTCGTAGTCCTTCAGCGGATGACGGATGTCCATCACCACCACCAGCCCCTTCAGGGCCTCGCGGGTGCGGAAGTACTTGTCGATGAAGGCCTGCCAGTGCGCCTGCAGGTCCAGCGGCACCTTGGCGTAGCCGTAACCGGGCAGGTCGACCAGATGCGCCTCCGGGGTGACCTGGAAGAACACCAGCTGCTGGGTACGGCCGGGGGTCTTGGAGACACGCGCCAGGGCGTTCTGGCGGGTCAGCGCGTTGAGCGCACTGGACTTGCCGGCGTTGGAGCGGCCGGCGAAGGCCACTTCGGCCCCTTCGTCGGGCGGCAGCTGCCGCACGTTATGGGCCGAAAGGTGGTAACGGGCGCGTTCGATGAGCAATGACATGTGCCTAGGATCGCATGTTGCGGCGCCGCGCGCCCGTGCCGGCGGCCTTTGCGGGCATTTTGCTGCACTGCTGCGTTGACCGTGCGCGGAAACGGCGTTGATAATCCGGGCGATGCCGGCCGCCACCGCCCGGCCCGGTCCATACGGAGCTTCAGCATGCGCCACGCTCGCGTTCTTGCCGTATCCGCCCTTGCCACTGCTGTCGTCGTTGCCGCTGCTGCGTTCGCGCAGACCACGTTGACCCCGCTGCCCGACAATGGGCCGATCAACACCGCCTCGCTGGAGGTGGATTTCAGCAAGACCCACTGGGGCGATGCGAAGGCCGGGCAGACCAAGGCGACGGCCTGCGCGGCCTGCCACGGTGCCGACGGCAATTCCACGGTGGAGATGTACCCGTCCATTGCCGGCCAGAGCGAACGCTACGTGGCCCAGCAGATGGCCCTGATCGCCAACGGCCAGCGCAGTTCCGGCGCGGCGGTGGCGATGGTGCCGTTCGTGCAGAACCTCACCCCGCAGGACATGCGTGATATCGGCGCCTACTTCGCCACGCAGAAGGCCAACGCTGGCATCGCCGATGACACGGCGGTCACCGACGGCCCCTACAAGGGCATGAAGTTCTACGAGATCGGCCAGCAGCTGTACCGCGGCGGCGATGCCAAGCGTGGCCTGCCGGCCTGCATGGCCTGCCATGGCCCCAGCGGTGCCGGCAATCCCGGCCCGGCCTATCCGCATCTCGGTGGCCAGCACGCCAGCTATGTCGCGCGCCGCCTGCAGGAGTACCAGGCCGGCCAGACCAACGAGACCGACAAGGCGCACTTCCAGATCATGGCCACGGTCGCGCAGAAGCTCAGCGAGCAGGAAGTGCAGGCGCTGTCGAGCTACCTGCAGGGCCTGCACAACAAGGCCGACGATGTGGCCGCCGCGGCCACGCCAACACAACCGGCTGCCGCCCCCTGACCACCACTGGTCGGCCCGGGCCGCGACGCCGGCCCACGGCTGCGGTATGTTTCCTTCACGCCGGCGGCTGCGCCGGCGTTGCTTTTTTCAACGGAGATGCGTGTCGATGAGGTTGATTTCCCGCCTGCTGTTGTCCGTGCTGGTGCTGCTGCCGCTGGCAGCCTGCGCCGCCACCCCCGCCAATGCCCCGCTGGTCGAGGGCAAAGACTACGAGCGCATCGCCCAGCCGGGCCCGTTCCAGCCGCTGGCCGGCAAGATCGAGGTGGTCGAAGTCTTCGGCTACACCTGCCCGCACTGCGCCCATTTCGAACCGCAGCTGGAAGCCTGGGCGGCCAAGCTGCCGGCCGACGTGCGCTTCACCCCGGTCCCGGCGGCCTTCGGCGGTGCCTGGGATGCCTGGGCACTGGCCTACTACGCCGCCGACGAAGTCGGCGTGGCCAAGCGCAGCCATGCCGCCGTGTTCAAGGCCCTGCACGAGCAGGGTTCGCTGCCGATGCAGAACGTCTCGGCCGATGAGCTCGCCACCTTCTACAAGGCCTACGGCGTGACCCCGGACCGCTACATCCAGGCCCTGCGCGGCGATGCCGTGCAGAAGAAGGTCGAGGCCGCGCGCGCGTTCGCCCAGCGCACCAAGATTCCGGGCACCCCGGCCATCATCATCAATGGCCAGTACCTGGTGCGCGGCAACAGCTTCGACGACCAGCTGCGCATTGCCTCGGCGCTGATCGCGCAGGCGCGCGCCGCCCGCGGCCGCTGAACCAACACCCACCACCGACACGGCGTTGTCGCCGCCACGTGTCATCATTTCCCCTTGGCCGGCGCCTGCCGCCGGCCCCACCTTTCCAGATGCTGGAGACGTTTCCATGAAGATCCGTTACGCCCTCGCCCTCGCAGCGCTGCTGCCGATCCTGGCCGCCTGCAAGGCCGACGACGGCAGCACCAACACCACCGCGGCGCCCGCCGAACCGGCAGCAACCCCGGCCACGACCACCGAACCGGCTGCCGCACCGGCGGCGGGCAGCGAAGGCGCCGCGCCGGCTGCCGCTGAAGGCGAGAAGACTCCGGCCGAAGCAACTCCGGCCGCCGCGCCGGCCCCGACCACTGCCGCACTGACCGGCCCGGCTCCGGTGGAAGGTGCCGACTACCAGGTGATCCCGAACGGCCAGCCGTTCCAGCCGGCCGCCGGCAAGATCGAAGTGACCGAGATCTTCGGCTACGTCTGCCCGGCCTGCGCCGCGTTCCAGCCGCTGGTCGGCCCGTGGAAGGCCGGCCTGCCCAGCGACGTGAACTTCGTCTACGTGCCGGCCATGTTCGGCGGCACCTGGGATGACTACGCCCGTGCCTTCTACGCCGCGCAGACCCTGGGCGTGCAGGAGAAGACCCACGAAGCGCTGTACGCCGCCATCCACTCGCAGAAGACCCTGAAGGGCGAGCGCGGCCGTGACTCGGTGGAAGACATCGCCAAGTTCTACGCCGCCTACGGCGTCGATCCGAAACAGTTCGCGGCCACCATGGGCAGCTTCGCGGTGAACGCCAAGACCAACTCGGCCAAGCAGTTCGCCCAGCGCAGCCAGATCAGCGGCACCCCGTCGATCATCGTCAACGGCAAGTACCTGGTGAAGGGCAAGAGCTTCCCGGACATGCTGCGCATCGCCGACCACCTGATCGCCCGCGAACGCGGTGCGGCCCAGGCTCACTGATCCAAGAGAAGCATTTCCCGGCCGTGAATTCCCCCCGTACACGGACCCTGCGCTTGCTGACGGCCAACATCCAGGCCGGCTCAAGTACCCGCCGTTACAGCGACTATGTGACCCGCAGCTGGTCACATGCGCTGCCGGCGGGTCGCAAGCGCAGCAGCCTGGACGCGATCGCCACCCTGGCGCGCGAACATGACATCGTCGGCCTGCAGGAGGCCGACCCGGGCAGCCTGCGCTCGGGCTTCACCAACCAGACCCATTACCTGGCCCAGCGCGCCGGCTTCAACTACTGGAGCCACCAGCCGAACCGGCGCATGGGCGGGGTCGCCTCCAGCGCCAATGGCCTGCTGAGCAAGCTGGAACCGGTGGAAGTGCAGGACCACGCCCTGCCCGGCCGCATCGGCGGGCGCGGCGTGCTGCTGGCCAAGTTCGGCGATGGTGCCGACGGCCTGGCGGTGGCGGTGGCCCATCTGTCATTGGGCGCGGGATCGCGGATGTCGCAGCTGGGCTTCATCGCCGAGCTGCTGTCCGACCACCCCAACGCGGTGCTGATGGGCGACTTCAACTGTCTGGCCGAACGCCCGGAAATGCAGGTGCTGTACCAGAAGACCCGACTGCAACCGCCCGGCTGCATCGTGCCGACCTTCCCCAGCTGGCGCCCCGACCGCGCCATCGACCACATCCTGGTCAGCAGTGGCCTGCAGACCCGTACCGTGGAAGCCGTGCCGGCCGCGTTCTCCGATCACCTCGCCCTGGCGATGCAGATCGACGTCCCGGCCGACGCCCTGCGCTGACCGCTCTTGGTAGGTGCCAACCTTGGTTGGCACGCCGCTCTGGTGGGTGCGGACCGTTGGTCCGCACGCTCTCTGCCGCTACCCGGCCTGGACCACCGGCACCTTCAATCGCCGCGCGGTCATCGTGCTGCCCACCGAAGCCAGCACCGTGCAGCCGATCGCCAGCCACTGCAGCCCGTGCAGGTGTTCGTGCAGCAGCAGCATCGCCCACAGCGCGGCCACCGCCGGCTCCATGCTGATCAGGATGCCGAAGGTCTCCTTTGGCAGGCGCTTGAGCGCCATCATCTCCAGCGACATCGGGATCGCGCTTGAGACCAGCGCCACCAGCAGGCCGGCGGCCAGGATCTCTGGATCGAGCAGCGCGGTGCCGGCATGCACCACGCCCACCGGCACCACCACCAGCGAAGCCGCCAGCAGCCCCAGCGACACCGAATGCCCGGCGTGCAGGTGTCCGGCACGCTTGCCGAACACGATGTAAAGCCCCCAACACGCCGCTGCGCCCATCGCATACAGCACGCCGGCCGGATCCAGCGCCGGGCCGCCGCCCAGCGGCAGCAGCAGCAACAACCCCACCACTGCGCAGCCCACCCAGACGAAGTCGATCGGTCGCCGTGATGACAGCATCGCCACCGTCAGTGGCCCGGTGAACTCGATGGCCACCGCGATGCCGAAGGGAATCGTGCGCAGGGCCATGTAGAACAGCAGGTTCATCAGGCCCAGGGTGAGCCCGTAGCGCAGGAGGGTGATCGCATCCGCGCGGCCGGTCTTCCAGCGCCACGGCCGCCAGAACAGCAGCAGCAACAGCGCTGAGAAGCCCACGCGCAGCGCGCTGGTGCCCTGGGCGCCGATCAGCGGGAACAGGTGTTTTGCGTAGGAGGTGCCGATGGCCAGCGAGGTGACCGAGCCAAGCACCGCCAGCGCCGGCAACATTGGCGCGAGTCGTGAGGTCTGCATGGGCAAAGTCTATTGCGCCCGCGCCGAGCACTTGGCTCAATTGACAGCCCGTTCGTGCAACTTCTGCTCACCATGGCTACCGCCCCCGTGCTCGACAGCTTCGACCGCGCCATCCTCGGCCTGCTGCAGCGGGACAACACCCTGCCGCAGCGCGAGATCGCCGAGGCCGTGCACCTGTCCACCCCAGCCGTGCAGCGCCGCATCAAACGCCTGCAGGACAGCGGTGTGATCGCGGCCAACGTGGCGGTAGTCGCCGCAGCCGAGGTCGGGCGACCGCTGACCATCATCGTCGAGGTGCGCGTGGTCAGCGAGCAGCGCGAACGCGTGGCGCCGTTCAAGCACCGCGTGCAGGACGACCCGGCGGTGCAGCAGTGCTATTCGATCACCGGCGACGGCGATTTCCTGCTGCTGGTGTCGGCCGCGTCGATGGAAGAGTACGAGGCGATCACCGAGCGGCTGTTCGGTGGCGATGACAACATCGAGCGCTTCCGCACCTCGGTTGCACTGGGAACGTTGAAGCGCAGTTTCGAAGTGCCACTGGACCCGGTTCTGTAGCGCGGAGCCATGCTCGACTGCGCTTTGACCGCAAAGCAACAGCCGCCGAGCATGGCTCGGCGCTACAGTCGGAGACCATGAACACTTCGCCCTCCCCCGCCCGTCGCCTGCGCCGCTGGCTGCTGCGCGGCCTGTGGCTGGTCATCGCGATCGTTGCCGCCATGGCACTGTGGAACAGCCCATGGGCCGCTGCACCGAAACTGCTGTGGACACTCTCGCGGATGCCTCCGGCCACCGAGCTTCCGGTGCCGGTGGAAGGTGTGCGGCCCCGCCAGATCGCCGATACCTTCGGCGCCCCACGCGGCCGTGACCGCTCCCACGCCGGCATCGACATCTTCGCCAGGCGCGGTACCCCGGTGCGCAGTGCCACCGCCGGCGTCGTCGTGGACATCAGCGACCGCGGCCTCGGTGGCCGCCAGGTGTGGGTGATCGGGCCCGGGCGCGAACGCTACTACTACGCGCATCTGGAGGGCTGGGCCGAGGGTCTGTCGCGCGGCCAGGTGGTCCAGGCCGGCGACCTGCTTGGCCACGTCGGCGACAGCGGCAATGCCAAGGGCACGCCGCCGCACCTGCACTGGGGCATCTACGGCACCGACGGCGCGCGCGATCCACTCCCGCTGCTGCGCTGACCCAGCCCACACCCGGATCATCGGGTCGATTCGTTCATTATTTGTAAATAGGAATAGTTCGTATTACGATTTCTTTCGTTTCCGGTGGCGCCAGGACGGCCTGCCCGCCCTCCCCCTACCCGTAGCGCCTCGCCTTCTGGATGCCGGCCGAGCGCACGTGCTCGTCCAGGACCCCCATGACCCGTTCCGCCTTCCGTACCCCGCAGCCGCAACGGCTGTCCGTTGCCGTGCTCGCCGTTCTCTGCGCCGTGGCCCCGGCCGCCTTCGCCGACACCGCCGCCGATCCGACCACCCTCGACAAGGTGGTGGTCAAGGGCGAACGCGCCGAAGGCTATTCGGTGCGCCGTACCTCGGCCGGCACCCGCTTCGACCTGGCGCCGCGCGAGATCCCTCAGTCGATCAGCATCATCAGCCACCAGCGCATCGAAGATCAGAACCTGGACGACATCATCGACGTGCTGGCCAACACCACCGGCGTGACCAGCACCCAGTCCGACAGCGAGCGCACCGAGTTCTACGCGCGCGGGTTCTACATCGATGCCTACCAGTTCGACGGCCTGCCGACACAGATGGTGCAGAACTGGAGCTACGGTGATTCCGGCCTGGATCTGGCGCTGTACGACCGCGTGGAAGTGGTGCGTGGTGCCACCGGCCTGCTCAGTGGTGCCGGCAATCCGTCCGCCTCGGTGAACCTGGTCCGCAAGCACGCCGACAGCGCCGAACTGGCTGGCAGCGTGTCGGTGAACGTCGGCAGCTGGGGCCGCACCCGCACCACGGTGGATGTGGGCAGCGCACTGAACGCCAGCGGCAGCGTGCGCGGCCGCGTGATCGGCAGCTATCTGGACACCGACGGCCAGATGGACCGCTATAACCAGCGCAAGACGCTGGGCTACGCCGTCATCGACGCCGACCTGACCCCGGACACCCAGCTGAGCGTGGGCTACGACTACCAGCAGAAGCGCGCCAATGGCGCGACCTGGGGTGGCTTCCCGATGCTGTACTCCGATGGCTCGCGCACGGGCTACGACGAATCGTTCAACGCGAGCCCGAAGTGGACCTACTGGGACACCACCAGCAAACGCGCCTTCGCCACCCTGCAGCACGCCTTCAGCAATGGCTGGAAGTTCAAGGTCGGTGCCACGCACGATGAGACCAAGGCTGACGACAAGCTGTTCTACCCGGCCTACAACGACTGGACCACGGGCGCATCGAACTTCGACAAGACCACCGGCGCGGGCATCTCGCCGTCTGCGGGCTTCTACAACACCGAGCGCAAGGTCACCGGCGTCGATGGCTACGTTGATGGTCCGTTCCAGCTGTTCGGCCGCGAGCACCAGTTCATGGCAGGCCTGAGCTACAACAAGCGCGAGTACGCCAACTACGGCGACTACCAGGTCGGCGGTGCCGGCCAGACCTGGGATCCGTTCGCAAGCTATCTGAACTGGACCGGCAACATCAGCGAGCCGAACTGGAACCCGCTGGCACTGGCCAGCGAGGGCACCATCACCCAGAAGGCCGGCTACGCGGCCGCGCGCCTGTCGCTGGCCGATCCGCTGAAGCTGATCATCGGCGCCCGCTACACCGACTGGAAGAGCGAGGGCGAAGGCGCCGACCGCGCGCACAAGGTCACCACGCCGTACGCCGGGCTGGTGTTCGACATCAACGGCACGTACTCGACCTACGCCAGCTACACCGAAATCTTCCAGCCGCAGACGCTGAAGGACCGCAACGGCAGCTACCTCGATCCGGTCGATGGCAAGAGCTACGAAGTGGGCGTCAAGGGGGCATGGTTCGACAACCGCCTGAATGCCTCGCTGGCGGTGTTCCGCATCGAACAGGACAACGTCGGCCAGGCCACCGGCGAACCCGTGCAGGGCAGCCAGAACGAGTTCGCCTATCGCGCCGCGCGTGGCACGGTCAGCCGCGGCTTCGAATTCGAGGTGAACGGCGAGCTGGCACCGGGCTGGAATGCCACCTTCGGCGCATCGCGCTACGTGGCCAAGGACATCAACGGCGCCGACATCAACACCAACCTGCCGCAGACCGCACTGAAGCTGTTCACCAGCTACACCCCGCAGTCGCTGCAGGCGCTGACCGTCGGTGGCGGTGCCAACTGGCAGAACCGCATCTACTACCCGGTACCGGCCTACGGCCGCATCGAGCAGGAAGGTTACGCACTGGTCAGTGCCTTCGTGCGCTACCGCATCTCGCCGGAGTTCAGCGTGCAGGCCAACCTCAACAACCTGCTGGACAAGAAGTACTACTCGCAGATCACCGGTTACGGTGCCTACGGCGATGGCCGCAATGGCTCGCTGACGTTCACCTGGGCATTCTGATCAGACGCGGGGTACGACCACCCCGCACCTGTAGCGCCGATCCCATGCTCGGCTCAGAGAATCAGCCGAGCGCGGGCTCGGCGCTACATCCGCAAGGCAGCGCCGGAACTGACCGGCGCTGCCACCCTCACATCAGAACCGCAGGTCCGCGCGCAGGTACCAGTAACGGCCACGCGGGATGTCGTAGGTCGAGGCGTCGTAGCCGTTCAACGAACACGACAGGCAGATCGGCGGATCCTTGTCGAACACATTGTTCAGGCCTGCGGTCAGCTGCAGCCCCTTCATCCATTCGATCTTGTAGCCCACCTGCATGTCGTGGAAGGTGGTGGCCGAGAGCGTGTTGGTGCCGTCGGCCTGGTTGCTGCACACCGGGAATGCCACGGCATCGCCGCAGTTCTCGGTGAGCTCGGAGATGTGCCGCACTGTCCAGTTCGCACTCCAGCGGTCCATCGTCCAGGCGATGCTGGCGTTGCTGGTCCATTCCGGAATGGAGCTGTCGGCCACTTCCACGCCCGGCTTCTGCGGCTGCTTCTGCCCGGCCGCGCCGGTGGCTTCGTAACGACCGACGAACGTGTTCTTCCAGGCCAGCTTGAACTGGCCGAAAGAGGTCTGCGGCAACGTCCAGAACAGGTCCACGTCCCAGCCGTCGGTCTTGATCGAGCCCAGATTGGTCAGGCGGTTGTTGAAGCTGCTGACCGCACCCGTGCTGGCGCGGGTGATGCCATCGCAGTACACCGGGTCGAGCGTGTCCACGCACAGGTCCAGCTGGGTCTGCGCGTTGATGGCCTGGATCGCACCATCGATGGCGTGGCGGTAGAAGGTCACCTCCACATCGAAGCGCTCCGACCACGACGCGTTGTTGCCGAACCACGGGCTCCACACGAAGCCAGTGCTGAAGCTGCGCGAACGCTCCGGTTCCAGATCACGATTGCCGCCGGTGGTCACCGAGATCTGCGAGTTGGCCTGCTGGAAGCCGGCCGGCACGCCCAGCGCGGCACAATTGGCGGCACTGCCACGTGGTGGCGTACCGCCCAGGCCCACCGAGCATGGATCGAACAGCTGCAGGTCGGCACGTGCGGCCGAGCCGTACAGTTCGCCGATGGACGGTGCGCGGAAACCCTCGGCGTACGTGGTACGCAGCACGAAGTCATCGGTCACCTGCCAGCGCAGGCCGTACTTGGGCGTGAACTCGCCACCGAAGGTGGAGTAGTCCGAATAGCGGCCGGCCAGGCTCAGGTCCAGCTTCTTGCCCAGCGGCGAGTCGGCGAAGATCGGAACGCTCAGCTCCAGGTAGGCCTCGTTGACGTCGTAGGAACCGGAGGTCGGCTGCGACGGTACGCCGTTGTAGTGGCCGATCACGGTCAGCGGATCCGGCTGGTACCAGCCCTTGTACTTGCGGTACTCGTAACCGCTGGCGAACGATACCGGACCCGCCGGCAGGGTAAACAGGTCGCTGGACAGGTTGGCGGTGAACAGGCTCAGCTCGTTCTGGCTGCGGTCGCGCACCACCGGCTGGATCCACTTCAGCATGTCCGGGGTGATCGAACCGACGCCACCGAAGATGTTCAACGGCACGCAGCCCGGCGTTGCCGCGCACACCGCCGGGTCACCCAGGGCCATGTTGACGTTGTAGATGTTGTAGCTGCCGTAGTTGGTCTGTTCGGCCTTGTTCTTGCTGTACATGCCGTTGACGTCCCAGTACCAGCTGCGGTCGGCGGCCTGGAAGTTGCCGACCAGGCCGGTGGCCACATAGGTCGTGTTGACCTCCTGCTTGAACACGCGCGCACCGCCTTCCACCGGGCGGCGGCCGATCAGGCTCATGTTGTCGCCGGAGACGAGATCGAAGCCGAACGGGTTGTACGGATTCAGGCGCGAGACCACGATGTTGTCGGCCAACGGATTGCCGGTGGCGCCATCGGGGCCGAAGAACAGCGGCTCGGGGCCGGCCTGGTTGGTCGACTCGCGGCGGTTGCCCAGCGCCTTGATGTACCACTGCACGTTGTCGGTGATGTCAAAGCGGAACTGGCCGAACAGGCCCTTGCGCTCGGACGGCGTGAGCACCATGTTGTACTCGGCGAAGTTGAAGCGGTCGGCGCTGGTGAAGCAGTGGTAGTCATCGCTGCGGTTGCAGCCGGCGCTGCCGTCATAGCGCGGGTTGGGCACGCCGCTGTTGGGCACGATGTCCTGCTCTGCACCGGTGTTGGGGTCGACGAAGGCGAAGCGGCCCTGTGGAATGCCGCCGCTGCCGAAGGCCAGGCCGGTGCCCGGAATCGGGAAGCGCGACTGCTCGCGATCCTTGGCGAATACCGGGTCCTGCTTGGTCCAGCTGGCGCCCAGGAACAGGCTGAAGCGATCACCGCTCTTGCCCCACGCCAGGTCCACGCCCTTCTGGGTGCCGTCGCCCTTGCTGTACTCACCATAGTTCAGGGTCACCTGCCCGCCATCGAAGTCGCGGCGGGTGATGATGTTGACCACGCCGGCGATGGCATCGGAGCCGTACAGCGACGACGCGCCGTCTTCCAGCACCTCGATGCGTTCGACGATGGCCAGCGGAATGGTGTTGAGGTCGGTGGCCGCACCGACGCCCGATGCGGACGACTCGTTGACCCAGCGGATGCCGTCAACCAGCACCAGCACGCGCTTGGCACCGAGGTGGCGCAGATCGACCTGCGCCGAGCCGGCACCCACGCCACTGCCATCGGGCGGGAAACCGAAGTTGCCGGACGAGTTGAACTTGGCGTTGAGCGCAGAGCCGGAACCGGTGAGCTGCTGCAGCACTTCGCCGATCGAGGTCAGGCCGGTGCGTTCGATGTCGCCACGGGTCAGGGTCTGGATCGGGACCTGGCCCTCGACTTCAGCGCGCTTGATGCGGGTACCGGTCACTTCCACCGCGTCCAGGTTGGTGGTGGATTGTGCAGCGGCACCCAACGGGGCCAGGGCCATCACGCACAGCGTGACGGCAACCGCCAACGGGCGGTGGTGCAGGTGATTCATTCGCTCTCTCTCCAAAGGAATGTCGGGACATGGACTGCCGCACCCCCCTGCATGGCGGCGCCGTCTCCTTTGTAAACAAGTGGTAAAAACATTGGCGTGACCGACGACACCCTTTCACGCAATCATTATGAATGAACTACGCGCATCCGGCGATTAGTGGAATTTAGGAATTATTTGAAATTCACGGCCCAGGGAAAATCCATGCATGAATCAGGCTGATACTCATGCCTCACAGGATGGAGCGGGGTTAAGTCGTGAGAGCAATCAGCACTGCGCTGTTTAAAGCAATCATTGTCCTTGCCGTAATTTCATTCACAGATGAAGCCAGAGCGGGCGGACTCATCGAGTGCAACAATTGTGCCTCGCCGAAGTCCGTGGCTTTGCAGTCTGGGTCTGGGCTTACTGTCGTAATCGACTTCGAAAAAGCACAACTGACTGCTTTCAATGTTGAGTATGACCGTGAACTCAGGAAGTGGCGGGCCATTTCCACCCCAGTCCCTAGCCAAATCCAAATGGCATTTCTGCGAATTGTGGAAAGCGTGTATACCCCCAATTCTCAGCCCGACCAAGCATTTCCAAAAGCGGGTGGAGCTGCCGTGGTCCCGCTCCACCCGGACAATCCAGGAAATTCTAATGGGGCGCGATTTCCAGATTCATACAAATCCTCCGACGCGTTCGAGATCGTCAATTCAGCAACCATGAGAACCCGGCTAGGCCAGTATCTTGCGCTGGAAATCGCAGGAGCAAATACCAGCAATCCCGGCTGGAACAGTTTCGCGCTTTCCATTCAACAATTTGCGCTTAGCTGGGCCAGCATCAAGGGCGGCGGCGCAGTTAATATAGTTATCACCTGGCGAGATGGTTCAAAAACCATTTATCGCATCACGCCTGACAATGTGACAGAAGCCAAGTATCAGAAGGGGGAAAGCCGCGACAGCACCGGCAACAAGGTGCCGGACGAGACCATTGCAGATCCCGCCACTGCTCCCTCATACGCCGGCCAATATTATTTCGGCCGCGAAGGTGATCTTGACAAATGGGTCCGCTCTGCACAGATGTATGGAGTCCCCGTCCAGCGCGGAAGCAGCAGCCGCATCTCTTGCAGTTGGGATGGTCGCACAGTCTACTGCCAGCAATACTGACACCCTCATCCGCCGCTCACGTCGCAATCTCCCCATGAGCGGCGGTTTAGAGACGCTATCGCACGAAGGCGATACGCTCCATGCCGGTGGCCTCGGCGGCGGCCAGGATCCGCGCCATGCCTTCGTACTCGGCCGACGGATCGGTGGCGATGCGCAGCTCCGGCAGGTTGCCGGCATGTTCACCGGCCTGTGCCTGCAGGCGCGCCTGCAGATCGCCGATGGCCATCGGCTGGCCATCCCAGCTCAGCTGGTTCGAGGCATCCAGGCGCAGCTCGATCGGCGGGGGCGGTTCGGGGCGATCGACCACGCGATCGGTGGCCTGTGGCAACTGAATGGCAATCGGCCGGGCCACGATCGGCGCGGTCACGATGAAGATGATCAAGAGCACCAGCATCACATCCACCAGTGGCGTGACGTTGATGTCCGCCAGCGGGCCGCTTCTTCCTGCGCTACTGAACGCCATGTGCCGCTCCCTGCAGCCGGGCCGTTCGCCCAAGGCCGACAGTACGTCGCCGATGCAGGCTGGCGGCAGTGTCTGCGCGTGGAGCATTCAGCTGCCGTTGCCACCGCCGTAGGCCTGCAGACGTTGCTGCAGAGAACCGAGTGCATCCGAGCCGATCAGCGCCCACAACAACAGGCGACACTTACGTGGGCACAGTGATCCCGCCATCAGCAGCCCCCGCCGCTGCAGGTGGATTTCGCTGCCAGCAAAGCCATAGGTGCGGCGTGCCGTCGCGCCGGCGCCGGTGCGCGAGGCGATGATGACGGGACGATGCACTGCGGCACGCGCCAAGGGTTCAACCCAACTGGACGGGACATGACCCGCGCCCATGGCCGCCACAACCAGCCCCTCGCATCCGCTCTCCAGCACCGAATGCAGCACCTCAGGACCTTCGCCCAGCACCGCCTCGAGCATGGCTATCCGTTGATGAACCCGTGTTGGCACCAGTGCAGGCAGTCGTTCCGGAGGCGATCCTTCATAGCTGCATTGCCCTTCCTGCACCCGTCCGATACAGCCTTTACCTGGCGATTGGAAGGCATCCAGATCCAGACTATGCACCTTGCGCACCTGGTCCGCCGCGTACAGTCGGTCCTGCATGGCGACGACCACCCCGCGCATGCGCGTGTGCGGATCCAGTGCCGCAATCGCCGCAGCCAGCACGTTTCCGGGCCCATCAGCACCGGCTGCATCAGCCCCACGCATGGCACCAGTCAACACCATCGGCTGCGGGTGCGGCCACAACAGATCCAACAGATACGCTGACTCCTCGAGCGTGTCGGTGCCCTGGGTGATGACCACGCCATCAGCGCCGTCGTCCACCATCGCGCCGGCCCAGTCGCGCGCAGCGAGAACGTCGACCCACGACAGCGACGCACTGGGTGACAGCCCAAGCGTATGCGTCTGCACCATTGCCAACCTGCCCAGACCGGGGACTACCTCCGCCAGCATCTGCGCAGAAACCTTGGGAACGATGCCCACGTCCGCCGCATCAACACGCATGCTGAGGGTGCCGCCGAGTGAGCCCAATGCCAGCCGTCTCATATCGCCCCCTTCAGTATCCAGCCCACTGCAGGGACGATCAGCAGAACGCCTGCCGCCATCGAGAGGAGATTGCCGATATACGGATGCACGTGTGCAGGCAAGCGAGCAGAACATGCCGCGGCCAGCGGTGGCGTCAGCAGTGCCCCCAGCAGCGCGGACAGCACCACCACCGCCGCGCTCCCGCCATAGGCAAGAATGCAGGCAGGAACCACGGAGACAATCGGGATGTACGTGGGATACCAGCCCCCCTGGATCCAGCGCTCCCGCCATACCCAGACCCCCACCGCGGAGGCGAGCGCCTGGCCGCACAGCAATGCCATCAGCCAACCGGTGCCATAGAAGGGTCCGGCCGGCTGCAGAAGGGCGGCAAGCAGTACGCCGCCGATCAGCCCGGCACTGGCGAGTTCGTTGCCCAGGAAGGGCGCTTCACTGAAGTCCGCCAGTACCCTGCGCATACCCCATTGCCAGCCATGCCGCGTGACGGGCGCAGCCGGCGCTGACCCAGGCGCAGCGGGAACCGGATTCCAGCCCAGCCGCCTCGCGGCGACAAAGGCGGCCGCGCTTGCCAGTGTCATTGCAAGGACGTTGCCGATGACGGCGGGCAGGCCCAGCGGTGCGCAGACCTGATTCACCAGCAACAACGCCAGCGGCGTGACCAGCAATGCGCCAGATGCAGCGGCGATTCCCGTAATCTTCCAGCCGCCACCGAACAGCAGCACCATCGCCGCCGGCAGCGATACCGCAGCAACAAACGTGGGTTGCCAGCGCCCGTCCTGCAGCGCGCTGGCAAATACCATGTTGGCAAGCACCAGTCCGCCGATCGAAGCTGCCGCGACCCAGGGCCAGCGGCCAGTGCCATAGCAGACTGGAAATCCCTGCCATCGCTTTCCTCGCCGGTGCGCCCAATGGGCCAGTGCAGCACCGCCGATCAGGCCGAGCGAGGCAAACTCATGCTTGTAGAAGGTCACTTCACTGGCATCGCCAACCCACCATCGCCAACGACCTGCCCATGTATCGAGGCTGCCCATCATCTGGGCGTGGTCTGGCCAGAGCTGGCCGGGAGACGCCGCGCCCCACCCGACCACCAGCGTCGCGACGATCACCACCGCGAACGCCGCGAGGAAGAGTGCCGAGCCGAAATGGCTGCGGGAGGCTGCCGCTTGAGCATGTGACGGAATGCGCGCCATGTCGGTCCCTCAGCGCGGCAGCATGGGATGCTGGCGATAGCCCAGCATCGGATCGAAGAGATCGGTACGCCGGTCGCGGCAGAGATCGTTGAGGGAATTCCAGATCGGCGCGCTGCGTGCCGTGGACAGGTCCACCTCGGCCATCACCAACGCTTCACCATCAGGCGCTGCGATCGGGGCCAGCGGCCATCCGTTGGTACCGACAATCAACGAGCACCCCAGGAAGCGATTCCCGCGATCTGTACCGACGCGGTTGGCCGCTGCGATGAACACGTTGTTGACGTGTGCGGCGGTCATCGTCAGATAGCTGGCCATGCAGCGTCCGCTTTCATCGAACAACGGCAGCGGTGTCCACACCCAGCAGTTGAGGCTGAGGATGATGTCGGCCCCCTGCAGCGCAAGCAGACGCGGCACCTCGGGGAACCAGACATCCCAGCAGATCATCAGGCCGATGCGGCCAATGCTGGTCTCGAAAACCGGGTAGCCGAGATCTCCTGCACAGAAGTAGAGCTTTTCGCGGCACCACAGGTGGGTCTTGCGATAGCGTCCGATATAGCCGCCGGGCCCGAACAGCACGGCGGTGTTGTACAGACGGCTGCCATCGTATTCAGCAATACCCACGGCCAGGTGAATGCCCGCCTCGCGCGCGAAGGCTTCCCAGAACCGCGAGGTCGGCCCCTCCGGCACCGACTCAGCCATCGCGAACGCCTCCGCCCGACTGCTGAACGAATAGCCAGTGCAGCATAGCTCGGGCAGCACGATCAGGCGGGCCCCACGTTCCAATGCCTGCGTGGCAAGCAGGCGCGCCCGTTCGATGTTGGCGGGGACGTTCTCCGGCCCGCACTGTGGGTCGAACTGGATGACGGCAACCGAGACAGGACTGAACGGCTTGGGCTGATCTGACATGCGATGGTCCTCTGCAGGGGCGGAGCGGCTGCTTCCGTTTGACTGCAGCAGGCACCCGTTGTACGGCCGCTTCAACTGGCAAAAGCGTCAACTGCGCGAAACGCCTTCAAAGTGGGCTTTATGCGACGACTCTCACTGAATTCCGCGCTGGACCGGCCCGAGCATCCGGCCTGACCCACCGCCAAAGCGGGCCATTTGCATCAGTGCAGCCACCGTGCACGCAATGCGAAACTGAATTCAGCCATTGCCCGCTATGCTGCCCGCCATGACCCGACGCACTTCGACCGCCCTGTCCCTGCTGCCCTTGGCCACCACGCTGCTGATCGGTTGCGCCAATGCCCAGTCCCTCGACGCCCAGAACGCGCAGCTGAAAGCCGCGATCGCAGCCGCCGAACGCGGCCAGTTCGATCCTGGCCAGGCCGCTGCGCTCAGCCGTCACCCGGCCTATGGCTGGCTGGAGTACGCCAACCTGCGCCGCAACATCGATACCGTCGACAACGCGCAGGCGCAGGCCTTCCTCAAGCGCTACGACGGCCAGGCCGTGGCCAGCACCTTCCGCAGCGTGTGGCTGCCCTCGCTCGCACGCCGCCAGGACTGGCCGACCCTGCTGGCCAACTGGGCGCCCACCGACAACACCGGCCTGCGCTGTGCGCAGCTGACCGCGCGCCAGGTGACGGGCAAGGTCGATCCGCAGTGGATCAGTGAAGCGCAGGATCTGTGGCGCAAGAACGGCAAGTCGCTGCCGGACGGCTGTGATGCCGTTTTTGCCGTGCTGCAGGCACAGGGTGGCCTGAGCGACGCCCTGCGCTGGGAACGCATCGATGCCGCCGCCGATGCCCAGCAACCGGCGGTGATGCGCAGCGCTGCACGCGGCCTGCCTGCCGCCGACCTGGCGCTGGCGAACAATTACGCCGCCTTTGTCGACAAGCCCAACGCCAGCGCGTTGAACTGGCCGCGCAACGAGCGCAGCCGGCGCATCGCCACCGATGGCCTGGCCAAGCTGGCCAAGGCCGACCCCGGCGCCACCGAGCAGCAGCTGCCGCAGTACGCCCAGACGCTCGGCCTGAGTGCCGACCAGCAGGGCCAGGTGCTGTACCAGATCGCGCTGTGGACAGTGGCCTCCTATCTGCCCGATTCGGCACGTCGCCTCAACGCGGTGCCGGAGTCGGCCTATGACGAACGCCTGCACGAGTGGCGCGTGCGCGAAGCGATGTCGCGCGGCGACTGGCCGGCGGCGCTGACCGCCATTCGCAAGATGGGCAGCAAGCAGCGCAGCGACCCGCGCTGGCGCTACTTCGAAGGCCGCATGCTGGAGAAGACCGGCCAGGCCCAGCAGGCGCAGCCGCTGTTCCGCGAGGCCGCGCGCGCGCCGACCTTCCACGGCTTCCTCGCCGCCGACAAGCTGCAGCAGGGCTACACCCTGTGCCCGTGGAAGCCGAACGACAGCGCACAGGCACAGGCGGTGATCGCGCGCGACCCGGCCATCCAGCGCGCGATGGCGCTGTACCAGATCGACCGCGCTGGCTGGGCCGTAGCCGAATGGAACAGCGCGCTGTCGCGCTTCGATGACACCCAGCGCCGCCTCGCCGTGCGCGTGGCGCAGGACAATGGCTGGTTCGACCGCGCCGTGTTCGCGCTCGGCAAGCAGCCGCAGGAACAGCGCCTGTACGACCTGCGCTTCCCGCTGCATCACGACGCCACCATCCGCCGCGAATCGGCACGCAACGCGATCGACCCGGCCTGGGTGGCCGCGGAGATCCGCGCCGAGAGTACCTTCACTCCGCGTGCGCGCTCGCCTGCCAATGCCATGGGCCTGATGCAGGTGCTGCCGGCCACCGGTGCCAGCGTGGCCAAGTCGATCGGCCTGACCGGCTACGGCGGCGCCGACAGCCTCTACGACCCGGACACCAACATTGCCATCGGCACCGCCTACCTGCGCCAGCTGATGAACAAGTACGACGGTCTGCCGTACGTGACCATCGCCGCCTACAACGCCGGCCCGACCCCGACCGCACGCTGGCAGGGCCAGCGCCCGGGCTTCGATCCGGACCTGTGGATCGAGACCATCAGCTACAAGGAAACCCGCGAGTACGTTGCCCGCGTTCTGGCCTTCAGCGTGATCTACGACTGGCGCCTCAATGGTGATGCCCTGCCACTGAGCGACCGCCTGATGGGCCGCCTGGTCGACAAGCGCAAGAACTTCAGCTGCGCCGCCAACGCCGAGCAGGGCGGCGATTGATCGCACAGCGGTCGTGCCGGCGGCTGGCCTCGATCGGGGGGTGGCGCGGCCTGCCGTGATGCCTCTGTATTGGTAGTGCCGGCCGCTGGCCGGCAACCGCAGCCATTCCGAAGCTGCCGGCCAGCGGCCGGCACTACCGGAACATCTGCGCCGGCCGTGCGATCATTCCCCCATGAAGATCTATCTTGTCGGCGGCGCCGTGCGCGACCGCCTGCTGCAGCGCCTTGCCGGCGACCATGACTGGGTGGTGGTTGGCGCCACGCCCGCGCAGATGGAAGCGCAGGGCTACACTGCGGTTGGCCGTGACTTCCCGGTGTTCCTGCACCCGAACACGGGTGAGGAATACGCACTGGCGCGCACCGAGCGCAAATCCGGCCGCGGCTATCGCGGCTTCGTGGTGGATGCTGATCCGGCCGTAACGCTGGAAGAAGACCTGCAGCGCCGCGACTTCACCATCAACGCGATTGCCTGCGACGAAGACACCGGCACGCTGGTCGATCCCTACGGCGGTGTGCGCGATATCGAGCAACGCGTGCTGCGCCATGTCGGTCCTGCGTTCGTCGAAGATCCATTGCGCGTGCTGCGCGCGGCCCGTTTCATGGCGCGCTTCGCACCGCTGGGCTTTACCGTCGCCGAAGAGACCATGGCGCTGATGCGCGAGGTCGCCGCCAGTGGCGAGCTGGACGCGCTGGTGCCGGAGCGCGTCTGGCAGGAACTGCGCAAGGCGCTGGTCAGTGAGCGGCCCTCCGCCTTCCTGCGCACGCTGCACGATGCGCATGCCCTGGGCCCGATCCTGCCCGAGCTGGAAGCGCTGTACGGCGTGCCGCAACGTGCCGAGTTCCACCCCGAGGTCGATACCGGCATCCACCAGGAAATGGTCAGCGACATGGCCGCGAAACTGGCGCCGGGTGATGACCTGGTCGGCTTCGCTGCGCTCACCCACGATCTCGGCAAGGGCCTGACCCCGCCGGAGGAATGGCCGCGCCACATCATGCACGAGCAGCGCGGCATCAAGCCGCTGAAGGCACTGTGTGCGCGGTTGAAGATTCCCGCCGAGCACCAGCAGCTGGCCGAAGCGGTCTGCCGCGAGCACTTGAACGTGCACCGCATCGACGAACTACGCGATGCCACCGTGCTGGAACTGCTGGGCCGCTGTGATGCGCTGCGCCGGCCGGAACGCGTGGCCCGCATCGCGTTGTGCTGCGAGGCCGACAAGCGCGGCCGGCTCGGTTTCGAGGATGCCGACTACCCGCAGGGCGAAACGCTCAAGCGCCTGCACCGGGCAGCGCTGTCAGTGCAGGCCAGGGATCTGGATACCACCCATCTGAAGGGCCCGGCCATCGGCGAAGCGCTGGCCAAGGCGCGGGTGAAGGCGATTGCCGCTGCCCGCTGAAGCACCTGGTAGTGCCGGCCGCTCCGCTGGCCGGCACCCCTAAATCGCTGGCTTCAATGCGCCATGCCGCGGGTGATCGCCGCCGCCCGCTGCTTCAGCTGGGCCACGGCATCGGGAATCATCTCCATGCCCACGTCCAGGCCCGGGTTCAGCACCAGGCCGACGCCGTCGCCGATACCGGCCAGCAGCGCGTGCACCGCGATCGGCATGGCATGCGCGAACTGCGGCAGCTGCTCGTGCCACAGGCCGGCGCGCTCGGGAGCCGTGAACACCGCGAACATCGGCTCGCCGCTCTCGCTGGTCAGCACCAACGGCGAGATGCTCTCGTCCCAGGCGCCATCTTCGCCGATGGCCTTGTCCAGCAGCACGAACGCCGTCGAGGTCAGCAGGCCGTCGAGGAACTGCGCTGCGGTCAGCGTGCCGTCCTGGGCCTGCAGCAGGCGCACCTCGAGGTCGTTGAGGGGTTCGAACGGGGTGTCGTGGTCCATGGTCGGTTCCGGTACGTGGTTGCAGGGCAGACTTTAACAGGCCTAGGGTGAGGCACGACAGCGCATTGGCAGGGACACGCGGGGCGTCGGCGACCGTTGTACCAAAGCGCCCAGCGTTCACCGGTCTGGATCCAGCCAAAGGGAATCGGGGCCGCGGAAATCTTGATGGCCTTGGGGGGAAAGCATGGCGGGCAGGATTCGGCCGGCCGCTGATTCTGCGAACGCTGCTCGCCCCTGAACCGTTCGACGAGGTAACTGTTGAGACCTGCTCCAACAGTTTGATGAAACCGTCAATGTGTCCGATTCGCTTGTGGCTGCGTGCCGGCGCCGCACCACTCAATCCTGGAAGGACGTTGAGACTGGCATGACCAAGAGCTTTGAGCACGGCTGGAGCGGGTCGTATAGTCGTGTGACGTAGAGCAATGGAACGCCGATGAACGCTACCTCGCAAGGCCTCGCGCCACAGGCATGCATAGATGGAGGCCAAGGAAGCTGGCAGCACGAGCGGCGCAACCTGTCGCATGTGCCCCTTAACGCGGGACATCGCGTCGTCTTCCTCGGCCATCCCTCCTGTCCAGCCGATCAAGGATCAGGGCAATCCTGCCGGTATCGTCACGCGCAGAGAACCGTGCCCCGTAGTAACGCTGAAGAGGCGCCTACCTCAATAAGCGACATGGACCGCTCATGCTGAAACCCTCCCCCCCCTCACTCACGTGGCGTTGATAGCCTTGATCACACTGGCCGTTTCTGGGTGCAACAAGGAACGCTCATACCCGGTCTATCGCGAGAATCCTGCACCCAAGGATGCGCTACCGATTGTGATCCGGGTCCACGATGCGCCTGTGGAGCTTACCCTCCCGAAGGTTTTCGTCTCCTACGAGATAGATCCGCTCTGCCTCCCACCGATCAACAACTACGAGGGTGTGCAGTACGCCCCCCAACGGCAGTCAGTAGAGTTCCCAGTACAACGCGTCAGTGCAACCGAGTTCAGCAGCACCGTGTTCGAGGACGGCATGGCAGTCGCTGACTATTACGGGCGCGGGCCATGCGAATGGAAACCCAGCATCATTCGAGCTTCATTCCCAGTCATTTCCGAGGGACGCGAAGGCTTCATATCAGTTGCCGTCCACCATCTCGAACTGAAGAAACTACTCACGTCGATTTCGTACGCAGACAGTCAGATGACCCTGCAAACAAAGAGTTCGACCCCGGGGTGGGTGCGAACGCAGTCCCAGTATAGCTACGACAGATTGTCTGATATCGAGAAGCAGAAGTACTTTGCCATAGAGATATCGTCTCCTTCGAAAGGAATCGTCCCATGAGACCTCTAACCAATGCAGCCCTGGCCAATGCAGCCTACTCTCCACCGTCACATCCAGCTCCAGGCGATAAGGAATCGCTGCGCGTTGAGGGCGAAGACTTCGAAGTTCTAGGGCGACGTGACGCAGCCAGCGGCTATCAAGGGGTTGTGTACCGGAACATCAAGACCAACGAGATCATCATCGCCCATCGAGGCACCGAGTTTGATCGCCAGGCCATACTTGATGGCGGCGTCGACGCAGCGATGGTCAGCGCCAGAGTTAACGCACAGATTGATGATGCCCTCGTACTGACCAAGCAGGCAATCAAGCAAGCTGAGGAAAACGGATACGGTCCGGTGTACGTCACTGGACATTCCCTAGGCGGCGCACTCGCGCAGATCAGTGCCCACCACTACAATCTTCCTGGCGACGCCTTCAATCCCTACGGCGCTGCAGGGTTGGCGTATCGCCTGCCTGAAGGCCAGCCGGCCAATGCGGCGCCCTTCACCAACCATGTGATGGCGGGCGACCTGGTTAGTGCGGCCGGCCCTCATTACGGCAAGGTTGAGATGTACGCACTCCCCAAGGAACTGGGAGTCTTGCGCGATGCCGAGCAGGGCCAGCGCATCGCCTCGCTCGTATCGCTTGGGATGAAAAGCGGCCATGTCATGTCCGCTGCGGTTGCGGTCCAGTTGGGTGATTCCCATCGAATGGTTCACTTCATTGACCGTATGACCGACAAGGGCCCAGTGCAGTCCGTACTGGACGACCCCGAGGCGCGGATCACTGATGCCGAGGACCTACGCCGGATAGCGGAGTATCGCAAAGACATCCACCAGTTGCGGCTGGGGGCGACCGTACTTGTCGGCGGTGGCCCTGGACTCCTGCGCGACGGGGTCAATTACCTTCGCGGCACTGAGGAAGCCGGAGCGTACGCCCGTCGCGAAGCCGAAGCCGTGCAGCGCGCAGAAAGTGCATTGAAGCCTGGGGAGCGTCTGGTCCATGAGACAACCGAAAAGGGCTCGCCCTCTCTAAGCAACCCAGGCTTCGCTCCCAAGAGCCCATTGCAGGAAAGAATCGAATCAACCTTGGACAAGGCAGGCCTGGATCCCCGAACGGAAGGCCACCCCGACCATGCGCTCTACCGGCAGATTCGCGACGGTGTATCTGCCGTGGATGCCAAGCACGGGCGCAGCTTCGATGAAACCAGCGAGCGGATGACGGCCAGCCCGCTTGCAACGGCCAGGCGCAGCGGCCTGGAACGCGTCGATCATGTTGTCTTGGGCAATCCTCCCAGCGATGGTTCAGGCCCTCGCATGTTCGTCGTGCAGGGAGCGCTCGACAATCCGGCACACCTGCGGGCGTCGATCGCGGTCAGCGAGGCCGTCAAT
This sequence comes from Stenotrophomonas sp. YJH_SMC_53, assembly GCF_059369995.1. Taxonomy (NCBI): domain Bacteria; kingdom Pseudomonadati; phylum Pseudomonadota; class Gammaproteobacteria; order Lysobacterales; family Lysobacteraceae; genus Stenotrophomonas; species Stenotrophomonas sp. YJH_SMC_53. The sequence goes on along the minus strand of NZ_JCAFTF010000001.1, from coordinate 343,921 downwards.
ACACCCGTAGAACAGTCGCTCGCCAAGGCCGAGCAGATTTGGCAGGCACAGCAGGTCGCTCAACAAGAGCAAACCCAAGAGCAGACCCGAACAGCGATCCGCATGGGCTAGGCCAGCGTGGATTGCTTGGCCCCACCCGAGGCTAGCGCCCGCTGGAACGACCTGCTAAGGCCATGTCGGCCCGCCCTCTTTCTAGGAGGCATACAGGTGCCGCCACATCCATCCGGCCACCGCCAGCCCCGCCACCACCACCAGCATCAACGGCAGGCCGAAGCGGTGCCGCCACGGGATCGGCACCCCGCCCAGCTGCTGGTCCATGGTCTCGGTATCGAGCACCCAGCCGTGCTCGCAGCGGGTGCAGGCCAGCTCGTAGCGGCGCTGGTAGGTGAAGCCGAACAGCAGGTCGATGCGCGCCATCCTGTAGCGCAGCTGCGGGGCGAACTCGGTTTCCGTCTGGCAGCGCAGGCAGTGGTGCGCCTCGGTGGGGCCGACGATCAGCACCCGTTCCTGCTGGCCGATCAGGATCATGACCGGGTGCCCTGGCAGGCGGGCTGGGCCAGCAGCCAGGCCTGGGCGGCGGCCACGGTGGCGGCGTCACCCTCGACGCGCTGGTCGGGCTCGATCTTCAAGCCATCGCCACGATCATTGCGGTCCCGCATCACGCTGGTGGTCAGCAGCAGGCGACTGCCATCGGCAAGCGTGTGCACGACATTGCCAGTGGAGACACCCGCAGTAGGCTGACCGAAACTCCTCGTCTGCGGACGACCACGCCACGCCAGCACCGAGGCCTCGCCCGAACTGCCGGTGCGCGGCCCGAACAGCACCGCCACCGGCGCGCCGGGCTGCCGCAGCACATAGCCGGACTGGCCGAAGTCCAGCACCGACTTGCCTGCACGCTGTACAGCGGTCGCGGTCAACGTCCAGCGCTCCGGCCCCTGTGCGGCTTCGAACGCTCCCACATCTTCGTTGTTCACCACCGAGGTGCGCAGCAACGGTGCCATGCCCAGCAGCATCGGCCACATGTTGCCACCGCTGTTGTCACGCAGGTCGACGATCCAGCCACAGCGCATGCCGTCGTCCTTGCTACGGATTACCTGCTGCCACCGCGCGGCGCGCTGGATGTCCTGGCGGAATTTCTCCTGCGGCGTCGCGCCGGGCATAGGGGCATAGCCCTCGATGACCACCCAGCCGATGCGCGCATCCACCGCATCGACGGCCTTGGCCCGGTCCACGGCGGCGGCACCGGCCTGCTGCGCGCGCGCAAGGGATTCACGCTGGCGCTGGGTCGTGGTCCATGCACCATGGTGGCCGGTGCTGAGCGCAATGGCTTCGCGCAGAACGGCCAGCCGTTGCGCGGGGTCGCCCTGCGCCGATTGCAGGCGGATGCGGATGGCGGGCCAGTCCACCCGATCGCGATACAGCGCCTGGCGTTCAAGCAGGCTGAGGATCTCGGCCAGGGCCTCCGGCGAGGGCACCTCGACCGTGCTTGGCGTATCGGCCATGGCGCCGGTCGCCAGCAACACGAACATCAGCGCGCCGATGCGACGCACTCCCTTGCGAACCTGCATGCGACGCTTCCTTGTCGTTGAGTCAGGACCGCAGCATAACCGGGGCATGACCGCTTGCGCCACGCGCGAACTGTCGTATCCGGCCCGGTCGCTGGTTGCAGCAAAGCGGCTTGCGTGCAGTCACCACATTGCAACTTTGCCCATGTCATCGCGGCGCACAACGCGCCAAGGTGGCCCCCGTCGGCGCTTCCTGCGCTGACCGGGATTGGCGTCCTGAATGAAGCTTTTCACGAGCGGGCTTGCAACGTCGTTGCCGGCCCGAACAATGCACCGTCCGTCGTTCTGCGGCGGGCGGTGCGTGGGGATCCCCGATCCGCCGGCGTCATTCCTCGTGAAGAGCTTCACCGGCACGCCAACCCGCACCGCCCGCCACCTTGCATCCCGCAGGTGGCCTTGCCTTGTGAGGTTGCTGCCATGAACACGCCCTACCCCACCTATCCACGCCTGCAGGCACTGCTCGGTGCTGCATTGCCCGACCTGCAGCTGTCCACTACGGCAGCCGAAGCGCTGGAAGATGCGCTCACCGAAGCCGACGAACAGGCGCCGCCGTCGGCGTTCTTCGCCCGGTTGCGCGGCATCGCAAACAGCCACGGGGCCGACGGCCAGGCGTGGCGCGAGCGGCAACTCAGCGAGGCGCGCAGCCGGGAACTGGCCGAGGCAACGCGCTGCCTGGCGGCAGTGTCTGCGTGTGGGGGCGTGTTGCTGGCGGCGCAGTCGGCGCGCGAGATGGATGGTGCGCAGGCGCAGTGTCCACCGCAGGTGGAGGAAGGGCTGCTGCATGCGGTGGTGGTGCTGGCCGATCATGCCGGAGCGTTGGTGGAGCCGGATGCGGGCGCGCCGTTGTCGTAGAGCCGAGCCTACGCTCGGCTGCGCTGTGCTCATGGCGTCGGTGGGATTCGTGCCGACCAAGGTCGACACCCACCAGGGCGGGCCATGACATCCACACCGCGCGCTACCAGTCCGCACGCAAGCCGATGTTGCCTTCGATGATGCGGCGCTTCTCGTTGCGGTCGCCACCCAGCTCGCGCGTATAGTCGGCCACGGCGTACGCACTGATGGTGCGGTTGAAGCGCCCGACCACACCCACGCCGGCTTCCAATGCACGCGAGCGATGCGAATTGATGATCACGTCGTCGTCGAAGCGGATGCGATCCTCGCCGGAACGGCCGTGCAAGTAGTTGAGCTTGAAGTACGGCTGCCAGCCGTTGTCGGCCAGCTGGTAATCACCGGCCAGGCGCAGGCCGATGCGGCCGGTCCAGGCGTTGTCGTTGTCGAAGCGCACGCTCGACACTTCATCGCGGCGGTCGTCCAGCGAGGTGCGCTGCCAGATCACCTGCAGCTGCGGTTCCAGCCACCATGCGGACTGACCGAAGTGCAGCAGCGGCTTGCCAGCCTCCACCGACACACTGGTGCCGTCGCCGCTCAGGCCGAAGCCGAGCCCGCGCGAGGAACGTACGCGGCCGTCGTAGCGGCTCTGCATCGCCACGGCGTCGATATAGGCACCGCTGCTGTCGGTGAACGTCCAGTACAGGCCCGCGTGCTTGTCGTCCAAACGGTTCTGGCCTACCTGCACGTTTTCCCAGCCCAGTGCCAGGCCGGTGGTCCTGCCCTGCGCGCGGGTGCGGCCGACGAACACGCCGATCTGGTTGCGATGGCTATCAGACGCCGCAGCCCACACGTCGAGGCCGGCCTGCAGGCCCATCACGTCGCCATCGAAGCCGGGCTGCGCATCGCCCTTCCAGTGGATCTCGCTGCTCTGCCCCACCAGGCGGCCCCAGGCGGTGCGGAATGCGCCCTGGTTGTACAGCAGGCGCTGTTCGCCCTGCCGCTCGTGGAAGGTACCGAGGCTGGCCAGCGAGGTCTCGCGCAGCAGCGGCGGCACCACCGCGTAGGCGGCGGTCTCCACGCGGTACAGCGGTACCACCGCACCTTCGGCCGGGCGTGCACCCGGCGTCGGCGGCGCACCGGTTCCGGGCAGCGCACCGCCAGCCACCGGCACGTCCGGCACCGCCGGATCGCTGGGCGGTGCCACCGGCGCCGGTTCCGGCGGCGGCGGCGGTGGTGCGGTCTCGCCTGCGGTCAGGTCCGGATCGATGGCGCCTTCGGGCGGCGGTGGCGGCGCCGGGGCAATGGGGGGCGGGGGTGCCACCGGCGGCGTCAGCGGCGGTGGGGTGGCGCTGCCACCACCGTTGGGTGCCGGCGTCGGGCCGGTCACCAGCGTCGAACGCAGGTACCAGTTCTCGCTCGTGCCGGCACTGACACCGCCCTTGAACAGGAAGTACTCGTAGGCGCCGGCCGCGACCGGTGCAAACAGCGAGAACGCGCCCGACGCGGTGCGGCCACCATTCAATGCCTGCACCACCAGGATGCCGTCGGCCAGCGTGGCCGCGCCGCTGCCGCCGGCATTGAGTACGCCGATGCCGGTGGTCCCGGTGGCGGTACCGCCATCGATCACCACGCGATCGCTGGGGGAGTTGTCCGCGCCCAGCACGGTACGCAGGTACAGGCCCCCGCCGTCACCACGGTAGTTGCCACGCACGGTGAACACGTCGCCCGCGCCGGTACCGGTCAGGTCGATACGCCCGGCATTGACCATCTCCACCAGTGCAGCGCTGTTGAACGGGCGGATGGCATGTCCCCCACTGCCTGCGTACACGGTACTGGTGTCATCCACCGTCAGCGTGCCGGTGCCGGTAACGCTGTCGCCCAGCACCAGATCGCCATCGAAGCTCAGCTCGGTGCTGTTGGCCAGGCTGATCGTCTCCCAGTTCTGGTAACGGCCCACGCCTGCGGTCTTGACGTTGCTCAGGTTGAGCTGGTCGATGCCACTGCCACCGTCGAACAGCGGCACCGCACCCAGGTTGCCCTGGTTGAGGTTGCTGAGGTTGGCCACGTCGTTGTCTGGGCCCATGTCGATCGCACCGTAGACAATGCCACCGCCGCTCCAGTTGAAGGTGTCATCGCCGGTACTGAGCAGTACCTGCCCGCGCACGGTACCGTCGGTGATGGTCACGCTGTCGTTGCCGCCGCTGACGCTGATGTTGCCGCCGATGTAGGCGGTGCCCGAGATGATGATGGTGTCGGTGTCGAAGCCAGTCACCACGTTGCCGTCCACGGTGCCGCCGGACTGGTCCCACAGGTTCTTGTCCAGCTTCATGTTGACGCGGCCGATGCGGCCTGCGGTCATCCAGGCCTGGTCGCCATCTTCGAACGCACCGACGATGCGGCCACCGCTCATGCGGAAGGTATCGATGTTGTCGCCCTGCTGCAGCGCGCCGATCGTGCCGCCACTCATGACGAAATCATCGCGGCCACTGCCCTGCGCCACCACGCCGGTGACGGTGCCACCGGTGACGGTCATCTGGTCATCGCCACTGCTCTGGTCAACGCTGTCGATCGTACCGTTGCCCAGCACCAGCACATCGTTGCCATCCCCTTGCAGGACACCGCCGGTGATGCTGCCGGCCTGCATCTCGAGGCGATCATTGCCGGCATCGAACTGCACGCCGGTGCGCCCGCTGATCGTTCCGCTGTTGACCAGCACGCTGTCGCCGGCGCCAACGAACTGCAGCGCGATGTTGTTGCCGGTGCTGATGCTGCCCGAACTCTCGACACGGCTGCCGCCACCGAGCTGGACCGCCACACCCCCCACCGAACTGATCGTGCCGAGGTTGGACAGCAGGTGCCCGCCGGCCCCGACCAGCGAAATCGCACTGCCACCACCGCTCTGTTGCAGTTGTGCCGTGCTGGCGACATTGACGGTGATACCGGCCGCGCCATTGGCGGTGATGGGAACAGTCTGCGGGTTCGGCGCATTGGCATCGCAGGTGACCGTCTGGCCGGCGACGGGGGCGGCGCTGTTACAGCCGGCCCAGGCGACGCTGGCACTCAGCAGCATGACGGACGGGACAGCCAGGGCCTGCATCACGGAAACGGTGAGGCGGCGCGGACGGAAAGCGCACGGGACGGCACGGGACATACAGCACTCCTGGACAGGGGATCAGGAACTGCGGATATGCGGTACTGCGCAGGCAGTCTGCCGTGTGGTGAACGGTTTCGATAGGTGAAATTGCGTGCGGGAAATCACACTTCGGATGTGAAATCGCCGGGCCCTCACGCCAATATGATGTGGCTGAAATCGTTCATTTTTCCTGCATCCAGAATCACGCGCAAAGCATCCACGCATGGCGTGGATCTACTGATCCTGCATCGCCAATCGATTCACTCGTGGCACCTGGTAGATCCACGCCATGCGTGGATGGCGTTGGCGGATGGGGTCAGATCTTCAGGTAGATCTTCCGCCGGTCCAGCCACCATGCCACGCCCCACCACAGTGCGACGAACGCCAGCGCCTGCAGCATCGATGCCAGCTCGAGCGCCTGCGGCATCGCGGCGGCCAGCTGCTGCCAGATCCAGCCCCAGGCGCCGGTCGCCATCAGCACCACCGACATCACCGATGCCCCCAGGTACGCAGTGATCGCGTTGACCCCGAAGCGCCGGCCCAGCGCCGGCCATCCCTTCAGGTCTATCAGCACGTGGCCCAGCCACAGCGCCAGCGCGGCCAGGCCACCGGTCCACAGCACGTAACTGGGCGTCCACAGCTGCTTGTTCAACGGCAGCACCCCGGCCAGCAACAGGCCCAGCACGGCGGTCGCCACGCCCAGCCCGGCCAGTGCCGTCGAACGCCCGCTGCGCAGCAGGCCACCGGCCAACAGACCGAGCACGGTACTGCCCAGTGCACCCAGCGTGCTCAGCAATCCTTCCGGGTCATGGCCGAGGCGGGTATCGGCATGCCATTGATAGATCCACGGTGCGAACAGCGTGGTGTCCAGGCGGCTGGCCGGGTTGGTCCACGGCGCCAGGTCACCGACGCCCAGCAGCAGCACCGTGTATCCCACCAGCAGTCCAACAAGCATGCCGGCCTGCATGCGCGGCCGTGCATACACCGCCAGCACACCCACCAGCGCCGCGCACACGGCGATCCGTTGCAGCACCCCCCAGATGCGGAAGTGGTGTGTATCCAGCGCCCACCAGATCAGCAGATGCAGCAGCGCACCGGCCACCAGGATGCGCAGCGCGCGCTCCAGCACACCGCGCGCCAGTGCAGGACGCGCAGCGGCATCCAGCGCGCGCGGTGCCACGCTGAAGGCCATCGACACGCCCACCAGGAACAGGAAGAACGGGAACACCAGATCGGTGGGCGTGCAGCCATGCCATTCCGAATGGCGCAGCGGCGCGAACACTGCACTCCAGTCGCCTGGATTGTTGACCAGCAGCATCGCCGCCACGGTGATGCCGCGCAGGGCATCGATCGAGCCCAGACGGCGTGGCGGCGTACTGTTCATCAGGCGGCCTCGTACTGTCCGGCAATCCAGGTGCCACGTACCTGCAGGGCGTCATCCAGCAGCACCAGGTCGGCCTGGTAGCCCTCGGCGATGTGGCCCAGGCGGTCGTCGACATTGAGGAACTGCGCCGGGTAGGTCGAAGCCATGCGCGCGGCTTCGGCCAGCGGCTGGCCGAGCAGCTGCACGGTGTTGCGCACCGCCGTGGCCATGTCCAGCGCCGAGCCCGCCAGCGAACCGGCGGCATTGCGCACCACGCCGTCGATGGCGGTGATGGTTTCGCCGTACAGCACGTAGCTGGGATCGTCGGCACCGACCGGCGGCATCGCATCGGTCACCAGCAGCAGGCGACCGCGCGGCTTGGCCGCCAGCGCCACGCGCAGGCTGGCCGGATGCACATGCACGCCATCGACGATGATGCCGATCCAGCTGTCGCGGTCTTCCAGCGCAGCGCCCACCGCGCCAGGCTCGCGCCCCTGCAGCGGCGACATCGCGTTGTACAGGTGGGTGAAACCACGCACGCCGGCATCCAGGCCGGCGCGGATCTCTTCGTACGTGCCTGCGGTGTGGCCGGCGGCCACGATCACGCCACGTTCGACCAGCGCGCGGATGGTCTCCAGCGGCACGCGCTCCGGCGCCAGCGTCAGCAGGGTCACGCCGTTGTCCAGCGACGCGGCCAGCGCGATCTCTTCTTCGTCCGGTACGCGGAACTTGCTGGCATCGTGCGTGCCCTTGCGCGCCGGCGCGATGTAGGGCCCTTCCAGATGGATGCCGATCACGCCCGGCACGCCCTGCGCGATCGCTTCGCGCGTCGCACCGATGGCTTCGCGCATCACCGCCACGTCATCGCTGATCAGCGTGGGCAGCATCGCGGTGGTACCGAAGCGGCGGTGAGCCTGCGCGATGGTACGCAGCGAGGCAACATCGGGCGTATTGTTGAACAGCGCGCCGCCACCGCCATTGACCTGCACGTCGATGAAGCCGGGCAGCAGCCAGCCGCCGCCCAGGTCCACCTGCTCGGCAGCGTGGCCCAGCTGCGGTGCGGCGTCGGGCAACAGCGCGCCGATGCGACCCTCTTCGATCACCACAGCCAGATCGTCGCGGAACTCATCGCCTGCCAGGATGCGGGCATTGCGCAGCACGGTTGCCATCACACCGTCTCCGTGACCTTGTTCAGGTGCGGCGGCAGGTCCGGGTTGAAGCCACGGCGAAGCGCCAGCGCGTTGATCGCGCGGTAGAAGCTCTGCACGGTCAGCAGCGGTGCGCACAGCGGGTGCGGCGCGGGCGCCACCGGCAGGTTGCCGCCGGCACCGGCCAGCCACACCTGCGCGCCTCGCGAAGTGAACTCCTCGACCACCGCTCGGGTGCCGGCGCCGGTTTCATCGGGCTGCGCGAAGGCCAGCACCGGGAAACCGCGATCGACCAGCGCCATGGGGCCGTGCTTGACCTCGGCCGAGCTGTAGGCTTCGGCGTGCAGGCTGCAGGTTTCCTTGAACTTCAGCGCCGCTTCCTGCGCCGCGCCCAAGCCCAGGCCACGGCCGAGCACGAACAGGTTGGTGGCCTCGACCAGGCCTTCGGTCACCGCGCTCCAGTCGCACTGCCAGGCTTCACGCATCGCGTCCGGCAGCAGGTCCAGCGCGTTGCGCAGGCTGCTGTCCTGCTTCCAGTAGGCGGCCAGCTGCAGCAGTGCAGCCAGCGAGGCCAGGTAGCTCTTGGTCGCCGCCACGCTCTTTTCGGCACCGGCATGCAGCGGAATGACCGTGTCGGCCAGCTGCGCCAGCGGCGAATCCTCGACGTTGACCAGCGCGATCACGCGTGCGCCAGCGGCCTTGGCCGCCTCGGCGTTGCGCAGCAGGTCCGGGCTCTTGCCCGACTGCGAAATGACGATGAACAGCGCACCGCGCAGCTGCAGCGGTGCGGCATAGACCGACCCCACCGACGGCGAGGCCGACGCAACCACCAGGCCCAGCTGGGTTTCCAGCAGGTACTTGCCGTAGGTGGCGGCATGGTCGGAGCTGCCGCGTGCACAGGTGACCACGAACGGCGGCGGCGCCGCGCGCAGGCTGGCGGCCAGGGTTTCCAGGGTGGCGTGGTTGCGCGAGAACTGGCGGGCAACCACGTCGGCCGCTTCGGCGGCCTCGGCGAACATCAGGGTGGACGTGGGGTCTGACAGCGACATGGCGGGCTCAGGCAGGATCGGAAGGAAGGGGGCGTGCGCCGGCCGGGCGCATCGGCGCGGTCGAGCCGCGCACCACCAGCTGCGGCACGAAGCCCTGGTTGTGCAGCGGTGCCGGCGCATCGTCGTAGGCGTCGCTGCGCAGTTGTGCGATCAGCAGGCGCGCGGCGTGGCGGGCGATGTCTTCGGTGGCCTGCTTGGCGGTGGTCAGCGGCGGCCACGACTGGCGCGAGAACGGGCTGTCCTCAAAGCCGGCGATGGACAGGTCGTAGGGCACGTTCATGCCGGCCGACTTGGCAGCGGCCAGCACGCCGGCAGCGATTTCATCGTTGGAACCGAAGATGGCGGTAGGTGGCTCGCGCAGCGCCAGCAGGCGGCGCGCACCACGGAAACCATCGTCGAAGGTGTAATCGCCCTGCACCACCAGGTGCTTGTCCACGGTCATGCCGTAGTCCTTCAGCGCCGCTTCGTAGCCGGCATAGCGTTCGCCCGAGGAGCGGTGCGAGCTGCCGCCCCAGAGGAAACCGATGCGCTGGTGACCGAGCTGGATCAGGTGCTCGGTGATCTCGTAGGCGGCCTCGCGGTCGTCGACGAACACGCAGGCGCCGTCGGCCGGGTCTTCAGTGGCGGCGATGATGCGCACCAGCTTGATGCCACGCGCGGTCAGCGCCTGGATCAGGTCTCGGCGCTCGGACATCGGTGCGGTCAGCACCAGCCCGGCCAGCCGCGAGCGCTGCACCCAGTCGGCCAGTTCATCGGCCAGCAACGGCGAGCTCGAATCACAGGGATGGATCTGCAGGCCGAAACCGGTCTCGCGGCACGCGGCCAGCACGCCGTTCTGCACGCCGATGATGTGGTACGGGTTCGGGTTGTCGTAGACCAGCCCGATCACGAAGGTAGTGCCGCTGCGCAGGTTGCGCGCGGACGGATCGGGCTCGTAGTCGAGCTCGGCGATGGCACGCAGCACCCGCGCACGGGTGGCCTGCATCACCGAGGGCTCATTGTTGATCACCCGCGAGACCGTCTTCAGCGAGACCTTGGCCTTCTCCGCAACGTCCTTGATGGTCGCTCTGCGCATGGGTTTTCCCTGGGGTTGGCTGCCGTCCATCATCGCCGATCAGGCCTTGTCCTGCGGCAGGCCGGCACGATGGCCGATCACCGAGTAGAACAGGATGTACAGGTAGCACGGCACCATCAGCAGCACGAACACCAACTGGAAGTCGATGTGCTGCTTGAGCACGGCGAACAGCTGCGGAATGATCGCGCCGCCGGCGATGCCCATCACCAGCAGGGCCGAGCCGGTCTCGGTGAAGCGGCCCAGGCCGCGGATCGCCAACGGGAAGATGGCCGGCCACATCATGGCGTTGGCAAAGCCCAGCAGCGCCACGAAGGCCACCGAGACGTAGCCGTGCGTAGCCCAGGCGCCCAGGCAGAACACCACGCCCATCACTGCCGAAATGGTCAGGTAGCGCGACTGCGAGACCAGGCCGGGGATCGCCAGCAGGCCGACCACGTAGCCGGCCAACATCGCACCCAGCGTCAGCGAGGTGAACATCTTGGTCTGGTCCAGCGGCAAGCCGAAACCGTGACCGTAGGTTCCGATCGCATCACCGGCCATGACTTCCACGCCTACGTACACGAACAGGCACAGCACGCCCAGCCACAGATGCGGGAACTGGAAGATGCTGCGGCGCTCGGCCGTTCCCGGTGCACCTGACGGCGTTGCATTGGCTTCGGAGGACTTGATCTCCGGCAGAGGCGAGAACAGCACGGCCACCGCCAGCACCACCAGCAGCGCGGCCATCGCCAGGTACGGCGCATGGATCTTGGCGGCGAATTCGTTGAGCAGCGCGACCTTGGTGACCGCGTCGGCGGCCTGCACCTGCTTGTCCAGATCGCCGATGCCGTGCAGCACCAGGGTGCCGATCAGCACCGGCGCCAGCATGCCGGCGATCTTGTTGCAGATACCCATCAGCGCGATGCGGCGTGCCGCCGTTTCAATCGGGCCGAGGATCGAGATGTAGGGGTTGATCGCGGTCTGCAGCAGGGCGAGGCCGCTGCCGATCACGAACAGACCGCCGAGCGCGCCCGGGTACCAGCGCTGGGTCGCGAACTCACCGAACAGCGCGGCCCCCCCGGCCATCACCAGCAGGCTCAGGCTCAGGCCCTTCTTCATGCCGGTGCGGCGCAGGATCCAGGACGCCGGCAGGGCCAGGAAGAAATAGGACAGGTAGAACACCATCAGCACCAGGAAGGCACCGACCTCGCTGAGTTCGAAGGCCAACTTGACGAAGGTGATCAGCGGGCCGTTGAGCCAGGTGAAGAAGCCGATCAGGAAGAACAACACGCCAACGATGGCGATGGAGGTGGCCACGTTCGGGCGCGCGCTTGCAGCGGGGACGGCGGACATCAGGAGGGCTCCTGCGGCGACGGCCGCAGAACGCGGCGTCGGAGAGTGGCTGGGAACAACGTTGTCACATTCTTTCGATGGACAACGGCGGTTTGTCAACTTCCATGCACGCCTGCCTGAACCTCGTGCTGCACTGCGCAAGTCCGCCGCGGTACGCCCCGCTGAATGCGCGGCAGGCCTAGAGCCCCGTGCACCAATGGCTCCCACGTGAAATCCGCACTCACACCGTGTAAACGTTTACTGCGCGCCGCATTCGTTGCGACGCAGCAACGAAAGTGTCACGAACTCGTTGACATCGTTGTCAACACGGTTACAGACTCCGCCCCAATCGCCGCCCCCGATCCCCGGGCCGGCCCACCTGCAGCAGGAGCCCGCGTGACCGCCAGCCACCCCGCCCCGTCGCATGTCCTGTCCCGCGTCGCGCCCTCGTTCCTGGCCGCCGACGTCGGTGGCACCCATGTGCGCGTGGCCCGGGTCCAGGCCAGCGGTGACGCCGCTCATCCGGTGCAGGTGCTGGAGTACCGCAAGTACCGCAATGCCGACCATGCCGGCCTCAGCGCGATCCTGTCCGACTTCCTGGGCGAAGGCCCGCGGCCCACGCATTGCGTGGTCGCCAGCGCCGGCTATGCCCGCGAAGACGGCACGGTGATCACCGCCAACCTGCCGTGGCCGCTGTCGGCGCGCCAGGTGGAAGCCGAGGTCGGCCTGCAGCGGGTCTACATCGTCAACGATTTCGAAGCGGTGGCCTACGCCGCCGCGCAGGTGGACGCCAGTGGCGTGCTGCACCTGTGCGGGCCGGAGACCGCCGCGCGTGGCCCGACCCTGGTGGTCGGCCCCGGCACCGGCCTCGGTGCAGCGCTGTGGATCCCCACCGCGCACGGCCCGGTGGTCCTGCCCACCGAAGCCGGCCAGCCGACCCTGGCGGCCAGCACCGAACTGGAAATGGCCATCGTCCGCCACATGCAGCGCGACCGCGCGCACGTGTCGATCGAGCATGCGATCTCCGGCCCCGGCCTGATGAACCTGTACCGTGCGGTGTGTGCACTGCAGGGGCAGGCGCCGACCCTGGCAAGCCCCGACGCAGTCACCGCTGCGGCCATGGCCGATACCGATGCGCATGCGCGCCAGGCGCTGGATGTGTTCTGTGGCCTGCTCGGCAGCACCATCGGCGACATGGCGCTGTTCTACGGCGCCCACGGTGGCGTCTACCTGGCCGGCGGCATCCTGCCGCAGATCCGCGAATACCTGCACGCCAGCACCTTCGTCGAACGCTATCTGCAGAAGGGGCCGATGGGCGAAGCGCTGGCACGCATCCCGGTAAAGGTCGTCGAGCACGGCCAGCTGGGCGTGGTTGGCGCTGCCAGCTGGTACCTGCAGCAGTCGGCCGCCTGACACCGCAACAGGCTTCAACGCAATCGCAGCACGCAGTACGTGGCACGCCAACGCACGGGACTTCGCCGCCGCCCCGCGCATGTCATCGCAACCGTAACCGAACACCGCCGCCGGCACCCAATTGAGTGATGAGGAGAGACATCATGAACACCCGCAAGACCCTGCTTTCGGCCGCCATCGTCAGCTGCATCGCCTTCAGTGCGCACGCGCAGCAGGCGGCCCCGACCGCCACCGATCTGGACACCGTGACCGTTACCGGCATCCGTGGCTCGATGGAGAAGTCGCTGGACACCAAGCGCGAAGCCAATGCGCGCGTGGAAGTGGTCACCGCCGAAGACGTGGGCAAGCTGCCCGCGCACAACGTTGCCGATACCCTGCAGCGCCTGCCCGGCGTGAACATCAGCTCGTCCAGCGCCGACGAAGGTGGCTTCGATGAAGCCGACCGTGTCAGCCTGCGCGGCACCAGCCCGAGCCTGACCCAGACCCTGATCAACGGCCACACCGTCGGCTCGGCCGACTGGTTCGTGCTCAGCCAGGGCAACAACGTCGGCCGCAGCGTCAGCTACTCGCTGCTGCCGTCGGAACTGGTCAGCTCGGTGGAAGTGAACAAGTCCTCGCAGGCCAAGCTGCAGGACGGCGGTACCACCGGTACCGTCAACATCATCACCCGCAAGCCGCTGGAGTTCTCCAAGCCGTTCACCGCGGAAGGCTCGATCGGCATGGTGCGCTCGGACCAGGCCAAGTCGAACGACCCGCAGTACTCGGCACTGTTCAACTACAAGAACGAGGAAGGCACCTTCGGCGTGATGGTGCAGGGCTTCAGCCAGAAGCGCGAACTGCGCCGTGAAGCACAGGAAATCCCGGGCGGCTTCTTCAAGATCGGCGCCGGCGATCCGGTCGCCAAGACCAATCCGGACCTGATCGGCGTCAATGTGCCGGGCCTGCTGGGTTCGACCCTGTTTGAGCAGACCCGCGAGCGCAAGGGCGGCCTGGTCTCGTTGCAGTTCAAGCCGAGCGACAGCCTCACCCTGGGCCTGAATGGTTTCAGCTCCGAGCTGAAGGCCAACAACTACAACCGCAACTTCATGATGTTCGGCAACAGCTTCGCCAAGTCGCAGGCGCCGGATCCGGGCTATGTGGTCAAGGACGGCGTGCTGACCAACGCCAGCTACAGGGGCGTGCCGGGCACCGACTATGCGGTGTACGACATGATCTACCGCGAGTCGAAGGCCAAGTCGAGCTATGTCACCTTCGATGCCGACTGGCAGATCAGCGACAGCCTGACCGCCAAGTTCCAGGCCGGCAGCACCAAGGGCACCGGTGAGACGCCGCGCCAGTACATCGCCGAGGTCACCCTGGCCAACGGCGGCGGCGCCAGCTGGGCCACCCACGGCAATGGCTCGCCGATCGACTGGAACGTCGGCGGCGACCTCTCGCCCAACGGCGTGACCAGCTTCGGCACCTGGGGCAACCAGCAGGTCACCGCCGAAGACAAGGAGAAGTGGGCCACGCTCGACTTCAACCAGTACTTCAACGATGGCGGCGTACTGAGCTCGATCGACTTCGGCCTGCGTTTCGCCGACCACAAGCGCGAAGCGCTGTCGCCGGAAGGTGCAACCCCGGGTGACATCTGGAGCGCGCTGAAGAACGGTGCCACGGCCAACTATCCCAGCGGCTTTGCCGGCGACATCGGCGGCACCTTCCCGCGCAACCTCTGGTACTTCACCCCGGGCGCGCTGAAGGACGCGGTGACCAACAATTCCACCTGGCTGGCCGGCAATGATGGCCCGACCGGTCGCCACAACTATGGCGCCGAGTGGAAGGTGAAGGAAAAGAACTTCGCCGGCTACGTGCAGGCCAATTTCCGCGGCGACTGGTGGAGCGGCAACGTCGGCCTGCGCTACGTCAACATCAAGCAGGACATCGACACCTACAACGCCGTCAGCAAGGCCGCCGATGCCGATGTCAGCAGCCTGTTCGGCATGTGGGAGCGCCTGGCCTTCCAGAACAAGCGCAACCGCGTCCTGCCCAGCGCCAACATCAAGTTCGACCTGGACGACTCGCTGGTGCTGCGTGTCGCCGCCTCGCAGACCCAGACCCTGCCGGACTACTCGGCGCTGGGTGCCTCCTCGTACGGCTCGGACCTGAACCGCACCGGCGGTGGCGGCAATCCAAACCTCAAGCCGACCCTGTCGACCAACCTGGATGCCAACCTGGAGTGGTACTTCATGCCGCGTGGCCTGCTGTCGGTGGGCGCGTACCACATGAAGCTGAAGGACTACATCGCCTTCGACGTGGTCTCGCGCCAGCTGTACAGCGAACTGACCAACCAGCTTGAGACCTACCAGATCTCCACTCCGATCAATGCCGACGGCAAGGTCACCGGCGTGGAAGTGGCCTACGAGCAGCCGATCGGCGAGTACTTCGGCATCAATGCCAACTACACCTACGCCAACGGCACCACCTCGCACACCTGGTCGGATGGTTCGCACAACCTGCTGGGTACTTCGAAGAACACCTACAACGTGGGTGCCTACTTCGAGAACGAGCGCTTTGGCGCCCGGGTCAGCTACACCCGCCGTTCCTCGTTCCTGATCAGCCTGTCGGGCACCAACCCGTACTACCAGGATGACTTCGGCACGCTGTCGGCATCGCTGAGCTACAAGGCCACCGATTGGCTGAGCATCAGCCTGGATGGCCTGAACCTCAACAACCCGACCTACAAGTACTACCAGACCGCGGCCATCCCGACCTCGTTCTACAGCAACGGTCGCCAGTACTACCTCAACTTCCGCTTCAAGTACTGATCCAGCGGCGGCAACATCGCCGAGTCGTGCACGCACGCCGGGCCTGGGTCATTCCGGGCCCGGCGTTTTTCATGTATAGCGTTCATCGCACCGTTCCAAGGAGTCGTTCCGATGGTCAAGCCTTCCCGCGCCCGGATGCGCAGCGCAGTGCTGCTGGGCAGCCTGCTCGCCCTGTTGCCGGCACTGCCCGCACTCGCCGCTGATCCCACGCCGGCCGCTGAAGCACCGGGTCCGCAGCTGCGTGCCGGTAGCCTGATGCTGATTCCCGCCCCGGCCACGGTGCAGCCCGGCCAGGGTAGCGGCATCACCGTACGCGCCGATACCGCGCTGCAGGCCGAAGGCGAAGCCGCGCAACGGGTCGCCTCCCAGTTCGCCGACCTGCTGGCCCGCAGCGGCGGGCCGCGGCTTGCGCCGGCCATGGGCAAGGCGGCAGGCACGTCGGGCAGCATCCGCTTCCAGATCGTCCCGACCTTCCGCGACAGCGGTGAGAGCTACACGCTGGAAAGCACCGCGCAGGGCGTGCTGGTGCAGGCCGGCAACGAAGCCGGCCTGTTCTACGGCGCAACCACGCTTGCCCAGCTGGCCACGGGTGGCAGCAACGGCGTGCTGCCGGCGGTGCAGATCCAGGACGCGCCGCGCTTCAGCTGGCGCGGCTTCATGCTCGACTCGGCGCGGCACTTCCAGAGCCTGGATGAGATCAAGCGCGTGCTCGATGCGATGGCCGCGCACAAGCTCAATACCTTCCATTGGCACCTCACCGATGACCAAGGCTGGCGCATGGAGATCAAGCGCTACCCGAAGCTGACCGAGGTGGGCAGCTGCCGCCTGCCGGCCGGCGACGGCGGCATCGACCCGGCCAGTGGCCAGCAGCATCCGTACTGCGGCTTCTACACGCAGGAGCAGATCCGCGAAGTGATCGCCTATGCCGCCAAGCTGCATATCCAGGTGATTCCAGAAATCGATGTGCCCGGCCATGCCACCGCGGCGATCGCCGCGTACCCGGAACTGGGTTCGATCAACACCCCGCTGAAGCCAATCAGCGAATGGGGCGTGTTCCCGAACCTGTTCAACACCGAAGACAGCACCGTCACCTTCCTCGAGAACGTGCTGGAAGAAGTGATCGCGCTGTTCCCGGCGAAGTACGTGCACGTCGGTGGCGACGAGGCAGTGAAAGACCAGTGGAAAGCCTCCAAGCAGGTGCAGCAGCGCATGCGTGCGCTGGGCATCAAGGATGAGATGGCGATGCAGAGCCACATCATCAAGCGCCTGGAGACGTTCCTGGAGGAACACGACCGGCGCCTGATCGGCTGGGATGAAATCCTCGAAGGTGGGTTGCCGCCGCAGGCCACGGTGATGTCGTGGCAGGGCACCGAAGGCGGCCTGGCCGCCGCCAGTGCCGGCCATGACGTGGTCATGTCGCCGGTCGGCTACCTCTATCTGGACTACCTGCAGACGGCCTCGCCGAATGAACCGCCGGGCCGTCCGACCCAGGTCAACCTCGGCAAGTTGTACAACTTCGAGCCGGTGCCGGCCGAGCTGGCAGCTGATAAGCGTGGGCACATTCTCGGCCTGCAGGCCAATATGTTCACCGAGCACACGCGCACCTACGCGCGCCTGCAGCACAACCTGTTCCCGCGCCTGGCCGCCGTGGCCGAGACCGGCTGGAGTACGCCGGAACATCGCGACTTCCGCGATTTCCTCGCGCGCCTGCCCGCGCAGCTGCAGCGCTACCGTGCCTGGGGCCTGGCCTACGCGCAGACCCCGTTCGAAGTGGGCGTGGACTACACCGATGATCGCGCGAAAAACTCCGTGACCCTATCGCTGGCCAATCCGCTGGGTTATGAAGTGCGCTACAGCACCGATGGCCAGCCGGTGACCGCGCAGTCGCCGCTGTACCAGCAGCCGCTGACCGGGACGCTGCCGACCACCGTGCAGGCCGCCGCGTTCTACCAGGGCCAGATGCTGGCCGCGAAGCCGACCGTCGCCGCGTTCACCACGCAGTCGCTGCTCAGCCGTCGCAGCGATGCGCTGCTCAGCTGTGTGGGCAAGAAGGGGCTGGTGCTGCGCCTGGAAGACGATGGCCCGCGCGAGGGAGCGCGTGCGGTGTTCAACGTCGACATCTTCCAGCCGTGCTGGCGCTGGCCGCAGGCACAGCTGGACGGCATCGGCAGTGTGGAGGTCCGCGCGGGGCGTATTCCGTACTACTTCCAGCTGGCCCACGACGAGCCCAAGCGTCGCTTCGAAAAAGCCAGGCGCGCGCATGGCGAGATGCAGGTGCGGCGCGGCGATTGCAGCGGCAAGGTACTGGCAGAAGTACCGCTGCCGGCCTCACCCGATGCCGATGGCTTCGTGACGCTGCGTGCGGCGCTGCCGAGGGGTACGCAGGGCACCGGTGACCTGTGCATCAACTTCACCGGCGATACGCGCCCGGCGATGTGGGTGCTGGATGAGGTCACGCTCAGGTAGGTGCCAACCTTGGTCGGCGCTTTGCGGCCGGATCCACGCATGGCGTGGATCTACTGTAGAGCCGAGCCCATGCTCGGCTGCCTTTCGGTAGGCAGCCGAGCATGGGCTCGGCTCTACAGGAAACCTTACCCCCGCCAGCGCATCAGCAGATCGCGCAACGGGGTCAGTGCCGTGGCCATGCCCGCCAGCACGCCGATCGTGTTGGCAATGGCGTCCATCGGATCGGCAGTGCGGTTGCTGGTCAGCGCACCCTGCGCGAACTCGATGCCGACGCCCATCAGCACCAGCCCCACGCCCACCCATAGCAGCGGGTGCCCCGGCCGGAACAGCTGCACTGCGCTGCCGGCCAGGATGAAGTAGGCGAGGAAGTGCTCGCCCTTGTCGCTGTTTTCCGGCAGCGGAATCGGCGGTGGCGGGATCAGGCAGACCACGACCACCAGCAGTACCGCCAGCACCCACAGCACAGTCCACAGCCGCGGCCGCCGCAGCGGCTTGATCAGCGGCAACGCACTGCTCACAGGCGCCAGCTCAGGTCGCCCAGTTCGAACGCCGGCTCGAAATCGATACCACGCTGCAGGCCGATGGCCTGGAAGCGCTCACCCATCTCGGTCGGCAGGGTCAGCTTCTTCACCTGGTCACGCAGCTGGATGCGGCCGACCTCATCCGTGCGCTCTTCGGCCAGCAGCAGCACCTGGTCCAGGCCGTTGCCGAGCAGGAAACTGGCCTGGCTGCAGTACCCCGCCAGTTCGAAACCACCGTGCATGCCCGCCTCGGCCATCGCAGTGAAATCCACCGACGCGGTGATGTCCTGCAGGCCCGGCCAACGATGCACGTCGTTGTGCACGTGGTGGCGGTAGAACGCGCGGACCGTACCATCGTCGCGGTCGTGCTGGTAGAACTCGCTGCGGCTGTAACCGTAATCGACGAACAGCATCGCACCACGCTGCAGGCCGCCAGCCACTGCCTGCAGCCAGTACGGCAGCTGCGGCAGCACCTCGGAGCGGTAACCGTCGGCAAAGGGCTTTTCCAGGTAACGCTCGATGTGGCGCACCGCACCGTTGAGCAGGATGTCAGCGGGCTGCGCGCCACGGATGAAGTTGCCTTCGCCATCAAGCTCGACGGTTTCCTCGTAGACCTCGCCGTCCCGGATCAGGAAGCGCGGGGTCGGCAGCGCGTCGATCACCTCGTTGGCGAACACCACGCCCTCCCAGTCCTCCTCGAACGGGCGGTCGATCCAGTCCACGCGCGCGGCCAACTCGGCCGGCAGGTTCTGCTGCAGGCGCTGCTGCTGGCGCTCGCGCAGGTCGGCGCTGGGTTCGAGGATGGCGTAGCGCGACGGCAGCGCGTCCAGTTCGGCCAGGCGCAGCAGCACGGCCTCGGCGAAGGCGCCGGTACCGCCCCCCAGTTCCAGCATGCGGGCCTGCGCGCCCAGCTGCGCGAACACCGGCGCCAGCGCATTGGCCACGCTGCCGGCGAACAGGCTGCCGAGCTCGGGTGCGGTGGTGAAGTCGCCGCTGCCACCGAACTTGCTGGCGCCGGCGCTGTAGTAGCCCCAGCCGGGGGTGTACAGGCACAGCTCCATGAAGCGCGAGAACGGCATCGCCCCGCCCTGCGCAAGGATTTCGGCACGCAGGGCGGCCGCCAGCTGGTCGCTGTGGGCCAGGGCATCGGCTTCGGGCAGGGGGAAGGTGGGCTGCATGGCGTCTTCGAATGCGGTGACAATGGTGCACAGGATAGCCGAGCCTTGGAGGACCCTCGATGAGCGATACCCACCCCGTGGTCCTGATCACCGGCAGCGCGCGCCGGATCGGTGCGGCCATCGCCCGCCAGTTCCACGCCTGTGGCTGGTCGGTGGTACTGCATGCCAACACCTCCAGCGCCGAACTGCAGCAGGCCGCGTTCGATTTCGACAATGTGCGGCCGGGCAGCGTGCTTGCGCTGCAGGCCGACCTGCGTGACGCCGACGCCCTGCCCGACCTGGTGGAACAGGCCGTTACCCACTTCGGCCGCCTGGACGCGCTGGTCAACAACGCCTCCAACTTCTATGCCACCCCGCTCGGCCAGGTCACCGCCGAGGCAATGGACGAGCTGTACGCGGTCAACGCGCGCGCGCCGCTGCTGCTGTCACAGGCCGCCGCGCCCTACCTGCGCCGCCAGCAGGGCTGCATCGTCAACCTGACCGACCTGCACGGCACCGATCCGATGCGCGACCACATCGCCTACACGATGGCCAAGGCCGCGCTGGAGATGGCCACCCGTTCGTTGGCGCTGGAGCTGGCGCCGAAAGTGCGGGTCAATGCGGTGGCGCCCGGCGCGATCCTGTGGCCCGAACAGGGCAAGGACGATTTCGCCCGCGAGGCGCTGCTGGCGCGCACGCCTTTGGCGCGGATCGGTACGGTCGAGGAGATTGCCGAAGCGGTGTACTGGCTGGTGGCCGAAGCCAGCTTCGTCACCGGCCACACATTGCGCGTGGATGGCGGGCGCACGGTAAGTTGAGGCGCTGCCGGGATCCACAACAGGGTCAGATCCCTTTTCCCGCCGGGAAAAGGGATCTGACCCCATCACTCCAGGTCAACCACCTCGAACGCCTCGCCAAACTGCGCGTGCGCGCGCCACAGCGTGGCCAGGTCCAGCCCGCTGACCGGATCGATGAAGTCTGGCGCGATGTCGGCCAGCGGCTTCAGCACGAAGGCATGCTTCAGTTCGGGACGGGGAATGCGCAGGTGGCCGGGACCTTCCACCACCAGGTCGCCGTAGAACACCACGTCGATATCCAGGGTCCGGTCGGAGAAGCGCGGCCCGCTGCGGTCGCGGCCGTGCGCGTCTTCCAGCGCATGCAGCCAGTCGTCCAGTTCCTGCAGCGGCAAGTCAGTCTCGATCGCCACCGCGTTGTTGAGGAAGGCCGGGCCGTCGAAGCCGACCGCGGCGGTACGGTAGGCCGGCGAGACCTGCAGCGCGCCGAAGCGCTCGCGCAGGGCCGCCACCGCGGCGTGGAGGTAGCGGCGGGGCTGGACATTGCTGCCCAGGCTCAGGAGCACGGTCGTCATGCGGTTCAGGTGGCAGCGATGGGGGCGTGGACATGCCGTCGTCACGGCGGCCTGCCTACAATCCGGGACGCACATGATAGGGCACCGACATGACCTATTGCGTTGGAATCGAGGTGGACGAGGGCCTGGTCTTCGCTGCCGACACCCGGACCAATGCCTCGCTGGACGATGTACGCGTGCATCGCAAGCTGCACGTGTTCGAATATCCCGGCCAGGCAGCCTACGTGCTGATGGCGGCTGGCAACCTGGCCACCACCCAGTTGCTGGTGTCGCGCCTGGGGCGCGATGCCGACGAACGGCGCTCACCCAACCTGCGCGACATGACTCACCTTTTCGAGGCCGCCGCGTACGTTGGCCAGTTGCTGGTGGACAGCCAGGTGCACAGCAGCCACAGTGAACATGGCCACGATGGGGTCAATACCCAGGCCACGCTGATCTTCGGCGGCCAGATTGCCGGTGAGCGGCCTGGGCTGTACATGATCTACCCGCTCGGCAACGCCATCGCCGCCTCACCGGAGACGCCCTACCTGCAGATCGGTGAATCCAAGTACGGCAAGCCGATCCTCGACCGCATCCTCAGCCCCGCCACGCGCCTGGAGGATGCCGCCCGCACGGCGATCGTCTCGTTGGACTCCACCATCCGTTCCAATCTGTCGGTAGGCCTGCCGATCGACCTGGCGCTGCTGCGCGACGGTGAACTGCGCATCGGCCAGCAACTGCGGCTGGGCGCGGATTCAGCGCTGTACGCCGATATCCACCAGAACTGGTCACGGCGCCTGGAACAGGCGGTGGACGCCCTGCCGCGGTTCCCCTGGGAAACCGCCCTGTAGAGCCGAGCCCATGCTCGGCTGTCGAGGTCAATGCGAACAGCAGCCGAGCATAGGCTCGGCTCTACAGAACCCCAGCGGCATCAGCCCAGCGCCTCGGCCACTGCGCGGAACACCTGTTGCATCTGCAGCGGCTTGCGCAGTACATGGACGTCCACGCCGGCCGGGAAGGCATCGGCAGGCACCGCCACCGCCGCGTCCTCCAGCACCAGCGCCGGGCCGCGATAGCCCAGCGCAGCCATCTCGCCCAGCAGCTGGCTGGCCGGCAGCAGCTTTGAGCCGGCGTCTGCAATCACCAGCGCCGGCATCGCCTCCTGCTGCATCCAGCGCAGCGCCGCCGGGCCATCGGAGGCCAGCTGCAGCTGATACCCCTGGCTGGACAGCGCGTTGCCGAGCAGCGACAGGCGCGTAGCTTCGCCGTCGACCACCAGGATCGACTGGCCACTGCCCAGGGCCACCAGCTGCTCGATCGGCTCGCTGCCGTCGCTGGCTTCGTGCATCGGCAAGCGCAGCTCGAAGCAGGTGCCCTGCCCCGGCTGGCTGCTGACATGGATGCTGCCGCCGGCGCCTTCGACGATGCGCTTGCAGGAAATCAGACCCAGGCCGGTGCCATCGGCCTTGGTGGTGAAGAACGGATTGAACAGGTGCGACAGCGTGTCCGCATCCATGCCGATGCCTTCATCGGACACGCAGATCTGCATCCAGTCCACGCCATCGCGCTGCCCGGCATGGCTGGCGGTCAGGCTCAGGCGGCCACCGTTGGGCATCGCCTGGATCGCGTTGAGCGCCAAGTTCAGCATTACCTGCTGCAGTTCGGTGTAGTTGGCGTCGACCACCAGGCCTTCGTCCAGCACCTGCAGTTCCAGGCGCACGGCATCGGGCACGTTGCTGCGCAACAGCAGCGCCACCGCGTCGAACAGGCCGTCGATCTCGATGCGCTCGCTCGGCTTTCGCGAACCACGCACGAACGACAGCATCGACTCGGCCATCTCATGGCCGCGGCGGCCACACTCGGCGATGACGTCGGCCAGGTGGTGCAGCTGCGGATCCTCGGTGCGGGCCTTCAGCAGGTCCGGCATGATCAGCAACGGCTGCAGGATGTTGCGCAGGTCGTGGCTGAGCCCGGCGGCAAGCAGAGACAGGCTTTCCAGGCGCTGCGCACGCATCAGTTCGGTTTCCACGCGTGCGCGCTCGACCGCACTGCGTGCATCGCGGATCGCACGCGCGACCGCCGAAGGCAGGCGCGCAGGCTGGTGCTTGATGATGTAGTCGTTGGCGCCCTTCTGCAGCGCCGCTACCGCATTCTCCTCACCCATCGTGCCGGAGACGAAGATGAAGGGCACCTCCGGTGAGGTCTCGCGCACGATGCGCAGCGCGTCGTCACCGGAGAACCCCGGCATGCTCAGGTCGGACAGCACGATGTCCGGCTGGAACACAGCCAGTGCCTGGCGCAGTTCCGCCTCGCTCTCCACACGCTCGAAGCGGGCCTCCAGGCCCGCGTCGAGCATCTGTTCGGACATCAGCTCGGCATCTTCCGGTGAGTCTTCCACCAGCAGGATGCGCAGCGCCCCCAGGGCGGGACCGGTCAGGGGCATGGGCTCACTCGAGTTCCGGTGCCTGGTTGATCAATGCCCAGAACTTGCCCAGGGTCTGCACCGCGCCGAAGAACTGGTCCACGTCCACCGGCTTGACCACGTAGGCGTTCACGCCCATGTCCCAGCTGCGGGCCAGGTCACTTTCCTCGCGCGAAGACGACAGGATCACCACCGGCAGGCGCTTGAGTTCTTCGTGCTCGCGGATCTGCCGCAGCACTTCCAGGCCATCCATGCGCGGCATCTTGATGTCCAGCAGCAGCACCGCCGGCAAGCCTTCCTCGCGGTTGGCGAAGGCGCCGCGGCGCAGCAGGTAGTCCATCACTTCCACGCCGTCCTCGACGTGCACGATGGGATTGGCCAGACGCGCTTCTTCCAGGGCGTCGATCGCCATTTCGGCATCCGCCGGGCTGTCTTCGGCGAGAAGAATGGTGCGCAGAGTCGTCATGCAGAGGGACCTTGTTTGTCCGCGTCGGTCGCGGGGGGCAGGTAGAAGTGGAAAGCAGCGCCGACGTCCGGTTCGGCCTCGGCCCAGATACGGCCACCATGGCGGGTCAGCACGCGGCGCACGCTGGCCAGGCCGATGCCGGTCCCCGGGTAGTCACTGGCCTTGTGCAGGCGCTGGAACACACCGAACAGCTTGCCGGCGTAGGCCATGTCAAAGCCTGCGCCATTGTCGCTGACCGTGAACTGATGGCCGCCGTCGGGCTGCTGCTGGTAGTCAACGCGGATCTTCGCCGGTTCGCGGTTGCCCGAGTACTTCACTGCGTTGCCGAGCAGGTTGAGCCAGACCTGGCGGATCATGTTTTCGTCGCCCACCACGATCGGCAGCGGCGCGATGCTCCACTCCACCTGGTGCGCATGGCCGCTGTTCTCGGCCTCGGCCTGCAGGTTGGAATCGAGCATGGCGCGGGTGTCGGCCACCAGCGACTGCATGTCCACCGCCTGCTGCCGCATCGCCGCGCGGCCAAGTCGCGAGTAGACCAGCAGGTCGTCGATCAACGCTGCCATGCGCCGGGCCGAACTGGAAATCACGTCCAGATAGTGGCGGCTCTTGTCATCAGCCTGATCGCCGAGGTGGCGCGACAGCTTGTCGGAGAATCCTGCCACGTGGCGCAGCGGTGCACGCAGGTCATGCGAGACCGAATAGCTGAAGGCCTCCAGCTCGCGGTTGACCTCGGACACCTGCGCAACCTTGCCTTCAAGCTGGCGGTTCAGCTCTTCGACGCGCAGCTGCACTGCGCGCTGCATGGTGACGTCGCTGATGGTCAGCAGCACCACCTCGTCATCGCTGTCGGGCAGCGGCATGCGCCGCGCGTTGAGCAGCATGTAGCGCACCATGCCGTCGGCGGTGCGCTGCTCGTGCTCGAAGTCCCACAGTTCGCGACCGCGCGACAGTACGTCGGCCAGACGCTGCCGGACCACCGGGTCCTGCCATGCGTTGTCGCCAACGTTTTCCAGCAGCAGGCCGTCGGCGCGCTCATCCTGCAGGCCGTACAGCTCAGCGAATGCTGGATTGTGCAGCTGCACGCGCAGGTCGCGGTCGAGCAGCACGATCGGTTCGCGCACGGTCTGCAGCACCGACGCCGCACGTGCAGCCGAGCGCAGCGATTGCCGCTCCGCATGCAGGCGACGGCCGATCTGCCGCTGCAGCAGCCACAGCACCAGGCCGAGCAGCGCCAGCTGGATCACCAGCGAACTCCACGACACCAGTTCGGTCTGCTTGCGCTGGCGTGCCGCCTGCTCGGCGCGCAGCGCCAGCAGCTTCTGCTCGCTGGCCTGCAGTTCTTCCACCAGCCCGCGGATGGGATAGCGCGTACTCAGGTCCTGCACCAGCTCGCGCTGGTCGCTGTTCGGTTCGGACCTGGCCAACTCGCGGGCAAGTGCCATGCGGCCTTCCAGCATCGATTCGATCCGACCGATGCGGATCAGCTGGTCGGGATTGTCGCGGGTCATCCGGCCCAGTTCGGCCAGGCGCCCGGGAATTTCATCGGCCCGGGCCATGCGTTCGCGCAGGCCGGGGGCATCCACGCCCTTGGACAGGGTCAACGCGGCCGATTCGACATCGCGCACATCGGCCTGCAGTTGCTGCAGTGCCACGCCCACGGCCTGGGTATGATTGACCCAGGCCATCGCTTGTTCGCTGTCCTGCTGCAGTTTGCGTAGGGTCAACCACGGCACCACGATGATCGCGGCGGCGGCCAGCGCCAAGGCCGGCAGCCGCCAGCGGTCCCAGATGTCGTCACTGAAAACCAGCGCCATAGTTCCTCGTCAGCTCTGCCGCGACGCGTTGGCCGGGCCGAGCCCGGTTGCGGCGGAACCGGCAATATAGCGCAGGCGGTCACAACTCTGGAATTTCCAGCGTAATCGGCTGAACGGGTTGGCAATCAGACCTGTAGGGCCAAGCCCATGCTCGGCTGCCTTGGAGTGCCAGCCGAGCATGGCTCGGGTCTACAGGTCAGCGGGCGCCCCACGCGGGGCGCCCAACCGGTTCAGCGCTTGGCGGCAGCGCTGACCTTCAATGCGGCGGCATCGACGCGGGTCACGCCCTTGATGCCCTTGGCGGTGGTGACCGCCTTGTCCTTCTCGGCCTGGGTGGCCACGGTGCCGCTCAGGCTGACCACGCCGTTCACCGTTTCCACCTTGATCTCGGTGCCCGGGACGTTGCTGCTGGTCAGCAGGTCCGCCTTCACCTTGGTGGTGATCCAGCTGTCGGTCACCGGTTCGTTGGAATCATGGCGATCCGCGTGGGTAGCCGGATGTGCGCTGGTGGTCGGCGGGCTCTTCGCGGCCGGGTCCTTGGCGAATGCGGCCGAGGAGGACAGTGCCAGGCCCAGCGTCAGGGCAGAAGCAATCAGCGTGCGAGTGGTATTGCTCATCGTGTCGTTCTCCTTCGGGATGTGCTGCCAGTCTGGACAAGCGCACGTGGAGCAGGCGTGGCGTCGTGGTCATGCCGCCGTGAATCGAAGCGTTTCCAACGGCAACGGTTCAGTTTTGGGTTGTCCGCATCCGTCGTTTACCCTGCCCTTCCCTCCTGCCGGAGCTCTGCCATGCGCCCCGACCTGCACCTGGCCCTGATCGGCTACGGCCTCGCCGGCCGCGTCTTCCATGCGCCGCTGATCCAGCACACGCCCGGCCTGGCCCTGCACAGCATCGTCAGCTCGCAGCGCGACACGTTGCTGCGCACGTTCAGCAACGTACACGTGCGTGCAACGCCACAGGACGTGTTCGACGATCCAGCGGTGGATGCGGTGGTGATCGCCACGCCGAACGAACAGCACGCGCCGCTGGCGATGGCCGCGCTGGCCGCCGGCAAGCACGTGCTGGTCGACAAACCCTTTGCGCTGGATGTGGCCGAAGCGGAAACGGTACTGGCCACGGCACGCGACGCCGGCCGCATCGCCACCGTGTTCCAGAACCGGCGTTTCGATGCCGACTTCCTCACGCTGCAGGCGCTGCTGGCCGAAGGCACGCTGGGCGAGGTGGCCGAATGCCATGCGCATTTCGACCGCTACCGGCCGCAGGTGCGCGACCGTTGGCGCGAACAGGACGGGCCAGGCAGTGGCCTGTGGTACGACCTCGGCCCGCACCTGCTGGACCAGATGCTGGTGCTGTTCGGCTGGCCCGACGCCATCGATGCGGATCTGGCCGTGCAGCGCCAAGGTGGCGCCGGCATCGACTACTTCCACGCCGTACTGCACTACCCCCAGCATCGCGCCATCGTGCATGCCGGTTCGCTGGTGGCTGCCCCTGCCCCGCACTTCAGCGTGCATGGCAGCAAGGCCAGCTGGATCAAGTACGGCCTGGATGTGCAGGAGGCCCAGCTGCGCCGCGGCGTAGCGCCGGGTGCGCCCGGATGGGGCATCGATCCCCGGCATGGCGAACTGGTGCACTGTGATGCAGAAGACAATGTTCTGCGCAGCACCGTCGACAACCTGCCCGGCGACTATCGTCGGTTGTATGCGCAGTTCGCCGCGGCGATGCACGGCGACGGCGAAGCGACGGTCAGCCCGATGCAGGCATTGCAGTTGATGCGGCTGCTGCAGGCGGGCATGGACAGCGCGCGTGAAGGGCGGCGGATCGCGTTGCACTGACCAGTAGATCCACGCCATGCGTGGATGACGTGGCAACGATCGTAGACGGCGTTTGTAGAGTCGAGCCATGCTCGACTGGCTGCATGGGGTCAGAGCCCTTTCCTGCGGAAAGGGATCCGACCCCGATCTGCCCGGGGTCGGATCCCTTCGGCAACGCCGAAGGGCTCTGACCCCACCGCAGTGCTTACGACTTCTTGATGGCGTGGCCGCCGAATTCATTGCGCATCGCCGACAGCAGGCGATCGGTGAACGAATTCGATTCGCGCGAACGCAGGCGTTCCAGCAGCGACAACGTGATCACCGGTGCCGGCACGTCCAGCGCGATGGCTTCGGCCACGGTCCAGCGGCCTTCACCGGAATCCTCGACGTACGGTGCGATGCCATCCAGCGACGGATTGCGCTTGAGGGCTTCGGCACTCAGGTCCAGCAGCCACGAACGCACCACGCTGCCGTGGCGCCACACCTCGGCGACCTGGGCCAGGTCCAGTTCCATTTCCTGCTTGCGCTCCATCAGCGCGAAGCCTTCGGCATAGGCCTGCATCATCCCGTACTCGATGCCGTTGTGGACCATCTTGGTGAAATGGCCGGCGCCGGATGGACCAACACGCGCCCAGCCGCGATCCTCCGCCGGAGCCAGCGTGCGCAGCAGCGGTGCGATCTGCTCCACCACCGATGCTTCGCCACCGACCATCAGGCTGTAGCCTTCCTGCAGGCCCCACACGCCGCCGCTGGTGCCGCAGTCGACGTAGCCCAGATCGTCCTCCGCCAGCGCCTTGGCGCGACGGATCGAGTCCTGGTAGTTGGAGTTGCCGCCGTCGATGACGATGTCACCCTCGGCCAGGTGCGGGGTCAGCTGTCCCAGCGTCTGGTCGACGGTTTCACCCGCCGGCACCATCAGCCACACCACGCGCGGCACCGGCAGCGCGGCCACGGCGGCGGCCAGCGAATCAACCACCTCCAGGCCGGCCTCTGCAGCACGCTGGCGCGCACTTTCGCCCGGGTCGTAGCCGACCACGCGGTGGCCGCCGCGATGCAGGCGCTGGGCCATGTTGGCGCCCATGCGGCCGAGGCCGATCATTGCAATATCCATTGTTTCACCTTCAGTTGGGGTCTAGGGTCAGGCTGCCTGGCCTGCCGGTAGCCGCGCAGTGGCGCAGCTGCGCCTCGCGCCAACGCCGGTAGAGCGTGGTATGCAGATTGTGCACCGCCAGGTCGATCGAAAACGGCGTTCTAGGGTTGCGATCGAGCAGGCGGACGATGTGGTAGCCGATAGGACGTATACCGCGCGGATGCACGTAGATCACGAACTGCTGGTAGAACGGATCGTCCAGCAGCTGATCCATGCGCACCAGAGCCGCGTGGTAGCGCGGTGCCAGGCGCGCGCGCAGCTGTGGATCGCGCTCGAACAGCAGGCGCTCGAAATAGCGCTGGCCGATGCGCGGGATGTCCTGCGCCAGTTTCCAGAGCTCGGCATTGCGCTGGTCGTACCAGGCCAGGCCAGCGTGCAGTGCCAGCGCCTGCGCAGCGCCCTCGCCCACCTCGACCACCACGAAGTTCTCGGCCTGGTTGCTCAGGTCGTCCAGCGTGCCTTTGTCGTACACATGTTCGATGAAACCGGGCACGCCCACGAACGCCTGCCGCCCCATCGCCGAGGTGCGCACCGCCTTGCCGTCGGCGAAGAAGTCGCCGGCATGCGCGCCGAGCAGGATGCTGTCGGTGTCGTGCAGCGCGAGGAAGGTGCCGATCGACAGTTCCTCCGCTGCGAACCCGGTGTCGAACGCAGCATCGCCATACAGCTCGCGCTGGGTGGCCAGCTGTGCGACCTGGCGGCCGACACCGCATTCGGCACGCACGGCACCGCTGTAGAACGCCTCCAGCGCATGGCTGTTGCCCGCGCGGGGCACGAAGCCACGACCGAAACTGCGTGTACGCTGCCAACCCTGTGCCGGTGCGCCCTGCAATCCGAAGCCGATCCATCCCAGCTGCGGGCCGGAGAAGCGGAACGTGGGATTGCCCTGCAATGCCGAAGTCGCGCGCCGCGTGGCCGCCCCCAGCTGGAAGGCATAGGCGCAGATGGTGGCGGGATCATCCAGCAGCTGCTGCAGAAGTGCGTGCCGAGCAGTAGCGGGCAACGCCGCCGGCCACCGCACCTGCAGGTCGCCGGCCGCCTGTGAATCAGCCAGCGAGGCACGCGTACATACGGGACCACCGCGCACCTGCGGCGCAGTGAGGGACGCTTCTTCGAAGCGCCACCCCAACCGCTGCAGCAGGCCCTGCGTACAGTCCGGGGATGGCGATGCCACGACCCACGCGGGCGCCAGCAGCAGGGCTGCAATCAGCCACCTGCCGCGCACTCTCAGCCCTGGTCCGTAACCGCCGGTGCGGGTTCCGGCGCCGCTGCCGGCGATGGCGATGGCGTGCCCGCCGCGGCCGGCAGATACTGCTGCAGGCGCTGGAAGAAGCGACGATAGAACTCGGCATCCGTGACCGTGCTGCTGGCCACCTTCACCAGCGAGTCGTCGTTGCTGCCGAACGGCAGCGACACCGAGCCCAGCGCACCCACACCGACACTGGCCGAGGTCGGGCTCTTCTTCAGCGCGTAGCGGTCCTGCACTGCACTGACGAATACCAGCGTCTGGCTGCCGCGCGGGGCGCACGAGATGCGCAGCACCAGCTGCTCATGGTCATCCTCGCGCGGCTGGAAGTTCTTGTTGCCCTCCACCTGTGCATCATCGGAACGGGCGATGGCATAGCCTTGGCTGAGCAGCGTGCGGCGCGCGGCCTCGCAGGCTTCACCGGGGCGTCCCTCAACGGTGCGCGAGAAGGTATCGCCGGAATCGAAGGACTCGCGCAGCACGGTGCTGTCGGCGGCGCGGCCACCACAGGCCGAAAGGATCAAGGCGCTGGCGCACGCCACGGCAGCGCTGGAAAGACGGGAGGCCCGCATGGGTACTCCTGCGAGAACGGAAGCACCAAGGGTAGTCCCGCCCCCGTGTGCGGCAGGTCGATATGGCCCCCCACGTTGCTCCCGGTTCATGCACGTAAAAGGGGACGGAGGGGATTAAGTCGTTTGTGGCAGTTCGCTCGCCGGGCATGGCCCGGCGCTACCGTGAACGAGGTCGCCAAACAGAAAGGGGCCGGCAATGCCGGCCCCTGCGAATGTCGCGCGCCGTCTCCGGCTCAGTCCGCCCAACGCCCCGCGCCGGTGGACTGCGGCAGCACCTGGGCCGACAGCGGACGGTCATTGGCCAGCAGGTTCACCGCGTCGGCCAGGATCGAGGCCGACTCGCGCAGCAGCGGGTCCGGACGCTTTTCGGCGGCCTTTTCGCGGGCGGCATCCTTCACGATGTCGCGCTCGTTGCCGGTCAGGCCGTCATCACTGCTGTCATCGGCCAGCGGGTCCAAGGCCAGGCCCAGCTCCTTGCGCTGCAGCTGGCGTTCCTTGCGCTGGGCGTCCTGGCGCTCGCGTTCGGCGCGACGGGTGGCCTCGTTGAGCGAGATGTACTTCTTCGCCGCCTCGGTTCGGAACTGCTGCACGTCCTCGTTCCACCACTGGAATTCCTTGTCGGTGGCGATTCGCGCGTCGTGGCGGGCCTCCAGCTTCGGCAGCAGCGGCGCGAAGTTGCCGTACTGGGTGTGCGGCACGGCGGCGATGCGGGTCCACGGCAGGGCGTTATCGTAGGTGCTCTCGCCGAACTCGGTGGCATCGACGCTGGCCGGGAAGGCCAGGTCCGGCACCACGCCCTTGTGCTGGGTGCTGCTGCCGCTGATGCGGAAGAACTGGGCGATGGTCAGCTTGACCTGGCCGAAGCGCTGGGTCTCGCCACTCGGCCAACGGTCGAGGTCGACGATGTTCTGCACGGTGCCCTTGCCGAAGCTGGTTTCACCGATCACCAGGCCACGACCATAATCCTGGATCGCACCGGCGAAGATCTCCGAGGCCGAGGCCGAACCGCGGTTGATCAGCACCGCCAGCGGGCCATCCCACGCCACACCCTGGTTGCGGTCGCTGTTGACGGTGACGCGGCCACCAGACTCACGCACCTGCACCACCGGGCCCTGCTCGATGAACAGGCCGGTCAGTTCGACGGCTTCATCCAGCGAACCGCCGCCATTGTTGCGCAGGTCCAGCACCACGCCGTCCAGCTTGTCGTTCTTGAAACCAGCCAGCAGCTTGGCCACGTCGCGGGTGGCCGAAGCATAGTCGGCGGCGTTGCGGCGACGGCCTTCGAAGTCCTGGTAGAAGGTCGGCAGCTTGATCACGCCGATCTTCCGTGCCGGCTCGCCGTTGGCGGCCGGAATGGTCATGGTCTCGCCCTTGGCGGCCTGTTCGGCCAGGCGCACCTTCTGCCGGGTCAGCACCAGGGTGTGGTGCTTGCCATCGGCACCTTCGGCAGCCGGAATGAACTCCAGCTTGACCTGGGTGTCCTTGGCGCCGCGGATCTTGGCCACGACATCGTCGATGCGCCAGCCAATCACGTCCTCGACCTGGCCGGACTTGCCCTGGCCAACGCCGACGATGCGGTCACCCGGCTTCAGCGTGCCGTCCACCGCAGCCGGGCCGCCGGCGATGATCTCGCGGATCACTACCACGTCGTCCTGGCGCTGCAGCTGCGCACCGATGCCTTCCAGCGACAGCGACATCGCCTGGTTGAAGTTCTCGGCCGTGCGCGGGGTGAAGTAATCGGTGTGCGGATCAACCGCGCTGGTGTACGAATTCATGAAGAACTGGAAGACGTCTTCGCCCTTCAGCTCATTGACCGACTTCTCCAGCGTCGCGTAGCGCTTGTCCAGCGTCTTGCGGATATCGTCCGGCTTCTTGCCCGCCAGCTTCAGGCGCAGCCAGTCGTTCTTGACCGACTTGCGCCACAGCTCATCCAGCTCGGCGCTGCTGGCCGCCCACGGCACCTTCTTGCGGTCGTATTCGAAGCGCTCGTCGGTGGTGAAGTCCGGCTCCTGCTTGAGCAGCTTGCGCGCAAAGGCCACACGTTCGCCGACACGCTGCTTGTAGACCGCGAACACCTGGAACGCCGGCTCCAGTTCGCCGCCACGGATGGCCGAGGAGATGTTGGCTTCGAAGGGCGCAAAGCGCGCCACGTCGGCCTGGGTGAAGTACTGCTTGGCGCCGTCCAGCGTCTCCAGATAGCGCTTGAACACGTCCTTGGAGGTGGCCTCGTCCAGCGCACGCGGGCGGTAGGCGTAACGACTGTCGGACAACAGGCCATACACCAGCTTGGAGGTGGTCACCTGATCGGCGGTTGCCGCAGCGGGCAATGCAGGCGAGTCGGCCTTGGCCGCCAGCGCCAGCGGCGCGACCAGCGCCAGGGCCATCAGGAATGCGGGGGCTTTGAATTTCATTGACGTGCTCGAAGGCGCCTTGCCAAGGGGGAGACTGCAGGGTGTTCAGACACCCCGACAGTGCCGAAAGTTGCCGGGTTTGTCACCCGGCCGCGCTCGGTGGAAAACCAGCCTAGCGGGGCCGGTGTAGCAAATTGTGAATGCATGTAGAGCCGAGCCCATGCTCGGCTGGCCGACAGCAAGCAGCCGAGCATGGGCTCGGCTCTACCGCAGGCAGAGGTGTGCGGACCAACGGTCCGCACCTACAGGAGAAGCAGCTCCCACCCACCGGGAGGGTGTCAGGAAACCCCGGCACCCTTGGCCTGAACGTCGGCGTGGTACGACGAGCGCACCATCGGGCCGGACGCCACGTGGCTGAAGCCCAGCTCGTAACCGTAGTCTTCCAGTGCCTTGTAGTCGTCGGGGGTCCAGTACTTCAGCACCGGGTGATGGTGCGCGGTCGGCTGCAGGTACTGTCCGATGGTGATCATGTCCACATCGTGCGCGCGCAGGTCACGCATCGTGGCCTTGATCTGTTCGAAGTCTTCGCCCAGGCCCAGCATGATGCCGCTCTTGGTCGGCACGTCCGGGTGCTGCGCCTTGAAGTTCTTCAGCAGGTT
Source organism: Stenotrophomonas sp. YJH_SMC_53 (assembly GCF_059369995.1). Taxonomy (NCBI): domain Bacteria; kingdom Pseudomonadati; phylum Pseudomonadota; class Gammaproteobacteria; order Lysobacterales; family Lysobacteraceae; genus Stenotrophomonas; species Stenotrophomonas sp. YJH_SMC_53. The sequence continues at coordinate 310,243 of NZ_JCAFTF010000001.1, read as the reverse complement.
CAGCGACCACTGGTAGTCCGCACCCGGGCGCACGTTGCGGTACAGGTCCGGCACGGTCTCGATGTTGTGGTTGAACACATCCGGCGGGTTCTGCGCCAGGATCTCCAGCGCACGTTCCATGCGGCCCTTGCCGCGGAAGTCCGGGGTCAGCACTTCGATGCGGGTACCCGGCGACTTTTCGCGGATCGCGGTGATGCAGTCGACGAAGTGCTGGGCACCGCCGTCGCGCAGGTCATCGCGGTCGACGCTGGTCACCACCACGTACTTCAGGCCCATGTCGGCCACGGTCTGGCCGAGGCTGGCCGGCTCGTTGGCATCCGGCGGCTTCGGGCGGCCATGGGCCACGTCGCAGAACGAGCAGCGCCGGGTGCAGACCTCACCGAGGATCATGAAGGTGGCGGTGCCATGGCCGAAGCATTCGTGGATGTTCGGGCAGCTGGCTTCCTCGCAGACCGTCACCAGGCGGTTCTCGCGCAGCTTGGCCTTCAGGTTCTGCACGGCATTGCCCGAAGGAATGCGCACGCGGATCCAGGACGGCTTGCGCAGTACCGGCGCATCGGCGAACTGCACCGGCGAACGGTTGATCTTGTCACCGCCCAGCTGCTTGACCCCGGCCTGCAACGGCGCGGCGGACGGAGAATCGCCCTGCACGATCTGCAGGGGAATGGAACGGGCGGTGGTTTCAGTCATGGCAGTTCCGGGGGGCGGTCAGGCGGCCGCAGAAAGATCGGGCAGTTCGGGCGTGTGCTGCAGCAGCAGGCCAAACTGGCGGGCCAGGTGGTCCAGCAGCACCGGCTTGACGGCCTCCATCCCGGAGGGGCCGCCCAAGTCCAGCACCGAGGTCACCTGCAACCCCTGATAGCCACAGGGATTGATGCGGTGGAAGGGTTCCAGGTCCATGGCCACGTTGAAGGCCAGCCCATGGAAGGTGCATCCGCGGCGCACGCGGATGCCGAGTGCGGCGATCTTGGCACCACCGACGTAGACGCCCGGGGCGCCCTCGCGGCGTTCGGCGCCGATGTTCCACTCGGCCAGGGTATCGATGAGCGCCTGCTCGATGCGGCACACGTAGTCGCGCACGCCGATGCCCAGCCGTGGCAGGCGCAGCAACGGATAGACCACGATCTGGCCGGGGCCGTGATAGGTCACCTGGCCGCCGCGGTCCACGTGCAGCACGGGGATGTCGCCCGGCGCCAGCACATGCTCGTCCTTGCCGGCCTGGCCCAGGGTGAACACCGGATCGTGCTCGACCACCCACAGCTCGTCGGCATCGGCGTCGCTGCGCTGGTCGGTGAAGCGCTGCATGGCGCGCCACACCGGTTCATACGGCTGGCGGCCGAGGTCACGGACCAGCGCCGGACGCGGCGCACGGTCCTCCGGTGCGGCTTCGGCCGGGCAGGAGTCGGCTACAGCGTCCACTTCACTTCCGGGTGGTCACGCAGCGCCTGGTGCGCCAGGTCGTACTGTTCGCGGCTCTCGGCCTTGAACACGATGCGGACGGACACGTACTTGCCGTTGGAGGAGTGCTTCCAGCTGATGCGTTCGTTCACCACATCGATGCCGGCGGCCAGCAACAGGCGGGGAAGCTCATGCTCCAGGCCGCGGTTGGCCGGGCCCATGGCGCTGAGCTCGAACTGGCCGGGGAACTGGAAGCCGTGGTCGGGGTTGTCGGACTTGATTTCCATGGCCCCATTATCGGGCCGCAGGGCAACAAACCCAAGAGTATTCATCAACGCCAGGACGGCACCGGCGGTCTGCTGCGTTGCAGGCGGCCCAAAGGGACGGGCCTGAGGCCCAACGGCAGCTGACTGCAATCTCCTGACCGTCACCAACGCGAACATCGTACGGGCGGCCTGCGACCGCCTTCACGCCAGGCCTGCGGCGCGTGCGCGGGTAACAAATTGTGCCCGCCGGACAATGTTGTTTTCGGAACAGACAAGTGATCCGGACGTGCTCGTTCCGACGCGCGGGCACGAGTACCGTAGCGTTGCAGAAAACGACTGAAAACCGCCCCCTTCCCCATGAGCATTCCATCCATGCGTAGTGTCGCAGCCCTCGGGCTGGCCGGCCTGCTGGCCTCCGCCCTCCCCCTTGCCGCCCAGGCGGCCGAACAATGTGGCCCGGACGCCATGCGCGACCACCCGCCGCAGGTCAATTTCCGCGTCGACAACGACCTGTTCGGCGGCCGCCACCAGGATCAGGGCTATACCAACGGTGCGCTGTTGACCCTGGTCTCCCCCAATCTGGTCGATTACACCGACGACCCCTGCCTGCCGCGCATGGCGCGCTGGGTGAACCGGTACCTGGAAGGGCTGCATCCGGGCAAGTTCGAACAGCAGAACATGATCTTCAGCATCGGCCAGGGGATCTTCACCCCGACCGATTTCACCCGCAGGGACCTGATCGAGGACGACCGCCCTTACGCCGGCGTGCTGATCGCGAACTTCGGTTTCAATGCGCGCAGCGGCGACCGCCTGCAGACCACCCAGCTGACACTGGGCGTGGTCGGCCCCTGGGCACAGGGCAAGCAGGTGCAGAATGCCGTGCACGACGTGCTGGGCGACGAAAAATTCAAGGGTTGGGACAACCAGCTGCACAACGAACCACTGTTCATGCTGACCCATGAGCGCATGCGCCGCTGGCCGGGCGATGCCAGCGTCAATGCCGACGGTTGGGGCTGGGACGCGATCAGCCACTACGGCGGGTCGATCGGCAACCTGGAAACCAAGGCCAATTTCGGCGGTGAAGTGCGCTTTGGCTGGAAGCTGCCGGACGACTTCGGCAGCACGCCGTTGCGCCCGGCCGGTGAGAACACGGCGCCGACCCGCAGCGGCCGCCCCGGTGGGTGGTCCTGGCACCTGTTCGCGACCTCGGACGCTGCCTGGGTGATCCGCGATATCACCCTGGATGGCAACACCTTCCGCAACAGTCACAGCGTGGACAAGCGCCATGTGGTGGCCTACGGCGGGTACGGCGTGGCGGTGATGTACGGCCGCTGGAAGTTCGCTGCCGCGCGCTACCACAGCACGCGCGAATTCAACGGCCAGCGCGAGGCGCCGGTATTCGGCAGCTTCACCATCAGTCGTGCGCTGTAGTGTGTGTGTCGACCGCGGGTCGGCACACCGTTAAGACCAAACTGATTGCTGCAACCTGGCCCGTCATGGAGGCGCAACCCGCTGAGGTACTGCAGCAATCATCTGGAGGACCGGGTTTCCCCGAGCCTCCAGATCAAGCAACGAAGATCATTGGGCGACGCAGCTGGTCGGCACCTGCCTTGGCAGATTCAGGCTGACGGATACCAGCCCCAGCGCCTTGCATTCAAAGGGGACCGATTGAGTAACCAGATTCTGCGGCACCGAGCCGGGCGCGCATCGGGCGACCTCTACGGTACTCTCGCATTGCATTACCGCACCGTTGATGAGCTCCAGCAGCACAACACGCTCATAGACGATGTTGTCGTCTGCCGCAGACGAACCTTCGCATAGCAGAACGCCCAGCAGGGTCGCCCCCAGCATCGTTGCCAAGCGCGTGCTTTTCATGATGTTCATTGCAGACCCTCATCGGTTGCCATTGATGAACTCCACCAGCAGGGGCAACTGCAACATCGCGCCCCCCCGGCGGCGCGTTACCAGAGGAAACAGACTGCCCCCGGCCGCACAGCTGTAGCCGCCGATGGATTCAGCAGCCGTGAACTTCAAAGTGGAGTATCTCAAAATGTGACGAAGGACTCGTTCTGCCAGCACTCCCCTTCAGGCGAAGCGCTGGCTCCGACTGGGATGGTACTCGCCACCCCTGCTCCTCTCTTGCAACGCCCATCGAGGGGCAATCGCCATTCCGGAAGGGGGCCCTCCATCCGCACATAGCGATCTGTCTTTCCACCAGGCGCAGTACCCCTCTCTTGCTACCAGCTGAAACCCGCGCCTGCGGAGAGGTTCTGGTCACTGCCACTGAACGCGCCCCCCAGGGAAACCGAGACGTTCCTCTTCTCGCCCAGTATCCGCTGGTAGCCCACGGCCAGTGCCGAACGCCCGTTCTGCGCCCCCACACCCGCACCAATACGGTTGTCGCCGCTCAGACCGGCGGTGTTGATGGCCATGCCCGCATAGGCGGCGCTGATCGCCCCCATCCGGTCCAGGCGCCTGTCCAACTGGGTGAAGCGGCGATCGGTGTACTCACGCTCTGCCTTGAAGCGATCCTCCATCTGCTGCACGTTCACCGCATCGGTCGCGCGCACGCCCGCTGCGACATTGCTGACCACACGCTCATTGCCCTGCGCGCCAACCGAGAATTCATTGTCGCGGTCGGCGCTGGAACCCGCGCCGATGGCCACCGAATTGTGGCCGGTGGCCGCTGCGCCTTCGCCGATCGCCACCGCGCCATTGCCATCGGCACGGCTGCCACTGCCCATCGCAACCGCACCACGGCCATCGGCGGTACTGCCGGTGCCCACCGCCACCGACCCTGCTCCCTTGCCTGGTGCAACCACGCCACCCGACCCGCCTCCACTACCACCACCGCTACGTTCAACCTCGGCCACGCGGTCATCCATATCGCGCCAACGGGCCTCCCAATCGGCCTTGACCTCCCACAGCTGCTGGCCATTGATGGCCTGCTGGCTGTCATGCGCCACCGCTCCGCGCGCCAGGTTCCCCAGGACCGTGCCGCCGCTGCCGCCCAGGCTGGCACTGGCCAGCGAAGCGTCATCGTAGGTCAACATGTTCAACAAGGTGCCGGTGTTCGGGTCGACCCCGAGCGCCGAGCGCAACTGGCCCATGGTCACGGCATCATCTGCTTCCTCGCCGGCCTTGACGTTGGTCAAACGGCGCTTGAGCGTGGCGTTGCCGAAGGAAACGGTGTTGTCGGCGCCCGTCTGAGATCCGGCACCGAGCGCGAGGCTGCCCTGGTGAATACTGCGCGCCCGGTAGCCCAGCGCGATGCCGCCCTCTGCCGAGCCTTCCGCCTCGTAGCCCAGCGCCATGCTGCCCTGGTCCTTGGCTTTGGCGGCATAGCCCAATGCCACGCCGTGTTCTCCAGTCACCTCGCTCTTCATGCCTACGGCAACGGCATCCATTTCAACGCTGTTGGTCGCGCCAATGACCTTGGCGTTTCCGCCCAGGGCAATCGAGCCGCCCCCCGTGACCTGTGCAGATGGCCCGATCGCAATGGAGTAGTCATCGGGGTCCGATCCTTTGGCATTGATGCTGTCCGCGCTGGCGTTCCGGCCGATGGCAATGTCCGCCTGGCCTGTGGTGGAAGTGCCCCTTCCGAGCAAGACATTCTCGTCGTCAAAGGATGCGACTTTGCCTGCACGGGACGCCGCTTCGCAGCGCAGGCCGTCCGACACCACCTCGCCGACACCGCATCCCAGTGCCTCTGCGAGCTCGTTGGCCCAGCCCCCCGCTGCCGGCAGCGACAGAGCGACAATCAGTGCCGATGCCAGTTGCAGGCCGCGCGCAGGCGGCTGATATAGGGAAACGACGCGACGGCGTGGCGGCATGACAATATCTCCATGGAATGCTGATGGGGGGCTGCCGCAATGGCGCGGGCAGTCACCCCGGAGCGGGATGGAGTCATGGTGTGCGACGCTCGCAGGCCGACCTATCGGACAGCGACGAATCTGCCGCCTCTGGATCAACACTTCGCACCAGAAAAAGAAACGCCGGGCAGAGCCCGGCGTTTCTCGATCACTTCAGCAGCGCAGGCGGGACGCCGCGGCGCTTATTCCGATTCCCACCACATCCAGAAGCTGTCCCACAGGCGCTTGAAGAAGCCGGCCTGCTCAACGGCGGCCACGGCCACCAGCGGCGCTTCGGCGACGACCTTGCCATCCAGGGTGACCTTCACGGTGCCGATCTGCTGGCCGGCGGTGAACGGTGCTTCCAGGGTCTTGGGCACGTCGATGCTCGGCTTCAGGTCGTTGTAGCGGCCGCGCGGCACGCTCACCAGCATCGGCTGGGCCACGCCCAGCTGCACCTTGTCGGTGGTGCCCTTCCAGACCTTGTGCTCGGCCACGGCCTTGCCCGGCTCGTACAGGCGGTGGGTCTCGAAGAAGCGGAAGCCCCAGTTCAGCAGCGCCAGGCTGTCATCGGCACGCTGCTTTTCCGACGCACCGCCCAACACCACGGCGATCAGGCGCTGGTCGCCACGCTGCGCCGAACTCATCAGGCAGTAGCCCGCTTCGGAGGTGTGGCCGGTCTTGATGCCGTCCACGCTGCCGTCGCGCCACAACAGCAGGTTGCGGTTCGGTTGCTTGATGTTGCCGACCTGGAATTCCTTGATCTTGTTGTACGCGTAGGTTTCCGGGTAATCACGCACCATCGCGCGGCCCAGCAGCGCCAGGTCGTAGGCGGTGCTGTGGTGGCCTTCGGCGGTCAGGCCGTGGGCGTTGACGAAGTGGGAGTTCTTCATGCCGATCTTGGCGGCGTAGCTGTTCATCAGCGACGCAAAGGCTTCTTCGCTGCCGGCCACGTGCTCGGCCAGGGCGATCGCGGCGTCATTGCCGGACTGGATCGCCATGCCCTTTTCCATGTCTTCCAGGCGTGCGGTCTGGTTGACCGGGAAGCCGCTGTAGCTGCCGTCGGTACCCGCGCCGCCTTCGCGCCAGGCGCGTTCGCTCATCATCACCTGGTCATCCGCACGGACCTTGCCGTTCTTGACCTCGGCGGCGATCACGTAGGACGTCATCACCTTGGTGATGCTGGCCGGGGCCAGCTGCTCGTGGATGTTCTCGCCGGCCAGCACCTGGCCGGTGGCGTAGTCCATCAGCACCCAGGCCTTGGATACGCTCGGCACCGGCGCCGGCGGGGTGGCAACGGTGGCCGGGGCGGCAGCGGCGGCGGGCGCCGGCGTGGCCGGGGTCGGCAGCGGGGTCTGGGCGGAAGCCAGGCCCACCACCAGGGTGGCGGCCAGGGCGGCGGCGGCGGAACGGAAATTCATTGGACAGCAGGCTCCAGGGGACGGCCAGGAATGGAGGGTGGAACGTAGTGGCCATTGTAAGGCCGGGGCAGCATGGGCCGGCAGCACCGGCCCGAGTGGGTCAATCCTTGACGATCTGCGGCGAACCCAGGCCCAGACCGGCAATGCGGCCGACAAGTTCCGCGGCACTGGCATGGTCGCTGGCGGGAACGCGCAGGCGGAACAGGGTGCGGCCACCGGCGGCGATGTCGCTGATGGTCGCGCCGACGATGCCGGCGGCGTTGAGCTGGCCCATTGCGCGGTTGGCATTGTCGCGGCTGGAGAAGCTGGCGACCTGCACCATCACCGCGCCCACTACCTGCTGCGACAGGCTGGGGGCGGTCGGTGTGGCCGGCGTCGTACGCGCCGGCGCCGGCGTGACCGCGCGCGGCGCGGCGCTGGCGACGGCAACCGGTGCCACAGGGGCGCTGCGCGCCGGCGGTGCGCTCGGCGGCAGGCTGCTGACCGCCACGTCCGGCACGGCGCTGGCCACGCCCTGGGTGGTGGCCGGCTGGCCACGCGCAGGCATGGCGTCGGCCGGCAGGCGCTTGACCAGGCGATCAATGTCGCTGTCGGCGGTGGCACGCGCAGCCGTTACCGGGCGCGTACTGGCCGCCGCGACAGCCGTTTCGGCGGCACGGCGCTCGCGGCGCGACGGCTTTTGGGCCAGCAGGTTGCTCTCGCCCGGTTGCAGCGCACGCACTTCCACGTTGCCGGTACCGCGCTGGGTGATGCCCAGCCGCACCGCGGCGGCATAACTGAGGTCGACCACGCGGCCATCATGGAACGGGCCACGGTCGTTGACGCGCACGATCACCGACTCGCCGTTGTCCAGGTTGGTGACGCGGGCGAAGCTGGGCAGCGGCAGCGTCTTGTGCGCGGCGGTGAACTGGTACATGTCGTAGACCTCGCGGTTGGAGGTCAGGCGGCCGTGGAACTTGGCGCCGTAGTACGAGGCCGTACCGCGCTCGACATAGTTGCGGGTGTCGTCGAGCACCTTGTACGACTTGCCCAGCACCACGTACGGCGACTTGTTGCCGATGGCCGAACGCTCTTCGGCGGTCACTTCCGGCTCGGGAATGCAGGCGACGTTGGGAATGTAGTCCGGGGTGCTGTCACGCACGCCTGGCTTGTACAGCCCCCCGGCGGTGTAGTTGCCGCGCGTGTTCGGGTCTTCCTTGGCCGCAGCATAGGGCGAGCCCTCCGGGCAATGCGCCGGGCGCGAGCCGCGACCCTGCACCACCGTGCCGCTGGGCTTGCCACCGTGGCCGGCCGTGGCCGGCTTCTTCGGCGCACTGCTGCAGGCAGCCAGCGCGAGGACGATCAAGCTCGGGACCAGCCATCTGATGTTCATGCCGGGGGCAGCTCCTGTCCGGCGATGGCCTGCGACAACTGGAACACGGCCATCGCGTACATCTTCGAGAGGTTGTAGCGGGTGATCGCGTAGTAATTCTGGAAGCCCAGCCAGTACTGCTTGCCGGTGCTGCCCTCAAGCGTGATCGGCGTTGCGGTGGCGCCCGGCTGCACCGCAGCGCTGGGCTGGTAGCCGCGCTGCGCCAGGTCGGCCAGCGACCAGGTCGGCATCCATTCGGTCGGGTTGAACTCCTCGCGACCCGGCGCCAGCGTGGCCGGTACGGCCACCTGGCCACCACGGACCCAGCCGCCCTTCTTCACGAAATAATTGGCGATGGACGAGAACACATCGTCGTAGCTGGTGAACAGGTCGCGACGGCCATCGCCATTACCGTCCACGGCGTAATCGAGATAGCTGGACGGCATGAACTGGCCCATGCCCATCGCACCGGCATAGCTGCCCTTGAGCGTGGTGATGTCCAGCTTTTCCTCACGGCCCAGCTCGAACAGCTTGGCCAGCTCATCGCGGAAGAACAGCTCGCGGCGCACTTCGCGTTCCAGCTTGGCCGGGTCGCCACTGCGCGGGTAGTAGAACGCCAGCGTGTACAGCGCATCGAGCACACGGTGGTTGCCGGCATTTTTCCCGTAACTGGTCTCCACGCCGATGATCGCCACGATCACTTCGGCCGGCACGCCGGTGCGCTGCTGCACGCGATCCAGTTCGGCACGATGCTGGGCCAGGAACGCGCGGCCGCCATCAATGCGTGCCTTGCTGATGAACATCGGCCGGTATTCGTTCCACGGTTTGACCCGTTCGGCCGGGCGCGACATGGCGGCGATGATCGGCTGGCGCACCTGCGCCTGATCGAGCACGCTGCTGATCTGCTCCGGCTTCAGCCCATAGCGCTTGGCCGTATCGGCAACAAAGCGGGCCCGTGCGACCTCGAACGGCACCGGAGTGAGATCGACCGGCGGCGCTGTAGCAGCGGCCGCTTCGGGCGCGGCTTCGGCCGGGCCGTGGGCCTTGGTGGCGGGCTGGCGCGGCGTACTGCTGGCCTGGGGCGAAGACGGTGGGGACTTCGGCTGGGTCGCGCAGGCGACCAGGCCGAGGGTGAGCATGCAGGCCAGAGTGCGTCGAATCATCGTCGCAGGTTAGCAGGTCATGGATGAATTAAAACCCCTAACACCATGAATCACAACGATTTGCCCGCGTTCAGCGGGAAATGTGAAGACGTCGTGATCGAGCTTCCCCATTCAGATAGAGGTGGCCGGTTGCGTCCCCATCCCCGCAGACGCAACCGGCGACCGGATCCGGTCGGTACCTGCGCGGCTGCCGCTCCCCAGTGGCAGTTCCCCGCGCTCCCTGTACCCGTTGGATCAGTACTGCTCCCGCCCGACGCCCCCTCGCGCTGCATCGATTGACGGCGCGCCGTGCCGAACGGGCCGCCATTGTGCAGGCCGATTACGACAAGTCCATTGATCAAGATCAACGCGGTGTAAAAATGTGAACCAGATAACGTTTTTCGCGGACTTTGGTCGGAGAGCGTGTTGCGTCGCATTGTTGTGAGAACGCTTCCACAACGGGCATTGCGCAGCGCCAGGAAGTCTCCGGCCAACGGCGCAGCCCCTCGTGGGTCGCCGCGAAAAGCAGTTCACGGGTGAGGCCAGGTAGATGGGCTGCGCAGGGGCCGCTGCAAGTACGTCCATGTAAGCTCGGTCGCCGCATCCATGCGGCTCACGCCCCTGCGCAGCCCATCTACCCGGCCACGGACAGGTTCCGTGCGCGTCTACCCACGGAGAAGCAAGAGAAGATCAAAAGCGGGTCGCGGCGCTGCGCTTGCTCATAAGCCGAGCACGGCTCGGCGCTACACAAGGCAATGAAGCGACCCGCCAGGCTGCATTTGCTTTTGATTTTCTCTTGCTTCTCCGTGGGTAGACGCGCCCGAAAACTATCAGGGGCGGGCGCGGTGGGTTCGCGGGACCGTTGGCGCCATGGATGGCGCCATCGAGCCCCCAGGGACGGGTTTACGGCGTGTCCCGCGAACCCACCGCACCCGCCCCACACATGAGCCGCGTTACGCGACCACCCACGAGGGCCTGCGCCGTTGGCTGGAAACGCTATCCCCCGTGCACGGGCCGATGCCCGCGTACCGCCATCACCAGCCCGATGCCGGCCAACAGCGAAACCGCCGAGGTCCCGCCATAACTGATCAGCGGCATCGGAATGCCCACTACCGGCAGCAGACCGGAAATCATTCCGCCGTTCACCAGCACGTAGACGAAGAACGCCAGCCCCAGGCTACCGGCCAGCAATCGCGCGTGCGTGTCGCGCGCGTGCACCGCAATCCACAGGCAACGCCCCACCACGAACAGGTACAGCGCAAACAGCGTCGCCACGCCGATCCAGCCAAACTCTTCGGCCAGCACCGAGAACGCAAAGTCGGTGGTGTACTCGGGCAGGAAATCGAGCGTGGCCTGTGTGCCCTGCCCCCAGCCACGTCCTTGCCAGCCCCCGGAACCGATCGCGATGCGCGATTGCAGGATGTTCCAGCCGGTACCAAGCGGGTCGGCCGCCGGGTCGAGGAAGGTCAGCACACGATCCTTCTGGTATTGCCGCAGCAAGCCGAACCACGCCAGGGGTGCAGCCACTGCCAGCCCTGCCGCCCCGGTCGCCAACCAACCCCAGTGCAAGCCAGCCAGCAACAACGCGAACACGCCACTGGCAGTGACCAACGTGGCGGTGCCGAGGTTGGGCTGCATGAGGATCAACACCGCCGGCACGCCGATCAGCAGCGCGGCGGTCAATACCGTGCGCGGCGAGGGCGGCAGTGGTTGCCGATGCAGGTACCACGCCATCATCAGCGGCAGGCTGAGCTTGAGCAGCTCGGACGGCTGCAGGTAGAACACGCCGAGGTTCAGCCAGCGCTGCCCGTACTTGCCGGTGCCGATGACGTACACCGCCATCAGCGGCAGCATCGACAGCGCGTAGATCGCAGGGGTCCACGCACGCAATCGCAGCAGCGAAACACGCGACAGCAGCCACATCGCCAACAGCCCACCGGCAAAGCGTGCCGCCTGCCCGGCCACCGGGCCGGACACGCTGTGCAGCACCGCCAAGCCGGCGCCCATCAGGATCAACAACGCGCCCAGCAACGGCAGATCGATCGTGCGCAGCGCCTCACGGCAGCCGCCAAGCAGTCGTTTCCATTTCACGCGGGCACGGTAGCAACGGGTGCTTGCGTGAAGCTGTCAGGGTGCTCCTGCTCTCCGTAGCCGAGCTGCGGGGTCAGATCCCTTTTTCCTGTGGAAAAAGGGATCTGACCCCGACGCCGGACTCAACCGTAGCCGCCGTGCACCGGGTTGTGGCTGCGCACCGCCATTACCAGGCCGAAACCGGCCAGCAGCGACACCGCCGAAGTACCACCGTAGCTGATCAGCGGCATCGGCACGCCTACCACCGGCAGCAGGCCGGAAATCATCCCGCCATTCACCAGCACGTAGACGAAGAACGCCAGGCCGGTGGCACCCGCCAGCAGGCGCGAATAGGAATCGCGTGACTGGCTGGCGATCCACAGGCAACGCCCGATCACCACCAGGTACAGCGCCAGCACGGTGGCCACGCCGATCCAGCCGAATTCCTCGCTCAGCACCGAGAACGCGAAGTCGGTGGTCTGCTCGGGAATGAAGTTCAGGTGCGACTGCGAGCCTTCGCCCCAGCCCTTGCCATCGAAGCCGCCGGAACCGATGGCGATCTTCGACTGGATGATGTTCCAGCCGGCGCCAAGCGCGTCCATCTCCGGGTCCAGGAACATCATGATGCGGTCCTTCTGGTACGGCCGCAGCAACCAGAACCACGCCACCGGCGCGACCGCAGCCACGCCGCCCACGCCCAGCCCAACCCACCACCACGGCAGGCCCGCCAGCAGCAGCACGAACACGCCGCTGGCGGCGATCAGCACGCCAGTACCGAAGTCCGGCTGCAGCATCACCAGGCCGGTGGGTACGCCGATGATGATCAAGGCCACGAGCACGGTATTGAAGCGCGGCGGCAGCGGCATCTTGTGCAGGTACCACGCCACCATCATCGGCAGGCTCACCTTCAGCAGCTCGGCCGGCTGCAGGTAGAAGAATTTCAGGTCCAGCCACTGCCGGCCATATTTACCGGTGCCCAGCACGAACACCGCCAGCAGCGGGATCATCGAGATCGCGTAGATCATCGGCGTGGCCGAGCGGATGCGCAGGATCGGCACCCGCGAGATGCCCCACAGTGCGGCCATGCCCACCGCGAAACGCGCGCCCTGCGCCATCACCAGGCTGTCGCCACCAGCGCTCTTCAGGGTCGCCAGGCCAATCACCATCAGCGCGCCCAGGGCCAGGCACAGCACCCAGTCCAGCGTGCTGAAAAAGCGGCGCAGCATGTCGCCGGCCCAGCGCAGGAATACTCTCATCGTGCAGGCTCCGCAGGGGCCGGGCGCGGCGTGGCTGGCAGCGCGGCGGCCTGCGCACCCGGCTGCGGCGCAGGCGCAGGCGCGGGCTCCGGCGTGGGTGCACCGATCAGCACCGGGTGCTCTCCCACCTGTGCAGCGGCGAGGTCACCGGCCTGGCGCGCGCCCGCGTCCTCGTTGTCGAACGCGGTGGCGCCGATGGCGGTGGTGCCGCGCTCGCTGTCCAGCGGCTGCATGCCTTCGGGCATCTTGCCCAACAGGTAAGCGTCGAACACCTTGCGTGCGATCGGCGCCGCGGCCGAACCACCATAGCCACCACCTTCCACTGCCACCGCAATTGCGATGACCGGGTTGTCCGCCGGCGCAAAGCCGACGAACAGTGCGCGGTGACGCAGATGCATCGGCAGGCTCTTCGGATTCACGGCGGCGGTACCCTTGCGGCTGATGACCTGCGCGGTACCGGTCTTGCCGGCCATCACGTACGGCGCACCGACGGCCACGCGCCAGCCGCTGCCGCCGGGCCGCATGGTTGCCATCATGCCCTCGCGCACGGCCTGCACGTTGTTGGGATTGGGGCTGACCGGCTTGCTCTCGCCGGGCGGCATCGCCGTCCAGTCGCTGTCGAAGCCTTCGCGCTGCTGGATCACCAGGTGCGGGGTGCGCAGCTGGCCGTCGGCCAGGCCGCTGACGCCGCGCGCCAGCTGCAGCGGGGTGACCTTCCAGTCACCCTGGCCGATGCTGATGTTGACCGTATCGCCGGGATACCAGGCTTCCTTGCGGCTCTTCCGCTTGTAGGCGGGCGACGGCAGGATGCCGCCGATCTCGCCGGTGAGGTCGATGCCGGTCGGCTGGCCGAAGCCGTAGTACTCCATGTAATGGTCGAAGCGCTCGATGCCCAGGTCCAGCGCCAGCTTGTAGTAATAGGTGTTGACCGACTCGGCGATGGACTTGCGCAGATCAGTCCAGCCGTGGCCGCCACGGTGGGCGTCACCCCAGCCGCGCGAGGTGCCCGGCAGGTAGAACATGCCGGTGGAGAGCACCTTGTCTTCCGGGCGGCGCACGCCGGAGTCCAGTCCCGCCAGGCCGATCAGCGGCTTCAGCGTGGAACCGGGAGCGACGCCACCGAGCACCAGGCGGTTGAACTGTGGCCGCGACGGGTTTTCGTTCAAGGCCTTGAAGTCGGCATGGGAAATGCCGTTGACGAACAGGTTGGGGTCGTAGGACGGCAGGCTGACCATCGCCAGTACTTCGCCAGTGCGCGGATCCATCGCCACCGCCGACCCCTCCTGGTCGCCGAACGCGGCCACCATCGCGCGCTGCAGGTCGGCGTCGATCGACAGCCGCAGGTCGGCGCCGGACTGCGCGGCGACGCGGCCGATGGTGCGGATCGCGCGGCCCTGCACGTTGGTCTCGACCTGCTCGTAGCCGACCTTGCCGCGCAGCTGCTGCTCGTAATAGCGTTCCAGGCCGGACTTGCCGATGTGGGTCAGCGCGGCATTGCCTTCGCCGAGGATCTCCAGATCCTTGTCATCAACGCGGCCGACGTAGCCGATGATGTGCGCGAACAGATCGCCATAGGGATAGCGCCGGGTCAGGTAGGGTTCCAGCTCGACCCCCGGGAAACGCCAGCGGTCGACGGCAAAGCGCGCCATCTCCTCGTCGCTCATGCGCAGCTTCAGCGTGACCGGCAGGAACTTGCGGCGCGCCTTGCGCGACCTGTTGAATGCTTCCAGCTCTTCCGGGCTGATGCTGATGATCTTCGCCAGCCCTTCCAGGGTGGCATCCATGTCCTTGACCTTGTCCGGAGTCACATCCAGGCGGAAGGCCGGCACGTTTTCGGCCAGCAGGCGACCGTTGCGGTCGTAGATCATGCCGCGCCCTGGCACCACCGGCCGCGGCTTGATGCGGTTGGCTTCCGAGCGCGTGGCGTAGACGTCGTGGTCCAGCACCTGCAGCTTGAAGTACCAGCCGCCCAGGCCCAGCAGGCAGACCAGCACGCCCAGGAAACCCAGCGCCGCACGGCGGCGGAACTGTTCGGCTTCGGCGTGCGGGTTCTTGACCTGGCGGCGCGGGATCATGGCTCAGCGCCCGCGCTTGCCGAAGCGCACCGCGTCCAGCAGCACGAACACCAGCGGCCACAGGCCCATGCCCAGCAGAGGCGCCCACCAGTACGACCAGGGCAGGGTCGGCTCATCCACCACGATGTGGACCAGCGCGCTGACGATGCGATCGTTGAACAGCAGGCCGCCGATGGCCAGCATCTGCTGGGACATCGGGAAGAAGCGGATGCGGGCACGGAAGCGCTGCAGGATGAAGGCCAGCATTACCAGCCGCAGTGCCTGTTCGCCCAGCACGCCGCCGTACAGCAGGTCGGCCACCACGCCGCTGGCAAAGGCGATGCCCAGGCCGACGCGCTCAGGAGCTTCGATCACCCAGTACGCCAGCACCAGCGCCAGCCAGTACGGGCGCAGCGGCTGCAGCAGCGCCGGCAGCGGCAGCAGGCCCAGCAGCAGCGCCACCACCAGGCTGGCCGGCAGCACCCACGGGTTGTCGCGCAGGCGGCTCATCGCTGGGCCTCCGGCGTGGTCGGTTGCCGGCCAGCGGCCGGCACTACCGTGGATCCAGCTGGGGGAGAGCCCCCCTCTTGTTGAGGGGGGGGCGCCGAAGGCGCGGGGGTAAGGGAGGATGCGGGGGCAACAGTTCTCGTCTGCGACGAGGGCTGTTGCCGGCCAGCGACCGGCGCTACCGGGGAGCTGACCGGAGCTGGCGTCGTTGCCGCTGGCGCGGCTCCCGCAGACACGCTGGCGCCGGTGGCCGGGCCCCCCGGGGCGGTTTCTTCCAGCTGCAGGCGCAGCTCCGGCGGAATGCGGATCGCCGCGCCCGGGCGCAGCAGCAGCACGTCGCGGCCGCGGTCGAGCTGGGCCGCCGGCTTCAGTTCGCCGACCAGGAAGGCGTGGGTGTCGTCCGGGCGCAGGCCGGTGATGGTGCCGACCGGGAAACCGGCCGGGAAGCGCCCGCCGAGGCCGGAGGTGACGATCTCATCGCCCACTTCCACGCCAGCGCTGAGCGGGATGTCGCGCAGTTCCAGCGTGTCGCCGCGGCCATAGACGATCAGGCGCACGCCGTTGCGGGCCACGGTGACCGGCACCGCGTGGTCGGGATCGGTCAGCAGCAGCACGGTGGAGGTGCCACCGGTGACGCTGATCACCTGCCCCATCAAGCCGCCGGCGTCGATCACCGCCTGGCCGACGTGCACGCCCTCGCGGCTGCCTGCGTCGAGCACCAGGCGCTGCTTCACCGGGTCCAGGTCGATGTCCAGGATCGGCGCCAGCTGCACGTCCAGGCCACTGCGCTCGGCCACGTTCAGCAGTTCGCGCAACTGGGCGTTGTCCAGCGCGGCGGTCTGCAGGCGAGTCAGGCGCGCGTTGGCCAGCAGCAGCTGGTTGCGCAGTTCACGGTTTTCGGTGACCAGCTGGGTATGGCTGGCGGCGGAATCCTTGACCTGGTTGCCGAGCTTGCCGGGCAGGCCAGCCAGTGCCCACACCGGCTGTACCAGGCTGTTGGCCTGCTCGCGCAGGCGTGCCAGCCAGCCAGCCTGGTCATCGAGCACGATCAGGGTGATGGCCAACGCGAGATAGGCCAGCAACCGCAGGGGGCTGGCGGCATCACCGGATCGGGAGGCGACGGGAGGACCGGCGTAGGGCGGCACGGCAACGATTCAACTGGCAGAAGGCGGAAGGGAAACACGCGGGCGCCCCGCCGGTGCCGGCCCGCCATCACGGCGGGCCGCACCCCGGAAGGGCGCGGCGGGCAGGAACGGCCGGGACGGCTTATTCCGGCGCAAAGAACTCGTTGCCGTGCATGTCCACCAGCTCCAGCGCACGACCGCCACCGCGCGCCACGCAGGTCAGCGGGTCGTCGGCCACCTGCACGTGCAGGCCGGTTTCCTCGGAGATCAGGCGGTCCAGGTCGCGCAGCAGGGCGCCACCACCGGTCAGCACGATGCCGCGCTCGGCGACGTCGGCGCACAGTTCCGGCGGGGTCTGCTCCAGCGCCAGCTTGACCGCGCTGACGATGCCCGACAGCGGTTCGTGCAGGGCCTCGAGCACTTCGTTGGAGCTGATCTTGATCATCTTCGGCACGCCCTCGGCGAGGTTGCGGCCGGAGATTTCCATCTCGATCACTTCCGCCTGCGGGTAGGCGCAGCCCAGCTCGACCTTGATGCGCTCGGCGGTGGCTTCACCGATCAGCATGCCGTGGTTGCGGCGCACGTAGTTGGTGATGGACTCGTCGAAGCGGTCGCCGCCGATGCGGACCGAGGCCGAATAGACGATGCCGTTGAGCGAGATGACCGCCACTTCGGTGGTGCCACCGCCGATGTCGATGACCATCGAGCCACGGGCTTCGGTGACCGGCATGCCGGCGCCGATCGCGGCGGCCATCGGTTCTTCGATCAGGAACACGTCACGGGCACCGGCTTCCTCGGCCGATTCCTTGATCGCGCGGCGCTCGACCTGGGTCGAGCCGGCCGGCACGCAGACCAGTACGCGCGGGCTCGGGCGCAGCACGCGCGACTTGTGCACCTTCTTGATGAAGTGCTTGAGCATCGCCTCGGTATAGGTGAAGTCGGCGATGACGCCGTCCTTCATCGGGCGGATGGTGGTGATGTGGCCCGGGGTACGGCCCAGCATCTGCTTGGCTTCGGCGCCGACGGCTGCCACCGAGCGGGTGCCACCGATGGCACGGTCCTGGCGCACGGCCACGACCGACGGCTCGTTCAGCACGATCCCCTGCCCGCGCACGTAGATGAGGGTGTTGGCCGTGCCCAGGTCGATGGACAGGTCGTTGGAGAACATGCCACGGAGTTTCTTGAACATCTGAGGAAGGAGTCCTGAGGGGTGTCGTGCCCGCCGCGGGATGGCGAAAAAATGGGCAGAAATCGAGGCCGACAAGCCTAGCAACCCGCCTGCCGCCGAGCAAGGAAAAAACTAGCTGAACCCGCGTCTTCACAGGCTTTCGGCCTGATCGGGTCTCACCCGGTTCTGGCCCTGAGCGGCACCAGCGGGTAACCTTTGCGCCGTCGGGCGCCCAAGGGCGCCGTTTGCTTGCCCGCTGAACCGGGCCGGCCCACCCCAAAATTCACCGCATAGGCTTACATCGATGTCCGCTCTGATCTGTGGTTCTCTTGCCTTCGACACCATCATGGTGTTCCCGGACCAGTTCAAGAATCACATCCTGCCGGACAAGGTGCACATCCTGAACGTGTCCTTCCTGGTGCCGCGCATGCGCCGCGAGTTCGGCGGCTGCGCAGGCAACATCGCCTACAACCTGCACCTGCTGGGCGGCCAGCCGATCCCGATGGGCACCGTGGGCTCGGACTTCGGCCCGTACCGCGAATACTTCGAAGGCCTGGGCATCGACCTGTCGCGCGTGCGCGTGATCGATGAGCTGTTCACCCCGCAGGCATTCATCACCACCGACCACGACAACAACCAGATCACCGCCTTCCACCCGGGCGCGATGATGCGTTCCTACGAGAACCACGTGCGTGGGGTGCCGGGCGTCACCCTGGGCCTGGTCGGCCCGGACGGCCGCGAAGGCATGATCCAGAACGCGCAGGAATTCCACGAAGACGGCATCCCGTTCATCTTCGACCCGGGTCAGGCCATGCCGCTGTTCAACGGCCCGGAACTGCGCGCCTTCATCGAGCAGGCCGACTACGTGGTGGTGAACGACTACGAGTCGAACCTGCTGCAGGAGCGCACCGGCTGGGACGAGAAGGAGATCGTCAGCCGGGTCAAGGCCTACATCACCACCCGTGGCCCGAAGGGCGCGGTCATCCACACTCCGGAAAAGAGCTACGACATCCCGCCGGCGCACGAGCGCCGCGTGGTCGACCCGACCGGCTGTGGCGACGCCTTCCGCGCAGGCCTGATCTACGGCATCCAGAAGGGCTACGACTGGCTGACCATCGGCCGCATGGGCAACCTGATGGGCGCACTGAAGGTCGAGCATCCGGGCACGCAGAACCAGCGTTTCACCTTCGATGAGTTCAACGAGCAGTTCAAGCAGCAGTTCGGTTACGCGCTGGGCGCGTAACCGAACTGCCCGCACATCTGATCGGTGGGTGTCGACCTTGGTCGACACTGCCGGCCAGCGGCCGGCACTACCGGAACCTCCGACCGACACGTGGCCTGCTCTCTGTAGAGCCGAGCCATGCTCGGCTTGCGCGCGCCAGCACGATCTGACCGCAGGGCAGCCGAGCGTGGGCTCGGCTCTACACGGTCATGCGGCCTGCCAGGCGGCCAGCAGCGCGCGGCAATCGGCGAAATGCCAGTCGGCGCGGCCCGGCCAAGGGTTCTCTGGCAGGTTGACCAGCACGGTATGCGTGCCGGCCGCACGGCCGCACTCCAGGTCGTAGGCGTGGTCACCCACCATCACCGCCTGCGCAGGCCCGATGCCCCATCGCCGCAGATGCTGCTGCAGGCCCTCCGGCGAGGGCTTGGGCACCGCTTCATCGCGACCAATGATGTCGGCATCGTCGAACAACGCCCCGACCCCGATCGCCTCCAGCGTCAGCTTCGCCAGCGCATGGTCATTGCGGGTCAGGATGCCCAGCCGGCAGCCAGCCGCCGCCAGCGCGCGCAGCAGCTTCACCGCACCCGGCGCCGGCAGCGCGTCCTCGGCCAGCGCGCGCTCGTGATCCAGCAACCACTCACGCTTGGCCTGCGCCGGTGCATCCGGCAACGCCGCGATATGGTCGAGGATGTCTTCCTCGGCCGTGATCTGCAATGCGCGGCGGATCGCGGCGAAATCATGCACGGCCACAGTCAGCGTGCCGTCCATGTCGAACACCCAGTGCCGGATCGCGGACAACGCGTGCACCGCGCTGCCCGTCGCGACCATCACTGCCACCACTGCGGCATGCGGCTGGCGTCGACGCCGCCGGTCTCGAACACCGCCGTACGGGTGCCGCCGGCCTTGACCGGGAACTCGATGCTGATCGACTTGCCCTTGCGCGCCAGTCTCCACAGCGCTTTCTGATCGGTGATGAACAGGGCGATGGCTTCATCGGTCTTCGGGCGCCACGCGGCCATCGACACCGGCTTGCCGTCGTCCACGGTCACTTTCACCGTGCACTGCGGGCACCGGAAATCGCCGGCCTGCAGCACCAGGTAGGCATGCCGCTTCCACTCCGGATGATCGCGGAACACCAGCTGCACCGGCTTGGCGCCGCTGCCATCCACGTCCACCCGTTCCTTGCTGTAGATCTGCGCCGAAACCTGGTTGCCCTTGCTGCCCACCGGGATCTGGTTGTACTGCCACAGCGCCTGCATGCGCCGCAGGTCGCGCGCGGCATCGCCCTTGGCCTTGACCTCATCGAAGCCCGCGGCGATGCGCTCGGCGGCGGCGGTGTCCTTGTACTGGTCCAGCAGCGAGGCGCCGTGCAGGCGCGCGCGCTCCCAGTCCTGCGCGGCCACGGCCATGTCGTACTGCTTGGCCACGTCTTCGGCCTTGGCCTCCTTCTGCGCCTGCACGGCGGCTGCGGCGGCTTCCTGCGCCTTGCGTTCTTCCTCGGGGTTGCTGCAGGCGGCCAGCGCCAGGGTGCAGGCGGTGAGCAGGATCAGTCGTTTCATGGCGGAGGTCCTTGGTGTTTTCGCTTTTCTGTAGAGTCGAGCCATGCTCGACTGCTGTTGAAAAGCCAGTCGAGCATGGCTCGACTCTACAAAAGAAAGCGCCGGGGGATGCCCGGCGCTTCTGCTTACTTGGCTTCAGCCTTGGCCAGCATGTCCTGCACCGAGGCGGTGGTGATCGGGTGGTAGCCCGGCTTGGCCTTTTCGAAGGCCTGCTTGGCCAGCTCCAGCCCCTTCGGGGTCTTCACCAGTTCGGCGTAGATCGGCAGGATCAGCTTGCGACGGCCGACGCGCTCGATGAATGCAGCCGCGCCTTCATTGGCCTGTTCGTAGCCGCTGCGGATCGCCAGCGGGTACCAGCGCATGGCGATCTCGCCATTCGGGGTGCCAGTGAAGTGGAAGGCCCTGTCCAGCGTGGCCAGCTTGTCCAGCGGCTGGGTCGCACCCAGGCCGTCGATGAAGCGCACCCATTCCTGCGTGCTCCAGTCGGCGATGACCTGGCTGCTCGGCACGGTGCCGGCGCTGGCGAAGGCGATGCGCGCGGTATCGACGCTGCTGAAGTTGCGCGACTGCGCCTTGGCCGCGAACGCCGGGATACCCGGCTCGTCCAGCCATGCCTTCAGTTCGGCCTCGGTCACTGCCGACGGATTCTTCGGCAGCAGGTTCTTCTTCATGTAGTCGACGAACTGGTCGGTGTTCGCGCTCTGGAAAGCATGGTCGTCGAACCAGCCACGCAGGAACGGATCGAAGGTCTCGCGGCCGAAGCGCTGTTCCAGGAACTCCAGGAACCACGAACCCTTGACGTAGGCCACCTGGCTGAGGGCCTCGTCGGGATCACGCTCGTTCAGCGGCGGCAGCGCCAGCGCCTGGTCGGCCGGGCTCATGTCCTTCACTTCGGCCAGCAGGTCGGTCTGGTCGATCTGCTTCTCCATCTCGGCCATTTCCTTGCCGTACAGAGCTTCGGTGATGCGGCCCTGGACGTAGGTGGTGAAGCCTTCATTGAGCCAGATGTCCTTCCAGCTGGCGTTGGTCACCAGGTTGCCCGACCAGCTGTGCGCCAGTTCGTGGGCGACCAGCGAGACCAGCGACTTGTCGCCGACGATCACGGTCGGGGTGGCGAAGGTCAGGCGCGGGTTCTCCATTCCACCGAACGGGAACGAGGGCGGCAGCACCAGCATGTCGTAGCGGCCCCAGCGGTATTCGCCGTACAGCTTCTCGGCGGCACCGATCATCTTCTCGGTGTCTTCGAATTCCTTGGCGGCCTTGTTGACCATGGTCGGCTCGGCCCAGACGCCGGAGCGGCCGGAGATCGGCTCGAACACCAGGTCGCCGGCGGCGATGGCCAGCAGGTAGGACGGAATCGGCTGCGGCATCTTGAAGGTGTAGTCACCATCACGCGCGGCCTTCGGATCATTGTCGGCGCTCATCAGCACCATCACGTCCGGGCGCGAGACCACGTGCGCGCTGTAGGTGAAGCGCACGCTCGGGGTATCCTGCAGCGGCACCCAGGAACGGGCATGGATGGCCTGCGACTGGCTGAACATGAAGGGCAGCTTCTTGCCCTCGGTCATCGACGGCGCCAGCCACTGCAGGCCCGAGGCGGTCGGTGCGGTGTGGTAGGTCACTTCCACCTTGGCCGGCTGCTCCGCAGCCTCGATGGTCAGCTTGCTGCCGAACACCTTGTCGGCCGGGGCCAGCTCGAACTTCAGCGGGCTGCGCGCGCCGTCGGCGGCAACGGCCTCGACCTTGGACACGGTCAGCTCGCGGGTGTCGAGCACCAGCTGCCTGGCGTCCTTCTGTTTCCATTCCAGGGTGTAGGTGGCGGTACCGCCGATCTGCTTCTGGTCGAAGTCCAGCTTCAGATCCAGCGCGATGTCCTTGATGACGACCTTGTCCGGCTCGGCGTACGAGCTCTCGTCGTGGCTGCGGTTCTCGGCGTTCACGGGGGCGGCAGGGGCCTTTGCGGCAGTCGGGGCGGCGGCGGGCGCGGCCGCCTCCTGGGAGCAGCCGGCGGCCAGGGCCACGGCCAGCGGAAGGAGCATCAGCGGATTACGCATGAATCGGGACCGTTACGGGGATCAAACCCCAATGGTACCTCCCTCGGGCCCGGCAGGCGTTGCGCGGTGCGGGGTAATGGCGGGCCGGGCCGATCCTGCGCCTCCGGCGCATGCCAACCAAGGTTGGCATCCACAGGTAGGTGCCAACCTTGGTTGGCACGGATCTTTCATCGCTCGCGGCCGGCGAGTACCAACCAAGGTTGGCACCCACCAGAGCAGGGCTCTACAGCTTGTAGCCGGAGTGGATCGAGACGATGCCGCCGGTCAGGTTCTTGTAGTGGCAGCGCTCGAAGCCGGCCTGCCCCATCATCGCCTTCAGTTCGTCCTGCGGCGGATGCTTGCGGATGCTCTCGGCCAGGTACTGGTAGCTGTCCGAATCGTTGGCGAACAACTTGCCCAGCCTGGGCAGGATCTTGAACGAGTGGAAGTCGTAGATCGGCTTGAACCAGTCGGCAGTGACTTCGGAGAACTCCAGCACGCGGGCCTGGCCGCCCACCTTCAGCACGCGGTACATCTCGCGCAGGCCGGCGTCCTTGTCGGTCACGTTGCGCAGGCCGAAGGCAATGGTGACCAGGTCGAAGCTGTTGTCCGGGAACGGCAGGGCTTCGGCGTTGCACTGCACGTAGTCCAGGCCAAGCACCAGGCCGCGGTTGGTCAGGCGGTCGCGGCCGACCGACAGCATGCCGGCGTTGATGTCGCCCAGCACCACCGAGCCCTCGGCGCCGACGCGTTCCTTCAGCAGGGCGGCGATGTCGCCGGTGCCGCCGGCCAGATCGAGCACGCGGTCGCCCGGCTTCACCTGCGCGGTCGCCACGTAGTAGCGCTTCCACGCCCGGTGCACGCCCAGGCTCATCAGGTCGTTCATCAGGTCGTAGTTGCGCGCGACCGAGGTGAACACCTGGCCGACCAGCTTCTGCTTGTCCTTGGCGGCGACGTCGCGGAACCCGAAATGGGTGGTACCGGCTTTGTAGGGGGATTCGCTCATGGCCCCGATTATCGCACCGCCGGGGGCCAGCGGCACCCCCTGCCCGTATCATGGCGGGCCACGACTGACCGGAGCCCCCGCATGATCACCACGCCCGACTACCAGGCCCTGCTGCAGACCGCCATCGCCGAAGCCCGCCAGGGCCTGGCCGAGGGCGGCGTGCCGATCGGCGCGGCGCTGTACCACAACGACGGCCGCCTGCTCGGCTGCGGCCACAACCGCCGCGTGCAGGAAGGCGACCCATCGGTGCACGGCGAAACCGACGCCTTCCGCAAGGCCGGCCGCCAGCGCCGCTACCAGGACACCATCATGGTCACCACCCTGGCGCCGTGCTGGTACTGCTCGGGCCTGGTGCGCCAGTTCAACATCGGCACCGTGGTGGTGGGCGAATCGCGCACGTTCCAGGGCGGCATCGACTGGCTGCGCGAGAACGGTGTCAACGTGATCGACCTCGACAACCAGGAATGCGTTGACCTGCTGGGTGGCTTCATTGCGCAGCATCCGGAGATCTGGAACGAAGACATCGGTGAATGAGCACCGTGCAACGTGTCGTTGAACCCGTTTAATGAACGCTTCAGCGCGGGCACGTTCTAGTGCCCGCAGCGTTTGCGGCCGATGCCGTGAACCCGTGCACAGTCAGCTGCGCTGCGTGCATACACTGCGGTAACACCCCACCCGGCCGAGGCGCCTAGGGTGGGGTTGCCGGGGTCCCTTTCCCCGGCGGAGCCAGCCATGTGCGCGCACGCCGTACGTCCCCCGCCCGACCCGATCCTCGATGCCATCCGCGAGCGCCTGCAGCAGCAGTACGCGCTGCACCAGCGCGGCGCCAGGTTCTGGACCGCCTACCAGGGCCTGCAGCTGGAACTGGTGCGCGACCATCCGCTCGACCAGGAGCGCCTGTGCAATGCGATGGCCGACATGGCCGAGGATCTCGGTGCGGTCGAGCATGCGCAATTGATCGGCAATCGCCACGCCGGCTCCACATCCCGCTGACGCGGCATGCACCGCCACATACGCCACACTCCGATGAACCCCCACTCCCTTTCCACTCAACCGAACTGGATTGTCATGCACGCTGAAGTCCCCACCATTCCTCCGGTCATCAACGTAGACGCCGAGCTTGACCACTGGCGCCGCCAGCATGCCGAAGGCGCACTGCCGCACAACTCGTTCGGCTCGTACGTGCCGTGGATCAAGTTCGCCTGCGATTCGCTGATCACCCAGCCACGCGCCAGCAATGCACAGCGCGACGAGATGTTCCAGACCCAGTACGCACTGCAGATCATGCCGCGGCTGAGCGAAGCCCAGGCCCGCGAATTCGTCGACCGCTGCTGGCAGCACGTCTACCAGACCAGCCCGGTCCGGCTGCAGGACGCACCGCGCCTGCGCGCCTGAGCTGCACAGCGCCTGCACGAGCGCCTGCCGATCATCCTCGTCACCTGAGTGGGAAGACGAAGATGAAAGCACGCAACCTGTTCAATACGATCGCCAAGAAGGCCGCGACAGCCACCGGCTCACCGTGGACCTTCCTGGCTGCGGTGGCGATTGTGGTGATCTGGGGCATCACCGGCCCGGTGTTCGGTTTCAACGACACCTGGCAGCTGGTGATCAATACCGGCACCACCATCATCACCTTCCTGATGGTGTTCCTGATCCAGCACACGCAGAACGCCGACACTGCCGCGATGCAGATCAAGCTGGACGAGCTGATCCGGGCGACGGCCGAAGCCAACAACGAACTGCTGGATCTGGAAGAACTGGACGAAGCGCGCCTGGAAGAGATCCGTGCCGAGTACGAGCAGATGGCCCGCGAAGCAGGCGATGCGCTGGCGCGCGTCCGCGCCTGCCATGCGGCGCGGCGCGACGATGAAGCGATCTGACGGTAGCGCCGGGCCATGCCCGGCGAGCGCGGTACCCGGAAGAATCCCACATGGGCCATCGCCGTCGGCTGATAACGGCGGACATCCCATCAGTGCAGACTGGCGCCATGTCCAGACGTCACCTGGAACGTGGCCGCCACTCCCGTATCGGGGGCTACTACGTCCTCACCACGGTCGTACGCCACCGGCGCCCGGTCTTTGAAGATCCACGTTGTGCAACGTGTCTTGTGGATGCATTGAGGTATGTTGAACGCATGGGCCTCAGTCGGTCCTTTGCTTGGGTCGTCATGCCTGACCATCTGCATTGGCTGATGCAGCTGCGCGACGGATCACTGGCGCGCATGATGGGAACGGTGAAATCCCGCAGCAGCCGGTTGCTGGGGCAGCAGTCCGGCATACAGACGCCTTTGTGGCAGCCGAGCTATTTCGATCACGCGGTACGCAGCGAGGAAGCCTTGAGGCGCCATGCGTTGTACATCCTGGGCAACCCCATCCGAGCAGGGTTGACCCTGCATCTCGATGAATATCCGTTTGCATGGTCCCGTTGGCCAATGCGGTAGCGCCCGACCATGCCCGGCGAGCACGAAGTGCGGTCCGCCCAGACGTCAGGCATGCAGGAACGAAAAGCCGCCGGGCGCGGCCCGGCGCTACCGGTATCGAATTGCTGCTCAGCTGCGCTCGTGCCAGCCGCCGCCCAGCACCTTGTACAGGGTGATGCGGTTGGCCTGCTGGGCCAGCTGCGCCTGCAACTGGGTCTGCTGCGCGTTGTAGGCAGTACGTCGTGCGTCCAGCAGGGTCACGAAGCTGTCCAGGCCGGCATCGTAACGTGCCTGCGACAGGCGGTTGGCCTGTTCGGCCGCTTCCACCAGGCGCTGCTGTGAACTGACCTGTTCATCCAGGCTGACATTCAATGCCAGCGCATCGGCGGTTTCGCGGAAGCCCACCTGGATCGACTTCTCGTACTGCGCCAGTGCGATATCACGATCAGCGTTGGCGACGGCCAGGTTGGCGCGCAGCTTGCCGCCCTGGAAGATCGGCAGGGTGATCTTCGGCAGGAAACTCCATACGCGAGTGCCGCTGTCGAACAGGCTGGACAATTCGCTGGAGCCACTGCCAATGCTGCCGGTCAGCGAGATGCTCGGGAAGAACGCAGCACGTGCCGCGCCGATGTTGGCATTGGCGGCCAGCAGCTGGTGTTCGGCGGCCATGATGTCCGGGCGCTGCAGCAGCACATCGCTGGGCAGGCCGGCCGGCGGAGGCGCCAGTGCCAGCAACTGCGGTTCGATGCTGTCCGGCAGCAGTGCCGGGTCCAGCTGGCCACCGGCCAGCAGGGCCAGCGCGTTGCGGTCCTGGGCCAGCTGGCCGCGCAGGCGCGCGGCGTCGGTACGCGCGGTTTCCACCAGCGTGCGGGTCTGGGTCAGCTCCAGCGCCGAGCTGCCACCGCGCTCGTGGCGGGCCTCGGCCAGGCGCAGCGAATCCTCGTAGGTCCTCAGCGTGGCCTCGGCAATCTTCAGCTGCTGGGCATCGGCACCGTAGGTCAGCCACGCCGTCGCTGTCTCGGCCACCAGGCTCAGCTGCGCGTTGCGACGATTGGCAGCTACGGCAAAGTACTGCTGCAGTGCCGCTTCGCTCAGGTTGCGCACGCGGCCGAACAGGTCCAGCTCGAACTCGGCCACGCCGACACCGGCGGTGAACTGCTCGGTGACGCCAGCGTCGGTGCCTTGGCGCTGCATCTGGCCGGTGACGGCCACGCCGGGCACGCGGTCGGCGCGCTGCACGCGGTACTGGCCGCGCGCGCGTTCAACGTTGAGCACAGCCACGCGCAGGTCGCGGTTGTTCTGCAGCGACTGCTCGATCACCTGCTGCAGGCGCGCATCGGTGAAGAAGTCGCGCCAGCCGACGGCGGCGACATCGGCCACCTGGCCCTGTACAGCCTCGGCCGGCCACTGCGCCGGAATTGCCGGAGCGACGGCGGTGTTCTTCGGCACCAGAGTGGAACAGCCGGCCAGCGCGAGCGCGGCGGCCAGGGATACAGCAAGAGAAGAGAATTTCATGGCGACACCTTGGGGGTCACGGTGGTAGCGCCGGGCCATGCCCGGCGGCTACGCGGTGAGGCATCCGCCGGGCATGGCCCGGCGCTGCCGGATTTCATCACTCGGCGGATTTGCGCTTGAACACGCGCTGCACCACTACGAAGAACAGCGGTACGAAGAACACGCCGAGCACGGTGCCGACGATCATGCCGCCGAGCACGCCGGTGCCGATCGCCTGCTTGGCGCCGGAACCGGCACCGGTGGAGATCGCCAGCGGCACCACGCCCATGCCGAACGCCAGCGAGGTCATCACGATCGGGCGCAGGCGGTCGCGCACGGCATGCATGATCGCCTCGATCAGGCCTGCGCCCTTCTCCAGGTTTTCCTTGGCGAACTCGACGATCAGGATCGCGTTCTTGCTGGTCAGGCCTACCGTGGTCAGCATCGCCACCTGGAAATAGATGTCGCGCTCCAGGCCCTTGAAGGTATTGGCCAGCACTGCGCCGAGGATACCCAGCGGGGCCGCCAGCAACACCGCCGTCGGCACGCTCCAGCTTTCGTACATCGCGGCCAGGCACAGGAACACGATCATCAGCGACAGCGTGTACAGCAACGGCGTCTGCGAGCCCGCCTGGCGTTCCTGGTAGGACATCGCCGTCCACTCGATGCCAAAGCCCGCCGGCAGCTGCTTGGCCAGTTGCTCGATCTCGGCCATGGCATCGCCGGAGGCAACACCCGGGGCCGGTTCGCCCTGGATTTCCATCGCCGACACACCGTTGTAGCGCTCCAGGCGCGGCGAACCGTAATCCCAGTGCTTGGTGGCGAACGCGCTGAACGGCACCATCTCGCCCTTGTCGTTCTTCACGGACCAGAGGTCGAAGTCCTCCGGGACCATGCGGAACGGCTGGTCGGCCTGCACGAACACGCGCTTGACGCGGCCACGATCGACGAAATCGTCGATGTACGAGCTGCCCCAGGCAGCGGCCAGCGTGCCGTTGATCTGGTCGATCGACAGCCCCAGCGAGGTCGCCTTGGCCGCGTCGATGTCGATGCGGAACTGCGGCGTGTCTTCCTGGCCGTTCGGGCGCACGTTGGCCAGCTTCTTGCTGCCGGCTGCCAGGCCGAGCAGCTGGTTGCGCGCGGCCACCAGTGCCTCGTGGCCCTGGCCACTGTTGTCCTTGAGGAAGAAGGTGTAGCCCGAGGCGGTACCCAGTTCCGGAATGGCCGGCGGCGGGAAGGCGAAGATGAAAGCATCCTTGATCTGTCCCAGGGCTGCCATCGCACGACCGGTGATCGGCATCACGCCATTGTTGGCGTCACGCTCGCTCCAGTCCTTCAGCTTGACGAACGCCATGCCGGCGTTCTGGCCCATGCCGGCGAAGCTGAAGCCCTGCACGGAGAACACCGAATCCACCGCATCCTTTTCGTTCTGCAGGAAGTGGTTCTCCAATGCCGCGATCGATTCCAGCGTGCGCTCCTGGGTGGCGCCGACCGGGGCCTGCACCAGCGCCATCAGCACGCCCTGGTCTTCGTTGGGCAGGAACGAGCTGGGCAGGCGCACGAACAGCACGCCCATCAGCACGAACAGTGCCGCCACGATGCCCATGAAGCGCCACGGACGATGGATGATGCCGCGCACACCACGCTGGTAACTTTCGCTGGTGCGGTCGAAGCCACGGTTGAAACCGTTGAAGAAGCGACCGGCCAGGCCGCGGTGGGCAACATGATGCTCGCCCTTCTTCAGCGGCTTGAGCATGGTCGCGCACAGTGCCGGGGTCAGCACGATCGCCACCAGTACCGACAACGCCATTGCAGAGACAATCGTGGCCGAGAACTGCCGGTAGATCACGCCGGTGGATCCGCTCATGAAGGCCATCGGCACGAACACCGCCGACAGCACCAGGCCGATACCCACCAGCGCACCGGTGATCTGGCCCATCGACTTGCGGGTCGCTTCAAGCGGCGACAGTCCTTCTTCGGACATGATGCGCTCGACGTTCTCCACCACCACGATGGCATCGTCCACCAGCAGGCCGATCGCCAGTACCATCGCGAACATGGTCAGCATGTTCACCGAGAAGCCCAGCATCGCCAGCACGCCGAAGGTACCCAGCAGCACCACCGGCACGGCGATGGTCGGGATCAGGGTGGCACGGAAGTTCTGCAGGAACAGGTACATCACCACGAACACCAGCACGATCGCTTCGAGCAGGGTCTGCACCACGCCCTTGATCGACACGCGCACGAACGGCGTGGTGTCGTACGGGATCTCGGCCTTCAGCCCGGCCGGGAAGAAGCTCTTCATGTCGTCCAGCGCAGCATCCACGCCGGCAGCGGTATCCAGCGCATTGGCGCCGGTGGCCAGGGTGACCGCCAGGCCGCTGGCCGGCTGGCCGTTGTAGCGGGTGACGAAGTCGTAGGACTCGGCACCCAGTTCGACGCGGGCGACATCACCCAGGCGCAGCTCGGCACCGTCCTGCGCGCCGCGCACGATGATGTTGCGGAACTGTTCCGGGGTCTGCAGGCGCGACTGCGCGTTGATGGTGGCGTTGAGCTGCTGGCCCTTCACCGACGGCGCACCGCCGAGCTGGCCGATCGCCACCTGGGCATTCTGCGCCTTGATCGCCGCAGTCACTTCCGCGACGGACAGGCCATAGGTATGCAGCTTGTTCGGGTCCAGCCAGATGCGCATGGCGTACTTGCCACCGAATACCTGGATGTTGCCCACGCCCGGCACGCGGCTGAGGCGGTCGACGACATTGGAACCGACGTAGTCGGCGATGTCGTTGGCGTCCATGCTGCCGTTCTCGGACACGAACGCGATGACGTTCAGGAAGCCCGAGCTGGACTTGGCCACGTTGATGCCCTGCCGCTGCACTTCCTGCGGCAGCAGCGGCATGGCCAGCTGCAGCTTGTTCTGCACCTGCACCTGGGCGATGTCCGGGTTGGTGCCGCTCTCGAAGGTCAGGGTGATGGTGGCCTGGCCGTTGGACGAGCTGTTGGAGGAGAAGTAGATCAGGCCATCAAGGCCCTTCATGTTCTGCTCGATGATCTGCGTCACCGAGTCTTCGACCACCTTGGCCGATGCACCCGGGTAAGTGGCGCTGATTTCCACCGCCGGCGGTGCGACGTTGGGGTACATCGAGACCGGCAGCTTGAACAGGGCCAGGCCGCCGGCGAGCATGATGATGATGGCGATCACCCACGCGAAGATGGGTCGATCGATGAAAAAGCGTGCCATGGGGTTCTCCGCTTACTTCGCGTCGCCGGCCGGGGCGGCAGGCTGGGCATCGGCCGCCGGCTTGGCCGGTGCGTCGCCCTTTTCGGTGGCCTTGACTGGCATGCCGGGGCCGATCTTCTGCAGGCCTTCGACGATGACCTTGTCACCGGCCTTCAGGCCGTCCTCGACCAGCCACTTGTCGCCGACCGTGCGACTGACCTTGACCGGGCGCACTTCGACCTTGTTGTCCTTGCCGACCACCATCGCCGTGGTGTCGCCCTTCGGATCGCGGGCGATGCCCTGCATCGGCACCAGCACTGCATCACTGCGCACGCCGCCGCCGATCACCGCACGCACGTACATGCCCGGCATCAGCAGGCCGTCCGGGTTGTCCACCTTCACGCGCAGGCCGAAGCTGCCGGTGGTCGGATCGACGCTGACTTCGGAGAACTCCAGCGTACCCTTGTGCTCGAAGGTGCTGCCGTCTTCCATCAGGATGCTGACCGGCAGGGTCTGGTTGTCCTGCAGGCGGCCGGCGGCCAGTTCGCGGCGCAGCTGCAGCAGCTCGGCCGAAGACTGGGTCAGGTCGACATAGATCGGGTCCAGCTGCTGCACGGTGGCCAGTGCATTGGCCTGGCCGGCGCTGACCAGCGCACCCTGGGTGACGCTGGACTTGCCGATGCGGCCGCTGATCGGCGCGGTGATGCGGGCGTAGCCCAGGGTGACGTTGGCCGCATCCAGCGATGCCTTCGCGGCGCCGACATCCGCCTCGGCCTGCTTCTGCGCGGCCACGGCATTTTCCAGGTCCTGCTGGCTGACCGCATCGACCTTGGCCAGCTCGGTGATGCGCTTGGCGCTCAGCCGGGCGGCGTTGGCGGTGGCCTCGGCGCGGGCCAGCTGGGCGCGGGCACTGTTGGCCTGGGCGCGGTAGCTGGCGTCCTCGATCTGGTACAGCGGCTCGCCGGCCTTGACCATGCCACCTTCGGTGAACAGGCGCTTGGCAACGATGCCATTGACCTGCGGGCGCACTTCGGCGACCAGGTAGGCGTTGGTACGGCCCGGCAGTTCGCGGGTCAGGCCCACGGTCTCGGACTTCAGCGTGACCACAGTGACGTCACCCGGGCCCTGCTCGGGGGCCTGGGGTTGGCCGCCGCAGGCAGCCACGGTCGCGGCGATCGCCAGCGACAGTGCAAAGGGTCGGATTCGGCTCAGCAACATGACGGAAAGGCTCTTAGGGGAAGGAATCTCAAATCGCGCTGATACAGGCCGAAAGCGCCAGCAGGCAACGCTCACCAGCGGGGAGTGGTAACCGGACCGGCCTGCCACGCACACGACGGGAATGATGGGAGCGAAATATACATACATGCTTGTTTGTTTGTAAACCGGTACAATTCAGCCACGTTTCACCCGCACTCGTACCCATCCATGGCCCGCAAGACCAAAGAGGACACCCAGGCAACCCGGGAAGGCATCCTTGACGCCGCCGAAGCCTGCTTCCATGAACACGGCGTGGCCCGTACCACGCTGGAGATGATCGGTGCCCGCGCCGGCTATACCCGCGGCGCGGTCTACTGGCACTTCAAGAACAAGAGCGAGGTGCTGGCCGCGATCGTCGAACGCGTGCATCTGCCTTTCATGCAGGAGCTGGAGCGCACCTCGACCGACCAGCGCGACACGCCGGTGCACGACCTGCGCGCGGTGATGATCCACTCGTTCATCGAACTGTCCGAGGACGAGCGACTGCGCAAGACCATGGAGATCATGCTGCGCAGCGATGCCTCGGCCGACACCAAGGTGCTGACCGAACTGCAGCAGGCCGGTTTCCGCGATGGACTGGAGCGGATGGAACGTGCCCTGCGCCGGGCAAAGGACCTGGGCCAGCTGCGCGAGGGTGCAGACCCGAAGATCGCCGCACGCATGCTGCACGCCACCGTGCTGGGCGTACTGCACGGTGCGATGGTCGAACCGGAACTGATGGACCTCAAGCGCGATGGCATGCTCGCACTGGACATGACCCTGGCCGCCTACGTAAAGGACGGCGTGTTCGTTCCCGGCACCGTGCCCGAGCCGCTGCCCGAGGCATGAGCGGGTTCACTGCCGCCACCGCAGCCCCACTGTGAGGACAGACCCATGATCCTGGACAACGTGGTGTGGGGCTTCATCGGCTGCGGCAGCGTCACCGAGAAGAAGAGCGGCCCCGCCCTGGCCAGCACACCCGGCTCACGGGTGGCGGCGGTCATGCGCCGCAATGCCGCATTGGCCGAAGACTATGCGCGGCGCCACGCGGTGCCCCGCTGGTACACGGATGCCGACGCGCTGATCGGCGATCCGGACGTGAACGCGGTGTACGTTGCAACACCGCCCTCCACGCACATGCAGTACGCATTGCAGGCGATTGCGGCGGGCAAGCCGGTCTATATCGAGAAACCCATGGCCCTGGACCTCGCCGAATGCGAGCGCATCCTGGAAGCCAGTGCACGCCGTGGCGTGCCCGTGTTCGTCGCCTACTACCGCCGCGCCCTGCCCCGATTCGCGCAGGTGAAGCAGCTGCTGGACAGCGGCGCGATCGGTACACCGCGCAGCGTTCGCGCCACCCTGCATCGGCCGCATTCGGTGAATGCCGCATCGCCGGACTTCTGGCGGACCAATCCCGCAATCTCCGGCGGCGGGCTGTTCGTCGATCTGGGCTCGCACACCCTGGACCTGCTCGATCATCTATTGGGTCCGCTGAGCGATGTGCGCGGCCTGGCCAGTTCGTTGACCGGCGCTTATGCCGCCGAGGACAGCGTTTCGATGTGCTTCCGCACTGGAGCGGGCGCGCACGGCATCGCGCAATGGAGCTTCTGCGCGTTCCGCCGCCAGGATGAGGTCGAGATCACCGGCGACCGCGGCCAGCTGCGCTTTGCGACCTTCGAGGATGTTCCGGTGGTGCTGGAAAACGAAGCGGGTGTGCAGACCTTCGACATTCCCAACCCGTCGTCGATCCAGCAACCGTTGATCGCCTCTCTCGTGGATGAACTGCGCGGCAACGGGCACTCGCCCTCGGACGGCATCAGCGCCGCCCGCACCAGTGCGGTGATCGACCAGGTGCTGCAGGCCTACCGCACGCGGCAATCGCGCTAAGCGCCAACGCAAAAAGCCGCCTTTCGGCGGCCTTTTCTGTTGCAGCGGATGGCGTCAGGGCCCTCGCCGTGGCGAGGGATCCGACCGGATCGGGCGTTACAGGATGTAGCGGCTCAGGTCCGGGTCCTGCACCAGCTCGCCCAGGTGTGCATCGACGTAGGCGCTATCGATGGCCAGGGTTTCGCCATCGCGGTCCGGTGCCTCGTAGCTGAGCGAATCCAGCAGGCGTTCCAGCACTGTATGCAGGCGTCGGGCACCGATGTTCTCCTGGCGCTCGTTCACCTGGAAGGCGATCTCGGCCAGGCGGTCGATGGCATCGGCGGTGAAGCTGACCTTGACACCTTCAGTGGCCAGCAGCGCTTCGTACTGCTTGGTCAGCGCGGCCTTCGGCTCGGTCAGGATGCGCACGAAGTCATTCTTGCTCAGCGCACCCAGTTCCACGCGGATCGGGAAACGGCCCTGCAGCTCCGGAATCAGGTCGCTGGGCTTGGCCAGGTGGAACGCGCCCGACGCGATGAACAGGATGTGGTCGGTCTTGATCGTGCCGTACTTGGTGGACACGTTGGAGCCTTCCACCAGCGGCAGCAGGTCGCGCTGCACGCCTTCGCGGGACACGTCGCCACCGCCCACGTTGTCACCACGCTTGGCGACCTTGTCGATCTCATCGATGAAGACGATGCCGTGCTGCTCGCACGCCTCGATTGCGGCGGTACGGATGTCATCCTCGTTGACCAGCTTGCCCGCTTCTTCCTCGATCAGCAGCGGGCGCGCGGCCTTGATGGTAAGCGTGCGCTTGTGCGCCTTCGCGCCGCCGCCGAGGTTGGCGAACATCGACTTCAGCTGCTGGCCCATTTCCTCCATGCCCGGCGGGGTCATGATGTCCATGCTGACATTGGCCGCCAGGTCAAGCTCGATCTCACGCTCGTCCAGCTCACCGTTGCGCAGCATCTTGCGGAACTTGATGCGGGTCTCGTTGTCCTGCGCCGACGGTTCGTTGCGGGCGACTTCAGGATCGAAACCGATGCCGCCGCTACGACGCGGCAGCAGCGCATCGAGGATGCGGTCTTCGGCGCGTTCTTCGGCCTGGGTACGCACGCGCACCTTGGCCTGTTCGCGATAGAGCTTGACCGCGGTGTCGGCCAGGTCACGGATGATCTGCTCGACGTCCTTGCCGACGTAGCCCACTTCGGTGAAGCGGGTGGCTTCGACCTTCACGAACGGTGCGTTGGCCAGCGTGGCCAGGCGGCGCGCGATCTCGGTCTTGCCGACACCGGTCGGGCCGATCATCAGGATGTTCTTCGGCATCACTTCATTGCGCAGCTCCGCCGGCAGCTGCATGCGACGCCAGCGGTTGCGCAGGGCGATGGCCACGGCGCGCTTGGCGTCGTGCTGGCCCACGATGTGCCTGTCCAGTTCCTGCACGATCTCGCGCGGGGTCATGGTGGCGGAGGAAACTTCGATCTTCGGCATGGTTGTGCTCACGAATTCAGATGCATGTAGAGCCGAGCCATGCTCGGCTGACGGGCAGCCCTGCCGAGCATGGCTCGGCACTACAGAAGAGCGGTCAAAGCTCCTCGACCACCACGTTGCGGTTGGTGTAGATGCAGATGTCGCCGGCAATGCCGATCGCTTCACTGGCGATGGTGCGTGCATCCAGCTCGGTGTGCGCCATCAGCGCCCGCGCAGCCGAAAGGGCGTACGAACCACCGGAGCCGATGGCGATGATGCCGTCCTCCGGCTCGATCACATCACCGGTGCCGCTGATGATCAGCGAGGTTTCCTTGTCAGCCACTGCCAGCAGGGCTTCGAGCTTGCCCAGGCGGCGCTCGGTGCGCCAATCCTTGGCCAGCTCGACCGCGGCGCGCTGCAGCTGGCCGTGCTTTTCCAGCTTGGCCTCGAACAGCTCGAACAAGGTGAAGGCATCGGCGGCGGCACCGGCGAAGCCGGCCAGCACCTGGCCGTCGCGGCCAAGGCGGCGCACCTTGCGCGCGTTGCCCTTCATCACGGTGTGGCCCAGCGTGACCTGGCCGTCGCCGGCAATGGCCACGTGCTCGCCGCGACGGACGCAGACGATGGTGGTGGCGTGGAAAACGTTGGGGTTCTGACTGGGGTCCATGATGCCTCCGGGGTGACAGAACCAGAGGTGGGGACTGCGCTGCGCCCTTCAAGCCACCCGCGACCGGCTGACGCAGGGGCAACGTTCAGCTTTCTCCGCTGCCCTCGGTGCTGCGTCGACGCTTCGCGCGCGGATGCGCGGCGTCATAGACCTTGGCCAGGTGCTGGAAATCGAGGTGGGTATAGATCTGCGTGGTGGCGATGTCGGCATGGCCGAGCAGTTCCTGCACGCCACGCAGGTCGCCGGAGGATTCCAGGATGTGGCTGGCGAAACTGTGCCGCAGCATGTGCGGATGCACCTGCTTGAACAGGCCCTGGCGCTGCGCCAGATGGCGGATGCGTATCTGCACCGCGCGTTGGCTGATCGGCCCGTTGCGGCCGGGAAATACCGGCGAGGCCGGTCCACCGCCACTTTCCGCGCGCCACGCCTGCAGCGCTTCGCGTGCCGGCCGCCCGAACGGCACGCGGCGCTGGCGGTTGCCCTTGCCCAGCACGTTGACCAGCCCGCTGTCGAAATCCAGGTCGCGCCAGGTCAGCGCACAGACTTCGCTCAGGCGCAGGCCCGACGAATAGAACAGCTCCAGCAGCGCGCGGTCACGGCGGCCCAGCTCGCCTTCCGGCTCCAGCTCGACCAGCTGCACGGCCTCATCGGCGTCGAGGACCTGTGGCAACCGGCGCGGCGCGCGCGGCGCCTTCAGCGTCGCTGCCGGGCTAACCTCGATGCGCCCGTGCTTGAGCAGCCAGGCATAGAAGCTTCGGCAGGCCGACAAGCGGCGCTGCAGGCTCTTGGCCGACAGTCCCCGGCGATGTTCATCGGCAACGAACTGGCGCAAGGCATCGGCATCAAGCGCCTCCACCGCCACGCAACGCGGCTCGGCCCAGGCCGACAGCGCGTCCAGGTCGCGGCGGTAGGCGTCAAGCGTATGCGCCGACATCCGCCGCTCCACCTGCAGATGCTGCAGGAAGGCCTGTACCGCGCTCATCGTCGTCCGGTCCTGCTTAGTCGTGGAAGCGCTTCAGGCCAGTGGCCAGGGCGTCGCCCATCATGCGCAGGAACAGCGTGCCCATGCCCGGGTAGAAGCGGTTCGGGTCGTGGCTGCCGACTGCGATCAGGCCGACGCCCGGCAACGGCAGCAGCGCGGTGGTCTGCACTTCCTCGCTGCGCACGCCGTACAGGACGGCATTCTTGTCCGGCTGCAGGCGTCCGCAGATCGGCTCGCCGTCGTTCAGGCAATCGCGGAACGGGCCCAGTTGCGGATCATCGGCAGCAATCACCTGCAGCCAGTCGGCCTGTTCCAGCCCGGCCACCGGCGCATGCACCACCAGCCGCACCAGGTCGCCGGCGAAGTCTTCCTGCAGCGATGCGGCCATCGCGCGCAGGGTATCGGCCGCGTTGTCCTGCTTCATCAGTGCCAGGGTCAGCTGGTGCGTGCGCACCGCAAGGCGTTCATTGACCTGGGCGGTGGCGCCCAGATCGGCCAACCGTCGTGCCAGCTCGCGGTTCTTCTCGCGCAGCACTTCCAGCTGGTAGCTGGCCAGCGATGCGGTCGGGCCGTCATCGCGCGGCACCACCAGGGTCAGGGCCAGGTCCGGGAACTGCTTGAGGAAGCCGGGATGTCGCCGCAACCAGGCGGCGACTTCATGGGCCCCGAGCTTGTCGACGGTTTCGGTCATGCCATCCACTCCCCTTCGAAGACGAATGCGGTCGGGCCCGCCATCACCACCGGCTGGCCATCGCCCGGCCACTGGATGCGCAGGTCGCCACCGGGCAGGCTGATGCGCGCATCGCGCTGCAGGCGGCCGCGCTGCATCAGGGTCACGGCGGCGGCGCAGGCGCCGCTGCCGCAGGCCAGGGTCTCGCCGACACCGCGCTCGAACACGCGCAGGCGGGCGTGGGCCGGGCTCATCACCTGGGCGAAGCCCACGTTCACCGAGCGCGGGAACGACGCGTGCTGCTGCAGCAGCGAACCCACGCGTTCAACCGGAGCGGCATCGATCAAGCCCACTTCGATCACCGCATGCGGGTTGCCCATCGACACCGCAGCAAAGCGGACGCTCTCGCCCTGCAGCGGCAGCAGGTATTCCTCGCGCGGGTGGGCGAAGCCCATCAGCGGCACGTTGGCCGGCTCGAAGGCAGGCACGCCCATCGTCACCGCAAACTGCCCTTCGCCCAGCACCTTCACCTCATGGCTGGCCAGCGGGCTGTCGATGACGAATGCATCGCCCTGCGCGCTGCCCTCGCGCACCAGCCAGGCCGCGATGCAGCGCGCGCCATTGCCGCACTGCTCGGAATTGGAACCGTCGGCGTTCCAGATGCGGTACGAGGCCACCGAGCCTTCCGCACGTGGCGCCTCGATGGTCAGGATCTGATCGCAGCCGACGCCGGTGTGGCGGTCGGCCAGGCGCGCGGCCAGTTCAGGCGTGGGCGGCGCAGTACCGTCACGCAGGTCGATCACTACGAAATCATTGCCCGCGCCGTGCATCTTGCTGAAGCGCAAGGCCTTGGAACCGGCCTTACTCATTCCCGCTGCCCGCCTTCTTCGCTGGCGCGGGTGCCGGCTGGGTGGTCGTTGCAGCCGGGTCGACGGTCGTGGCGGGGGCAACGGCGCCCTGGGCCTCCGCCGGGGTCGCCTCGGTGGCGGGCTCGGCTGCGGGTTCGACGGCTTCTTCCACCGGCACCGGCTTCTGCGGCAGTACCAGCGGGCCCTTGTTGCCGCAGGCGGCGAGGAGCAGCAGCGAGGCCGCTGCCAGCGGAATCAGGATGGCGTTTCGATGGGGGATCTTCATGCCCCGAGTATAGCCATTGGCGGCTGAGCGGTTGGTGCAGGGCGGCACGCCACGCATCCGCCGGGCATGGCCCGGCGCTACCGTAACCGGGCGCCGCAGGTAGCGCCGGGCCATGCCCGGCGGGCGATCATTGCTTTGGTGGCAGCGGCCGCGTCCACAGCCAGATTGCGACCACGGTCATGCTACCGATCGAGAACCACTTTACCCAGGCGATCGGCACGCACCACAGCATGATGGCGGCGCACACCGCCATGGTGATCGTGGCCATCCACTTGCCATAGCGGCTGACCGCCCCGTGTGCCTGCCAGTTGGCGATGGCCGGGCCGAAGCGCGGGTGCTGCAGCAGCCAGGTGTGCAGGCGTTCGGACCCACGTGATGCAGCCCACGCCGAGATCAGGATGAATACGGTGGTCGGAAGGCCCGGCACGAAGATGCCGACGATGCCGGTGCCCAGGCTGACGTAGGCCAGCAGCCACCACGCCCAGCGGAAACGCACCACGCGCGGCGGCGTGGCGGTATCGCGGGATGCGGAGGGCTCGGGCAGGCTCATGGCCGCAAGGATAACGGTTCGGGGTGCCCGGCAACGCCCGGCACCCCTTCGCCGTTACGGCTGGGCGATGCCCAGCTGCTGCAGCACGAACGCGTACGACTCGGACAGCTCGCGGTAGCGCTGGAAGCGCCCCGACTTGCCGCCGTGGCCGGCTTCCATGTTGGTGCGGAACAGGATCGGGTAGGGGCCGGTGTTGTGATCACGCAGCTTGGCCACCCACTTGGCCGGCTCCCAGTACTGCACCTGCGAATCCCACAGGCCGGTACCCACGAACAGCGCCGGGTACGCCTGCTGCTTCACATTGTCGTAGGGCGAGTAGGACAGCATGTAGTCGTAATACGGCTTCTGCTCCGGGTTGCCCCACTCATCGTATTCGTTGGTGGTCAGCGGAATGGTCGGGTCGAGCATGGTGGTGACCACGTCGACGAACGGGACCTGCGCCACCATCACCCGGTAATCCTGCGGGGCCTGGTTGGCCACCGCGCCCATCAGCAGGCCACCGGCGCTGCCGCCGGACGCAGCGACGCGATCCTTCGCCGCCCAGCCCTGTGCGACCAGGCCGCGGGTGACGTCGATGAAGTCGTTGAAGGTGTTCTGCTTGTGCAGCAGCTTGCCGTTCTCGTACCAGTCGCGGCCCATTTCCTGGCCACCGCGGATATGGGCAATGGCATACACCACGCCGCGGTCGAGCAGGCTCACCGCGGTCTGGTTGAAGTACGGGTCCATCGACATCCCGTAGCTGCCATAGGCGTACTGGAACAGTGCGCCCTTTCCATCCTTCTGGTAGCCCTTGCGGTAGACCAGCGACACCGGCACCTTCACGCCATCGCGCGCGGTGATCCAGACGCGGTCGGTTTCGTACTTCGACGCGTCATAGCCGATCACCGGCTGTACCTTCAGCTGGCGACGCTCGCCGGTGGCGGTGTTCAGTTCGAACACGGTGGTCGGGGTGGTCATCGAGGTGTAGACGTAGCGCAGCCACGGCGTATCGGCTTCGGTGTTGTCGCCCAGGCCCATCGAGTACGCCGGCTCGTCGGCCTTCACGTAGTCGCTGCGGCCGTCCTTGTACAGCAGGCGGATGCGCTCCAGGCCCTCGGAACGTTCGGCGATGGCGGTGTAGCTGTCGAACAGCTCGAAGCCTTCGATGAACACCGCATCGTCATGCGCAATCCAGTCCTTCCACTGCGCACGCGAGGTGGCATCGGTCGGTGCGGTGACCAGCTTGAAGTTCTTCGCACCGTCGTTGGTGCGGATCACCCAGCGGCCGTCGTAGTGGTCGGCGTCGTACTCGACGTCACGCTGGCGCGGGGCCAGCACGGTGAAGGTGGTCGGATCGCTGGCCGGTGCGTAGCGCTCTTCCGAGGACACGGTGCTGTGCACGCCGATGGTGATGAAGCGATCGTCGCGGGTGCGGCCGATGCCCATGTAGAAGCTGTCGTCCTTCTCTTCGTAGACGACGGTGTCGGCGCTGGCTGGAGTGCCCAGCACGTGCTTCTTCACGCGCACGGTGAGCAGCGTTTCCGGATCGTTCTCGACATACAGCACGGTGCGGTTGTCGTCGGCCCAGACCAGGTCGCCGGAGCTGCCGGTGATCACATCGGGCAGCACCTTGCCGGTGGTCAGATCCTTGAAGCGGATCGTGTACTGGCGGCGGCCGACATCATCATCGGCCCAGGCCAGCAACTGGTTGTCCTGACTGACCTCCATCGAGCCGACGCTGAAGTAGCCCTTGCCGGCAGCCATCGTATTGACGTCCAGCAGGATTTCCTCGGCGGCCTCCATGCTGCCCTTGCGGCGTGCGTGGATGGGGTAGTCCTGGCCGGTCTCGAAACGGCTGTAGTACCAGTAGCCACGCTCGCGCGCCGGCACGCTGGAATCGTCCTGCTTGATGCGGCCGACGATCTCCTTGTACAGGGTGTCTTCCAGTGGCTTCAGCGGTGCCAGCAGCTGGTCGGCGTAGGCATTCTCGGCCTGCAGGTAGGCCAGCATGTCCTTGTTCTCGCGCTTGTCGTCGCGCAGCCAGTAATAGTCATCGTTGCGGGTCGCGCCGAACGGCGCCTTGACCACGTGCGGATGCCTGGCGGCGTCCGGCGGAACGGGCGGAGTGGCGGCGGTAGCAGTCGTGGTCATCAGGCTGGCGAGCAACAGGCAGAGGGTGGACTTCATGAAGTAGGGTTCCTGGCGCATCAATGCAATGGTCTTCGGCGGGGTCAGATCCCTTTTCCCGAAAAGCGATCTGACCCCAATCCCCGCAATGCGGCAACCCTGCGGATCGTCATGGGTCGTGCCGGCCGGCGTACCATGGGCACATGAGTACCCTGCCCCACACGCCGGGCTACAGCCGGCGCAGCCATGAAATCGCCCCGTTCCATGTGATGTCCCTGCTGGCCCGCGCGCAGGCACTGGAACAGGCCGGCCACGATGTGATCCACCTGGAAATCGGCGAACCGGACTTCACTACGGCCGAACCGGTCGTGCGGGCCGGCCAGGCCGCACTGGCCGCCGGCCACACCCGCTACACCGCCGCACGTGGCCTGCCGGCCCTGCGCCAGGCGATCAGCGGTTTCTATCGCAGCCACTACGGTCTGGACATCGATCCTGAACGCATCCTGGTCACCCCGGGTGGGTCCGGTGCGCTGCTGCTGGCCAGCAGCCTGCTGGTCGATCCCGGCCGCCACTGGCTGCTGGCCGACCCCGGCTATCCGTGCAACCGCCACTTCCTGCGCCTGGTGGAAGGCGGTGCGCAACTGGTACCGGTCGGGCCGGAGACCACCTACCAGCTGACCCCGTCGCTGGTGGAACAGCACTGGAATGCCGACAGCGTCGGCGCGCTGGTCGCCTCGCCGGCCAACCCGACCGGCACCGTGCTTTCCGCCGCCGAGCTGGCGGCACTGTCGAAGACCCTGCACGCGCGCGGTGGTCACCTGGTGGTGGATGAGATCTACCACGGCCTGACCTATGGCCTGGATGCGCCCAGCGTGCTGCAGGTGGATGACAGCGCGTTCGTGCTGAACAGCTTCTCCAAGTATTTCGGCATGACCGGCTGGCGGCTGGGCTGGCTGGTGGCGCCGCCGTCAGCAGTACCGGATCTGGAGAAGCTGGCGCAGAACCTGTACATCAGCGCCTCGAGCATCGCCCAGCATGCCGCCCTCGCCTGTTTCAGCGAGGAATCGATGGCGATCTTCGAACAGCGCCGCGACGCGTTCCGCCAGCGTCGCGACTTCCTGCTGCCGGCACTGCGTGAGCTGGGCTTCCGTATCGAAGTCGAGCCACAGGGCGCGTTCTACCTGTACGCCGACGTCAGCGCGTTCACCGACGACGCGCAGGCATTCTGCGCGCATTTCCTCGAAACCGAGCACGTGGCGTTCACCCCGGGCCTGGATTTCGGCTTCCATCGTGCCAACCAGCACGTGCGCCTGGCCTATACCCAGGAGGTACCGCGATTGCAGGACGCGGTGGCGCGGATTGCGCGCGGATTGAAGCATTTCCGGTAGCGCCGGGCCATGCCCGGCGGCATCTTGCCGCGCTACGCGCTCGCCGGGCATGGCCCGGCGCTACCCGATAACGGAAAACGCCGCCCTGGGGCGGCGTTTTCCGTTCTGCTTACTTGCCGCCCAACCGCTCCCACAGGAAGCTGTAGGCCAGTGCCGACATGTGTGCGGCCTGCGCGTTGTTGGCGGCGCCGCCGTGACCCCCTTCGATGTTCTCGTAGTAGGTCACGTCCTTGCCGGCGTCGATCATCTTCGCCGCCATCTTGCGGGCATGGCCCGGGTGCACGCGGTCGTCGCGGGTCGAGGTGGTGAACAGCACCGGCGGGTAGTTCTTCTTCGCGTTGAACAGGTGGTACGGCGAGAAGGTCTTGATGAACTCCCAGTCACTGGTATCCGGGTTGCCGTACTCGGCCATCCACGAGGCACCCGCCAACAGGTGGCTGTAGCGCTTCATGTCCAGCAACGGCACCTGCACCACCACCGCACCGAACAGCTCCGGGTACTGGGTCAGCATGTTGCCGGTCAGCAGGCCACCGTTGCTGCCGCCCTGCACGCCCAGGTGCTTGGCGCTGGTGATCTTGCGCTTGACCAGGTCCCGCGCCACCGCGGCCATGTCTTCGTAGGCCTTGTGGCGGTTCTGCTTCAGCGCCGCCTGGTGCCAGCGCGGGCCGTACTCGCCGCCACCACGGATGTTGGCCACCACGTACACGCCGCCCTTCTCCAGCCAGGCGCGGCCCATGCCACCGGAATAGCTCGGGGTCAGCGAGATCTCGAAGCCACCGTAGCCGTACAGCAGCGTCGGATTGGAGCCATCGAGCTTCATCGCCCTGTCGTGCACCACGAAGTACGGCACGCGGGTGCCGTCCTTGCTGGTGGCGAAGTGCTGCTCGATCACCTTGCCCTTGGCGTCGAAGAAGGCCGGCATGGTCTTCAGTGTTTCCGGGGCCTGGCCGATCTCGGCCAGCGCCAGCGTGGTCGGGGTCAGGTAGTCGGTGGCGGTCAGCCACACCGCGTCGCTGTCATTGCTGTCCACTGCAGCCACGCCCAGCGTGCCGAAGGCAGGTGCGCCGACGAAGCGGCTCGTCTGCCAGCCGTTGGCGCCCGGGGTCAGCACCGACAGGCGGTTCTTGACGTCGTCCAGCACGTTCAGCACCAGGTGGCTCCTGGTCCAGGTGGCGCTGGCCAGCGAGGTGGTCGCGGTCGGGGTGAACAGCACCTCGAAGTCGCGCTTGCCGGCCAGGAAGTCGTCCAGCTTCGTCGCCAGCAGCGAACCGGACGCATAGGTCTTGCCGCCCACGGTCCACGGATCGCGCAGTTCCAGGGTCAGCCACTGCTTGTGCAGGCC
This sequence comes from Stenotrophomonas sp. YJH_SMC_53, assembly GCF_059369995.1. Classification (NCBI taxonomy): domain Bacteria; kingdom Pseudomonadati; phylum Pseudomonadota; class Gammaproteobacteria; order Lysobacterales; family Lysobacteraceae; genus Stenotrophomonas; species Stenotrophomonas sp. YJH_SMC_53. The sequence continues at coordinate 266,271 of NZ_JCAFTF010000001.1, read as the reverse complement.
CTTCTCGGCCGAGTTCGGCGCGTCGATCTTGGTCAGCGTGCCGTCGTCGCCACGCAGGTAGAGCTCGTTGTTGTAGAACGCCAGCGTGCGGCTGACCAGGTTGCGCTCGAAGCCCGGGGTGTCATCGTGCATCGCCGCGATGTACATGTCTTCCGGCTTGCCTTCGTACACCGTCGTGGCCGAGGCCATCGGCGTGCCGCGCTTCCACAGCTTGGCCACGCGCGGATAGCCGGACGTGGTCATCGTGCCGGCACCGAAATCGGTGTAGACGAACACGGTGTCGCGATCGACCCAGTTGAGGCCCCCCTTCGACTCCGGGCGGAAGAAGCCGTCCTTGATCCAGGTCTTGTTGGCCAGGTCGAACTCGCGGGTGACGTCGGCGTCGGCGCCGCCGCGCGACAGCGCGATCAGGCAACGGCTGTAATCCGGGCGCAGGCAATCGGCGCCGTGCCAGACCCAGTTCTCACCCTCGGCCTTGTTCAGTGCATCCAGGTCGAGCACGGTCTCCCACTGCGGCGACGCCTTGCGGTACTCGGCCAGGGTGGTGCGCCGCCACAGGCCGCGCTCGTGCTGCTGGTCCTTCCAGAAGTTGTAGTAGTAGTCGCCGATCTTCTGCACGCCCGGAATCTTGGCATCGGAGTCGAGCACCTCGCGGATGCGGGTCTCCATCTGCTTGAAGGCCGGGGTCTGCGCCAGGCGCGCCTCGGACTTGGCATTCTGTTCCTTGACCCAGGACAGCGGCTTGTCGCCGGTGACGTCCTCCAGCCAGGCGTAGCGGTCGGTATCCTCAGCGGCCACGGCGGTCCCCACCGAGGCAGCGGTCATCATGCCGGCCAACAGGCAGGCGGAAGCGAGTCGTGACATTGCAGCTCCAGGCAGTCATAAGCCGTGGAACGCTAGCACGGAATGCCGCGGCCTCCCCCGTGTCGAAGGTCAGGCCGTGGCCGCCGGGCCGCGCCGGCGACGCGCCTGTCCACCGGTACGCCGCACCTTTGCCGGCCCCGACAGGCGCGGCAGCGGGAAGCGCAGCAGCGCCCACCAGGCCGCGAGCGGCATGCCGATCAGCCACATCGGCAGCCAGCCCAACCACGCGCTGCTGCCACGTGCCGCTGGCCAGACCAGTACCAGCGCCAGTCCGGCCAGCGCCAGTTGCCGCACGCCACGCAGCAGGCGCGGGTCGGCGCGTTCGATGATGCGTTCAGTTGCAGGGTGACGGACGGAACGTGTGTTCATGGGCCTTCTCCGGTAGACAATGCAACACAGCTTGGGCAAGCCCCTTCTCACAGATTGCGACACCATTGACGGATCGCGCACGCTCAGTCGACCATGCTCAGGCAAAGCCCTCCTGAGCCCGCTCCCGCATGACTTCGATCCGCCCGCTCTGCGCCGTGTTGCTGGCCCTGTCCCTGGCGGGCCCCGCCATGGCGGTCGGTGAGCCGCCATCACCCCGTGCCAGCGTCCCGCGCGCCGATCCGGATGCCCCGATCGACCTCAAGCGCTTCATGGGCACCTGGTACGTGATCGGCCGCGTGCCGAACTTCATCGAACGCGGGCACGTCGCCAGCGTCAACGAGTACGAGTTGCGCGACGAGCACAAGGTCGGCATCACCTACCGCTACCGCGACGGCTTCGGCGAACCCCTGCAGGAGATCCGTGCACGCGCCAGCGTCGACCCGGACAGCGGCAACCACGGCTGGCGCACCTGGTTCTACCGCGTGGTGCCGACCCACTCCCGGGTGCTGGACGTCGCCCCGGATTATTCGTGGGCACTGATCGGCTACCCGGGCCGCGAGATGGCCTGGATCTTCTCGCGCACGCCGGACATGGACAAAGCGCTGTACAAGGAGCTGGCCGAGCGCCTGCGCGACGAGTACGGCGTGAACACCGACAAGCTCAAGCGCGTGCCGCAGCATCCGGAACAGGTCGGCAAGCTGGGCTACGAAGTACCGAACGCGCGTTGACCGGGTCGTGGGATTGCCGGCCAGCGGCCGGCACTACCCGAACGATGCCGGGCGCCGCCCGGCACTCGGTTACTTGCGGTTGTAATGCGCGACCAGGCGGTCGCCGAGCATCTGCAGCAGCTGCACCAGGACCAGCAGCAGGACCACGGTGACCAGGGCCACGTCGGTGTGCGAACGCTGGTAGCCGTCGCGGAACGCCAGATCGCCCAGGCCGCCGGAACCGATGGCGCCGCCCATCGCGGTGAAACCGATCAGCGCGACGGTGGTCACCGTCGCACCAGCGATCAGGCCCGGGCGCGCTTCCGGCAGCAACACGCGGGTAACCAGCTGCCAGGTGGTGGCGCCCATTGCCTGGGTAGCTTCGATCACGCCGCGGTCAACCTCGCGCAACGCGGTCTCGACCAGGCGCGCATAGAACGGTGCGGCACCAATAACCAGCGGCACGATCGCACCACGCACGCCCAGCGACGTCCCCATCAGGAACAGGGTGACCGGAATCAGCACGATCATCAGAATGATGAAAGGCACTGAACGCAGCAGGTTCACCACCAGCGCCAGCACGCCATAGGCGAACGGCCGGCGCTTCATCTGCGGTGCGCCGAACAGGTACAGCAGCACACCCAGCGGCAGGCCGATGGCCAGGGTCAGCGGCAGCGAACCGAGCAGCATCAGCAGGGTGTCGATGGTGGCCTGGCCGATGTCGGCCCACTTGCCCGCATCCAGGTGGCGGAAGAAACCGCCGGCAGTAGCGATGATCATCGACGCAGTTCCTCAACATGCACGCCGGCGGCCACGAACGCGGCCTGCGCGGCGGACTGGTCACCGCCCACCAGGGCGACCACCAGCTGGCCATACGGGGTGTCCTTGATCCGGTCGATGCGGCCGGACAGGATGTTGTAGTCGACCCCGGTCTGCCGCGCGACACTGCCGAGCAGGGGTTCGTAGGTGTCGCCACCGAGGAAGGTCAGGCGCACGATACGGCCGCCAACGGCATCGAAATCACGGTGCAGCGCCCCCTCGTCCACATGCTCCGACTCACTGACGAAACGGCGGGTGGTCGGATGCTGCGGGTGCAGGAACACCCGGGTGACCGGACCGGTTTCGACCATCTGGCCGGCATCGAGCACCGCAACGCGGTCGCAGACACGGCGGATCACGTCCATCTCGTGGGTGATCAGCACAATGGTCAGGCCGAGCTCGCGATTGATCTTTGACAGCAGCGACAGCACAGAAGCGGTGGTCTGCGGATCGAGCGCACTGGTGGCCTCGTCGCACAGCAGGATCTGTGGACGGGTCGCCAGCGCGCGGGCGATACCGACGCGCTGCTTCTGGCCACCGGACAGCTGCGCCGGATACTTCTGCGCATGCGCTTCCAGGCCCACGGTCTGCAGCAGCTCGGCCACGCGCGCGTCGATTTCCGTCTTCGGCGTGCCGGCCAGTTCCAGCGGGAAGGCGACATTGCCCGCCACCGTGCGCGACGACAGCAGGTTGAAGTGCTGGAAGATCATGCCGATGCGCCGGCGCAGCGCGCGCAGGCCGTCCGCGTCCAGCGCGGTGACATCCTCACCACCGATCAGCAGCCGGCCACCGCTGGGTTCTTCCAGGCGGTTGATCATGCGGATCAGGGTCGACTTGCCGGCGCCGGAATGGCCGATGATGCCGAAAACCTCACCGGCCTCGATGGTCAGGTCCAACGGCTGCAGCGCGCTGATCTCGCGGCCGGCAACGGCATAGGATTTGTGCAGGCGCTGGAACTCGATCACGGGCGTGGCTCACCGGCTGGGTGACGGAAGGGGGCGTGCAGCCTACCAGCGCAGGCGGTCGCGCGCCCGCGCCATGGGCCAGAATGTTATTCCTTTTGGTTCTAACGTACCTGCTCCGGCGCGGGTTCCGGGGTCGGATCCCCGCAGGGGCTCTGACCCCGCTTCCCGGCCAAACCGGTTCAGGGATGATCCAGCGGCTTCGGTGGCTCCTGCCGGTTGACCCGCTCGCGGTGCAGCAGGTAAAGCCCCGAAGCCACGATGATCGCCGCGCCCACCCAGGTATAGCCATCGGGCAGCTGGCCCCAGAAGGCCAGGTCCCAACCGATCACCCAGACCAGCCCGCTGTACTCCAACGGCGCGATCATCGAGGCCTCGCCCAGCTGGAAGGCCCTGGTCAGGGCGATCTGGCCCAACGCCCCGGCCAGGCCCATGCCACCGATCAGCGGCGCATGTGCCAGCTGCAGCGGCACCCAGCCGGGAAGGGCCAGCAGGCCGGCACCGATGGCCATGATCACCAGGAACCAGACCACCATCGACTGCGAGGTATCGGTGCGGGTCAGCAGGCTGACCGTGATCGCCGCAATGGCATAGGCGGTGGCCGCGGCCAGCACCATCAGCCCCGGCACCGAGATGAAGCCATCGACGCCCGGCCGCAGCACCACCAGCACGCCGACCAGGCCAATCCCGATGGCGACCCAGCGCCGTGGCCCGACCCGCTCGCCCAGCAGCGGCACCGACAATGCGGCAATCAGCAGCGGGGCAACGAAATAGATGGTGTAGGCAGTGGACAACGGCAGGTCGCGCAGGGCGAACACGAAGCAGCCGATCATCGCCATGCCCAGCGCACCACGCAGCAGGTGCAGCCCCCAGCGGCGCGGCACCAGCGAACGTGGCCCGGCGCTGGCCAGCACCCAGACCAGCACGAACGGCAACGAGGCCGCGCCGCGCAGGAAGGTTACTTCCAGAGTGGGGTAGCTGGCCGACAGCTGCTTCATGCCAGCATCCATCAGCGAGAAGCAGGCGACCGCAGCGACCATCCAGGCCACCGCGCGAGAGGGGGAGCGTTGCACGTTCATGGCCCATTATTGCCCGGTCGTCGCCTTCTGTAGAGCCGAGCCCACGCTCGGCTGCGTTGTGAAGAGCAGCCGAGCGTGGGCTCGGCTCTACAGAGGGCGGGTAAGCGGGCCCTCGCGATAGAATGGCTGCACTGAATCCTGCGGAGCATCGCCCATGCCTTCCTTCGACGTCGTGTCCGAAGTCGACACCCACGAACTGACCAACGCCATCGACCAGGCCAACCGCGAACTGGCCACCCGCTTCGATTTCAAGGGCGTGGATGCCAAGTTCGAACGCGATGGCGATGTGATCAACCAGTTCGCGCCGACCGAATTCCAGCTCAAGCAGATGAACGACATCCTGCGTGCACGCTTGGCCGCGCGCGGCATCGACGTGCTCAGCCTGGAGTTCGGCGACATCGAGACCAACCTGGCCCAGGCCCGGCAGAAAATCACCGTCAAGCAGGGCATCGAGCAGAAGATCGCCAAGAAGATCGCCGCTGCGCTGAAGGAAGCCAAGCTGAAGGTTGAAAGCCAGATCAATGGCGACAAGCTGCGCGTGCAGGGCAAGAAGCGCGACGACCTGCAGGACGCCATCGCCGTGCTCAAGGCCGGCAAGTTCGAACTGCCGCTGCAGTTCAACAACTTCCGCGACTGAGGCATCTGCCGGGCATGGCCCGGCGCTGCCAGCGGCAGGTACGACGGCGCGTTGCCAGCGACGCGCCTACAATGGCGGCCCCGCCAGCCGACGTGCCCGCCATGACCGATTCCCACCTGCCCACCGAGGACCCGATCGCCGCCACCCGCCTGTGGCTGGAACGCATCGTCATCGGCCTGAACCTGTGCCCGTTCGCCAAGGCGGTCTACGTGAAGGACCAGGTCCGCATCGTGCTCAGCGATGCGACCACGACCGAAGCCCTGGTTGAGCAGCTGGCCGAGGAACTGGTCCTGCTGCGTGATACGCCGGCCGAGCAGATCGATACCACGCTGATCGTGCATCCGCAGGTGCTGACCGATTTCCTCGACTACAATGACTTCCTCGACAACGCCGACGCGGCGATCGAGGCGCTGGACCTGCAGGGCATCCTGCAGGTGGCCAGCTTCCATCCGGATTACCAGTTCGAGGGCGTGGCTGCCGACGACGCCAGCAACTACACCAACCGCGCGCCCTTCCCCACCCTGCACCTGCTGCGCGAAGACAGCGTGGCGCGCGCGGTGGACGTCTATCCGGACCCGGACGTGATCGTCGAGCGCAACATCCAGACCCTGGACCGCATCGGCGTGGACGGCTGGCATCGCCGCCTGCGTGGCGAAGACCTGTCGTGAGCACGGTACCGCCGATTGCCGCTTGGCCGGCCGCGCCGCTGTCGGGCAAGGTGGTGCTGGTCACCGGCGGTGCCAACGGCATCGGCCGTGGCATCGCGCAGGCCGTGCTCGGCGCCGGTGGCCGCGTGCTGATCGGCGACCTCGACATGGAGGCCGGCGAGGCGTGCCTGGCGGAATGGCAGCGTGGTGAGGATGCCGTGTTCCAGCGCCTGGATATCACCGACGAAGCCAGCGTGCGCGCCTTCATCGCCGTGGCCCTGCAGCGTTTCGGCCGCATCGACGGGCTGGTCAACAACGCGGGGATTGCCAGCCCGCACGGCACGCTGCTGCAGGACATGGACTGGGACGAGTGGCAGCGCCGGCTGTCTTCGCTGCACGGCGCGTTCCTGTGCAGCAAGCATGCGTTGCCGGCACTGACCTCCAGCGCCGCCGGTGCGATCATCAACATCGCCTCGACCCGCGCCTGGCAATCCGAAGCACACAGCGAAGCCTATGCCGCAGCCAAGGGCGGGCTGGTGGCCTTCACCCATGCGCTGGCGATCAGCAGCGGCCCGGCGGTGCGGGTGAACAGCATCAGTCCCGGCTGGATCGGCACCTGCGAGTGGCAGGCACCCTCACGGCGACACGCACCGGAGTATTCGGCCACCGACCATGCGCAACACCCGGTCGGCCGCGTCGGCCAGCCGGAGGACATCGGTGCGTTGGCCGTATACCTGCTGTCATCACTGTCCGGTTTCAGCACCGGCCAGGATTTCATCGTCGACGGCGGCATGACCCGGAAGATGATCTACGCCGAATGACCCGCCACCGGTAGTGCCGGCCGCTGGCCGGCATTCCGGTAGATCCACGCCATGCGTGGATGGCAGTGAAGTGCCAACCAAGGTTGGCACCCACCACCATGGATTACGCCATGCCCGAGTGGCGAAGCAGCGCATCGATCTGCGGAGCACGGCCGCGGAAGGCCTTGAAGTTGTCCGCCGCCGGGCGGCTGCCACCGCGCGACAGGATCTCATCACGGAAGCGTGCACCGGTTTCAGCCAGTGCCTGCGGCGCTTCCTCGAAAGCGGCATAGGCGTCGGCGCTGAGTACCTCGGCCCACTTGTAGCTGTAATAACCCGCGGCGTAACCGCCCGCAAAGATGTGGCTGAACTGGTGCGGGAAGCGATTCCAGGCCGGCGGGTGGTTCACCGCCACTTCCGCGCGCACGCGGTCCAACAGTGCCAGCACGCTGTCCTGCGCTGGTTCGAACTGGCTGTGCAGCAGCATGTCGAACAGGCCGAACTCCAGCTGGCGGACGGTGGCCATGCCGCTGTGGAAGTTGCGCGCGGCCAGCATGCGCTCGTACAGCGCGCGCGGCAGCGGCTCGCCGCTGTCCACGTGCGCGGTCATCGCCTGCAGGTGATCCCATTCCCAGCAGAAGTTCTCCATGAACTGGCTGGGCAGCTCCACCGCATCCCATTCCACGCCGTTGATGCCGGCGACGCCCAGTTCGCCGATGCGGGTCAGCAGCTGGTGCAGGCCGTGGCCCATCTCATGGAACAGCGTGGTCACTTCGTTGTGGCTGAAGGTGGCCGGCTTGCCGTTGGCACCGCGGCCGAAGTTGCACACCAGGTAAACCAGCGGCGTCTGCACGCTGCCGTCGGTGCGCACGCGACGGTTGCGGCAATCATCCATCCACGCCCCGCCGCGCTTGCCCTCGCGGGCGTACAGGTCCAGGTAGAACTGGCCAACCAGCGCACCCTGCGCATCGACCAACCGGAAGAAGCGCACATCCTCGTGCCACACCGGCGCGCTGTCCTCCTGCACGCGCAGGCCGTACAGCTGCTCGATCACCGAGAACAGGCCGCCCAGTACCTTCGGCTCGGTGAAATACTGCTTCACCTCCTGCTCGGAATAGCTGTAACGCGCCTGCTTCAGGCGGTCGGCGGCGAAGGCCAGGTCCCAGGCCTGCAGGCTGTCGATGCCGAGCTGTTCGCGCGCGAACTGCTCCAGCTCGGCGCGGTCCCTGGCGGCGAACGGCTTGGCGCGCGCGGCCAGGTCACGCAGGAAACCGAGCACTTCGGCCGGGTCCTGCGCCATCTTGGTCGCCACCGAGTAATGGCCGTACGAATCGAAGCCGAGCAACGCAGCCAGTTCGGCGCGCAGGGCAAGGATGCGGTCGATGTTGCCGCTGTTGTCCAGTGCGTCATCGCCGAATTCGGACGCACGCTGGGCGCTGGCGCGGTACAGGATCTCGCGAAGGTCGCGGTCCTCGCCCCAGGTCTGCACCGGCAGGTAGCACGGCATCTGCAGGGTCAGTTTCCAGCCGGCCTTGCCGTCCTTCTGTGCTGCGGCATGCGCGGTGGCCTTCACATCATCAGGCAGGCCCTTCAGCCGCGCTTCGTCTTCGATGATCAGCGACCAGGCATCGGTAGCGTCGAGCACGTTCTGCGAGAACTTCGCCGACAGCGCCGACAGTTCTTCCTTGATCGCAGCAAAACGCTGCTGCGCCTCGGGCGCCAGCTCGGCGCCGCCCAGGCGGAAGTCGCGCAGGGTGTTGTCCAGCACCTTGCGCTGGGCTTCATCGAAATGCGCCGTCTCCGGGCTGGCGGCCAGCGCCTGGTACTGGCGGTAAAGCGCCAGGTTCTGCCCCAGCGCACTGGCGAAGCGGGTCACCCGCGGCAGGTTGCTGTTATAGGCCTCGCGCAGCTCCGGGGTGTTGACCACGCCCTGCAGGTGGCCGACCAGGCCCCAGGCGCGCCACAGGCGCTCGGTGGCATCGTCCAGCGGGGTCACGAAGGTCTGCCAGGTGACCGGCTGCACCTGCTCGGCTGCGCTGACGGCGGCTTCGGCCTCGGCCAGCAGCACATCCAGCGCCGGCGCCACGTGCTCGGGGCGGATCGCCTCGAAGCGCGGCAGGCCGGAAAAATCGAGCAGGGGGTTGGCAACGGTCACGGCAGGTCTCCAGAGTACGGGCCCGGCAGGCGGGCAGCCCGGTAGATATGGCGCTGCCAGGCATCGCTGACAAGGGGGCACGGCATTCACATCGGCCTTACGCGCGCCCCCCGAAGCTCTGGGTGCGGGGGAGTCCGCAGCGGCACGTACCGAACGAGGCCCCACATGGAAGGTCTGGCTGCAGTTGCATCCGCCTCACCGGCGCGGTCGCTGGCACTGTCTGCCAGCGCGGCCGAACTGGCCTGGATCGCCGCGCTGTGCGATGCCGGCGACGACGCCCCGCGCCACCTGCAGCAGTTGCAGGCGGTGCTCCAGCAGGGCGGCACGTTCAATGAAAGCCAGGAGTGGTACCCGTTCGAAGTAGTCGAGCGCGGCGCCAGCCAGCTGCAGCTGGGCCATGAGCGCGAGTTCGTGATCTGCGTGCTGCTGTGGTTGCAGGCATTGGCCCAGGGCCGCGCCAGCATCCTGGATCCCACCCTGCACCTGGATGACCGTGCGATGGACATCGAGGCGTTGCCCGATGCACTGCGCGACGCGGTGCTCGACGCCTTCACCGCGGCGGGATATTGAGACGCCCCGGCGGCCGGTAGAGTCGACTGTCAGTCGACTTTCGCGCGCAGCGTTTTCGCGACCTGAACGTAGAGCAGTCGACTAACAGTCGACTCTACCAATCGACGCACGCCTCTGCGGTGCCCCCTGGCATCGCCGGCATGGCCCGGCGAGAGCGTCGTCCATGCTACAGCGCTTCCAGGCTGCACCACGGCAGCTCGGGCAACCCCTGCCCGGCCACCGCCGCGGCCAGCTGTGCATCGGCGCCGTCGACATCGATGCCCTGGCGCAGGTACCACGCCGGGTCGTAATAGCTCTGCGCGTAGCGTTCGCCGCTGTCGCAAAGGATGCTGACGATGCTGCCCTGGTGGCCCGCCTCGCGCATCCATTGCGCGGCCTGCAGCACGCCGATGAAGTTGGTGCCGGTGGAGCCACCGACGCGGCGGCCGAGCTGGCGGCTGACATGGCGCATCGCGGCCAGGCTCAGCGCGTCGGGTACCTTGACCATCGCATCGACGCTGGTCGGGATGAAGCTCGGCTCCACCCGTGGCCGGCCGATGCCCTCCACGCGCGAACCACCACTGCAGGTCAGGTCGCGCCAGTCCTGTCCACCGGCCACGGCGGCCCGGTAGCCGTCGAAGAACACCGACACTTCCGGGTCCGCGCACAGGATGCGGGTATCGTGGCGGCGGTAGCTGACATAGCGGCCCAGGGTGGCGGCGGTACCGCCGGTGCCGGGGCTGCACACGATCCATTCCGGGACCGGGCTGGGCTCTTCGGCCATCTGCTTGAAGATGGACTCGGCGATGTTGTTGTTGGCGCGCCAGTCGGTCGCGCGCTCAGCGTAGGTGAACTGGTCCATGAAGTGGCCACCGGTTTCACGGGCCAGCTTTTCCGAATCACAGTTGAGGTCGCAGGCACGTTCGACCAGGTGGCAGCGGCCGCCTTGGAACTCGATCGCGGCGATCTTTTCAGGCGAGGTGGTGGCCGGGATCACTGCAATGAACGGCAGGCCGAGCAGGCGCGCGAAATAGGCTTCGGACACCGCCGTCGAGCCGCTGGACGCTTCGATCACCGGTCGCCCTTCGCGCAGCCAGCCATTGGCCAGCGCATACAGGAACAGCGAGCGCGCCAGCCGGTGCTTGAGGCTGCCGGTGGGATGGCTCGACTCATCCTTCAGGTACACATCGATGCCCTCGAACCCGGGCAGCGCCAGCGGGATCAGGTGGGTATCGGCGGAGCGGTTGAAATCGGCTTCAATCTTGCGGATGGCGGCGGCCACCCATTCACGCTGCGACATGGCGGGCAATCGTTGTCAGGACGGAACGGTGCGATCCGGCCATTGTACGTCGCGGTACCGTCAGGTGCTGGCCGGTAGAATGCCCCCATCCGGCCGGCAACGGCCCTGTCTGAAGGACCTCCCCCATGACCATTCCCGCCCTGCGCGATGTCCCCGGCGTCGCCGCCCAGGCCCCGGCCGAAACCACCGGCTTCGTGTTCAACCACACCATGCTGCGGGTGAAGGACATCACCGCCTCGCTGGACTTCTACACCCGCGTGCTCGGCTACCAGCTGATCGACAAGCGCGACTTCCCGGAGGCCCAGTTCAGCCTGTACTTCCTGGCCTACGTCCCTGCCGGCGTGGTGGTACCGGAAGACGACAGCCAGCGCCGCGTGTGGATGGCCGGCCTGCCGGGCGTGCTGGAACTGACCCATAACCACGGCACCGAAACCCAGGACGGTGCGGTCTATCACGACGGCAACAGCGACCCGCGCGGCTTCGGCCACATCTGCGTGTCGGTGCCGGACATCGAGGCGGCCTGCCAGCGCTTCGAGGACCTCGGGGTAACCTTCCAGAAGCGACTGACCGACGGCCGCATGAAGAACCTGGCCTTCATCAAGGACCCGGACGGCTACTGGGTCGAGATCATCGCCAACGTCTGACCCGGAAAGGGGCACAATTCCGGTAGCGCCGGGCCATGCCCGGCGGCCTTGAGCAAGCCGCGCTGCGCGCTCGCCGGGCACGGCCCAGCGCTACCAACTCCGTCCCCTTTTTCTGTGAGGTTCGTATGGAAACGATGGAACTGCACCGTGGCCGCCTGATCGACCACATCCAGCTGGTGGTGCGTGACCTGGCCGCCAGCCGCCGCTTCTACCAGGCAGTGTTCGATACGGTCGGCATCCCACTGGGCGGCGAAGGGCCAGACTTCTTCTGGGCCGACGAGCTGTTCATTTCCAGTGCCAGCAGCCGTGCCGCCGCCGGCCAGCTGACCGGCCGCCACCATCTCGCCTTCCAGGCCCGCGACAGCGCCACCGTTGATGCCTTCCACACTGCCGCGATCGCCGCCGGCGGTACCGACAATGGCGCGCCAGGCGAACGCCCCTACCACCCGGGCTACTACGGCGCCTTCGTGCTCGACCCCGATGGCAACAACATCGAAGTGGTCTATCACGGGCCGGCGAACTACAGCGCCGATTCGGTGAAGGTCACTTTCTGATATCACCGGTGCCGTGAACGAAGAAGCCGGGCAATGCCCGGCTTCTCTGCTTCCAGCGCTGCGGCCCTCAGTGGGCGGCCATGTAGATGTCCTGCAGCACCGCCTTTTCCAGTTCCAGCTCGCCCAGCAGGTTCTTCACGATATCGCCCAGGCTGAGGATGCCGACCAGGCGAGTGCCTTCAGTGACCATCAGGTGACGGCGCCGCGAGTACGTCATCAACGACATGGCCTGTTTCAGCGTGGCTTCCGGCGCAATGCCCTCCAGACCGGTGGACGGCAGGCTGGAAATCACCCGGCGGCCGGCCTGCGGGCCGTCGTCGGCCAGGGTGCGCACGATGTCCTTCTCGGAAATGATGCCGACCGGGGCATCGTCCTTCATCACCACCAGCGCAGCGATCCTGTTCGCGCTCATCTTGTGGGCGGCGGCACCGATCGTGTCTTCGGCATCGATGGTGATGACAGCTTCTTTCTTGGATTGCAGGAGTTCGCGGACGTTCATTCTTGTTTCCTGGTGCAGGTCACTGAAGTCAAAAAAGTGTGCTCTTCCGATACGCCCCCTCCCCGGGAACAGACCTTTCAGCGCACGTCTGGCGCACCCGGCTGCCGCTTGGAATGGCTCGGCAGACGACGTGCTGCAACGCGAACGAGGCGGGTTCAACGACTCAACCCGAACCTCGGCCAGATCGATTCTACGACTGCGACCCTCGGTCACTACCGGCATCGATAGGACAGTTCGTCGTGGGAACCAACTGACGATCCAGAGAATGGCACCGCGGCTGAAACCGCCGCTGAATACAGGCGGCTTCGCGCATTAAAGAATGACTACCTGCTGCCGACGACGGACCGAACGCCCGGCGGCTGTCCCACTTCGCACTGCGTCCGGCACAAACGAAAGGGGCCTCGCAGGCCCCTTTCGCATGCAGCATCCCACAGCTCCGGGAATGCCTTACTCCACCGTCACGCTCTTGGCCAGGTTGCGCGGCTTATCCACGTCGGTGCCGCGCGCCAGCGCGGTGTGGTAGGCCAGCAGCTGCACCGGGATGGTGTGCACGATCGGGCTGAGCACGCCAGCATGGCGCGGCGTGCGGATCACGTGCACGCCTTCGGACGCGTTGAAGTTGCTGTCCTGGTCGGCGAACACGAACAGCTCGCCACCACGCGCACGCACTTCCTGCATGTTCGACTTCACCTTCTCCAGCAGGCTGTCGTTGGGGGCGATCACCACCACCGGCATGTCCTCGTCCACCAGCGCCAGCGGGCCATGCTTCAGCTCGCCCGCCGGATAGGCCTCGGCGTGGATGTAGGAGATTTCCTTGAGCTTGAGCGCGCCCTCCAGCGCGATCGGGTAATGCAGGCCGCGGCCCAGGAACAATGCGCTGCTCTTGCGCGCGAAACGCTCGGCCCAGGCGGCGATCTGTGGCTCCATGTTCAGCGCGTGCTGCACGCTGCCCGGCAGGAAGCGCAGCTGTTCCAGGTAGTCCGCTTCCTGCGCCGCGTCGATGCGGCCATGCAGCTTGCCCAGCACCATGGTCAACTGGAACAGTGCGGCCAGCTGGGTGGTGAAGGCCTTGGTCGAGGCCACGCCGATCTCGGCGCCGGCGCGGGTGTAGCAGACCAGTTCGCTGGCGCGCGGAATCGCACTTTCCGGCACGTTGCAGATCGACAGCGTGTGCTTGTGGCCCAGCGATTTGGCGTACTTCAGCGCTTCCATCGTATCCAGCGTTTCGCCGGACTGCGAGATGGTCACGATCAGATGCTTGGGGTTCGCGTAGGCCGCGCGATAGCGGTACTCGCTGGCGATTTCCACGCTGCACGGCAGGCCGGCGATGGCCTCGATCCAGTAGCGCGCGGTCAGGCCCGAGTAGTAGCTGGTGCCGCATGCGATGATCTGCACGCCTTCGATGCCCGACAGCACCGCTTCGGCGTTCTTGCCGAACAGCCCGGCCGGGAAACCACCGGCATCGATCGCCGCCTCGATGGTGTCGCCCAGCGCGCGCGGCTGCTCGTGGATTTCCTTCTGCATGAAGTGGCGGTACGGGCCCAGCTCCAGCGATGCCAGCGACACGTCGGACAGGTGCACGTCGCGCTCGACCGGCTGGTCGTGCTCATCGAAAATGCGCACGCCGTCGCGACGGATCTCGGCGGTGTCGCCCTCTTCCAGGAAGATCACCTTGCGCGTGGCCGAGATCACGGCCGAGACGTCGGAGGCGACGAAGTTCTCTCCCTCGCCCAGGCCGACCAGCAGCGGGCAGCCCATGCGCGCGCAGACGAAGCGCTCCGGCTCGGCGCGGCTGACCACGGCCAGCGCGTAGGCACCGGTCAGCTCCTTCACCGTGTGCTGCAGCGCCACCAGCAGGTCGTCGCCGCCCTTCAGATGATGGTGGATCAGGTGCGCGATGACCTCGGTGTCGGTCTGCGATTCAAACGTGTAGCCCAGCGCGCGCAGCTTCTCGCGCTGCTCTTCGTGGTTCTCGATGATGCCGTTGTGCACCAGCGCCACACCGTGGCTGATGTGCGGATGTGCATTGGCCTCGGTGACACCGCCGTGGGTGGCCCAGCGGGTGTGGCCGATGCCCAGCACCGCATTGAAGCCCTCGGCCTCGGCCGCCGTGGCCATTTCCGACACTCGACCGGTACGACGGACGCGACGGACTTCGGGGCGCTCGGCGTGGTCGATCACTGCGATGCCCGAGGAGTCGTAACCACGGTACTCGAGCCGCTTCAGGCCTTCGATCAGTACCGGCACCACATCGCGATCGGCGATTGCACCCACGATTCCACACATGTCACGCGATTCCTTGGAGACGATCGGCGCATTCTAGCCCGCCTGCCTGGCTTCCCCCTCCTGTCCGCTTAATGAAAGTGTCCGGAAAGGTGTCCGCGGACACCCGGACACTCCCCCGAAATCCCCAACCCATTGACCTGAAAGGAAATAAATTTGGCACGTTACGTGCTTGGTATTGGCTACCACCGTCAGGCACGCACCCGATGATCCGCGACACTTCCGCACAGGACCAGATCGTTTCCTCCGCCCCGGCCGGCACCACCCGCGCAAGCTGGCATCGCTACCGCTGGCCGGCGCTGGGCGCCATTGCGCTGCTCGCCGGCATCGGCTGGGCGGTCCATGCCTGGTCCAATGCCAGCCGCTCCTTCGACAGCAGCCGCGTGCGCATCGCCGAGGTGAAGCGGGGCGACCTGGTCCGTGACATCGCCGCCGACGGCCGCGTGATCGCCGCCAACAGCCCGATCCTGTACGCGATCTCGGCCGGTACCGTGGACCTGAAGGTCGTCGCCGGTGACGTGGTCAAGAAGGGCCAGGAGCTGGCGATCATCGACAGCCCGGAACTGCGCAGCAAGCTGGCCCAGGAACAGGCAACGCTGGCCGGCCTGGAAGCCGAGGCCAGCCGCGCCGCGCTGGACGCGACCCTGGCCCGTGCCAAGTCACGCAAGGAAACCGACCAGGCCACGATCGAGCGCCAGGCCGCCGACCGCGACCTGCAGCGCTACCAGCGCGGCTACGACGGCGGTGCGGTGCCGCAGATCGACCTGGCCAAGGCGAAGGACTCGCTGAAGAAGGCCGACATCACCCTGGCCAACGCCACCACCGACGCGCGCCTGCAGAGCCAGGGCGCCGACCTGGATGCCCGCAACAAGCGCCTGCTGGCCGACCGCCAGAAGGCCGTGGTGGCCGAAGTGCAGCGCCAGGTCGATGCACTGACCCTGCGCGCCCCGTTCGATGGCCAGGTCGGCCAGGTCCAGGCGGTGCAGTCCACCAACCTGGCCGCCAACGCGCCGGTGCTGGGCGTGGTCGACCTGTCCAAGTTCGAGGTCGAGATCAAGGTGCCGGAGAGCTTCGCCCGCGACCTGGCGATCGGCATGCCGGCCCAGCTGACCGGCGGCAACGGCCAGCCGTTCCCGGGCGAGATCAGCGCGGTATCACCGGAAGTCGTCAACGGCGAGGTCAACGCCCGCGTGCGCTTCGCCAGCGCGCAGCCGGAAGGCCTGCGCCAGAGCCAGCGGATGTCGGTGCGCGTGCTGCTCGATACCCGCAAGAACGCGCTGAAGGTCGAGCGCGGCCCGTTCGTCGAACAGGGCAACGGCATGGCCTACGTGATGGATGGCCGCACCGCCGTGCGCCGCCCGGTGGAACTGGGCGTCAGCAGCCTGGGCGAAGTGGAAATCAAGTCGGGTGTGCAGCCGGGCGACCGCATCGTGGTCTCCGGCAGCGACCTGTTCAAGGACGCCGAACGCGTCTCCGTCAACTGATACCTGAATCCTGGAGAGAGGACACCCCATGTACATGCTCGAAATGCGTTCGGTCGCCAAGGTCTTCCGCACCGAACAGGTGGAAACCCACGCGCTGCGCTCCCTGGAACTGCAGGTCAAGGAAGGCGAGTTCGTCGCCGTCACCGGTCCGTCCGGCTCTGGCAAGACCACCTTCCTCAACATCGCCGGCCTGCTGGAAACCTTCACCAGCGGCACCTACATGCTCGACGGCCAGGACGTGAGCACGCTGGGCGATGATGCGCGCAGCCGCCTGCGCAACCAGAAGATCGGCTTCATCTTCCAGGGCTTCAACCTGATCCCCGACCTCAACCTGTTCGACAACGTCGACGTGCCGCTGCGCTATCGGAAGATGAGCGCCAACGAACGCCGCGAACGCATCGAGAAGGCGCTGACCCAGGTCGGCCTGGGCTCGCGCATGAAGCACTACCCGAATGAGCTGTCCGGCGGTCAGCAGCAGCGTGCGGCGATCGCGCGTGCACTGGCCGGCAGCCCGCGCCTGCTGCTGGCCGACGAACCGACCGGCAACCTGGATACGCAGATGGCGCGTGGCGTGATGGAACTGCTGGAGGAGATCAATGCCGCCGGCACCACCATCGTAATGGTCACCCACGACCCGGAACTGGCCGCGCGTGCGCAGCGCAACGTGCACATCGTCGACGGCCAGGTCACCGACCTGGTGCGCGAGCCGGTGCTGGCCACGCCGCGCCACATCGTCGCCGTCAACGAGTGAGGGCCCGGCCATGTTCGCCTACTACGCCCGACTGGCGGTACGCAGCTTCCGCCGCAACAAGGTCCTGACCGCGCTGATGGTGGTGGCCATCGCGCTCGGCATCGGTGCCTCGATGACCACCTTGACCGTGTTCCATGTGCTGTCCGGTGACCCGATTCCCGGCAAGAGTGACCGGCTGTTCTATGTGCAGGTCGATCCGCGCCCGCGCGGCGGCTATACCCCGGGTGAGGAGCCTGAGGAACAGATGACACGGCGCGACGCCGAGACCCTGCTGCGCGAGAAGCGCGGCATCCGCCAGGCGATGATGAGTGCGGGCGGAGGCACGGTGGAACCGGAGCTCAGCACGCTCAAGCCATTCTCGGTGGATACGCGCTGGACGTCGGCCGATTTCTTCCCGATGTTCGACGTACCGATGCAGTACGGGCGTGCCTGGAGCAGCAGCGATGATGACAATCGCAGCCGCGTGGTGGTGCTGTCGAAAGCGATCAACGACAAGCTGTTCCAGGGTGCTGACAGCACCGGTCGCGAGATCCGCCTGAGTGGCCATTCACTGCGGGTGATCGGCGTGATGAAGAAGTGGAATCCCGAACCCCACTTCTTCGATCTGACCACCGGCAACTACGGCAAGGATGAAGACCTGCTGGTGCCGTTCTCCACTGCGATGGACCTGGAGTTCGGCAGCAACGGCAACATGAACTGCTTCGGCGAGAATCCGGATGGCAGCAGCAACTCGATCAGCGCGCCCTGCAGCTGGATCCAGTACTGGGTGGAGCTGGACCCGGCCAAGGTCGAGGACTACCGCAACTACCTGGTCAACTACTCGGACCAGCAGCGCGCGGCGGGCCGTTTCGAGCGCCCCACCAACGTGCGTCTGCGCCCGGTGATGGAGTGGTTGACGTTCAAGAACGCCGTGCCCAGCGACGTGCGCCTGCAGATGTGGCTGGCACTGGGCTTTCTCGGCGTCTGCCTGGTCAACACCGTGGGGCTGCTGCTGGCGAAGTTCCTGCGCCGCAGTGGCGAGATCGGTGTGCGCCGCGCCCTCGGTGCCAGTCGTGGGCAGATCTTCCTGCAATGCCTGGTTGAAGCCGGTGCGATCGGCGTTGCCGGCGGCGTGCTCGGCATCGGCCTGGCCCTGCTCGGCCTGTATGCGGTACGCCAGCAACCCGTGGACTACGCGAACCTGGCCCACCTGGACGGCAGCATGCTGCTGCTGGCCATTGGCCTGACCCTGTTCGCCAGCCTCGCCGCTGGTTTCCTGCCCGCCTGGCGCGCGATGCAGGTTACCCCGGCCATCCAGCTCAAGTCGCAGTAAGCACGAGTACGAGGACCTCCCATGGACATCCGCCCCATCCTCAGCACCCTGCGCCGGCACAAGACGGCCGCCGCCCTGATCGTGCTGGAAGTCGCCCTGACCTGCGCCATCGTCTGCAATGCCCTGTTCCTGGTCACCCAGCGCGTTGAACGGATCAGCCAGAGCAGCGGCCTGGCCGAGAACGAACTGGTGTTCGTCCGGGTCAGCGGCATCGGCAAGCAGACCAACGGTCAGTCCCGCACCCTGGAAGACCTGTCTGCCCTGCGTGCGGTGCCCGGCGTGACTGCCGCAGCCAAGGTCAACCAGTTGCCGTTCCGCCCGAACTCCTCCAACACCAGCGTTTCGCTTAAACAGGAACAGGAGCGTCCGACCGCCTTCGTCACCATGTACATGTTCGGCGAGGGTGGACTGCCCACGCTCGGACTGCAGCTGACCGCCGGCCGTGACTTCCAGTCAAGCGAGTACAGCAACTTCGAGGACGCACAGAAGAACGCTTCGTCCAATACGGCGTCCTCGGTGATCATCAGCCGCACCCTCGCCGACAAGCTGTACCCGGGCGAGAATGCACTGGGCAAGACGTTCTACATGGGCAAGCAGCCGCTGCACGTAGTCGGCATCGTCGCCGCACTGGCAACGCCCACCGACTACAACAACAACACCACGCTGTCGATCGTGCTGCCGGTGCGGACTGATTTCACCCAGGGACCGTATGTCCTGCGTACCTCCCCAGATCGGCGCGAGGAAGTGCTAAAGGGTGCGATCGCCGCGCTTGAACGTAACGATCCCAACCGGCTGGTGCGTGAAAAGCTGACCTATGAGGCGCAGCGCAATGACTACTTCAAGAACGACAGGGCCATGGTCGGCCTGCTGATCACCGTGTGCATCTCGCTGCTGGTGGTCACGGCACTGGGCATCATCGGCCTGGCCAGCTTCTGGGTACAGCAGCGCAGCAAGCAGATCGGCATCCGCCGCGCGCTCGGTGCCACCCGTGGCCAGATCCTGCGCTACTTCCAGACCGAGAACTTCCTGCTGGCCACGCTGGGCATCGTGCTGGGAATGCTGGCCGCCTACGCGATCAACCTGGCACTGATGAACCTGTACGAGCTGCCGCGCATGCCCCTGTACTACCTGCCGCTGGGCGCGCTGCTGCTGTGGGGGCTGGGCCAGGTCGCGGTGTTCGGACCGGCCCGGCGCGCGGCGGCGGTCCCGCCCGCAGTTGCCACGCGGGGCGCGTGAGGTGCGTGCCTGCCGAATGCTGTTGATGGCACTGCTGCCACTGCCGGCGCTGGCCGGCGGTGGCAGCTCGCAGACGCTGGAATGGCGCCAGGATGATGCCCGCCTGGCGCTCCGTTCGACCGAGGGCCAGGTACGGGTGGAAGCCGTGCGTCCGGAAGCCCGCTTCGGCGTGCGCAGCGGCGACCGCATCCTGCGCTTGGACGATACGGCCGTGCGGCGGATCGAGCATCTTGCCGATGCACTGCGGCATTCCAGTGCCCCGACTGCGTACCTGTTGCTGCGCCGCGACAAACGCGAGCTCACCGTCCCGGTGGACGCCGCCTCATGGCGGCTGGCGCTGGCCGCTCCGCCACCGCCGGCACCACCGCCTCCACCAGCGCGGCGCTGAGACCAGCCCGCCCTCGTCGCCACGGCTTTGGCTATGCTTGATGGGTGGCGCCGGGCTCTCCCGGCGTATGGATACGAACACGGCTCCATCGGCGCCGCCCATCCCTTTCTGCAGAACTGCTTGATGCCTTCGATCCTGATCATCGACGACAACGCCAGCGTGGGCACCGCGCTGGACGTGCTGTTCTCCCTGCATGACATCGACACCCTGCAGGCGCAGAGCCCGGCCGAAGGGCTGGCCCTGCTCGAGTCGCAGCCGGTCGACCTGGTGATCCAGGACATGAATTTCAGCGAGGACACCACCTCCGGCGAAGAGGGCGAAGACCTGTTCGCACAGATCCGCGCACGCCACCCGGACCTGCCGGTGATCCTGCTCACCGCCTGGACCCACCTGAGCAGCGCGGTGGACCTGGTCAAGGCCGGTGCCGCCGACTACCTGGCCAAGCCCTGGGACGACCGCAAGCTGCTGACCACGGTCAACAACCTGCTCGAGCTGTCCGAGGCGCGGCGCGAGCTGGACCGCCGCCGCAGCCGTGAGCTGCGCCAGCGCAATGCGCTGGAAGAGAAGTACGAGCTGTGTGGTGCGGTCTTCGCCGATCCGGCCAGCGAGCGCGTCATTGCCCTGGCCTGCCAGGTCGCGCGCTCCGACCTGCCGGTGCTGATCACCGGTCCCAATGGTGCCGGCAAGGAGAAGATCGCGCAGATCATCCAGGCCAACTCGCTGGTGGCCAAGGGCCCGTTCATCACGGTCAACTGCGGCGCCCTGCCCTCGGAACTGATCGAGGCCGAACTGTTCGGTGCCGAAGCCGGCGCATATACCGGCGCCAACAAGGCACGCGAGGGCAAGTTCGAAGCCGCCGACGGCGGCACGCTGTTCCTGGATGAGATCGGCAACCTGTCGCTGGGCGGCCAGATGAAGCTCCTGCGTGTGCTGGAAACAGGGCGCTTCGAGCGTCTTGGCTCCAATCGCGAGCGCCAGGTCAAAGTCCGTGTGGTCAGCGCGACCAATGCCGACCTGCCGGCGATGATCCGCGACGGCACCTTCCGCGAAGACCTGTACTACCGCCTCAATACGGTGGAACTGGTACTGCCACCATTGGCCGAGCGCCCGGGCGACATCGTGCCCCTGGCCGAGCGCTTCCTGACCGCCGGCAAGCCACTTTCCAGCGCCGCCACCGCGGCCTTGCAACGGCACCCCTGGCCCGGCAACGTGCGCGAACTGCGCAACGTGATCCAGCGGGCCGAGCTGCTGGCGACCGGCAACCGCATCGAAGTGGCCGACCTGAACCTGCCGCGTGCCGCACCTGCACCGCGACCGGCAGCCAGTGCCGGCAATGATCCTGACCGTGCGCGCATCGAGGATGTGCTGGCGCGCAACCACGGCGTCATCGCCCAGGCCGCCGCCGAACTCGGCCTGAGCCGCCAGGCACTGTACCGGCGCATGGACCGGCACGGCATCCCACGCGAATGAAACGGCGCTCGTTCACCTTCCGCCTGTTCCTGCGCCTGCTGCCGGTGCTGGCGCTGGCCGCCGCGTTGCCGTGGCTGCTGGCCTACTGGATGGACCATGGCTGGGTGGTGACCACGGTGTCGGCGCTGATCCTGCTGTCGCTGATGTGGTGGACCCTGCGCCGTGCAACCGCGCCGGTACGTTCATTGATGCGCGCCTTGGCCGGCACCACCAGCAGCTACCGCGACGGTGAGTACAACTTCGGTGTGTACTGGCCAGGCAACGACGAACTGGGTGACCTGGTGCAGGCGCACCGCGAACTGGGCGACGTGCTGCGCGAGCAGCGGCAAGGCCTGGTGCAGCGCGAACTGCTGCTGGACACCATGGTACAGAACACCCCGGTGGCGATGCTGCTGATTGCTTCCGGCGGCGATGGCATCGCCCGCGTGGTGTTCTCCAACCTGGCCGCGCGCAAGCTGCTGCATGGCGGCTGGAAGCTGGAAGGTCAGCGCCTGGAAGAGGTGCTGGAGCAGGTGCCGGTGGAGCTGCGCGATGCCATCGCCCGTGGCGGCGACAGCCTGTTCGCGGTACATGCGGAAGGCGAAGACGGCGATGAGGACGACGAACAGGTCTATCACCTCTCACGCCGATCTTTCCAGCTCAACGGCCGCCCGCACGACCTGCTGCTGGTACGCCTGCTCACCGCCGAACTGCGCCGCCAGGAAGTGCAGACGTGGAAGAAGGTGATCCGGGTGATCAGCCACGAGCTCAACAACTCGCTGGCGCCGATCGCCTCGCTGGCCCATTCCGGCGGCGTGCTGGTACAGCGCGAGCGCTTCGATCGGCTGCCGGAGATCTTCACCACCATCGAAGACCGCGCGCGCCACCTGGAAGGCTTCATCCGTGGCTATGCGCGCTTCGCCAAGCTGCCGCAACCGCAACTGCAGACCGTGCACTGGGCGCCCTTCCTGTCCAGCCTGCGCCAGCAGATTCCGTTCGGCATGGAACGTGAACCGGACGAGGAACTGAGCAGCCGGATCGACATCGCGCAGTTCGGGCAGGCGCTGTTGAACCTGCTGAAGAACGCGCATGAAGCCTGTGCCGAAGCCGATCCGCCCAATGATGACGTGCAGGTGCAGCTGACGCGGTTGCCGCAATGGCTGCGCCTGGATGTGCTGGACCGTGGCAAGGGCATGAACGAGCAGGTGCTGCAGAACGCGCTGATGCCGTTCTATTCGACCAAGCGCAACGGTACCGGGTTGGGACTGGCACTGACCCGCGAGATCGTGGAGGCACACGGTGGGCGGGTGTCGCTGCAGAACCGCGGTGATGGCGGGCTGTGCGTGTCGATCCTGTTGCCGGTGGGGTGAGTTGCCGACTTGGCTCGGTCTGTCAGTAGAGCCACGCCATGCGTGGATGTGCCGACCAGGGTCGGCACCTACCAGACCTGCCGCATCGCCACCCGCAGATGCATTGGAAATCCCAGCGCGGCCTCTTCGGCCATCACCGCGCGCAGGCCCTCGCTCCACTGCGCCTCGGGCACGACCTCGAACCCTTCGCTGGCGTAGAAGGCTGCATTCCACGGCACATCGCTCAAGGTGGTCAGCACCGCTGCAGCAAAGCCAGTGGCCCTGGCCTGCGCCAAGGCATGCCGCAGCAATGCACGGCCATGGCCACGACGCGCGTGCGCTGGATCCACATCCATCTGCAGGACATGGAACTCGCCTGCCAGGTCGCCGGCCAGCAGGTAGCCGGCAACACCGCCGGCGGCGCCATCCACCACCCACAGCTGCCCACGCTCAAGGCCTTCCTGCAGCGTCGGCAGGTCCAGGCCGTGGCTGGCAAACACCGGATAGGCCTCGTGACCCCTCAGCAGTTCGCCGGCACGTTGTTCGATCGCCGGCAGCACACCCAGCTCATCGGTGCGCGGAACCCGTGGCTCAGGACTTCTTGACCGGGCGCTTCCAGCCATCGATGGTTTCCTGTCGTGCACGTGCCAGCGTCAGCTTGCCGTCCGGCGCGGTGCGGGTGATGACCGACCCGGCAGCGATGGTCGCGCCCTCGCCGATGGTGATCGGCGCCACCAGCGAGCTGTTGGAGCCGATGAAGGCGTTGTCGCCGATGGTGGTGGTCGACTTGTTCACGCCATCGTAGTTGCAGGTGATGGTTCCGGCACCGATGTTCACCCTGCTGCCGATCACCGCGTCACCCAGGTAGGTGAGATGGTTGGCCTTGCTGCCGACGCCGAGGGTGACCTTCTTGGTTTCGACGAAGTTGCCGACGTGTACGCCATCGGCCAGCACGGTACCCGGCCGCAAGCGTGCGAACGGGCCGATCTGCGCGGCACCTTCGGTCACCACGCCTTCCAGGTCGCAATGCGCGCGCACTTCGGTGCCGGGCCCCAGGTTGACGTCCTTCAGCCGGTTGAACGGGCCTACGGTAACGCCGTCACCGAGCACGACGTTGCCTTCAAGAACAACGTCGACATCGATCAGTACATCGCTGCCCACGGTGACGGTGCCACGGATATCCAGTCGTGCCGGGTCACGCACGCGCGCGCCCTGAGCGCACAGTGCACGCACCGCACGGCGCTGCCAGGCGCGCTCCAGCTGCGACAGCTGCCATGGATCATTCGCCCCCTCGGCCTCCTGTGCATCGGCGACCAGGGCCATCTCGGCCGGGGTGTACTCATGCGCGGCGAACGCGAACACATCGGTAAGGTAGTACTCGCCCTGCGCATTGCTGTTGGACAGCTGCGACAACCAGCGGCGCAGCGCGGTCGACTCTGCGGCGATGATGCCGGTGTTGATCGTGCGCACGCGCAGCTGGTCGTCGGTGGCGTCCTTCTGCTCGACGATGGAGCCCACCTTGCCCTCTGCATCGCGCAGCACCCGGCCGTAACCGCTCGGGTCATCGACATCGGCCACCAGCACTGCCAGCCGGCCCGGCTGCGCCAGCAGGTCGCGCAGGGTCTGCGCGCGGATCAGCGGCACATCGCCGTACAACACCAGCACCTGCGCAGCGTCGGGAACCTGCGGCATTGCCTGCGCCACTGCGTCGCCGGTACCGAGCTGCTGGACCTGTTCGGCCCACTGCAGGTCGGGCTGGCCGGCGAAGTACTGACGCACCGCCTCGCCACCATGGCCGTAAACCACGTGGATGGCCTCCGGCTGCAGCTCGCGGGCCGTATCGATCACGTGCGCCAGCATCGGCTGGCCGGCGATCGGCTGCAGCACCTTCGGCAGCACCGACTTCATGCGCTTGCCGGCGCCGGCGGCGAGGATGATGACGTGCAGGGCTTGGGTCATGGGAGCAGCAGTCCGTAGTTCGTTGCCGGTGATTCTAGAGCGTGGGCCGTTAACATGGGCATCCCTCCTCCTTCACCACGCCGATGAGCCTGCTCCGCCAGGGAAGCACCTACCTCGTGATCGGGCTCGTGCAGCTGCTGGTCGATTGGCTGGTGTTCGTGGTCGCCACCGCGCTGGGCATGCCGGTCGCGCCGGCCAACATCGCCGGTCGCCTGGCCGGCATGCTGCTGGGCTTCTGGCTCAACGGCCGCTACACCTTTGCCGAGGCCGGCACCCGCAAGCTGGGATGGAAGCGCTTTGCACGTTTCTTCGGGCTGTGGCTGCTGCTGACGGCGACGAGCACGCTGCTGGTCAGCCTGGTCGACCAGGCGCTGGGCCTGCAATTCACGTGGCTGGCCAAGCCGCTGGTGGAAGGCGGGCTCGCATGCGTGTCGTTCCTGTTGATGCGCTACGTGGTGTATCGCTGAGACGAGGCGGGAATCGGGATGCCGGATTGGGGGCGGGAACCGGAACGGTAGAGTCGACTGTCAGTCGACTGCTCTTCCGTGAGGTCGCGAAAATCCCGCGCTGCGCGCGGTAGTCGACTGACAGTCGACTCTACCCCGTCGGCTCTACCCAATCGGCCCTGCCCCGCCCCAAACAAAAACGCCGGCACAGGGCCGGCGTTCTCGTGGATGCAGCGCGAACCTCAGTGCTTGAGATTCTTGCGCAGGCGTTCCAGTGCCTGCAGCTGGACGACGGCTTCAGCCAGCTTCTGCTGGGCTTCGGCCACTTCCATCGCTTCGCCGCGGTTGGCCAGGATGCGTTCGGCTTCTTCCTTGGCCTTGCGGACCGAGGCTTCGTCGATGTCCTGCGCGCGGATCGCGGTGTCGGCCAGCACGGTCACCACCTGCGGCTGCACTTCCAGGATACCGCCGGAGATGGCGAAATCCAGCTGCTCGCCGTTCGGCGTGGTGACCACCACCTTGCCCGGCTTCAGGCGGGTGATCAGCGGCGCGTGCTTGGGCGCGATGCCCAGTTCACCCAGCTCACCGGTGGCCACGACCAGGGTCGCTTCGCCACGGAAGATTTCCTGCTCGGCGCTGACGATGTCGCAACGGATCGTGCTCATGCAAATCTCTTCGCTGTTCGCGGCGGCGCAATGCCACCGTGGGGGTCCACCGGCGCGGGCGGTTGCCCGGCGCCGGCGTCAGGTCGGGCAGGATCGCTCCCGCCCGTCCCGGATCAGGCCTTCTCGGCCATCTTCTTGGCCTTCTCGACCGCTTCTTCGATGCCGCCGACCATGTAGAACGCCTGCTCCGGCAGGTGGTCGTACTCGCCATCGACGATGGCCTTGAAGCCACGGATGGTGTCCTTCAGCGGCACGTACTTGCCCGGCGAACCGGTGAACACTTCGGCCACGTGGAACGGCTGGCTGAAGAAGCGCTCGATCTTACGGGCGCGCGACACGGCCTGCTTGTCCTCTTCGGACAGTTCGTCCATGCCCAGGATCGCGATGATGTCCTTCAGTTCCTTGTACTTCTGCAGGGTCTGCTGGACGCGCTGGGCGGTGTCGTAGTGCTCGTGGCCGATGACCAGCGGATCCATCTGGCGGCTGGTGGAGTCCAGCGGATCGACGGCCGGGTAGATACCCAGCGAGGCGATCGAACGCGACAGGGTGACGGTCGAGTCCAGGTGGGCGAAGGTGGTCGCCGGCGACGGGTCGGTCAGGTCGTCCGCGGGAACGTAGACGGCCTGGATCGAGGTGATCGAGCCGTTCTTGGTCGAGGTGATGCGCTCCTGCAGGACGCCCATTTCCTCGGCCAGGGTCGGCTGGTAACCCACCGCGGACGGCATACGGCCCAGCAGTGCCGACACTTCGGTACCGGCCAGGGTGTAGCGGTAGATGTTGTCGACGAACAACAGGACGTCCTTGCCCTTGCCGTTTTCGTCCTTCTCGTCGCGGAAGTACTCGGCCATGGTCAGGCCGGTCAGCGCGACGCGCAGGCGGTTGCCCGGCGGCTCGTTCATCTGGCCGTACACCATCGCCACCTTGTCCAGGACGTTGGAGTCCTTCATTTCGTGGTAGAAGTCGTTGCCCTCACGGGTACGCTCACCCACGCCGGCGAACACGGACAGGCCGCTGTGCGCCTTGGCGATGTTGTTGATCAGCTCCATCATGTTGACGGTCTTGCCGACGCCGGCGCCGCCGAACAGGCCGACCTTGCCGCCCTTGGCGAACGGGCACATCAGGTCGATGACCTTGATGCCGGTTTCCAGCAGCTCGGTGGCCGGGGACTGGTCTTCATACGACGGCGCAGCGCGGTGGATTTCCCAGTTGTCGCTGGCAGCGACCGGGCCGGCTTCGTCGATCGGACGGCCCAGCACGTCCATGATGCGGCCCAGGGTGCCGGCGCCGACCGGCACCGAGATGCCGCGGCCGGTGTTGACGGCAACCAGGTTGCGCTTCAGGCCGTCGGTGGAACCGAGGGCGATGGTACGCACCACGCCGTCGCCCAGCTGCTGCTGGACTTCGAGGGTGATCTCGGTGTTTTCGACCTTCAGTGCGTCGTACACCTTCGGCACCGATTCACGCGGGAATTCGACGTCGACGACCGCGCCGATGATCTGAACGATCTTGCCCTGACTCATTGCTGCATCCTCTAATGTGTGCTTTGAACGAACGCGGTCAGACTGCTGCCGCGCCGCCGACGATTTCGGAGATTTCCTGGGTGATCGCTGCCTGGCGCGCCTTGTTGTAGACGAGCTGCAGGGTGCCGATCAGCTTGTTGGCGTTGTCGCTCGCCGCCTTCATCGCGACCATGCGTGCGGCATGCTCGGAGGCGACGTTTTCCAGCAGTGCCTGGTACACCAGCGACTCGATGTAACGCGTCATCACGTGCTCGAGCACGGTCGCGGCATCGGGTTCGTACAGGTAGTCCCAGTCGTGGTGAGCGACCTGCTTCTCGGCTGGCGGCAGCGGCAGCAGCTGATCGAAGCTGGCCTTCTGCACCATGGTGTTCACGAAGCGGTTGTAGACCAGGTACACGCGGTCGATCTTGCCTTCGGTGAAGGCGTCGAGCATGACCTTGATCACACCGATCAGCGATTCCAGCTTCGGCACGTCGCCGATGTGGGTCACGCTGCCGACCATGTTGACCTTCACGCGGCGGAAGAAGGTCGAAGCCTTCTGGCCGATGGTCACCAGGTCCACTTCGGCACCCTTGTCCTGCCATGCCTTGGCTTCGCCCAGCATCTTGCGGAACAGGTTGTTGTTCAGGCCGCCGGCCAGGCCGCGATCGGAGGAGATCACGATGAAACCGACCCGCTTGACCTGCTCACGCTCGACCAGGAACGGATGCTGGTAGTCGGTGCTGGCCTGGGCCAGGTGACCGATCACCTGCTTCATCGCCTGCGCGTACGGACGCGAGGTCTTCATCCGATCCTGCGCCTTGCGGATCTTGGAGGCCGAGACCATTTCCAGGGCGCGCGTCACCTTGCGGGTGTTCTGCACGCTCTTGATCTTGGTTTTGATTTCGCGTCCGCTTGCCATCTCTTGTTTCCCGTGGCGCGGGGCTGATGCCCCGCGTTGTTCAACCGTTTGTCATCTGGTCCAGCGGAGCCTGGGGCTCCGCTCTACAGGACCGCGATTACCAGCTGCCGGTGGTCTTGAACTCGGCGATGCCCTTCTTGAAGGCACCTTCGATGTCGTTGTCCCAACCGCCGGTAGCGTTGACCTTGCTGATCAGCTCGCCCTGGGTATTGGCGAAGTGGGCGTGCAGGCCTTCTTCGAACGCCAGCAGCTTGTTGACCGGCACGTCATCGAGGTAGCCCTCGTTGACGGCGTAGATCGACAGCGCCTGGTTGGCGATCGACATGGGCGCGTACTGCTTCTGCTTCATCAGCTCGGTGACGCGCTGGCCACGCTCCAGCTGCTTGCGGGTCGCTTCGTCCAGGTCCGAGGCGAACTGCGCGAACGCAGCCAGCTCACGGTACTGGGCCAGCGAGATACGGATACCGCCCGACAGCTTCTTGATGATCTTGGTCTGGGCCGAGCCACCGACGCGCGACACCGAGATACCGGCGTTCACGGCCGGGCGGATGCCGGCGTTGAACAGGTCGGTTTCCAGGAAGATCTGGCCGTCGGTGATCGAGATCACGTTGGTCGGAACGAAGGCGGACACGTCGCCGGCCTGGGTTTCGATGATCGGCAGCGCGGTCAGCGAGCCGGTCTTGCCGGTGACCTTGCCTTCGGTGAACTTCTCGACGTATTCCTCGGACACGCGGGCAGCGCGTTCCAGCAGGCGCGAGTGCAGGTAGAACACGTCACCCGGGTAGGCTTCGCGGCCCGGCGGACGCTTCAGCAGCAGGGAGATCTGGCGGTAGGCGACGGCCTGCTTGGACAGATCGTCGTACACGATCAGCGCGTCTTCGCCGCGGTCCATGAAGTACTCACCCATGGTGCAGCCCGAGTAGGCGCTGATGTACTGCATGGCAGCCGATTCGGAAGCGGTCGCGGCCACCACGATGGTGTGGGCCAGCGCGCCGTTCTCTTCCAGCTTGCGCACGATGTTGGCGATGGTCGACGCCTTCTGGCCGATCGCAACGTACACGCACTTGATGCCGGTGCCCTTCTGGTTGATCACCGCATCGATCGCCATGGCGGTCTTGCCGGTCTGGCGGTCACCGATGATCAGCTCGCGCTGGCCACGGCCGATCGGGATCATCGAGTCGACCGACTTGTAACCGGTCTGCACCGGCTGGTCGACCGACTTGCGCCAGATCACGCCCGGAGCAACGCGCTCCACCGGAGCGGTCAGGTCGGTGCCCAGCGGGCCCTTGCCGTCGATCGGCTCGCCCAGCGCGTTCACGACGCGGCCCAGCAGTTCCGGACCGACCGGCACTTCCAGGATGCGGCCGGTGGTCTTGGCGACGTCGCCTTCGCGCAGGTGCTCGTAGTCACCCAGGACCACGGCGCCGACCGAGTCGCGCTCCAGGTTCAGGGCCAGGGCGAAGGTGTTGTTCGGCAGTTCGATCATTTCGCCCTGCATCACGTCGGCCAGACCGAAGATGCGCACGATGCCGTCGGACACGCTGGTCACGGTGCCTTCGTTGCGCGATTCCGCGGCCAGCTTGACCTTCTCGATGCGGTTCTTGATCAGTTCGCTGATTTCGGAGGGGTTGAGCGTGGTTGCCATCGTCAAGTCCTAGTGCCGGCAGCGGGGCCGGACGTTAAATGAATTCAGTTAGCGAGCGCGGTCTGCAGACGGGCCAGCTTGCCCTTCAGCGAACCATCGATGACCACGTCGCCGGCGTCGATCACGGCGCCGCCGATCAGCGAAGCATCGACCGCAGTGGTCACGTCGACCTCGCGGTTGAAGCGCTTGCGCAGCGCGACCTTGATCGCGTCCAGCTCGCCGGCCGACAGCTCGGCAGCCGAGGTGACGGTGGCCTTGACCACGTGCTCGGCTTCGGCGCGCAGGGCGTCGAACATGCCGGAGATTTCCGGCAGCAGCGGCAGACGATGCGATTCGGCCAGGATGGCCAGGAAGCGCGAGTAGGTCTCGCCGTGGGACACCGGCGCCAGCAGGGCGACGGCGTCGTCACGACCCAGCTCCGGGTTGGCGAGCAGGGCCGCCACGCGCGGGTCGGCGGCGACGTGGGCGGAGAACGCCAGGGCGTCCGACCACGGCGCGAACGCGCCTTCGTCGCGCGCGGTCGCGAACGCGGCGCGGGCGTACGGGCGGGCAAGCGTGAGGGCCTGGCTCATCCTTAGATCTCCGAGGCCAGCTCGTCGAGCAGCGCCTTGTGGGCGTTGGCGTCGATTTCGCGCTTGAGCAGCTTTTCGGCACCGGTCACGGCCAGCGCGGACACCTGCTTGCGCAGATCTTCACGGGCACGGTTGGCGGCGGCGTCGATTTCAGCCTGGGCCAGTTCCTTCTGACGGGTGGCTTCGGTGATCGCTTCGTTGCGGGCAGCATCAACGATCTGGTTGGCACGCGCATGGGCCTGATCGATGATCTCGTTGGCCTTGGTGCGGGCTTCCTTCAGCGCTTCGTTGACCTTCTCCTGCGCCTGGGCCAGATCTTTCTGGCTGCGGTCGGCAGCAGCGAGGCCTTCAGCAATCTTCTGCTGGCGCTCTTCGATCGCGTTCATCAGCGGCGGCCAGATCTTGGTCGCGATGATCCAGATCAGACCAGCGAAGGCCAGCGCCTGCGCAAGAAGGGTGAAATTGATATTCATGGTTAGCTCGATCGCTGGTTTCGGGGTGGACGCGCCGCCGAAGCGGCACATCCGGCCTTCATCCGAAACCGGGTGCATCAGCACCCGGTCGTCTCAAACCGCTGTATCAGCCGGCCAGAGCCTTGGTGACGGCGCCAGCGAAGGCAGCCGACAGCGGGTTGGCGAAGGCCAGCAGCAGGCCAACGGCGACCGAGATGATGAACGCGGCGTCGATCAGGCCGGCGGTGATGAACATGCGGACCTGCAGGACCGGGATCAGTTCCGGCTGGCGGGCGGCCGACTCCAGGAACTTACCAGCCATGATGGCCAGACCCAGACCGGCGCCCAGCGCGGCCAGGCCGATCATGATGCCGACGGCAAGGGCGGTGGAGCTCTGAATCTGCGCGAAGTTGGTCAGGACGGCGAAGTACATGGTTATCTCCAGGAACTTAAGTTGCTAAGGGTGATGAAACGGATGAAGGTTGAAACGCGTTGAAGCTTGAAACTCAGTGAGCGTCTTCCGACAGGCTCAGGTACACGATCGACAGCATCATGAAGATGAAGGCCTGCAGCGGGATCACCAGCAGGTGGAACAGCATCCAGCCGAGGCCGAACACACCACCGGCAATGGCACCGAAGAAACCGGCACCACCCAGCACCCAGATCAGCAGGAACACGATTTCGCCGCCGAACATGTTGCCGAACAGTCGCATCGCCAGCGAGATCGGCTTGCTCAGCCACTCGACGATGTTGAGGATCAGGTTGAACGGCATCATCCACTTGCCGAACGGCGCCGTCAGGAATTCCTTGATGAAGCCGCCCAGGCCCTTCGACTTCAGTGCGAAGAACAGCATCAGGAAGAACACGCTGATGGCCATGCCCAGGGTGGCATTGACGTCAGCGGTCGGGACCGGCTTCCAGTAGTGCACGCCCGCCCATTCCAGCGGCTTGGCGATGAAATCGGCCGGGATCATCTTCAGCAGATTCATCAGCAGAATCCAGAAGAAGATGGTGATGGCGATCGGCGTGACCAGCTTGCTCTTGCCGTGGTAGGTGTCCTTGGCCTGGCGGTCGACGAACTCCAGGCAGATCTCGACGAAGGCCTGCCACTTGCCAGGCACGCCGGCGGTGGCCTTGCGGGTGCCCAGCCAGAACGCGACAACGATCACCAGGCCCATCAGGACCGCGGTGAGGAAGGTATCGACGTGGATATGCCAGAACATACCCTCACCCTTGCCGACCGGCGCGGTCAGGTTGTGCAGGTGATGCTGGATGTAGCTGGTAGGGGTTAGAGCCTCGCCCGCCATGTGTCCGGAACCTTCAGTTAATTGAATTCTGTCAACGCCTGGCCATCGCCAGGACCTGGAACATCAAGCCGACGGCGATACCGGCCAACAGCGCCAATGCAGGCAGCTTGAAGACCAGGAACCCCACCAGCAGGACGCCGAAAACCACGACCCACTTGGCCACGATCGCAATGATCAGGCGAGCCATCGCCGATCCTGCGGCCACCGCCCCACCCCCCAGCGCCATCCTTGCCGCCACCCAGCCACCGGCCGAAATGGCCACACCGGACGCCAGCGCGCCGAGGGCATATTTCGGACCGACCAGCAGGAAGGCCAGGGCCAGGACAGCGACCGCGGCCAGCGGGTAGACCGCGGCGCGCAGCATCAGTCGCCGACCCGCATCAACGGAGTTCAGCACAGGACGTCCCGCGTGGTTGCAAGTGGAAGGCTGAGGCGGCTACAGCAGGGGGGCCTCATCGAGCCGCCAAATTATAGCAATGGGACAATTTGCGAGACAACCGCTGCCTGTTCATCCCGGGAAGCCGCAAGTTGCGGTAACGGTTACATTTTTGCGTACCACCCGGGGGACAATGACTTCCGCATGATGCTGCACCGCAGTATTGAACTTTGGTCGCAGGCGAGGAACTTTCGCCGGATGCGCGGGTCCGATCTTTCGACCTGCCTGCAGCATCCTCGTCGGCTCCACCCCGCAGGTCCCACGATGGCCCCGAAGCCCGTCTCCGGGGCCATCTTTTTGCATCGTCGCGACAGCACTGAACCGTGCACATGCCGTGGACCATACGTTCACGGATGGTGGACGGGCCTGTCCGGCACAGTGGTCTTCATTCTGATGAACCACTGCAAGGACTCTTCGATGCGCCCCGTACCCACCCTGCTCGCTCTCTCCCTGATCGCCGCCGGCGCCTCGTTCGCCACCGCTGCCCACGCCGCCGAAGGCGACGACCGCTTTGCCCTGCGCCTGGGTGCGATGAACATCGACTCGGACAACACGCTCCGCGGCAAGACCAATGTCGCCGGGCAGGACATCGGCTTTTCCGAGGACTTCAAGCTGGGTGGCAAGGAGTGGGAGCCGCGCATTGACGGCATGTTCCGCATCAGCAACCGCCAACGCCTGCTGTTCAACTATTTCAAGTACGACAAGGACCGCCGCGAGACCCTCGGCCAGGACATCTCCTTCGGTGACGTCAACGTGCCGTCCGGCAGCTTCGTCAAGGGCGAACTGAAGTACCAGGTGGCCAGCCTGGTCTATGACTACTCGGTGGTGGACACCGATACGTTCGACCTCGGCCTGCAGCTGGGTGCCGAGTACGCCAAGGTCAGCACCAAGGCCTACGCCGACCTCGGCACCGTGTACGAAGGCCAGTTCCTCAACGAGAAGACCGACGGCGTGGCGCCGGTGGTCGGTGCGCGATTGAGCTTCACCCCGTCCGAGAAGTGGATGATCACCCTGCAGGGCCAGTACCTCAACACGCGCTGGGGCAGCTTCGATGACTACAAGGGCGATCTGAGCCGCGCCAACGCCATCGTCGATTACCGCTTCACCAAGAACTTCGGTGTGTTCGCCGGCTACGACTGGTTCAAGCTCGATGCGGACAAGAAGGGCAGCGACGGCACCATCGGCCTGAAGCAGGAATTCAAGGGCCCGGTGGCCGGCGTCAGCTTCGTGTTCTGACACCCGCCCCTTCCACGGCACTCTCTCTCCTGGCGCGGCCTCCGGAACATCGGGGCCGCGCTTTTTTGATTGCACGGTCAAGCAGAAGCGGGTTGGTCGAGCGCGGGGGGAGAGGGGCTTGCGTGCGAATGTCCCCCGGCGCCGGCCTGCGGCCGTCACCTCCTCCTTTACTTCGCACGCAAGCCCCTCTCCCCCCGCGTGTCAGGCATCCGGGCGGCTTTGGCACTGGCTCTTACTATCCGCAAGCCGAGCCGCAGCGCGGGTGGCAGGCGTTTGGACAAAGTAAAGGAGGAGGCGACCGCCGCAGGCGGACGACGGGGGACATTTGTCCAGACGCCGGCCACCTGCGCTGCGGCCCAGACCTTCGCGGTGACAGTTGCCGTAGACGCAGGCGTGGTCGAGCGCTGGAGGGAGCGGGGGCTGGCTGCGAATGTCCCCCGGCGCCGGCCTGCAGCCGTCACCTCCTCCTATACTTCGCACCCAGCCCCCGCTCCCTCCGCGTGTCAGGCATCCAGGCGGCCCAGGCAGTGGCTCTCGACTACCCGCAAGCCGAGCCGCTGCGTGGGTGGCCGGCGTCTGGACAAAGTAAAGGAGGAGGCGACCGCCGCAGGCGGACGACGGGGGACATTTGTCCAGACGCCGGCCACCCGCGCAGCGGCCCGAACGCTCGCAATGAGAGTGATCGAAGCTCAACAAAAAACCCCGGCAGATGCCGGGGCTTTTCGTTCGGAACGGCGCGGGCGCCTTACTTCTTCTTCGGCATGTACAGATCGGTGATCGTGCCGTCGTAGATTTCCGAGGCCATCGCCACCGATTCGCTCAGCGTCGGGTGCGCATGGATGGTGTGGCCGATGTCTTCGGCTTCGGCACCCATCTCGATGGCCAGGCCGATCTCGGCCAGCAGGTCACCGGCATGCACGCCGACGATCGCGCCGCCGATGATGCGGCGGGTCTCCTCATCGAAGATCAGCTTGGTGAAGCCCTCGGTGCGACCGATGCCGATCGCGCGGCCGCTGGCGGCCCACGGGAACTTGGCCACGCCGACCTTCAGGCCCTTGGCCTTGGCTTCGGTCTCGGTCACGCCCACCCAGGCGATTTCCGGGTTGGTGTAGGCCACCGACGGAATCACGCGGGCCACCCACTCCTTCTTGTGACCAGCGGCCACTTCGGCGGCCAGCTTGCCTTCGTGGGTGGCCTTGTGGGCCAGCATCGGGTTGCCGACGATGTCGCCGATGGCAAAGATGTGCGGCACGTTGGTGCGCATCTGGCGATCAACCGGGATGAAGCCACGCTCGGTGACCTGCACACCGGCCTTCTCGGCATCGATCTTCTTGCCGTTCGGCGAACGCCCGACGGCCACCAGAACACGGTCGAAAGTGCCCTGTGCCAGCGCCGGTGCCTGGCCTTCCTCGGCCGCCTCGAAGGTCACGGTGATGCCCTTGGCATCGGCGGTGACGCCCGAGGCCTTGGTCTTCAGGTGCACTTCGATGCCCTGCTTCTTCAGGCGGTCGGCCAACGGCTTGACCAGGTCCTTGTCGGCGCCCGGCATCAGCTGGTCCATGAACTCGACCACGGTGACCTTGCTGCCCAGTGCGCTGTACACAGTGGCCATTTCCAGGCCGATGATGCCGCCGCCGACGACCAGCAGCGAGCCCGGCACTTCGGCCAGCTCCAGCGCGTCGGTGGAATCCATCACGCGCTTGTCGTCCCACGGGAAGTTCGGCAGCTTCACCGCCTGCGAACCAGCGGCAATGATGCACTTCTGGAAGCGCAGCAGCTGGGTGCTGCCGTCTGCGGCGGTGATCTCCAGTTCGTTGGCCGAGATGAACCTGCCGACACCCTGCACGTTGCGGACCTTGCGCTGCTTGGCCATGCCGGCCAGGCCCTTGGTCAGCTGGTTGACGACCTTTTCCTTGTACTGGCGCAGCTTGTCCAGGGTGATGGTCGGCTTGCCGAACTCGACGCCGAAATCGCCGGCGTGGGCCACTTCGTCGATCACCGCGGCAGCGTGCAGCAGCGCCTTGGACGGAATGCAACCGACGTTGAGGCAGACGCCGCCGAGGCTGGCGTAGCGCTCGACCAGCACCGTATCCAGGCCGACGTCGGCGGCGCGGAAGGCGGCGGTGTAGCCGCCCGGGCCGGAGCCCAGCACGACCATTTCGCATTCGATGTCGGCCGGCTTGCCACTGGACAGCGCCGGCTTCGGTGCCACCGGCTCGGCCGGGGCGCGGTGCGAGGGGGTCACCGGCGGCTTGCTGGCCGGAGCGGCCGGAGCCGGAGCCGGCGCAGCGACCTTGGCCGGGGCTTCGGCGGCGCCTTCAGCGTCCAGCACCACGACCACGGCGCCTTCGGACAGGGTATCGCCCAGCTTGACCTTGATCTCCTTGACCACGCCGGCCGCCGAGGACGGCACTTCCAGGGTGGCCTTGTCCGACTCCAGGGTCACCAGGCCCTGATCCTTCTTCACCGTGTCGCCGACGGCGACCAACACTTCGATCACCGGAACATCGCTGTAATCGCCGATGTCGGGAACCTTGACTTCAATCGTGGCCATGGTGGTTTTCCTTGTGCCCGGCCGGCATGGCCGGCGGGCTGTCACTGCATCTGTTCACGCGGCCGCGCCAGGGGCAGCGGCCGCACGGTGGGGGCAAAGCGATGCCTTACAGCAGCACGCGGCGCATGTCGGCCAGCACCTGCGACAGGTACGTGGTGAAGCGTGCGGCCAGGGCGCCGTCGATGACGCGGTGGTCGTAGCTCAGCGACAGCGGCAGCATCAACTTCGGCGCGAACTCCTTGCCATTCCAGACCGGCTGGATGGAGGACTTGGACACGCCCAGGATGGCCACTTCCGGTGCATTGACGATCGGGGTGAACGCGGTGCCACCGATGCCGCCCAGCGAGCTGATCGAGAAGCAGCCGCCGCTCATGTCGGCCGGGCCCAGCTTGCCGTCGCGCGCCTTCTTGGCCAGTTCGCCGGTTTCCTGCGCGATCTGCACCACGCCCTTCTTGTCCACGTCGCGGATGACCGGCACGACCAGGCCGTTCGGCGTATCGGCGGCAAAGCCGATGTGGAAGTACTTCTTCAGGGTCAGGTTCTCACCGCTGGCGTCGAGCGAGGCGTTGAATTCCGGGAACTTCTTCAGCGCCGCGGCGCTGGCCTTGATCAGGAAGGCAAGCATGGTCAGCTTGATGCCGGCCTTCTCGTTTTCCTTGTTCAGCGCCACGCGCAGGCCTTCCAGGTCGGTGATGTCGGCCTGTTCGAACTGGGTGACGTGCGGGATCATCGCCCAGTTGCGGGCCAGGTTCGCGCCGGAGATCTTCTTGATGCGCGACAGCGGCTGGACTTCGGTCTCGCCGAACTTGCTGAAGTCGACCTTCGGCCACGGCAGCAGGTTCAGGCCACCACCGGCGGCGACGGCGCCACCGGCAGCTGCTGGCACACCACCACTGAGTGCGGCCTTGACGAACTTCTGCACGTCAGCCTTGGTGATGCGGCCGCCCTTCTCGGTGCCGTTGATCTGCAGCAGGTCCACGCCCAGTTCGCGGGCGAACACACGCACCGCCGGGGTGGCATACGGCACCTTGGCCGGCAGCACGCCATCGGCGTTGAACTGCACCGGCGGGCTGGACGGGGTACCGGCCGAGGCGATCTCGCGGGCCGCCAGCTTGTCCGGCTGCGCCGGAACGGCGACCGGCTCGACCTTGGTGGCTGTCTCAGCGGCTGCAGGCGCGGCGGCAGCGGCGGCCTTGGTCGGTGCCGGAGCGGCAGCGCCCTCGGCCTCGATGATCGCAACCACATCGCCCTGCGACAGGTTGTCGCCGACCTTGACCTTGATCTCCTTGACCACACCGGCCACCGAGGACGGCACTTCCATGGTGGCCTTGTCGCTTTCCAGCGTGACCAGGCCCTGGTCCTTCTTGACCGTGTCGCCGACGGCGACCAGCACTTCGATGACCGGGATGCCGGCGTAGTCGCCGATGTCCGGCACCAGCGCTTCCACTGCGCCACCGCTGGCGGCCGGAGTGGCCGGAGCGGCCGCCGCAGCGGCGGCCGGGGCCGGCGCGCTCTGGGTGGCGGCAGCCGGGGCAGCGGACTTGGCCGGTGCCGGTGCGGCGGCGGCCAGCGCGGCGGCTTCGCCTTCGGCCACTTCGATCAGCGCCACGACCTTGCCTTCGGACAGGCTGTCGCCCACCTTGACCTTCAGTTCCTTGACCACGCCTGCCACCGAGGACGGCACTTCCATCGTCGCCTTGTCGCTTTCCAGCGTCACCAGGCCCTGGTCCTTCTTGACCGTGTCGCCGACGGCGACAAGCACCTCGATTACCGGGATATCGCTGTAGTCACCGATATCGGGGACAAGTGCTTCCTTGATTTCGGCCATGGGGATAACTCCGGCAATCTGGTGTAGGGAAACGTCTATTGTGCGGCCAGCGGGGTCCAGCGCCAACCGTTACAGGTGTTTTCAGTACGCACGCAGCCGGGACAGGCTGTTGCCCACGGGTCCCGGCCGCGACCAGTCGGTAGCGTATTGTCCGGACGATGTCCGCTTCATGTCGCCAGTGCGTCTGCAACCGGCTGCCAGGCCTGGCGCAGGCGCGGCAACGACCACGCCGCATTGGCCGGGCTGGTCGAGGGCAATGCAACCACCTGTGGCGGGGCCTCCAGCAGCTGCGGCAGCACCCAGCGCTGGAACGCCTGCCATGATGCAGCGCCATTGCAGCCGATCAGCTTCAGCTCAGGCAACGTGGCGATCAGTTCCGGCAGTGCATTGGCCACTTCCGTGCCACGCACGATGTCCGCGTCCAGGCTGCCTCGGCGCTCGCAGCGACCGATCACATCCCACAGACCGATGCCCGCGGCATTCAATGCCTGCAGCCGCGCGGCGTAGGCCAGATCCGCGTCGAAACCACAGATGTCGGCCATCAGCGGCCAGAAGCGGTTGCGCGGATGGGCGTAATAGCGTTGCTCCTGCAGGGACGCCACGCCCGGCATCGAGCCCAGCAGCAGCACCCTGCACTCCACGTTCACCTGCGCTTGCAGGCCAATGCACAACGTTGCTGTGCTCACATCTTCTCCAACTGCATGAATGTCCCCGAGCGCCAGAAACCCCATGAATACAGGCGTTCCGTACCCGTCGCTGAACAAGGAAAACTATTTTTTAACGTGCGTCGGATTCGATTCATGTTGGGGCGACTACGGTGTGCTCGCCCCGCAACCGGGGGCCCAAAACAAGAAACATTAGGAGATACCCCCATGCGCTCCATCCGTATCCTGAGTCTCGCCCTGCTGACCTCCGCCGCCTTCGCGCCGGCCGCTTTCGCCCAGGACAGCAGCAGCACCGACACCGCGTCGGGCAAGCATTTTGCCGTTGTTGGCGGCATCTCGCTGCTGGAACCGAAGAACGACCCGATCTCCGGCGTGAAGAAGACCGATGGTGGCCCGGCGCCGACCGTCAGCTTCAGCTACTACATCAACGACAACTGGGCCGTTGAACTGTGGGGCGCCGCTGACAAGTTCGACAACAAGTTCAAGGGCCCGAACAATGCCCGCCTGGGCTCGGTCGAGCAGCAGCCGGTCGCGCTGAGCGGCCAGTACCACTTCGGCCAGGCTGACAACGTGTTCCGTCCGTTCGTGGGCGTCGGCTACTACCAGTCGAGCTTCAGCAACGAGAAGCTGGGCAACGGCGCTGACACCGACATCCGCTTCAAGGATGCCAAGGGCGTGATCGGCACCGTCGGCGTCGACATGAACATCAACTCCACCTGGTTCGCCCGTGCTGACGCCCGCTACATGCGCGCCCGCCCGGACATCAAGGTTGGCGGCGAGAAGATCGGCGAAGCCAAGATGGATCCGTGGACCGTCGGCTTCGGCATCGGCGCCCGCTTCTGATCCAGGCTGCACCTGCTTCACTGATGCAACGCGACGGGCCCTTCGGGGCCCGTCGTCGTTTCCGTCACCGGCGTTCTGTAGAGTCGGGCCCATGCTCGACTGCCTTTTTGTAGAGTCGAGCCAAGCCCCCTATCCCGAGTCGAGCGGCGGGCTCCGCGCGCATTGCGATGCGTTACGTTCAATGGCGCCCACAGTCAATGGTGGCGCGGCTCGGCTACAGACACAGGACGCGGAGACACGATGGACGACGTCGACCTGCTGGTGATCGGTGGCGGCATCAACGGTGCCGGCATCGCCCGTGACGCCAGCGGCCGCGGCCTGCGCGTGCTGCTGTGCGAGCAGCACGACCTTGCCGCGCATACCTCCAGCGCCAGCAGCAAGCTGATCCACGGCGGCCTGCGCTACCTGGAACAGGGCGAGCTCGGGCTGGTGCGCAAGGCGCTGGGCGAACGCGAGGTGGTACGCCGGCAGGCGCCCCATCTGGTCCATCCATTGCGCTTTGTGCTGCCGTGGGAACCCCATCTGCGCCCACGCTGGATGCTACGCGCGGGACTGTGGCTGTATGACCACCTGGGCCGTCGCAGCCCGGCATTTCCCGCCTCGCGCGCCCTGGACCTTCAGCGCGATCCGCTCGGCCCCTGGCTTTCCCCGGATCTGCGGCAGGCCTTCAGCTACGCCGACGCGCAGGTCGATGACGCGCGACTGGTGCTGCTCAACGCCCTGGATGCCGCGCAGCGGGGCGCACAGGTGCGTGTGCGCAGCCGCTGCATCGACCTGCAGCCCTTGCCGGGCCGGTGGCAGGCGGTGCTGGAATCCGCTGATGGCCAGCAGCAGGTGACCGCGCGCGCCGTCGCCAATGCGGCAGGGCCGTGGGCCGGCGGCCTGCTGGAACGGATGGAGGCACGCAGTGGCGGCCCCGCGCTGCGGCTGGTACAAGGCAGCCACATCGTCCTGCGCCGGCCCTGGCCCGATGACAGCGCGTGCCTGCTGCAGCACCCCGATGGACGCGTGGTGTTCCTGTTGCCCTTCGCCCACGACCACCTGCTGGTTGGCACCACCGACACCGACTATCGCGGCGACCCGGCGCGCTGCAGCGTGCTGCCTTCAGAGGTGGCGTACCTGTGCGAAGCGGCCAACCGCTACCTGCATGAACCCATCGCGCCGGAAGATGTGGTCTGGCAGTTCGCCGGTGTCCGCCCGCTGCTGGCTGATCCCGATCCGCGCGCGGCAAGACTCAGCCGCGATTACCGCCTGCAGCTGCAGGTGGACCCGGCACCGGCGCTGCATGTGCTGGGCGGCAAGCTGACCACCTACCGGGTGCTGGCCGAGGAAGCGCTGGAGCTGCTGCGGCCCGCCCTGCCGCA
This sequence comes from Stenotrophomonas sp. YJH_SMC_53, assembly GCF_059369995.1. Classification (NCBI taxonomy): domain Bacteria; kingdom Pseudomonadati; phylum Pseudomonadota; class Gammaproteobacteria; order Lysobacterales; family Lysobacteraceae; genus Stenotrophomonas; species Stenotrophomonas sp. YJH_SMC_53. Next base: position 225,041 of record NZ_JCAFTF010000001.1, on the reverse strand, counting down.
GATGGGAGCGGCGTGGACAGCACACGGGGACCCGCTGCCAGGCAGCGACTGGGGCGACGCCGCGCAGGCGGGCGCGCATCTGCAGGTATCGGCACCCTGGTTGCCCGCAGGTATCGCGCGACGCTGGGCCGGGGCCTATGGCAGTCGAAGCGCGGAACTGCTGCAGGGTGTACGGGGCCTGCACGATCTTGGCGAGGCGTTTGGCGGCGGCCTGCATGCCCGGGAAGTGGCCTTTCTACGCGAGCATGAGTGGGCGCGCACTGCCGAGGACGTGCTGTGGCGAAGGAGCAAGCTGGGGTTGCGGCTGGACGCTGCGCAGGTGACACGGCTGCAGGCGTGGATCGAACACTCCTCTCTGTAGAGCCGAGCCATGCTCGGCTGCGTTGTGCAAATGCAGCCGAGCATGGCTCGGCTCTACAGAGAAAGGTAAGTTACCCTGACTGCTCTACCGGAGACGCTGCATGACGCCCCGCTACGTGCTGGCCATCGACCAGGGCACCACCAGTTCGCGCGCGATCCTGTTCGACCGTGCCGGCGACATCATCGGCAGCGCGCAGCGCGAGTTCGCGCAGATCTTCCCGCAACCCGGATGGGTCGAGCATGACCCGCGCGAGATCCTCACCAGCGTCTATGCCACGCTGACCGAACTGCTCAGTCGCGGGCAGATCGACCCGCGCCATATCGCCGCACTGGGCATCACCAACCAGCGCGAAACCACCGTGGTCTGGGACCGTGCCACCGGCCAGCCGATCCACAACGCCATCGTCTGGCAATCGCGGCAGAGCCACGCCATCTGTGAACGACTGAAGTCCGAAGGCCATGAAGCGCTGATCCGCGAGCGGACCGGCCTGCTGATCGATGCCTATTTCTCTGCGACCAAGGTGCGCTGGATCCTCGACCACGTGGAAGGTGCGCAGCAGCGCGCCGAACGTGGCGAGCTGCTGTTTGGCACCATCGACACCTGGTTGGTGTGGAACCTCAGCGGTGGCCAGGCGCATGTGACCGACTACAGCAACGCGGCGCGCACGCTGTTGTTCAACATCCACACGCTGGACTGGGATGACGATCTGCTGGCCCTGCTCGACATCCCGCGCGCGATGCTGCCGCAGGTGCGCGACTCCAGTGCGGTGTACGCACACACCCGGCCGCAGTTCTTCTTCGACCACCCGATCCCGATCGCCGGCATCGCCGGTGACCAGCAGGCGGCACTGTTCGGCCAGGCCTGTTTCCAGCCGGGCATGGTCAAGAACACCTATGGCACCGGTTGCTTCATGTTGATGCATACCGGTGCGCAGGCGGTGCGGTCGCGCAACGGCCTGCTGACCACCATTGCCTGGGGCCTGGACGGGCGCGTGGAGTATGCGCTGGAAGGGTCGATCTTCATCGCCGGCTCGGTGGTGCAGTGGCTGCGCGACGGACTGCGCATGATCGAACGCGCCAGCGACAGCCAGGCACTGGCCGCGCAGGTGCCCGACAGCGGCGGCGCCTATCTGGTGCCGGCGTTTGTCGGCCTGGGTGCGCCCTATTGGCGCAGTGATGTGCGCGGTGCGATGTTTGGCTTGACCCGTGGCACGGGCAAGGCGCATTTCGTGCGCGCCGCGCTGGAAGCGATGGCCTACCAGACGCGCGACGTGCTCGATGCCATGCAGTCCGATGCGGGCATCGCACTGACCGAGCTGCGCGCTGATGGCGGTGCGATCGGCAACGACTTCCTGGCCGGCTTCCAGGCAGACATCCTCGGAGTGCCGCTGCTGCGGCCGCGGTTGACCGAAACCACCGCGCTCGGTGCGGCCTATCTGGCCGGCCTGGCCGTCGGGTTCTGGTCCAGCCGCGAACAGATCGCTGCACAGTGGGGCCTGGACCGGCGCTTCGAGCCACAGATGGAGGTGTCGCGGCGCGAGAAGCTGTATGCGGGATGGCAGCAGGCAGTTGCCGCCACCCTCGCCTTCCACGTCGATTGAAACTGCAATGCCCTGCCCTGCTGCGGCACGTGGAGTGACACGGAAGAGCCGAGCGATGCTCGGCTGCCGTTGGTGAAATGCCGGAAACAGCAGAGCCGAGCGTGGGCTCGGCTCTACAGGGCAGGCAGTGTCGACCAAGGTCGACACCCACCATTCAAATCAACAGATCAGCCGCAATCAGAACGCCGGCAGCACCGCGCCCTTGTACTTGCTCTCGATGAAGGCCTTCACCTGCGGGCTGGTCAGGGCCTTGGCCAGCTTCTGCACACGGGCGTCGTCCTTGTTGTCCGGGCGCGCGACCAGGAAGTTCACGTACGGCGAATCCTTGCTCTCGATCGCCAGCGCATCCTTGGTCGGGTTGAGGCCGGCGTCCAGCGCATAGTTGGTGTTGATCAGGGCCAGATCGACCTGGTCCAGCACGCGCGGCAGCATCGCCGAGTCCAGCTCGCGGAACTTCAGGTTCTTCGGGTTGGCGGTGATGTCACGCTGGGTCGACAGCGCGTTGGCCGGGTCCTTCAGCTCGATCACGCCGGCCTTGTGCAGCAGGATCAGCGCGCGGCTGTTGTTGCTCGGATCGTTCGGGATCACCACGTCGGCACCGTCGCGCAGCTCGGCCAGCGACTTGACCTTGCGCGAGTACGCACCGAATGGCTCGATGTGCACGCCGATCACCTTCACCAGGTCGGTCTTGCGGTCGCGGTTGTAGGCATCCAGGTACGGCTCGGTCTGGAAGTAGTTGGCGTCCACCTGCTTCTGCACCAGCTGGTCGTTGGGCTGCACGTAGTCGTTGAATACGCGCACGTCCAGGTCCACGCCTTCCTGCTTGAGGATCGGCTTGACCACCTCGAGGATCTCGGCATGCGGCACGGCCGTGGCGGCCACCACCAGCTTCTGCGAGGGCTCGCCGGACTTGCCGCAGGCGGTCAGGGCCAGCGCAGCGGCGAGCAGGGACAGCAACAGGGTCTTCTTCATGGGGGACGGGGTTCTCGGGGGGAGTGTCAGGATTTTTCGTAGTTGCTCAGGGCCAGCTCAAGCAGCGCCTTGGCCTGCTCGCGCAGCATGATCGGCTCGATGATCTCGGCATCCGAACCATAGTGCAGCACGTCCATCAGCAACTCTCGCGAGACGCTGTACGGCACCTTCAGTTCGTAGCGGCCATCGGCCAGGAAACGACCCTGCTGCTTGGAATGCCAGTGCTCGTCGGCCACCCAGCGCGCAGCCTTGGCGCTGAACAGGATGGTCGCCCAGCCCTTCGGCGCACCCGAAAAAATGCCATAGCTGGCGCCGAGCTGCTCGTCCAGCTCGCTGTCGGCGACATCGCGGGCGGCACTGTCGATTACCCGTGCCTTGTGGATGCGGTCCACCGCGAAACTGCGCAGCGCCTCGCGGTCATGGTCCCAGGCATCCAGGTACCAGTTGTCGCGATAATGGGTCAGGCGCTGCGGCGAGACGGTGCGCTTGGTCGGCTCGTCGGTGGAGCGGGCGCGGTACTCGAACGCCAGCTGACGGCGCTCCAGCACCGCCGAGGCCACGCTGCGGAAGCTGCCTTCATCGAACTTGCGGCCACGGTGCGGAATCACCCGCACGCGGTCGACCGGCCAGCTGGAGACACCGGCCTGGGCTGCCAACAGGCTCTCGATGCGCTGCTGCAGCGGGGCCAGCACTGACGACAACACGCCGCCGCCGGTACGCGCCAGCAGGTGCTGCGAGGCCAGCAGGGCATGCAGCTCCTCCGAGCTGAGCCACAGGCCGGGCAGCTCGAAGCGATCGCTCTCGTCGGCCTGGTAGCGGAAGCCGGCCTCGCCGTCGCCCTCGATCGGTGCCATCAGCGCATCGCGCAGGAAGGCCAGGTCGCGGTAGACGGTGGCACGGGAACAACCGAGCTTGTCCTGCAGGGTCGCCACCGTCACCGGATAGCGCGCGGACTTGAGCAGACGATGCAGGGCGGTGATGCGTTCGTATCGGTCCATACCCCCGATTATGTCCGAGTCGCGGGTCTTGTGTGGGACGTTTGGGCTATCGTGGTCGCCCCCACCCCATGGAATGCCCGATGCGCCGGTTGCCTGCCCTGTCCCTGCTGGCCTGCCTGCTGCTGGCCGCCTGCGATCGCGCGCCGGCGCCGGCGGGCACCGAGGCCCCGGTACCCGCCGCCGATCCGGCACAGGCGGTGCTGGGCGCCAGCCAGCGTTTCGCCGCCCTGCGCAGCTTCCACGCCGAACTGGAAGTGCTGGGCGCGCCGCAGCGGGTACGCAGCGCCATGGACTTCGTTGCACCCGACCGTTTCCGGGTGGAGACCCCGGCCGGGCCGCAAACCATCATCGGCGACACCCTGTTCCTGCAGGCCGACGGTGCGATCCGCCAGGTGCCGGCCCCGCCCGGCCTGCTCGAGCAGTGGCGCAACCCGCTGCCGGCCGACGCCCTGCCCGCCGACCTGAAGGCCGAAGATCTCGGCAGCCAGGCGCTGGACGGGGTCGAGACCCGTCACTACCGGCTGCGCGGCAACCAGCCCGGCGAACGCCTGGAGTACTGGGTGGATGCCCAGGGCCTGCCACGCCAGATCGTGCGCAGCGGCAGCAGCAATGGCCGCAGCTTCCAGCTGCGCCTGCGCTATTCGCGCTTCAACGACCCCGCATTGCGTGTCGATCTGCCCTGAATAGGCGATCGCGGCAACGTTCGCTGAAGCACGCTTTGGATCGATTCGGACCGCCATCACGCTTCCAGTATCATCACCGGCTGTTAACCGTTCCGGAGAAGCCTCGATGTCCCTGCGCGTGTCCCTGCTGATCCCCCTGCTGCTGTGTGCGCCGCTCGCATACGCGCAGGATGCCTCCGAACTGGCGGCGATGTCCTCGCCGTGGAGTGGCAGCGGCGGCGAGCTCGGCTTTGCCTCGGCACGCGGCAACAGCAGCACCGAGAGCTTCAACGGCCGCCTGCGCCTGCGCTACACCGACGGCGACTGGGTGCACAGCATGGACCTGTTCGGCCTGCGCTCCAGCTCCAAGGTGACCGAGACCAACGACGACGGCACCACCACCCGCCGCAGCAACACCACCGCCAACCGCTACACCGGCAGTGCGGGCAGCGCGCTGCAGCTGGGCGAGCACCGCCAGCTGACCGCCACGGTGCGTACCGAGCGCGACGACTTCGCCACCTACGACCGCCAGAGCTCGTTCGGTCTGGGCTACGGCACCCGCCTGTGGAACACCGAGCGCTTCTCGTTCGACGCGCAGATCGGCCCCGGCGTGCGCCGTACGCACAGCACCGAGGATGACCGCACCCGTACCGGCATGATCGGCCGTGGCCTGTTCGACCTGAAGTACTCGCTGACCGACAACACCGACCTGGTGAACACGCTGCTGGTCGAGTCCGGTTCGTACAACACCTTCGGCCAGAACGACTTCGGTGTCTCGGTGAGCATGAACGAGCACCTGGCGCTGAAGGCCGGCTGGCAGGCGCGTTACAACAGCGACGTCGCTGTCGACAAGCGCAAGACCGATACGCTGACCACGATGAACGTGGTCTACAAGTTCAAATAAGCAGAACGGGTGCCCAGGGCGCCCGTTCTTCATTTCGGTAGTGCCGGCCGCTGGCCGGCAACAGCGTTCAATCGGCGGCATGAGGTTGCCGGCCAGCGGCCGGCACTTACCTGCGGTGCCTCAGACGTTCAGCAGTTCGCCAGCACCAGCGTCCAGCAGCAGCTTCGCCACCCGCTGGCCCAGCGCTTCCGGATCACGGGCCGGGCCCACCGCTTCGGCACGCACGGCGCGGCCATCACTGGCGCTGCCGACCAGGCCCTGCAGGTGCAGGTCGTCGCCCTGCCACTGCGCGATCGCCGCCACCGGCACGTGGCAGCTGCCATGCAGCGCGCGGTTCATGGCCCGCTCGGCTTCCACGCAGGCGCGCGTGGCGGCGTCATCAAGCGTGGCGAACAGCGCCATCAGGCGCGTGTTGCCTCCGTCGCACTCTACCGCCACCGCGCCCTGCGCCGGCGCCGGCAACCACTGCGGCGGTTGCAGGCGCGCGACGATGCGCTCGCCCAGGCCCAGGCGCTCGAGGCCGGCCACCGCCAGCACGATGGCGTCGTAGCCACCGTTGTCGAGCTTGGCCAGGCGGGTGTTGACGTTGCCACGCAGGTCCAGCAGCTCCAGGTCCGGGCGCAGCGCGCGCAGCTGGGCCTGGCGGCGCAGCGACGAGGTGCCGACCCGCGCGCCGATCGGCAGCGCGTCCAGCGAGGCGTACAGGTTGGAGACGAAACCATCGGCCGGGTCGTGCCGGGTCAGCATCGCCGGCAGCGCGAAGGGCGCGTCCAGTTCCATCGGCACATCCTTCAGCGAGTGCACGGCGCAGTCGGCCTCACCCCGCAGCATGGCCAGCTCCAGTTCCTTCAGGAACAGGCCCTTGCCACCGATGGCGGCCAGCGAGCGGTCCAGCACCTCGTCACCGCGGGTGCTCATCGGCACCAGTTCCACGTGCAGGCCGGGGTGGGCCTGGCGCAGGCGGTCGGCGACGTGTTCGCTCTGCCAGAGGGCGAGCGGGCTCTTGCGGGTAGCGATGCGGACAGTTTCCATACGGTCATTATCGCGCCTTCGGCGCGGATACGGCCAACGGCGGAGCCCCTCGTGGCTGGCTGGGGGGCGTGAAAGCAACCGCCGTGCTTGGCCGGGCGGGATGGACTGCGCAGGGGCCGCTGCAAGTACGTCCATGTAAGCTCGGTCGCCGCATCCATGCGGCTCACGCCCCTGCGCAGCCCATCCCGCCCGAGCTCTGACAGTTTCCGTGTGCGCCAGCCACGGAAGATCAAAAGAAAAGAGCAGAAGCAAAAGCAACAGCCGACGGCTTCCGGGGTCAGATCCCTTTTCCGCAGGAAAAGGGATCTGACCCCTCTTCCCCCCTCGATAACAACAATGCCTTTGCCGTCCGTCACCGGGAAATTCGCGAGGGTGAGGCGGGATGGGCGGGCGGGACCGTTGGCGCCATGGATGGCGCCATCGAGCCCCCATGGATGGGTTTACGGCGTGTCCCGCCCGCCCATCCCGCCTCACCCAACACGCAACAACACAGAGCCGACAACCCGCTGTTGCTGTTGCTGTTGCTGTTGATTTCACAGCAGTCGCGGCCGCAGGCCGCGCGGACCACTCACAGATGCCGCAGTTCCTGCTTCAGCGTCGCCACGCACCGGCGGCTGACTTCCAGCGGCTGCTTGCCATGCCGCAACACCGCCTGCACCTGCCCGCCCGAGCCCCGACGCAGCTCCACCAGCTCGTGGCGCGCCACCAGGCAGTTGCGATGGATGCGGATGAAACGGCTGGCGAACTCCTCTTCCAGCGACTTCAGCGATTCCTCGATCAGGTCCTCGCCGCGCGCGTGGTGCACCACCACGTACTTCTCCTCGGCCTGCAGGTAGTGGATATCGTCCAGCGGAATCAGGCGCAGGCTGCCGCGCAGGCGTGCGCACAGCACGCTGCGTGCCTGCTGCCCGCTGTGCTCCTGCGGCCGGCCATCGCGGCCGGCCAGGAACGTGCGCGCACGTGCGATCGCCGCCGCCAACCGTTCGGCACGCACTGGCTTCATCAGGTAGTCGATCGCTGCGGCCTCGAACGCCGACAGCGCATGCGCATCGTAGGCGGTGCAGAACACCACCGCTGGCCGGGGTTCGAAGCTGGCCAGGTGGCGGGCCGCTTCCAGGCCATCCAGCCCGGGCATCGCGATATCCAGCAGGACCAGGTCCGGCTGCAGCTCCGCGCACGCGTGCAGGGCCTGCTCACCGTTGCCGGCCTCGGCCACCACGTCCACGCCGTCCTGTGCCGCCAACAGGCTGCGCAGGCGCTCGCGCGCCAGCGGTTCGTCGTCGGCGATGACTACCCTCACGATCGTTCCCTCACTGGATCGGCACTGTCACCTGGCAGGCATAGTAGCCCTCGCTCCAGCCAGCCGTCATCCGCGCGGTGCTGCCGAAGCGCCAGGCCAGCCGATGGCCGATGCTGTGCTGGGCATGGCCGGCGCCGCGTGCCAGCGCCAGCCCCGGCGCCTGCGGATCGGGTGCCGGGTTGCGTACGCGGATCTGCAGTTCATTGCCCTCGCGCGCCAGCTGCAGTTCGATGGTGCCGCCGTCGGGCAGGCGCGAGATGCCATGCAGCACGGCATTTTCCACCAGCGGCTGCAGTACCAGTCTTGGCAAGGGCAGGTCCCATGGCAGCGGCTCGTCGCGCTGCCAACGCACCTGCAGGCGTTCACCCAGGCGCAGCGATTCGATCGACAGGTAGCGCTCGGCCAGCTCGCATTCGTCGCGAAGGGTGGAATCGCCCTCGCCCGCCCCCAGCGCGGCACGGAACAGATCGGACAGGTCCAGCACCGCGCGCTCGGCGACTGCCGGGTCACGATGCAGCAGGCTGGCGATCAGGTTCATGCTGTTGAACAGGAAATGCGGGCGGATACGCGCCTGCAGCGCGTCGGCCTGCGCGCGCGCGTTGGCCTGCACCTGCGCGGCCCAGCGATCGCTTACGTAGAAGTAGCGCAGCGCCAGCGCGGCGATCAGCGCCGTGGTTGCCGCGCTGCCGAGGGTGAAACGCCAGAAGCTGATGCCGCTGGCGAAGCTGTCGCCCAGCACCGCGTACAGCGCGTGCACGATGCCGGCGCAGACCACCGCGATCAGGGTTGCCAGCACGGTCGCCGCAATGGCGCCCAGCACCGGCGGCAGCCGCGACAGGGTCTGCCGCAGCAGGCACAGGCTGGCGGTCACCGCCAGCGCCAGCCACAGCGCGAATCCGCTGGCCGACAGCAGTTCGCCGAAGGTCCAGTGACGGCTGCCGTCCGGCGCCAGCGCCAGTACCACCACCACCAGCTCGGCCAGGCCGAGCATCGCCGCCAGCCGTGGCAGGCGGCACAGTTCCGGCATCCACGGCGGTGTGCTGGCCGGCGACATGGCTCAGGCGGCGCCCAGGCGTTCCTGCAGCCAGTCACCCAGTGCCTGGATCTCCTCGGCACAGACCTGGTGGGCTATCGGGTAACTGTGCCACGCCACATCCAGGCCCAGCGTACGCAGCGCCTGCGCGCTGTGCGCTGCGACGGCCTGCGGGATCACCGGGTCGCCACTGCCATGGGCCATGAACACCGGCACCTGCACCGCGCCGTCAACACGCGTGGCGCTGTCGGCTTCGGGCAGATAGGTGGACAGCGCGATCAGGCCGGCCAGCGGCGCGGTACGCGAGAGCGCGGCCGTCAGGATGATCGCCCCACCCTGCGAGAAGCCTGCCAGGAAGATCTTCTCCGGCGCGATGCCGCGCTCGATCTCGCGCGCGATCAGTGCGTCCAGCTGCACCACCGATTCCTGCACGCCGGCCATGTCGGCGCGCGAACGGAAGTCCATGCCCACGATGTCGTACCAGCCGCGCATCGGCACGCCGTTGTTGATCGTGATCGGCCGCACGGGTGCGTGCGGGAACACGAAGCGCAGCGCCGGCCAGTGCGGCCGCACCAGTTCCGGCACGATCGGCGCGAAATCATGGCCGTCGGCGCCGAGGCCGTGCAACCAGATCACCGACCACTGCGGCGAGGCGCCGGTTTCCTGTTCCACCGTTTGCAGCATGATGCGGCTCCTTCAAGTTCGAGCCGCATTATGCCGCTGGCGCGGGGCAATCAGTACAGCGGCGGTTGCGCGGCCGCTTCCCGCCGCAGCTGCGCGGCGCGTACCAGCACCGGTGGCGGGATGTTCTCTTCGGGGATATCGAGCAGGCCGAGGCGATGCAGGAACGCACCGGGGCCGCGCGAGGAGGTCAGCGCCACCACCGGAACGGCCAGAACCATGCCGATCACCACCGGCGCCATCCAGGCCGCCAGCGACGGCGATACCGCCCAGGCCAGCACGCCCATGAAGGCGCCGAACACACCCAGGCCACCGTAGCCACGGATCAACGCCATCCACGAGATGCCGCCGTCGTCACGCTGCTGCGCGTCCCAGCCGGAATCGCGCCCGGACAACACTTCGGCCACGCCGCGTGACTGCACGTACATCACCACCGGCGCCATCAGCGCGGCGAGCACGGTTTCCACCAGCATCGATACGAAGGCACGGATCGGACCGCCACAACCGCGGCGGTCGACCGGGTCCAGCAGCATTGCCAGGTAGCCGAGCACCTTGGGCAGCAGCAGCACCGCCATGGTGGCGGCGAACAGGCGCACCACCTGCTCTTCATCCTGCGCGCGCCAGTACACGCTGGGCGACAGGTGCAGCAGGGCGTTGAAATCGATGCCTTCCTGGAACAGCGGGATGGCGATGCCGATCAGCATCAGCATCGCCCACATCGGTGCGGTGAAATAGTGGCCGATGCCGATCAGCATGTGCGTGCGGCTGATCCAGTGCAGCCCGCGGCTGCCGACCACCTTGCCGTGCTGCAGGTTGCCCTGGCACCAGCGACGGTCGCGCACCAGCAGGTCGGTCAGCGTCGGCGGGCCTTCCTCGTAACTGCCACCGAGGTAGGGCACCATGTGCGCGGCCCAGCCGCCACGACGCATCAGCGCCGCTTCGACGAAATCGTGGCTGAGCACATGGCCGCCGAACGGCTTGCGCCCCGGCAGCGCCGGCAGGCCGGCGTGGTCGGCGAAGGCGCGGGTGCGAATGATGGCGTTGTGGCCCCAGTAGTTGCTCTCGGCGCCGTGCCACCAGGCCACGCCGCGGGCGATCACCGGCCCGTACACGCGGCCACCGAACTGCTGCATGCGCGCGAACAGGGTGCGGCCGCCGATCACCGACGGCAGGGTCTGGATCAGTCCGACGTCGGCGTTGTGTTCCATGCCGGCCACCAGGCGCACGATGCTGTCGCCGGTCATCAGGCTGTCGGCGTCAAGGATCAGCATCTGCGGGTAGGCACCGCCGAAGCGGCGGACCCAGTCGGCGATGTTGCCGGCCTTGCGCCCGCTGTTGTCACCACGGCGACGATAGAACAGGCGCGTCTGCCCCTCCGGCACACGCTCGCGCAGCTCGGCGAACACCTGTTCCTCGGCAGCGGCGATGTCCTCGCGGCGGGTGTCGCTGAGCACGAAGAAGTCGAAGCGGTCGAGCTGGCCGGTGGCCGCCACCGACTCGTAGATCGCCTGCAGGCCCGCCAGCAGGCGGCGCGGGTCTTCGTTGTAGGTCGGCATCAACAGCGCAGTACGGCTGTGCACGGCCGGCAACGGCTTGTCCGGGTCGATGCCCAGGCGATAGCCCCGGTCGAACACCGCGGTCAGGAAGCCGGCCAGGGCGCTGGCAAAGGAGAGCGCGATCCAGGCAAACAGGCCGACGAACAGCACCAGCAGGCAGGCTTCGAGCACGCTGATGCCATTGGCCGACAGCACCCGCCACATCATCCGCGTAGCCACGGCGGTCATGCCGAGCGTGCCACCAAACAGGTACAGCCGGCGCAGGCCGATCAGGCGCGGCGAGGTGCGATGCCGCCGGACCTTCAGTGCGCCTTCGCGCAGGGTCTGTTCGGGCATCGGCAATGGCGATTCAGCGGGCAGCAGCGCCCAGCCGGCATCGAGCCGGGGCGTTCCTGCTTCCGCATGGATGGTCTGCACCCCCATCGTCGCTTACTCCGCGCCGTCGGCACGGCCGGCCATCCCGGCCGGGCTGCATGCACCAAGGTTCCCGGCGCGCTTTCCCGGCGCCCGCACTTGTCCTGGCTGTGTCGGCCTCACGCCGCACAGTCGATGTCTGTCACTACCGGAACCCACACGATCTCCAACGGGGCGGAATCGAAAATGCGGCCCAGTCTAGGGCCCAGAATGTAAGCCGGGTGCGAAGGTCTACACCGGGATTTGTCCCCATTCAGCAAATAGCAGGCGATCACGCCAGGGCATGGCCAGATGTCACTGCATCGCCCCCGGTACTGGATCGTAACAAACGCGAACGGTTATCATTTAATCAACCAGGCAGGTCACCGTCTTCCGCGCGGCCGCGACCCACCCAGCTGCGCCGGTCCAGACCGCGCACCCGACGACCCACGGAAGGGGCGGCTGCCTGCTGTCTGCCTGCGCCTGCTGCTTCCACCGGGTCACCCCACCTCCCATGGAAGCCGTCATGTCCCTGTCGTCCCGTTCCCGTTCCGCGCGCCTGCCGCGCACCCGCCTGGCCACCGCCTGCCTGCTGGCCCTGCCCGGCCTGGCCGCCGCAGAGGCCGCCGCCGATGCCTCCACCAAGGACCTGGATACCGTGGTGGTCACGGCTTCAGGCAGCCAGCAGTGGATCAAGGATGCCCCGGCCAGCATCAGCGTGGTCAGTCGTGAGGACATCGAGCGCCAGCCGGTACCGGATCTGGCCGCCCTGCTCAGCCGCGTACCGGGCGTGACCGGCGGCCTCAGCGCCGTCGGCGAGCAGTCCAAGATCAAGCTGCGTGGCATGCCGTCCAACTACACGCTGGTGCTGGTGGACGGCAAGCGCATGGGCAGCTCGGCCTCGACCAACTATCGCCCCGACCTCGGCCGCCAGGACCTGAACTGGATCTCGCCGGACCAGATCGAGCGCATCGAAGTGGTGCGCGGGCCGATGTCGTCGCTGTATGGCTCCGATGCGATGGGCGGGGTGATCAACATCATCACCCGGCGCATCGGCGACGAATGGAACGGCAGCGCCACCCACAGCTACACCCGCCCGGCTGACGGCAAGCGCGGCGATACCCAGCAGATCGGCGCCACGTTCTCCGGGCCGCTGGGCGAACGCTTCGGCCTGCGCATCGGTGCCAACAGCATGCGCCGCGATTCGGACCGCTCCAACGGCGGTGTCTCCGGCAATGCCTACGCGGGCGAAAAGGACCGCAATGTCGATGCGCTGCTGCAGTGGAAGCTGAGCGACGCACAGGAACTGTCGCTGGAAGCCGGGCACGGCGTGCAGCAGGCCTTCATCGATGCGTCGCTGGAAAAGCAGGACGAAGGTGCCTGGGGTGCCAGTGAGCTCAAGCGCAGCTCGCTGGCGCTCAACCACGATGGCAAGTGGCGCTTCGGCAATTCGAAGATCAGTGCGTACTGGACCGAGTACAGGAACGACATCGGTGCTGCCGGCCGTTCCGAAGCCACCGATACGATCATCGAGGGCAGCCTGACCACGCCGTTCACCCTCGGCGTTGAACACCAGTTCGCCGTAGGCGGCCAATGGAAGCGGCAGGAGCTGACCAACACCGACACCATCGGCCGCGCGCCGATCGACTATGCCGGCAACGCGGTCAGCGGCTCCACTCTGGACGTGGACACCTGGGCGCTGTTTGCCGAGGACGAGCTGAAACTGCACCGCACCCTGGCCCTGACCGTGGGCGCGCGCCTGGACCATCACGAGCAGTTCGGCGGCCACGTCAGCCCGCGTGCGTACCTGGTCTGGCACCCTGCCGAACAGTGGACGATCCGCGGTGGCGTCTCCAAGGGCTTCCGTGCGCCCAGCCTGACCGAGAACTCGGCCAGTGCCGCTACCCAGTCCGGGGGCCGCGGCTGCACCTCGCTGATTCCGCTGGGCTACACCCGTGGCGGGTGCTACATGGCCGGCAACCCGGACCTGGATCCGGAGACCAGCACCAACCGCGAGATCGGCATCAGCTTCGACAATGACCTGATCGATGTCGGCGTGACCTATTTCCACACCGACTTCCGGAACAAGATCGAGTACGCACCGCTGGGCCGGTTCAACGGCATCTGGTGGACGCGCATGAGCAACGTACAGCGCGCGCGCACCCGCGGCATGGAAGGCAACCTCAACGTCCGCTTCGGCGAGCAGTGGCGCTGGCGCACCTCGGCGACCTGGATGAAGGAAGCCAGGAACCTGACCACCGGCCGCAACCTGATCGATACGCCGGAGTTCTCCGGCTATTCGTCGCTGGACTGGGCGCCCAGCACGGTGTTTTCCGGCAGCCTGTCGGCGCAGTACACCGGCAGGCAGACCGGCACCGCCACGACCTTCCTCAAGGCCTATACGCTGTATGACCTGACCGCGGCATGGAACGTCAACGAAGTGCTGACCCTGCGCGGTGGCGTCAGCAACCTGGCCGACAAGAAGCTGTATGCGGAAGGCTCCACCGACTACTTCGTCGCCGGGCGCAGCTACTTCCTGAGCATGACCGCGCGGTTCTGACCGGCGGCACGCGCCGTGATCGCGCTGGCGACATGCCAGCGCGATCGACGGTGTTGCGGGTTACTCGCTTTCCAGCGCGGCCGGTGCCGCATCCCGCGTGGCGGCCGTGCGCGCACGGTCCATCGCCACCGCCAGTTGCTGGCGTGCGAGCAGTTGTTGTGCCTGCACCACTTCAGGTGTCGGCAGGAGCACCGGTCCCGGTGCGTTTTCCGGTGTAGCAGGTGTGGTCATGCAACCTCCATGGACATCCCGCCGCCGCACGGGTTCAGCCGGTGCGGCAGCGGAACTGCGCACCCTATCCTAAAAACAAGGCGGGCGGGTGACGGCGCGGCGCTTGGCCGCAGGCGCGCGAACAAGGCAGGCGTCACATTCTTGACGCTAGCGCTTGGATCCTGAATAGGACTTGTCCTATCATGAAAACGTTTTCTCACAGGGATGTATCCCAATGAATACCACTGACCTGTCCCAGTTCAGCCCGAAGTGGCAGTTCCGCTTCAACTTCTTCCGCCAGCACGGCGCCCCCAAGAACCCCGGCTTCAAGCAGGCCTGGAAGGCACTGTCCTTTGGTGACCGCCTGAAGATCAACCTGAACTTCTTCGCGTTGTTCTTCGGTGCCATCTACCTGCTGATTCTCGGCATGTGGCGCAAGGCACTGGTGGTGATCGGCATCAACATCGCGCTGGCCATCGTCACCATGTTCCTGCCGGATGTCGTCGGGCGCATGCTGTTCATCGCCATGAACCTGCTGGTCGCCTCCAGCACCAACTACAGCTACTACCTGGAGAAGGTGGAAGGACGCGCCAGCTGGAACCCGTTTGAAGGAATGTTCTGAGCCATCAGACCTGCGCAGGATGCGCGGCAAGGATGCAACCGACGCCCGGCACCCGCTGGGCGTCTTCGTTTCCGGCATCAGGCCGCGCGGCGGGCCATGCCCTCCGGCTCGGCCTGCAGGCGGAAGCGCGACACCGCCACCGCCAGCTGCTCGGCCTGCTCCTCCATCGCACGGGCGGCGGCACTGGCTTCCTCCACCAGCGCGGCGTTCTGCTGAGTGGTTTCGTCCATTTGCACCACGGTCTGGTTGACCTGCTCGATGCCGGCCGACTGTTCGCGCGACGCGGCCGAGATCTCGGCCATGATTTCGTTGACCCGGCCGACCTGACCGACGATGTCCTGCATGGTGCGCCCCGCACCGTGCACCAGCTGCGCACCGGCACCGACCTGGGCCACCGAGGCGTCGATCAGCTCCTTGATCTCCTTTGCAGCACCCGCCGAGCGCTGTGCCAGCGCCCGCACTTCACTGGCCACCACTGCGAAGCCACGGCCCTGTTCACCGGCGCGCGCCGCTTCCACTGCCGCGTTCAACGCCAGGATGTTGGTCTGGAACGCGATGCCATCGATCACGGAGATGATCTCGGCGATACGCTGCGAAGACGCCTCGATCTGCTCCATGGTGTGCACCACCTGGCTGACCACCTGGCCGCCTTCGCTGGCCACGCCCGCTGCGGAACCGGCCAGCGTGTTTGCTTGCAGCGCATGGTCGGCATTCTGGCGCACGGTGGAGGTCAGTTCTTCCATCGACGCGGCGGTTTCTTCCAGGTTGGCGGCCTGCTGTTCGGTGCGGCGCGACAGGTCGCTGTTGCCGGCGGCGATCTCACCGGCGGCCAGGCGGATGCTGGCCGCCGACTGCTGGATCTGGCCGACGATCTGGGTCAGCTGCTGCACGGTGCTGTTGGCATCGTCGCGCATCACCGCAAACACGCCGTGGAAGTCGCCCTGCATGCGGGCACTGAGGTCACCGGCGGCGATCGCGCGCAGCAGCGTCGACAGTGCCGCCAGGTTGTGGTCGCTGACCTGCATCATTGTGTTCAGCGTCTCCACCATGCGGCGGAAATCATGGTCGAAGCGCAGTGCATCACCGCGCACGGCGAAGTCACCGGCGGCGGCGGCGGCGGCCAGCTGCTGGATCTGCTCGTTGATCGCAGCCAGGTTGCGTTTGGTGGTGGCCATCGCAGCGGTGAACACCGCCTTCTCGCCCGGCAGTGCTTCCATGTCCACGCTGAGGTCGCCAACGGCATAGCGCTGCATCACTTCAACCAGGCGCTGGGTGACCGCATTGCTGGAGGCCACCAGCTGGTTGCTGTCGGCCACCATGCGGCCGTACTCGCCCGGGAAGGCCGCAGCATCCATGCGATAGCTGAGTTCACCGGCATCGTGGCGGCGCGCCATTTCGGCCTGCGCAGCCATCACCGACTGCAACTGCCCACGCATGCCCTGCATCGCGTCCAGCAGGCGCCCCACTTCGTCGTTGCTGCGCGCCGGCAGCGTGCTGTCCAGCTTGCCGGCGGCGACATCACCGGCCACGCGCACCGCTTCGGCCAACGGGCGGATCGCCAAGCGGCGCAGCAGCACGTAGACACCGGCACTGAGAGTCAGCGCGGCGATCACGCCGACCAGCAGGGTCAGCCACAGCAGCTGGCGTGCCTCAGACACGATCACCGCATGCGGCATCACCACGCCCAGCGCGAAGCGTTGCGGGGCGTCGCCCACGCGCAGCGGCACATACACGCGTACATTGCCGGCCGCATCGGGGCTGAAGGCCTCGAACGGACGGTCGGCGGCGATGTCGGCCAGCATGGTGCGGGTCAGGGCATCGTTGCGCGGCTTGCCGATCTCGGCGGCATTGGCCGAGGCCAGCACCACGCCCTTCGGCGACAGCAGTTCGACGCGGCCAGCCCCCATCGGCTTCAGCGTTGCCAGGTGCTTCTGCAGCGCTGCCAGCGAGAAGTCGACGGTGAATACACCGAGGAACCTGTCGTTCTCGATGATCGGCGTGCTCAACGTGCTCATCAACACCTGCTGCCCGGCGATGTCATAGGCATAGGGTTCGCTGACCTTGGGCAACTTGTCGCGGCTGGGCACCATGTACCAGTCACCGGAACCGCTGGCAGTCTCGGTGTAGTCGGTCATCACCGACTGCTGCGGTTTGCCGTCGTGCCAGGCCCAATAGCTCATGTAGCGGCCGGTGGCATCGTGTGCTTCGGTATTGACGAACTCCGCATCCTTGCCGTCGAAGGCGTCGGCCTCCCACATGGTGCTCTTGCCCAGCCATTGAGGATGAGCACGCAGCTGTTCGCCGAGCACCGCCGCCAGGCTGGCGCGGTCGGGTATGTCACCACGGGCACGCTGGGCCAGCACGGCCTCGACCATGGCGTCATTGCTGGCGAAAGCGGTGCCCAGATCAGCCGCCACCTGGCGCGCCTCGGCGTTGGCCTCGCTGGTCATGGTCTGGCGCGAGGCGCTGATCAGACTGGCGCTGGCCTGTCGGTAGATCAGGAACGCGGTCAGGCCGAAGCACAGCAGCGCGATCACGGCGGTGCCCAGCATCAACTTGTGGGCGATGCTGCCTGGGCGTTGGGCAGTGGCAGAGCGGGAAGAAGGCATGGGAGGGTCCGCAAGGCAGTTCAGGACGACCGGCACCACGAGGGCACCGCGCAGGCGCGCGATCCGTCGCGCAGGCCACCGGCCGCCGGGGCGCGCCCGGCGCTGGAAGCGCACTGGGTTAGCGGCCGCCCGCCAGCGAGGTTGAGGCGGGCGGCCTGCACATTCCTGAATCCGCTCAGGCTCGGCTCAGCGCCCCCCGCGATGCCCTCACTCGGCCACGCGGTCCTTGATCCACTGTGCCCGCGGCAGTACCTCGATGCTGCCGACGGCATACTGCTGCAGCACGTCGTCCGGCCCGAAGCACGGTTGCCAGCCCAGCTCGCTGCGCAGGCGGGCACTGTCGTAGACACGGTCGATGCTCAATGGCAGCGGCCAACCACGGCGTTCGAACTCGGCCAGCAGCTGCGGCGCGCGACGGGCCAGCACGCTGCGCGGGTGCGTGGCCAGCTCCAGGCAGTCCTCGCGCCGGAACGGCGTCGGCGCACAGGCGAGGTAGCGCGCGAACGGGGCGCCTTCGTCGAGCAGCAGTGCAGCATGTGCGCTGGCCACATCGCGGGCGTCGATGCCGCGATGCAGGCGGAACATCGCCATCCGTTCGGGCGGTTCCGGGAAACACCGGCCCATGCGCAGCACGCGAACGCTGAAGCCCGGCGTGGCGGCGGCTTCGGCCAGGGTCTCTGCCTGCAGCTTGGTTCGGTGGTAGATCGTGCGCGGCAGCGGCTCGGTGTCTTCGTCGATCCAACGGCAGCCACCGGCCACCACGGCATGGCCATACAACGCAGTGGTGCTGGTCAGCACGAAGCGCCGTGCTCCTGCTTCGCGTGCAGCCTGCAGCAGGTGTGCGGTGGCCTCCACGTTGATCTGCTGGAACACCGCATCCGGCACCAGGCCGACATGCGGGGCATGCAGGGCCGCGGTATGGATGACCGCATCCATGCCCTGCACCGCGCGCGCGACGGCCTGCCGATCGCTGACATCGGCGATGATGCGCGTGGTGGCAAACGGACTGCGGTCCAGCCCCACCACTTCGTGGGCGGCCGCCAACGCACCGAAGATCGCGCGCCCGATGCGGCCGGAACTGCCGGTCAACAGAATCTTCATTGAGTCCATTCACTCGAAGCGCCCGGGAACTACCGGGATGCTTCGATTCTAGGCATGCAATCGCGCATCCGCGATAGGACAACCATGCAATCGTGCGTTCATCTTGACGACTTCGCAGGCGCCAGCAGTTGCCGCGCGATGAACAGCGGATCGTCGCCGCCGGCCACATCGGGCCTCACGCCAGTACGTTCCCAGTTTCCACCGGTACGCAGATTGATGGGTTGCCGGTCGGGAATACTGATCTGATAGCCATCGGGCAGCAGCACAGGATCACCAAACATATGCGCGGCACCGCCACTGCGCGTGCCGACAATCCGCGCGCGGCCCAGTGCCTGCAGCGAATAGGCGACGAACTCGGCCGCCGAACCGGTGCGGCGGTCGATCAGCACCACCAGCGGTTTCAGGTACGCAGGCAGGCTGGCAGGCGGCAGCGGTACCGGCGTGCGCCGGCCGCGCTGGTCCAGCTGCTGCACCGCGTCGATCTTCGCGTCCAGCAGCGTGCGTACCAGCAGGTCGGCACTTGCATCGTCGCCGCCCCCGTTCTGGCGCAGATCCAGCACCAGGCCATCGGTGTCGGCCAGCAGGGAAAGGGCCGCAGCGAACTTCGGGCGCGCCAGATCCAGCGGATAGAAGGTACTCAGGCGCAGGTAGCCAATGTTGCCCTCCATCACCCGCACCTCGCGCACGCCGGCACCATTGCTGCGGGCATCGGCGCGCCAGGCCATCAACCAATCGTCCTGGCCGGCCGCTGCGTCCACGCGTTCAACGTGGAAGTGGCCATCGAACATGTCCAGGTCCTGGTTCAGGCGTGCGCTGAACGCAACCGGATCCGAACAGCTGTCCGCATAGCGCTGCTGCACCGACCAGGTGCGCAGGGCATCGGCGATACGGGCGCCGGCCGCCTCGTCAAGGTACTGCGCCTGCACGGCGGTGGCCGCCGCGCGCAGCACTCCGTCCTGCGCCGGGCAGGCCGCTGCCAGCAACGCAGCGAGCATCCAGGACACGGCCATCAACCACCTCCGCGTTGAAGATATATAAGCACTTATATATCATCCTGGTCATGGATCTCCAACACGCCACGCTCGGCACGTTGCTGCGCGCCCTGCTCGACCAGCTGGACCCGGCGGTCGAGCAGGCCTACCGGGACCTGCAACTGGACTACCGGCCCCGCTACACGCCGGTGCTGCGCACGCTGATGGCGCAGGGCCCCTGCCGGATCAAGGACCTGGCATCGGCCTGCGGGCTCAGCCATTCGGCGCTCAGCCAGACCGCGGCGGCGATGGTGCGCGATGGTTGGCTGCACGCGTCCAGCGGCGACGACGGACGTGAACGCATCCTGCAGTTGAGCCCCCGCGCACAGCGCGCGATGCCTGCGCTGCAGGCGCAATGGCAGGCCACCGCGCGTGCGGCGCGCAGCCTCGATACCGATCTGGGGCAGCCGCTGGAGCAGGTACTGCGCGACGCCCTTGCAGCGCTCGCACAGCGGCCCTTCGCGCAGCGCCTGCAGGACGCCCGCCGGCCCTGAAGCCTTACTGCTCTGCGGCCATTTCGATTTCGCTGAGGAAGGTCCAGCCGCCGTTGCCCAAGCGCAGCTCCAGCGTGCGGCACTGCGCGGCCAAAGGGGCTGTATTGCCGAGCACGTACTCCTCTTCGGTCGAGCCCATCACGCCGGCCTGGGTGAAGGATGCAGTTCGTCCTAGCCACGCAGGGCGGCGCGCGCAGCAGCGTACCTGCGCCGTGAAAAGCAGTACGGTGCGGCGTGAAGGCAGCCGCACCGGTGCGGACACTCCGTTAGCCGGGCACCGGCAAGGATGAGCTTCCCTTCCATGCAACGGGAGCCTTCCCATGGCCGGCCAGCACCACGGCACTTCCCATCGTGGCTTCGCCTCGATGGACCAGGACAAGCAGCGCGCGATCGCCGCAAAGGGAGGACGCGCCGCGCATGCGTCCGGCAATGCACATGAGTTCAGCCCGGCCGAGGCACGCGTGGCCGGCCGCAAGGGCGGCGAGGCGATCAGCCGCAACCGCCAGCACATGGCAGCGATCGGCCGCGAAGGCGGGCACGCTCGCCACGCCAATGCACGGCAGCAGCGGCAAGCGGCCGAAGCGACGCCAACGAGGGACGGTCCACAACGCCAGCAGGGCTGACCGCGGCGCGTTCAGGCGCGCCTGTGCTACCGGAGCAGCCCGAATGCCGCGAGCAGGGCCAGCACGCCGTTAGACGGTCATCGTCCCGCGCGCACCGTCAGGCGTGGCTGAGGCACCATCCACCGCTCAGGCGTGGGCGAGGATGTTCAACAGCCGACCGAACGGATCGCGGACGAAGAAGCGCCGCACGCCCCAGGGTTCGTCGGCCGGGCCATATTCCAGCGCGATGCCGGCCGCGCGCATGCGCTGCAGCACGTCCTGCAGATTGTCCACTTCGATCGACAGGTCCGGCACCGGCGTGCCCGAGCCTCCTTCACTGGCGAAGCTGACCTGCGCCACCGCACTGCTCTGCCCGCCATGGGTGACGATCCAGCCATGGTCCATCACCACCGGCATGCCGAGCAGCTCGCCATAGAACGCAGCGGCACGTGAGGGATCGGGCGTGGCGATGTTGGCGACGACACGCTTGACGGCCATGTTCCACTCCACCAGGAAGAACGTGTCGAGACTGCCCGACCTTGCGCACGAACAGAAGAGCCTCGTCACGGACGAGGCCCGTCTTCAGCCGAGCATGGCTGGGCTTACACCGCGCCGCAGCGCTCCATGACACATCGATCGTATTCGTACTGGCATTCCATGGCATCACCACCACCGGACACACATGCCTGGTAAGCCTTCCAGCAGGGCAGATCGCAGGGCTGGACCGGTCCGGCCACGGCCACCGAGCCGCTGCAGGCCAACGCGAACACAACACCGGCGATCACTTTCCTGAAAGTACGCATCGACATCGCTCCTTGATAAGCCTGGTGAGCCCAGGCCGGGCCACCTTAGCGCTGCACACGGGACGCTGGGTGAAGGCCGATGCCGCTCGACTCAGCGGTGCAGCAACCCCAGCACACGCAGCTGTCCGGCCAGCTCATCAATGTTGCGCCACGGCAGGATCGGCGAATTGCCGCGCTCGTCCGGCGGGTTGTCCGGCAGCGCATCGGACCAGCCACCGGCCCCCACCAGCGGCAGCAGCGGCCGCTTGTGCAGCCAGGCCAGGCAAACCTCCGAGATCGTGCCGGCGCGCCCGCCGATCACGATGCAGGCGTCGCCGGCCAGGGCCATGATCAGGTTGCGCGCATCGCCCATGCCACAGGGCACCACCACCGTGGCCGGCCAATCGGCCGGCGGCATGCTGCTTTCCGGGATCACGCTGAGCACCTGGCCACCGGCGGCTACTGCCTGCTCGGCAGCTATCCGCGTAGCGGCACTGCCACAGCCGCTGACCAGCGTGATGCCCTGCACGGCCAGGAAACGCCCTGCTTCAGCTGCGCGCTCGAATGCGTCACTGCCAGGATCGGCACTACCCAGTATCGCCAACTGTGGTTTACGCAATGCGTTACGCATGGACGGCTCCAAGGCCTCGGAAAGAAAGGTCGCGGTGCCCGGCCCGGCGGAGCCACGTCGTGCACCGATCACAAAACATTAACACGTTCATAAAAATCCCTTCACATTACTGGGGGATATCGCCATGCCTTTGCGTTAACGGCCTTGATGTCCGTCAACCAAGGAAGTTGTCCGATGAATCACCCGCTGTACGGCCGTTCGTCCCGCTCCCTGTCGCACCGCCCGCTGGCGCTTGCCGTCGCCAGCTCGCTGCTGCTGGCCGCTGCACTGCCGGCCATGGCCAGCGAATCACTCGAGGCCTGGCAGCAGCAGCGCCAGATGCAGGCTGCATGGGCACAGCCTGCTGCCAACGCTGCACCCGCAGCGACGGCCGCTGCACCTGCCGCCAGCAGCACCGCCGTTCTTGGCAAGCCGGGCGATCCGGCCAGCTGGCGCAGCGATGAGTTCAACGCCGATTGGGGCCTGGGTGCGATGGGCGCGGACTACGCCTATGCACGCGGCCTGACCGGCAAGGGTGTGCGCCTGGCGCTGTTCGACTCGGGGTCCGCACTGGCGCATCCGGAGTTTGCAGGACGCAATACCTCCAGCATCACCATCGGTGCCGACTGCGCGACGCCGGGTGTGGTTGCGGGGACCGGTGCCTGCGGGCAGACCCGCGGCGAACAGCCCGGCTACAACTACTATGGCCTCGGTGCCGGCGTTCCGGCCGCACTCGCGGCACGCCTGATCGCGGCCGGCCAGCCCTATGGCTTCAGCTACGCCGACCACGGAACGCATGTGCTTGGCACCATCGGCGCAAACCGCAATGGCACCGGCATGCATGGCGTGGCCTTTGGTGCGGATCTCACCGCCGCCCGCGTGTTCGGCGACACCTACTATGAGTGGCGCCTGGATCCGGACAACTACTATCGTCCGCGCGCGGTGTACCGCACCGATCCGGATGACGCCGCCACGCTGGACATGTATGCACAGATCCAGGCGCAGGGCGTGCGTGCCATCAACCACAGCTGGGGCATCTCCACGCGCAACATGACCGCCGCCGCGCTGGACCAGCAGTACGCCAACATCGGTGCCGACTACGGCGTGTACGGCAGCATCTACGCCAGCAATGGCGATACCCCGGGCTCCACCCTCATCCAGGTCTGGTCGGCTGGCAACGGCAGCGGCGCCGTCGCCGGAATCACGGCCGCGATGCCGCGCTGGAAGCCCGAACTGGAACCGTACTGGCTGGCCGTGGCCAACGTCCGCCGGCCCAACGCCGCTGCGGGCGAAACGGACTACGTGATCGATGGAAGTTCCAGCATCTGTGGCGTTGCCGCCAACTGGTGCATCTCGGCACCCGGCACCGACATCGTCAGCACCATCGTTTCCGGGGATATCCAGGGCCGCATCGAAAACACCTCCGCCTACGTGCGGCTGATCATCGACAGCGAGAACACCCAGTATGTCTATGGCACCAAGACGGGCACATCGATGGCGGCGCCGCACATCACCGGCGCGCTCGGCCTGCTGATGGAGCGCTTCCCCTATCTGGACAACGCCCAGGTCCGCGACGTGCTGCTGACCACCGCACGCGACCTGGGTGCAGCGGGCATCGATCCGATCTACGGCTGGGGCATGGTGGATCTGAAGAAGGCCATCGAAGGCTATGGCTCGCTGCGCGTGGACACCAACGTGGTGATGAACCAGAAAGCCGGCGGCCTGAAAGTCTGGGAAGGCGATGCCTGGGACAACTGGACCAACGACATCGGTGGCCCTGGCAAGCTGACCAAATCCGGTATCGGCTGGCTGCGCCTGAGCGGCAACAACAGCTTCAACGGCGCGGTACTGCAGGACGGTACGCTGGAATTGAACGGCACCAACACCCTCACCTCGGCAGTCGAAGTACAGGGTGGCCAGTTGCTGCTCAACGGCAGCCTGGTCTCCACCGCACTGACCACTACCGGTGGCGTGAGCACGGTCAGCGCCAGCGGCGTGCTGAACAACAGCAACCTGGTGATCAACGGCGGCGTGGTGTCCTTCAACGGCACGCAGACCGGCGGCACCACCACGGTCGGCGCCAATGGCCTGCTGAAGGGCGTCGGCACGCTCGGCAATACCCGCGTGGACGGCATCATCGCGCCGGGCAACTCGATCGGCACGCTGACCATCAACGGCAACTACGTGCAGAGCGCCACTGGCGTCTATGCCGCCGAGCTGGCCCCGGGTGGCCGCAGTGACCAGTTGCACGTGACCGGCACCGCCACCCTTGGCGGCACGCTGGTCGCGCTGCCGGAGCCGGGCGTGTACTACCTCGGCGAGCAGTTCAACTTCCTGCGTGCCGACGGAGGCGTCAACGGCCAGTTCGCCAAGACCGACTTCAGCGCGTTCTCCCCGTTCCTGCAGTTCAGCCTGGCCTACGGTACCAACGGCACGCGCATCGACGTCGCCCGTGGCGCTTCACTGACCACGGCTGCCAACACGCCCAACCAGCGTGCAGTGGCAGCGGCCGCCGACCTGCTGCCGATCGCCCAGGGTCTGCCCAAACCACTGACGCAACTGTTCCCGCAGCAGGTCGGAGGCGTGCTCGACGGCCTCAGCGGCGAGCTGCATCCGGCCACGGCCATCGCCCTGATCGAGGGCAGCCGCTACGTGCGCGATGCCGCGTTGTCACGCCGTGCCGGCGCCGCCGCACCCGGTAGCGACGTGGGTGACGCGACGGGTGCATGGGTGCAGGCCATCGGTGGCAACAGCAAGCTGGACGGTGACGTCAACACTGCCCGCACCGAAGCCAACAGCAACGGCCTGCTGGTCGGCATCGACCGCGAGTTCTCCGGCTGGCAGGTCGGCGTGTTGGCCGGCACGGGCCGCACCGACGTGAAGCAGCAGGCGCGTCGCGCCAAGTCGAAGATCGACAACACCCACTTTGGTGCCTACGCCAGCCACAACTGGGGCGGTTTCGGCCTGCGCGGTGGTGTGGCGTGGAGCAAGCACGAGGTGAAGAGTACGCGTGATGTCGCCTTCGCAGGCTTCAGCGACAGCCTGAGCGCGCGCTACGACGCCCGCACCCGCCAGGCCTTCATCGAAGCCGGCTACCGCTTCGGTGGCACGGAAGCCGGGCTGGAGCCCTACCTGCAGGTCGCACGTGTCGAAGTGGACCTCAAGCGCGTCAACGAACGCGGTGGAGCAGCGGCACTGCAGGGCAAGGTGGACGATACCGGAACCACGATTGCCACTGCCGGCCTGCGCTTCGACAAGGGACTGAAGGCTTCGTTCCAGCAGGAGAGCTGGCTGCACCTGCGCGGTGGCGTCGGCTATCGCCGCGCTTCCGGTGATCGCAGCCAGGTCGCCAACCTGGCCTTCGCCAACGGAAGCACGACGTTTGCGGTCAACGGCGCGCCGATCGCCGACAACGCGGTGGTGGCCGAACTGGGCCTGTCGGCGTGGCTGACCGAGCGCCAGCAGCTGGAACTGGGCTACAGCGGCCAGTACGGCAGTGAAAGCCGCGACCACAGTGCGAATGTGCGCTGGTCGGTGCGCTTCTAGTTCCCGTCACGTGTTCTCATGAAGGATTGGGGCGGCCTGATGGCCGCCCTTTTTTATCACCGGCCGAGGCTAGCGGCAGCCGCGCAACATCGCCGCGGCGACCAGGCTGGCCACTGGCAGCAACAGCCCATAGGCCACCAGCGGCCATACCGTATCGCCCGGCAGCAGCACCGTAGCCAGTGTTCCGAAGCAGGCCACGATCAGGCTCTGCATCGCGTAGTAGAGCGCCACCGCCATACCCGACGCATCGGCAAACTCACTCAACGCGCCGTTGGCAGCCACCGAAACCACCATCACCAGCCCCACCGCGATGCCCCACATGGGCAGCACGACGCTGGCGAATGACAGTGGCAACTCCGCAGCGAGCGCCATCAACAACACACCCGCCACCATCACGCACAGGCCACGCACGAATGTGCCAGGCACCGCCCAGCGCGCGATGAACGTCTTCGCCATGCGCGACATGAGGATCATCACCAGTGCCACCGTCGCGAACGCCAGGCTGAAGGTGATCTGGGAGTACTGCATGCGCTCGACCAGCACGCGCGGTGCGATCGAGAAGAACACGAAGAACGTGCCCATCGCGGCACTGAATCCCAGCGTGTAGACCCAGAAGGCACCACTGCGAAGAATTTTCTGCAGTGCCGGTCCAGCGTCCCTGCGCCCTGCGGGTCGGGTTTCCTGCCACAGGCGTTGCGCGCGCAGGACGGCGACCAGGCCAAGCACACCCAGCAGCACGAAGATCGCACGCCAGCCTGCTGCCGCAGCCACCAGTGCACCCAGCATCGGCCCCAGTGCCGGCACGAAGGCCAGCATCGAAGCGAACAGTCCATACAAGGACGCCCCCTGCGGCGTATCCGCGTATACGTCGCGGACGGTGGCAAACGTCGCTACCAGCGCAGCCGACGCGCCAATCGCCTGCACTGTGCGCCAGGCCAGGAAGAACCCGCTATTGCTGGACAGCGCCAGCGCAAACGAGGCAACGGTGAACAGCAGCGCCCCCAGCAACAGCACGGGGCGGCGCCCGATCCGGTCGGACAACGGGCCGAACAGCAGTTGGCCGACGCCGAGCACCAGCAGGTAGATGCTCAGCGTCAATTGCACCCGCGCAGGCGATGTTCCCAACGCGCCGGGCATCAAGGGCACTACAGGTAGATAGATATCCATGGCCAGCGAGGCCAGGAGGTCGAACGGCGCCATCAGCGCAATGGCCGATGGCAGGGTATGGGTCCAACGCGGGGCCTGTGGATTGAACATGGGGAGTCTCCGCCCAGAGTGAGTCCGGCGGTGATCCATCCACTTCGCATGCATCGCAGGGATGTTCACCGCAACAACGTCTGCATCGTTGTTGCGGCTCAGCGAACTGTCTGCGGACCGTTCCCGTTGTTCATGGTGCTCATTGTTGGCAGTGCGGAACCGGCAAGAGTGTAGCAGCGACCGATTCAGGGTGGCCGGGGCAGCGGTGCCGCCCCGGCCGCGGCGTCCCTGGGGAGTGGGACGCCGCTGATCGTCAGGCCGCCTTCATCGCATGCTTGCGCGCGCGCATCACGTTGTGGCATTCCTGCACTTCCGGCAACAGCTGGGTGACTTCCTGGCGTACCGCCGGCGGCAGCTCGTTGTCCTTCAGCACGTCCTTGAACGCGCCCAGCAGGCGGTCCTCCGACTCTTCCAGCTCGGCCACATAGCCATAATTGGTGTCACCGAAGGCTGCACGCACCTTGCCGTAGAACTGCTGCATTGAACCCACCACGGTGCCATGCTCGGCCGGCTTGCCGCCGCTGGCAGCCACCGAACCACTCAGCGCCGCGACGATGCGGCCCTTGACGCCGGCGATGCGGGTGAACAAGGCCGACAGCTCGGCATCCTTCACCTTGGTCGCCGCTTCTTCATAGAACGACTTGCCGTCACGAGCGATCTCGATCAGGTCGTTGAGGCGATGTTCGATGGTGGACTGGGTGCTCATGGCGTTGCTCCTGTATCTTCGTTTCAGGGGAGAAAAGCAGCTTCGACTGCGCTGCCTGCGTATCCACTGTGGACATGCTTGTGTGGTTCCCGGGTGAGCAGCGATTGATACGCACATCACGTCACCCAACCCGCACTGACTGCTTCACGCCACAGTGGCGCGTGGATCACATCGAGCGAGCCCGGGCAGGCTCACCAAGGTACGAAAAGGATGATCAGCACGATCACCAGGACTGCGGCGAGCGCTCCCATCAGCACGTTGCTCTGGCGCCAACTGGGTTTCGGTTTTCCGGGAGTATTCATGCCTGCTACCTGTCTCTGCGGATGACCCCGGCAGACTGATGGATCGGCGACGGTGCGTGCGTGCAGGACACGTGCAGGCGACGTGCAGAGCACCGGCACCCATGTCGATTTCCGGCACACTCGCTCGTCAGATCATCAAAGCCCTCCTTGATTGCGGACCCCATGCCTCCCATCCTCACCGCCTTCGCCACCTCCCCCGACCGCGGCCAGGGCCTGGCCCGTGACATGCGCGTGCGCTGGGCACTGGAGGAACTGTCGGTAGCCTATGACGTACAACTGCTCACCTTCACCGAGATGAAGCAGCCCGTACACCTGGCACGCAATCCGTTCGGGCAGATTCCGACCTGGCAGGAGGGCGACCGGACCCTGTTCGAATCCGGCGCCATCGTCCTGCATCTGGCCGAACAGCACCCCGGCCTGCTGCCGCGCGATCCGGACGCCCGCATGCGCGCGATCATGTGGATGTTCGCTGCGCTGAACACGGTGGAACCCCCCATCGTTGAGCGCTCCATGGCCTGGGTGCTGGAGCGCGAGCAGCCGTGGTACGCACAGCGGCTGCCGATGCTGGATGAGCGGGTTCGGGCGCGACTGGCGCAACTGTCGACATGGCTGGCCAAGGCGCCGTGGCTGGACGGCGATTTCAGCGTGGGCGACCTGATGATGGTCTCGGTGCTGCTGCGCCTGAAGAGCAGCGGGCTGCTCGACGAGTATCCGACGGTGGCCGCCTATGTGGCCCGCGCGACGCAGCGGCCCGCCTACCAGCGCGCCTTCGCCGCGCAGTTGGCGGTGTTCCAGAACGCCTAGCGCTGCGCCCCGCGCGGGGTCTTCAGCGTAACTTCCGCCGGCAGGCGGCCTGCACCAGCATCAGCTGCGCCACCAGGATCAGCATCGCGCAGCCTGACAGCAGCCACGGGTCGATGTACCACTGCTCATTGAAACTGAAGTCGCCTGCGGAAATGCGTTTCCAACCGTTGAAGTGCTGCATCGCTGCCACCACGAACGCGAAGCCACCCGCGGTGTACGACAACCAGGGCACGATGAGGCTCCCCGGGCGCGCGAACAGCGTCAGCAGGCCGAGCACGCCGATGACCGTGCGCTGCACGCGGCAGTACGGGCAGACATAGGCCATCCCGCTCCATTCCACCGCCCAGGCCAGCAGGCTGACCAACATGCCCGCCACTGCGGCTGCGTGCAGGACTTTCGGCGTGATCGTCATGCCACTCTCGTGTGCCATCCCGTGCTCCTTGGTTGAAAGACCCGGGCAGGGTAGCAGTGCTGCAGCGTCATCCCTTCTTGATGACGGTCCGCTTGCCGATGGTGCTGGTCTTGCCAGCGGTCGGCCTGGCCAAGCCAGGAATCAGGAAATCGGTGACCTTGTGGCCCATCGACACCTTGGACGCCAACCAGCGCGGCATGCGCCCGCGACCGGTCCAGGTCAGGCGCTTGTATTCCGGGTCGCGATACTTGGGCGCGACTTTGCCGGATTTACGGCGGACGGCTTTTCGGGCCGGCGCAGGTGTTTCCGAGGCTTGGCCGCCAAAGAGTTCTTCAAGGGTGTAGCCGGCTTCGGCGGCGGCGGCCTTCAGCATCCGCCGCACCGCACTGGCCGGACGGCGGCTGGAAATCAGCTGTTTCCGCCGTTCAGCGGCAACCACCAGGGCACCCAGCTCGCGAAGGCTGAGCGATTCAATATCGATCGTCATGCGGGAAAGGTCTACTGCAGCGCGGCAGCTGTCAAGGCGCCCTGCCCGGCGCGTAGACACGGGCTTCACCGCCGGTGGGCTCCGATCGCCTGCGTCGGCCATCTCCGAGGACCTCGACGTGAGCACTTCATCGCATTCGCTCGCCTACCTGCTTGCACGCATCCTGCTGATGGCCCTGTTCCTGGTCTCCGGGCTGGGCAAGCTCGGCGATCTCAGTGGTACCCAGGGCTACATGGAGGCAATGGGAGTTCCCGGCATCCTGCTCTGGCCGACCATCGCCTTCGAAATCGGCAGCGGCCTGTGCATCCTGCTCGGCTTCCAGACCCGGCTGGTGGCGGTCGTGCTCGCAGGCTTCAGCCTGGTCACCGCTTTCATCTTCCACCACAACTTCGCCGATCAGACCCAGCAGATCATGTTCCTGAAGAACCTGGGCCTCGCCGGCGGCTTCCTGCTGCTGGCGTGCACCGGGGCGGGACGTTACAGCATCGATGGGCGTGGGCGGCGCGGATGAGCGCGCGGCATGCCGCCATCACCCCTGGCCCATGGGCGCGACGCGCCGCAGGCGCAGGTTGCGCCATGTCGGCTGGGAGCCGCGAAAATCCACCGCTTCGCCATCGCTGGTGAACAACAATCCTGGCTCCACCTCAGCAACCAGGCGGATGCCATCGATGTACAGCCGGCCGTGTCGTTGCTCCAGCACAACGAACATCGATGGTTTGCCCCATTGGTCAACGCGATAGCGTCCCAGCCAGGGTTGCCAATGGGGCGCCTGCGGCCCGGTGGGCCCATCGATGGGATCGTTCTGGTCCAGGCCATCCTCGCCGTTGCTGCATTCCAGGTACGCCGGCAGCATGTCCGTCGCCGCATGGTAACGGTACGTCGCAACCTCTCCATCGGTGTCCACAGTGAAAAGTTGATCGCCGTCGATGGCCGCAAAGCGGGTACCCTCGGCGTGCGCCCCTCGATGCAGTTGCAGCTCCCCATTTCCGGCAACCCCGATCTTCGCCTTGCCGCTGCGCCCGATCCAGCTTCCTGCCATCCGCTGCATCTGGTCCTGGTTCAACCTGATCGGCGCCAGGCTTGATAGGGGCACACGCGGCTGACGGGGCCCGAAACGCGCCGACAACAGCTGATCGAGCAGACGCTCGCCGATGCCGTACCCCGCAGACGTCGCGCGATTGAACATCGCGGCAAATCCAGCGTTTGCCTGCCTGCAGTAGGTGAACACGCACCCGAATCCGAAGCCCCCGCCGCGGTGGTGCAGCAGCCGCACCGGTGTACTGCCGTAGAGGCGTTCGCTGCGCATGACACCGAGCCCGTAGTCGCCGCCCGGGCCGAAACCATGCATCTCGTCCCAGAGACGGGGCTCAAGCAGTTGCTGCGCACCGGATCGGCCGCCACCGAGCAGGAAGCCAAGATACTTCGCCATGTCGGCGGCACTGGTCCACACGCCTCCCGACACCACCAGCGGCGTCACCGGCGGTACCTGCGTATGGCCTTCCTGGGTTCCCAGTGCCCGCACCTTGCTTGCCAGGTAGACCGACGCATCGGCCGTACTGTCGTGCATTCCCAGCGGCTCGAAGATCCGGCGCTGCAGCCAGGCCGGATAGCTGATGCCCGCAACCTGCTCAAGGACATGACCGGCAAGGTCGAAGCCCAGGTTGGAGTAGCGATAGCGCGTACCCACCGGAAAGCGCAGCCATGTCTGCGAGATGCTGCGGACGTGCGCATCAAAGCCCGGCGACGCCGGTTCGTAGTTGTTGCCCAGGGGCGCCTCGTGCGTGAATCCCGCGCGATTGGCAAGCAGCAGGCGCAGGCTGATGCGCTCCTGTGGAGCATGCTCGAAGCGGCTGCGCACCGTGAACGACGGCAGATAGCGGGTAATGGGCGCGTCCAGATCAAGGATGCCGTCCTGCACGGCCAACAGCACCGCCACCGCCGCGAAGTTCTTCGAGGTGGACTGGATGCTGAACATCGTGCTGGCGTCTACGGGCACGCTGCCCTGGCCTGATACGTGACCGAAGCCTTCAGTCCAGCGCACCTGCCCGCCTTCGACCAGGCAGACGGCAGCGGCACCGATGCCGCTGCCGTCCATGGCCGAGCGGATCACGCTGCGTTCCGCGTCGATCAGGCTCGCGGTGGTGACGCTTGGCCGCGCCGGGGTGGCAACACCGGTGGGAATGAGCGTGGCCGCCGGAACAGCTGCGGCATTGGCCAGGAAGGTGCGACGACTGAGCGTAACAGGCATCAGATCACTCCACTTCAGGATGCCGCCATCTTCCCGCCAGCAGAAATGGCAGGGCATGTGTCATTCGGCACAGAGTGCGGTGATCGATGGAGCTGCGCCTTCGCTGGCTGAGCAGGCCTCAGCCCGGAGGGTCCGGCAAGCGGATTCCCTGCGCCGAAACAAAGGCGCGGGACTCGCTCCAATAGGCCTGTGGCGGTTCCCGCAGCTCTGGTCGCGCCCAGTAGTCGTTGCCATGCAATGCGCTCATCACATGGCACCAGCCGTCACGCGGATCGTGAACCTGAAATCGCCCGCGATGATGGCGCGGATGATACGCGTAGTGGCCAAGCGCCTCCTGGCGCGCTTCATCCGGCCAACGACCCGCCTGATGGACCAGCGTCCATGCTCGCATGTGGCGTGCATGCGCGAGCGCGCCCAGGTACTCGTCCTCATCCAGCAGTGGCACCTGCTCACCGCGGGCCAGGCACAGTGCGTCCGATTCGGCTTCGTAGTCCAGCGACGGATGCGCCAGTTCCGGGTGCTGCTGCCAATACCCTTCGCCCTTCATGTGCAGCATCGCCCAGTGCCAGGGCTCGTCGTGGAAGATCAGCGCGTGTTCGTATTCGCGGCCGGGGCTCTGGTCGGGATAGCGCTTCCGTGCCTGTTCGAGCGCCTGCGCCTCGGGCACCTGGCCATGGTGGACCAGGCACCAGGCGAACAGGTGCCGGCTGTCTTCGATTTCGGTGGTGAAGTCCTCCAACGGCGTTTCGGTGCTGGGCATGGTCGATCCCTGTGTGCGGATCAGATGGTACCGACGCTGCGGGGCGCGCGGGGGGCGGGGGCAATGAGATCTGCAACAGGTCGTGCGAGGTCGCGTGGGGGCCCATCACGATTCGAATCTGGAATCGACGGATTATGGGACCTCTACAGCGCTTCCTCGCGCCTCCACAGACCTTCCAGCCGTAAACCACGCGGCTGATTCCCAGGCCCCGCGACCATCTTCGCTCATCTTTGTGCACCTCCTTCCGCTGACAAAAGGTCGCCGAGCGGTCGCCAATGGGCGCAATGAAGGGAATGCTCGGAGAGAACGGACTGGCCACCTTGCCGATCGGCCAACGGGCCTCGGATCCAGCGTCGCATGGTGTGGGCTGCCCGGATGTGCGGAAGCTCGCCGGCGGTGGGCTCAGGTTCCGCTGCAGATACACCAAGGCCAACAGTCAACGCGATCGCGTCGCGGCCGCACCAGGAGGGAGGGCGCAACCTTCGCGAAGACATCGCAACTGCGGCGCGCCGTCTAGCGAGAGAACAAGCCAATTGCTACCGCGGCACGGAATGGCCATTTTGCCACTCATGCGCTCGCCTTCCGAGGAAGGGTATTTGTCGCTTTACGTCCACCGATGCGTGACTGAGAACACGCAAGTGCAAAGCGTAGCCCGCTGCAACGGATTTCTGGTTGACAGTGAATATCACCCCGCAATATGAAATCCCGGGAATCGAGAGGCAGGGGATCAGCGCCGAAATCAGCTATCACCACGGCCCGAGGTCAGTCCATCGCAAAGCTCCGCGACGACAAGGGAAAAGGAATCAGGTGAAGATCAGTAGAATTCTCATATATGGAATGTTCGTCATCGGCGTAGTCGCAACCATTTCCTGGTTGGCCTGCAGACCATCCGATGTCACAGGAAGCAAAGGAGATGAGGTTCCTCTCAGTGAAAAAAGCACTTCGTCAACGGATATCGCATCTGAATCAAGCATTCATCAATCCTTGCGTTCGCCACACCAATCCATCGA
The DNA here is from genome assembly GCF_059369995.1 of Stenotrophomonas sp. YJH_SMC_53. NCBI lineage: Bacteria > Pseudomonadati > Pseudomonadota > Gammaproteobacteria > Lysobacterales > Lysobacteraceae > Stenotrophomonas > Stenotrophomonas sp. YJH_SMC_53. The sequence continues at coordinate 191,396 of NZ_JCAFTF010000001.1, read as the reverse complement.
ATCAACAGTGGCTTTGGGTGGCAAGGCATTTCTGCTCAAGATCGAAACACCTCACTACGAAGGCGACGCCTCGGAATACATTGACAGGCGCATCGCGGCTGCAAGGGCGGGCGATGCCCAGTCGAGCTATGAGATCCATAACCGCATTGCCAGTTGCAAGCGGGCGCTTAACTCAGGTGATGCCGATGAGTACAAGGCCTACGCATCAGTGGGCCTGGGGGAGCAGTACTCAAGGAAAATCGACCAGGAGATTGACCATTGCCAAGGGCTGATAGGGCGAACGGAACTCGGAGATGAGAATTGGCTCTCTCTTGCTGCCGCCCAAGGGTCGGTCGAAGCGAGACTGATTTTCGCCAAAGACCCGAAAGCCATCATTGGAAACTTGACGGAAGCGCTCAAGGATCCGGAACGGATAACCAATTATCGAAGGGATGCGATTGATTATCTAAATGAGTCGGTATCGCAAGGAAGCGTCGACTCGATTGAAGCCCTTGCTGACATCCATGACCGCGGGATCATTGCCGACAAATCCCCTGAAAAGAGCCTTGCATACTGGCTCGCATATCAGCGCGCGCACCCCAACAGCCAATCAGCGGCATCCATTGCGAGACTCTCCAAACTGTTGCAGCCCAACCAGATAGAGCGATCCAACGAGATGTCTGAGGCCATATACAGAGCCTGCTGCTTGTAACCCAACAGAAGTTTCCTACTCACCCAACATGGCGCACGATGAAAGCAATGATTTCGAAGAAATGGTTGATTGCAACCTCCTTGATTGTCGCAATTGCTTCCTCTTGCCCACCCACAGCTCGCCCCTTCCAACTAAACGAATAATCCAACACTGCGCGAAATCTCCCAAAATCGCTGTCAGGCGGGGGTTCCGACCCGTGCATCACAAGACGTTGTGCTAGATTCGGGACAGTGTTCCTGGCGCGAGAGGTACCTTCATGGATGCATGGCTCGACAAATGCGCTACTTCATCAAGGCGCGGAGATCGGAGTCACCTCCGGCTTGCAGCGTATCGCTGCCTCTCAATAGCCGTTTCAGCGTTGATACTGTCAGCGTGTTCGAGCGGTGCCTCACCAACCCCATCGCATAAATCTAATCAAAGACAGTCCGTCAAATCAGGGAGTGAAATTGGTATGGAGCGATTCAAGAACGACATCGAGCGCCTGTCCAGTGTACGTTTTGATGATGTCGACGCGTTAAATGAACAGCTCCACACGCATCTGGGAGAGCCGACACGCCAGGACGTGATGGACGAACGGATCGCAGAACACGGAATGTTGGGCGACCTTGAGGTCCGGAACATCAGGCTGAGAAGTGCTGCTGACGATCCTGCGCTCGCGAACCTGATCTTTGAGATCGCACCACCAAGCATTGCGCTCGAGGAAATCATCTGGGAAAACTCGACCAAACATCCACCTCGGCCTGACGCGCCTGGCTCTCGCCCTTACTGGTCTGCGCAGGTGAACGATGCAAAGGTCGTGCTCGGACTCGATTCCGATAACGTGACGCTGACCTACATATCGATCAGTCAGCGCTGACCCCTGTTATTGCGAAGGAGCCGGAGCATGGAGCGTACTGAAGAATCTGGACTGCCACAGCCGCAGGAGGGAGGCCGCCCAGGAGCCACACGGCGTCCTGCATCGCCATTGGACGACCCCTCCTTGGCGCCGCTTCTAGCAAAATCCCCAACACTTCAGGCGGGCCTCACCCAGGCGAGGCGTGAAGGTATCGTTATCCAATGGGGGGGCAGCCGGTGAAGGCACTTATCTTATTCCCGGCGTCAAGATCGTTATTGACGAGAATGCGATTGGGCAAGGCTCAAGGATCGCAAGTTCTCTTGCTCACGAAGTTGGGCACCATCTCTTCACCGAACCCGAAAATCGAACTTCCAAGCAAGCCTATGTGAACAGCGAGCTGCGAGGAGAAGCCGCCGCGACTCTCAGCAATGTCCAGGTCCAGCGTGAGATCGTTGCAGCTGGCGGTCCAGATATTGGCGTTTCCGGCACAGGTAATCGTCCACAACAATACGGAACCATTGCGGCGGAACTGCAAGCCGGACGGATCAACCGTAACCAAGCACTTGGGCAGATCGCTGAGGTGTTCAAGACAGAGGCGCCGTCTGTTGGTCCTCATGCGACATACGAACTCTACTATGGCGACTACTACGACCGGGAAATAGCACCCACGCAACGGCGGCGTAGGCCAGATCCAGAATTTGACGCCGAGCGCATTGCGGTTGCGGAAAGAGTCGGTTCGGACACCGACGACTCGCCCTCACGGCAGCGAGCATCCTCCTCAGCCCCTGAACTCGGCGATGCTGACCGCTCTCTCTACATGCAGATTAGGGTAGGTGTGGAACGCCTGGACGCAGAGCATGGGAAACCTTGGGACGAGGCGAGTCAGCGCATGTCTGCAAGCTTGCTGGTACTGGCGAAAGAGCAGGGCCTTTCACGGGTTGACCATGTTGTCTTGAACAACCCGACAGAGAACCTAGCTCGAGGTGAGAGGGTCTTCGTAGTCGAGGGAGCAATGGACGATCCCGCCCATCGTCGAGGCCATATGAATACGATGGATGCGCTTCGCGCACCGGAGGCGGAATCGCTCCATCGCGCTGATGCGTTGAGCCAATCACAAGCAGCGAGCCTTGAACAACAACCGGCACAGCAGGCGCATACGCAAGACGGGCCATCGTTCTCGAGATAAAGCCGTCACTGTGCTATCGGCGCCATTCATTCCACCGCCTTGGCCCACAAGTGAGCGCCCACGCTGCAGCTCGGACGCTCTCGAATCATCATGCGGTCGCCTCCAGTTCGAAGGGTTCGATGCGGATCACGTCCTGGCCCAGCCACTCGTTAATAGCTGCCATGCGCGTCTGCAGCGGCGCCAGTTCCATCGCCGCCCACACGCCCGCCGCGTCGCGGATCGACCCAAACCCGCCACTGTTCTGCGGCACGATACCCAGAAGCTGCGGTGGCACCCGGAGCACCGCCAACATGTCATCGCGGGTCACACTCTTGATCCCGGTGAACTCATCTCGGACCGCCACCTCACTGACCGGGATCACCTGCAAGCCGTCCTTCTTCCCATTGGGCGAGTGCACGAACAGGTTCTTGAAATTGCCCGGCCCGCGCGACTGCCGCAGCGCGTCGCGCAACGCGTCCACGTCCAAGCCCTCGGGTTGGGGGTCGGTCATGTAGAGGGTGTAGCCGGCGTGCGAACCGTTGTTGTAATACTTCCGGCGGAACAGCGTGGCCGACTCGTTCAGCAGCGCGGCCTGTACGGCTGGCATCCACTCCGGCAGGCCGTAGATCTCCTGATCAGCATCTGCCTCTCGCAGCTGGAACACCTCACCGGCGGGAAACTCATGCTCTACCCGTGCGGCACGCACCGGGAAGAACTCACCGGGCTGCACGCCACGGCGTACGTACTGCGCCAGCGGAACCGCCAGACTGTGCGCGGTTCCTGACATGGGGCGGCGACACTCGACATACCCCATGCCGAAGGTGGTGTAGTCCAGCGCCAGCTGCGAGAACGCCTCACGGCTCAGCAGCCGGTGCGGTTGGAACGTGCGCACCAGCATGTTGCGTTTGAATGTCAGGCCGCTGTGCAGGTACGGGTTGGAGCGCGTTGCGCGCGACAGCCCTTGCAGATCCACCGGTGGCTCGAAGTAGCGGCCATTGCGCCAGCATTCGAGGTAGTCGAGGAAGCCGCGTGATTCCAACACAGGGCTGGCCTCGCCAAGGTGAAGGCTTCGATACTCACCGGCGGCGCGGCGATGGTGCTCTGGTCGGTGTCGGTCATCAGAAAATCTCCATGGTGCCGCGCGCAGCCTGTCCGCCTTCCAGCGGCTCGCTCTGCAGCGCGTGCGTGAGTGCCCAAGCCAAGTCAGCATGGCCGGTGGTGCGCGAGCGCCCGGCGGTGTAGGTCACCTGGCGCCCGCTCGGGGTGATGGTTTTCTGGATCGCCAGCAGTGACTACGTGAGGTCGATCCAGCCGGCGTCGTATTCCAGCCGTTCGTCATTGATTACGTCATAGGCTTTCAGCACCAGCCGCGTTTTCACCTCGGGCGAATAGTTGAAGACAGTCACGCCGGGGAAGAACTGGCGCACCAGCTGAGCAACGCCGGTGCCCATACCGGTCGCATCCACGCCGATGTAGGTCACCCAATAGCGCTTGGTGATCTGCTCGATGAACGCCGCCTGGTCTTTGAACTCCATGCCCTTGAACTGGTGGCGTTCCAGCACGCGGAACTTGCCCCCAGGCACCAGCGGCGGGGCCACCACCACGATGCCCGCGCTGTCGCCGGTCTCAGCCGGGTCGTAGCCGATCCACACGGCGCGGTCGCCGTAGGGCCGGACGGCAAACGGCTTGTAGTCGTCCGCCCACTCGACCCAGCTATCGACCCGGCAGGGCTGCAGCATGGTGAGCGGGAACACGCTGGCGCTGTCGTCCACGAACTCGCACATCAGCAGGTTGGCAAATTCCTCGGCGCTGTAGTCGCGGCGTAGTTCCTCGATATCGAACAGGTCACAGCCACGGCCGGCCGCATCGAGAACGGTCACGATCTGGCGCCAGATCGCGTCCTCGCAACGCCGGCCACCCATCAGGCGCGCGTGGCTCACGTCCAACAACGAGGGCAACCGTGGCGACAAGCAGGATGCGGCCGGGCACAATCGCCCGCCACTACGGGCCGCTACGATCACGACTTGCCAGTCGTGAAACCACCTCGCAAGCGTTGAGTTTTCCCCCGAATTTTCCCGCTGGCACAAAAAAGGCACTTGGGCGTAAGCCTAAGTGCCTGTTTTTTTATGGTGGGCCCACCAGGATTCGAACCTGAAACCAAGGGATTATGAGTCCCCTGCTCTAACCGTTGAGCTATAGGCCCTGCGCAGCGTCACAGTGTAGTGGAGGCCACGCTCGATCGGCTACCCGGCAGCAGCAAGAGCCTCAGCAACACGCCCCAACCGCTTCTCCGCCACGTCCGCAAACCACATCTGCCGCCGCAGATGTGCCTGGAACAGCGCCACCGTCCTTCTGGCCTCTTCCAGTGCCTTCTGGTTGCCGCCGTCAAAGCCCTCGACCAGTTCCGCACCAGACAGCGTCAGCAACGCATACGTCGTGCGGCGGGCAAACCCCAGCCGATCCTCACGCTCATCCTGCATCACCTCATCCCAATCAAGCAGCGACGAAAAATCAGTCTGCCGGGAATCAGACAGATCGTGCTCCACATCATTCATGGCGTTACTCCGGATGCATGGCAAATCAGTGCCGCAGGCCGCATGTGATGTACGTGACCTGCTGCGCGCTTGCATCAGCGCCGATGGAGACCGGCCTGCCTACGCGATGTGTTGAGCATCTGCACGGTCAGCGTGCGGCCACTGCAGGAAGTAATCAAATGGCAGACGCGACATCGTCAGGATCCGAGCGGCATGGCCGGGAACGACCAAAGAAAAACCCCGCACCAGGCGGGGTTTTTCTCAACGCTTCAACAGCCGCTGGCTATCAATCGATATCCAGGAAGCTGCGCAGCTGCTCCGAACGGCTCGGGTGACGCAGCTTGCGCAGGGCCTTCGCTTCGATCTGGCGGATGCGCTCGCGGGTCACGTCGAACTGCTTGCCGACCTCTTCCAGCGTGTGGTCGGTATTCATGTCGATGCCGAAGCGCATGCGCAGCACCTTGGCCTCCCTCGGGGTGAGGCCGGCCAGCACGTCGCGCACGGTTTCAGACAAGTTGATGTTGGTGGTGTTCTCGATCGGGGACTCCACGTTGGTGTCCTCGATGAAGTCGCCCAGATGGGAATCCTCGTCGTCGCCGATCGGGGTTTCCATCGAGATCGGCTCCTTGGCGATCTTCATCACCTTGCGGATCTTGTCTTCCGGCATGTCCATTTCCTTGGCCAGCTCCTCCGGCGTAGCCTCGCGGCCGTACTGCTGGAGCATCTGGCGGGAAATGCGGTTCAACTTGTTGATCGTCTCGATCATGTGCACCGGAATACGGATGGTGCGTGCCTGGTCGGCAATCGAGCGGGTGATCGCCTGGCGGATCCACCAGGTGGCGTAGGTCGAGAACTTGTAGCCGCGGCGGTACTCGAACTTGTCCACGGCCTTCATCAGGCCGATGTTGCCTTCCTGGATCAGGTCGAGGAACTGCAGGCCACGGTTGGTGTACTTCTTGGCAATCGAGATCACCAGGCGCAGGTTGGCCTCGACCATTTCCTTCTTGGCCTTGCGCGCCTTGGCTTCGCCGTAGGCCATGGCACGGCTGATTTCCTTCAGCTCTTCCAGGTCCAGCTGGGTCAGCTTCTCGATGTCGATCGTCGCCTGCTGTTCGGCGATGATCTGGTCCTTCACTTCGCGCAGGGCCGACGACCACTTCTGCTTGCGCTTCAGTGCGTCTTCCACCCACTCCAGGTTGGTCTGGTTGCCTTCCCAGGAACGGATGAAGTCCTTGCGCGGCATGCGCGCGGTGACGGTGGCCAGGTTCAGTACACGGCGCTCATGCGACTTGATGTCGGCCATGGTGTCGCGCAGCTGCTTGGTCAGCACGTCGGTCAGCGGCAGCGGCAGCTTCAGGGTGACGAACACCGCCGACATCTCTTCGCGCAGGCGCGGCAGGTTCTTCTTGTCGCCCTTGGTCGCGGCCTTCTTGAAAGCGTTGAAGGCATCGCTCAGTGCCTGCATGCGCGCGGCGACTTCCTCCGGATCCGGACCGGTCGGTGCGGCTTCTTCATCGCCACCGTCGACATCGTCGTCCTCGTCCTCGTCGCCTTCGGCGTCCGCATCGGCGCTGTCATCGGCAGCGACCGCCGGCGGTGCCGGCTCTTCGTCGACCAGGTCGTTGAAGCCGACGATCACTTCGGCCAGGCGCTTCTTGCCTTCCTTGTGGGCTTCGTAGTCGTTCAGCAGCGACTCGACCGAGACCGGGAACTGGCCCAGGGCGGCCTGGACCTGCGAAAGGCCTTCCTCGATGCGCTTGGCGATGGCGATTTCGCCTTCGCGGGTCAGCAGCTCGACGGTGCCCATTTCGCGCATGTACATGCGCACCGGGTCGGTGGTACGGCCACCTTCGGTGTCGAGCGCGCTCAGCGCGGCGGCAGCTTCTTCAGCCGCGGTGTCATCGACTTCGCGGTTGCCGGTGTTGCCATCGTTGAGAAGCAGGGTTTCCACATCCGGCGCAACTTCATGGACATCGATGCCCATGCCGTTGATCATGCCGATGATGTCTTCGATCTGTTCCGGGTCGACCATGTCGTCCGGCAGATGGTCATTGACTTCGGCGTAGGTCAGGTAGCCCTGTTCCAGGCCCTTGCTGATCAGTTGCTTGATTTCGGATTGGGCAGGACGTTCGTTGGCCATGTAGTGCTCGCGCCACCGGCTAGGGAGAAATAGGGAACGTAGCATTATACCAGCCCGGGGCCCCGCCTGCCGGGCGGTGGTCCCGCAGGCTCAGGGCCTGAGAAGGAAGGTCACGGGACCGTCATTGACCAGGCTGACGACCATATGGGCACCAAATCGGCCCGTTTCCACCCCCGGCGCGTGATTTTCACGACAGATCTCGACAAATCGATTGAACCCGCGTTCAGCCTCGTCCGGCGGTGCGGCCGTCGTGAAGCTGGGGCGCATGCCCGAACGGGTATCGGCGGCCAGGGTGAACTGGCTGACCAGCAGCAGGCCGCCGCCGGTGTCGCGCAGCGACCGGTTCATCTTCCCGGCCTCGTCGGCGAACACCCGGTAGCCCAGCAGGCGCTCGGCCATCCGTCGCAGCTGGGCCTCGGTATCGCCCGGTTCCATGCCGACCAGGGCCAGCAGGCCGGGGCCGATCTGCCCCACCACTTCCTGGTCGACATGGACGGCGGCCTGGCTGACGCGCTGGATCAGGACGAGCATCGTGGGCTTCCAATGAACAGGGCCGGCCACGATAGCAGCGCCCTTGGCTAAACTGGCGCCGATGAATCCGCAACGCAAAGCCCGGCTGGTCTACCGCGCCACCACCCTGTTCGCCCGCCTGCCCTGGCCACTGTTGCGGGCGTTCGCGCATGCCCTGGCGTGGACGTGGGTCCGTCTCAACGCTCGCGAGAGCCGCGTCACCCGGCGCAACCTGGAACTGGCCTACCCGGAACTGGACGGTCCGGCGCGCGACCGCCTGCACCGCGAGCTGCTGCGCTCCACCGCCCTGCAGGCCATCGAGACGCTGCGGCTGTGGAGCCAGAGGCCGGCCGACAACCTGCGCCTGCACCTGAAGCAGCGCCACGGCGAATCCCTGTACGACGCGGCCCTGGCCAGCGGCAAGGGCGTGATCGTGGCCGCACCCCACTTCGGCAACTGGGAGCTGCTGAACCAGTGGCTGGCCTCGCGCGGGCACATCGCCATCGTCTACAAGCCACCGGAGGACGAGGCCAGCGACGCCTTCCTGCAGCTGGTGCGGGGCGGCCAGAACGTGCAGCAGGTACGCGCCGAGGGCCCCGCCGTGCGCCAGCTGTTCAAGGTGCTCAAGGACGGCGGTGCCACCGGCATCCTGCCCGACCAGCAACCCAAGGCCGGCGACGGCGTGTTCGTGCCGTTCTTCGGCGTGCAGGCACTGACCATGACCCTGGTCAACCGGCTGGCCGAGCGCACCGGCGCCACCGTGCTGTATGGCTGGTGCGAGCGCGTTGGGCCGGACATGGAATTCGCCCTGCACATCGAGCCGACCGACCCGGCCGTGGCCGACCCGGACCCGCAGGTGGCGGCTACCGCGCTCAACGCCGGCATCGAGCGCATCGCCCGCCGCGACCCGACGCAGTACCAATGGACCTACAAGCGCTATACGCTGCGGCCACCGGGCAGCGGCGAGGAAGACCCGTACGCGACCGAAGAGCATCCGCACTGACGGTCGCACCACGCGGGCCCGTCCGGCCCCTGCGACCGGCGGCCGCACCACGTTGAATACGACGCCGGCGCCCCCATAGAGACTGCGATGTCCGCCTCCCCCGGTCCTGCCATGCCTGCTGCCTCTTCCCTGTTCGGCGATCCCGCCGCGATCCGCTGCGAACGCGCGGTGGCCGAACTGCGTGCCGGTCGCCCGGTACTGCTCCACGATGGCCAGGGCCAGCGCCTGGCGGTGATTGCACTGGACAGCGCCACTGCCAGCAGCTTTGCCACGTTCGCCGGTGCCGCGCGCGAGCGCCACTACCTGTTCCTGACCGCGACCCGCGCCCGCGTGCTCGGCGTGGAAGCACCGGAAGGCGCGCGCCTGCCGCTGGCTGGCATTGCCTTCGATACCCTGCCCTCGCTGGGTTACCTGCGCGAGCCCGGCCCCATGCCCGACGGCTGGGCGGCCGGCGACGCCTTCGATGCCGGCGCGGTGGAGCTGGCCCGCCTGGGCCTGCTGCTGCCGGCGATGGTCGCGGTGCGCCTGGACGTGGATGACCACACTTTCGACGGTGCCGCCGAGGTGGCCCTGTGCGACCTGGCCGAAGGCGCGGCACATGCGGCCCACGACTACGAACTGGTGGCGCGTTCGCCGGTACCGCTGCGCGACGTCGGCATGACCACCTTCGCGGTGTTCCGCGGCGGCGTGGCCCAGCGCGACCAGGTCGCGATCATCGTCGGCGAACCGGACCTGTCGTCGGTGGTACCGGTACGCGTGCACTCCTCGTGCCTGACCGGCGACCTGTTCGGCTCGCTCAAGTGCGACTGCGGCGACCAGCTGCGGCGCGGGCTGCGCAAGCTGAAGGAACTGGGCGGCGGCGTGCTGCTGTACCTGGACCAGGAAGGCCGCGGCACCGGTATCGCCGCCAAGATGCGCGCCTATGGCTACCAGCACGACGGCCTGGATACCATCGACGCCGATGCACAGCTGGGCTTCGGTGCCGACGAACGCCGCTACGGCAGTGCGGTGGCGATGCTGCATGGCCTGGGCATTTCGCGCGTGGCTCTGCTCAGCAACAACCCGACCAAGGCACAGCGCCTGCGCAATGCCGGCATCGAGGTGCTGGACTGCATTCCGGTCACCGGCGAGATCACCGCGGAAAACGAACACTACCTGCGCACCAAGGCCGATCGTGCTGGCCACCTGCTGGATGTCGATGCGCTGATCCAGGCTGCCCAGTAACGCAGCCGACCTGCTACCGTCTGCGCGGTGCGGCCACCGCCGCCGCTCGCCCTGCCACCTGACGGAGCCCGCGTGACCGACGTCGCCCCCATCGCCCCGCCCACCGATGCCTGGCAGTCGCTGCCGCAACGTGCCGCCCGCCTGGCCGCACTGGAAGGCGCCTTCGGCGGACTGTTCGTGCCAGGTCTGCCACTGGCCGCAGCTGCCTGGTTCTTCGATCTGCCCGGCGGCCTGTGGACTGCCACCCTGGGGCTGCTGATCGGCATCCTCTTCGGCGCCTGGCTCGGCCGCCGGCGACTGACCCGCACCCGCTGGCGCCTGGATGACCAGGGCCTGGGCCTGCGCCGCGACCTGATGTGGCAGCTGGAAACCCGCATTCCCATATCGCGCGTACAACACCTGGACCTGCGCCGGGGCCCGTTGGAGCGCCGCGCCGGCCTGGCCACGCTGATCGTGCACACTGCCGGTACCCGCATGAGCGCGGTCACCGTCAACGGCCTGGATGAAGCCGACGCCGAGCGCCTGCGCGACACCCTCTCGCACCAGCTGGACCAGGACGCCGACGCCCTGTGAGCCTGCCGCCGCCCCTGCCCGCATCGCTGCCTGCCGGTGGCGAGGACCATCGCCTGCACCCGTGGTCGTGGCTGTTCGTACTGCTGATGCAGCTGCGCCACTACTTCCTGCCGCTGGTCGCGCTGCTGGTGTTCGGCCAGCGTGGCGAGCGCGACCCGATGTGGGCGCAGTTGATTCCACTGTCGGCGATCGCGGCACTGGTGCTGGTCTCGGTGCTGCAGTACCTCAGCTACCGCTACCGCATCGGCAGCGATGTCATCACCGTGCGCAGCGGGCTGCTGGCGCGCAACCGCCGCGAGATCCCGTTCGCCCGCATCCACAACGTGGAAGTGCGGCAGAACCCGCTGCACCGGCTGTTCGGTGTGGCCGAGCTGCGCCTGGAATCGGCCGGCGGCGTGCGGCCGGAAGCCGAGATGCGGGTACTGAGGCTGGACCAGGCGCTGGCGCTGGAACGGCTGGTGCGCCAGCGTGGGCAGGCACCGCAGCCCGCCGACGTCGTCGCCACGCCCTCGATCACCGGGACCGACACCGAACAGGTGCTGCTGCGCCTGTCGAGCTGGGACGTGGTGCGCATGGGCCTGCTCTCCAACCGCGGATGGGCACTGGCGATCGCCGCCTTCGGCGTGCTGTTCCAGACCGTGCCGCGGCCGGTGATGGACGCGGCCATCCAGCGTGGTGGCAGGGAGGCCTTCGGCTACGCAAGCCACCTGCATCCCGGCGTGGCCGGCGCCTTCCTGCTGCTGGCCGCAGCCCTGCTGCTGGGCTGGCTGGCGCTGCGGGCGTTGTCGGTGGTGCTGACCCTGCTGCGCTATCACGGCTTCACTCTCAGCGAGCAGGATCGCCGGCTGACCGTCTCGGCTGGCCTGGTCAGCCGAACCCGCAGCAGTGTCGCGCGTCGCCGCATCCAGGCCTGGACGCTGCACGAAACCACCCTGCATCGCTGGTTCGGCCTGCGCCAGCTGCGCATCGACAGCGCCGCCGGCGGCCCTTCGCGGGACCAGGACCGCGCCCTGCGCGAGCTGGCACCGCTGGCCCCGGCAATGCGCTGCGAGCAGTTGGTGCAGCACCTGCTGCCACAACTGCAGTGGCCACCGGCGCAGTGGCAGTCCATTCCGCAGCGTGGCTGGTGGCGGCTGTGCCTGGGTGCGCTGCTGCTGGTCCCCGTGCTGGCCGCAGCCGCGTACTGGCGCTGGGGATCATGGGGCCTGATCGTGCTGGCCTGGTTGCCGCTGGCGCTGCTGGTGGCACATCGGCAGATGGCGCGCATGGGCTGGTATCTGGATGACCACTACGTCGCCGTGCGCGGCGGTTGGTGGAAGCGCTGGTGGCGCTGGGCCGAGCTGGACAAGGTGCAGGGCCTGCGCCTGCTGCGCTCGCCACTGGACAAGCTGTTGGGCACCAGCAGCCTGCAGCTGGATACCGCCGGCGCGCATGGTGATGTGGCGTTGATCCTGCACTACCTGCCGCAGGCGCAGGCGCAACAGGTGATGGAGCAGCTGGCCGCAGCACTCGCGCGGCGCAAGCTGCGCTGGTGACGGCGGGGCCGGATCCCGGCCGCGCATCCACGCATGGCGTGGATCTACTGTAGAGCCGAGCCCACGCTCGGCTTACCGCTGCGACGGCCCCCAATACCCCAGGTCCTTGCGGATCTGCAGGTCGCGCACCCAGCTGCCGAACGGCTTGCGCCGCAGCACGCCCATCTCGCCGGACAGGAAATCCTCGGTAGCCGCAATCACGCGCTCGCTGGACAGGCCATCGCGGTACGGATGGATGGCATCGGCGTAGCGCACGATCTCCGCCTGCAGCGCGGCGTCGGGATGCAGCGCGCGCTGCAGCATCGCCGGCAGCTGCACCGGGTCGTCGAAGTCGATCATGTGCGGCTTGGGCACCCGGTTGCGGAAGGTCACCACCGGCTTGTGCTGGACGATGAACTCCGAAACGATCGAGGACGTATCGGACACCAGCACATCGGCGGCGCGCTGTGCGGCCATCACCTGCTCCGGCTCGATGAAGCGCGCATTGGCACCGGCCAGCGCGCGGTAGCGTTCGAACAATTCCGGTGGGCACTTCGGGTGCAGGGTCAGCAGCCAGTAGCGCTTGCCCTCGGCGATGTCGGCAGCAATCTGCGCATGCAGGTGCGGGGCTGCGCTCAGGCGTTCGGTGAAGGTCGAACCGAACAGGATCACCGGGCGTCCTCCAGCGGCGGCGCGCAGCGCGGCGCTCTCGCCACCATCGTCGCGGAACAGCGGATCCAGCTTCGGCCAGCCGGTCTCGGCCACCGCGAAGTGGCCCTGCAGGGCCGCGATCTCGCGGAACGGCCCGGTGGTGGCCGGCCCCTGCGTGCAGTACAGGTCGAACATGCCGCGCACCCGGAAGTGGCCGCGCGCACTGTCCCGCTTCTCCACGTTGAAGCCATGGAACAGCTGCACCTTGGCTCCCGAAAGGAAGGTCGGCACCCAGTTGGCGGCGCTGAACACCGCCCGCGGCCGCATTGCCAGCGCCTGCTTGAGGCCGATGTTGGGCACTCCCGGCAGCTGGCTGCCGGCCGCGCCGCCCTCGAACCAGGCTGCCACCTCCTGCCCGGAGGCGTGCAAGGCCTGCGCCAACGGGGCGAGAATAGGCAGCGCATAGCGCTCCGTCGCAAACAACAGGTACCCGGCCATCATGTCCTCCACGACCGCTCCCATCGAACGGCCTCGCATCTCGGCCTGCATTATCGCGTTCAACGAGGCCGGCCGCATCGGCGACTGCCTGGCCTCACTGGCCTTCTGCGATGAGATCGTCGTCGTGGACTCCTACTCCACCGATGCCACCGTGGCCATCGCCGAGGCCGCAGGCGCCCGCGTGCTGCAGCGCCCGTTCGACGGCTTCCGCAGCCAGAAGGCGTACTGCGTCGAGCAGGCCCGCCACGACTGGGTGCTGTGCCTGGACGCCGATGAGCGGATCAGCCCGGAACTGCGTGCGGCCATCGAACAGGCCCGCGACGGTGGCTTCGCTGGCCATGCCGGCTATCGCTTCGCACGCCTGTCGGAGTACTTCGGCAAGTTCCTGCGCCATGGCAATGCCTACCCGGACCGGGTGATGCGCCTGTTCGACCGCCGCCGTGGCGGCTGGCGCGGCAAGCGCGAGATCCACGAGGCCGCCAGCGTCGATGGCAGTGTGGGTACCCTGCGCGGCGACCTGGTCCACTATCCCTACCGCTCCTTGCAGCAGCAGCTGGCCAAGACCGAGAAGTACGCGCGGATGATGGCCGAGCACGAGTTCGCGCGCGGTAAACGGGCCACGCTGGGCAAGCTGGTGCTGGCACCGGCCTGGCGGTTCTGGCGCGGCTTCGTGTTCCGTGGCGGCTTCCGCGACGGCTGGCATGGCCTGGTCTACGCCTATGTGCGCGCCAACTACGTGCGCCAGAAGACCATCATGCTGTGGATGCTGGGCAACGGCCAGGCCGTGGCCGACCCGACGAACCCCTGATCGCCGGGCCCTGCCCGGCGCTCCGATGCGTCACGCCCCGGTGGCTGCCCGGTAGCGCGCGCCTTCGACGATCGACAGGCCGGTCAGCAGGCCGACCAGGGTCACGTAGAAGCTGGCGGTCATCTGGTGCGCGAACATCGACTGGGTCAGTCCGCACAACGCGTAGGTGATCACCAGCATGATGCCGGCTGCGGCCGGCCCACGGAAGGTTGACCGGCCACTACGGCGATGCAGGCGCACGAACAACCACAGCGGGATGCCATACACCGCCAGCAACAACAGCAGGCCCGGTACGCCCTGGGTCGCTGCCCATTCGGCAACATCGTTGTGTGCATGCCCCAGGTGGCAGCGCGCCTCTCCCGGGTTCTCACGGCAGACCGGCACGCGCTGCATCGCACTGTCGAAATGACCGATGCCAACACCGACCAGCGGGTGATCGAGGAACGTCGCCCAGGCCACCTGCAGGCGCTCCACGCGGGCACCGGCGGAAGAATCACTGTCGCCCAGTTCCATCCGCTGCACGTCACTGTGCAGCTCGCTCAGGCGCACCTGGTGACGCAGCTCCGGCACCGACAGCAACAGGGTCGCGCCGATCGCCAGCATGCCGGCCAGCACCGACAGGCGCGCCGCACCGGTGCGCCAGCGCAGGCTCAGTGCCAGCACCACCAGAAGCGCCAGCAGGGCGGCGAACACGCCGCGGCTGCCGGTCAGCACGATGGTGCCGCAGCCGGCGGCCGTGCCGAGGATCACCAGCGACCAGCGCCGCGACGGGCGACAGAACACCAGCAGCACCATCAACACCATCACGATGTCGGCCAGCACGATGGCGTTGGTGAACAACTCTGCGCGCGGGGCGCCACCCAGCACCTGCCACAGCGACATCGCGAAGGTGGCGAGCAGGCCGGTCAATGATCCGTACCAGAGCCACCGCAGGTTGGGACGCAGCGCGCAGACCCAGAGCGCGATCCACGGGATCACCACGAATCGCGAGCGGTTGTCGACGTCACGCAGGCCCTGCTCGAACAACACCACCGACAGTACGCCGAGCGCCAGCACCGCCAGCATCAGCCAGGCCAGCACTTTCACCGGCTGACCGGCCATGCCGCGCGCGCGCCACAGCAGCTCCGGCGCCAGCAGCGTGCTGAGCAGCAGCAGCAGGCCATACGGCAGCAGGTTGATCGGCACGGTCAGCACCAGTGCCGGCAGGCAGAACAGGCCCAACTGGGCCAGCGCATGCGCGGCCCCATGGCGCCCACCGGCGGGAACGCCCAGCGGGTCGCCGGCCATGGGGTTCAGGTTGTCCGGTGAAGCTGGCACGTCGGGAAGTATCGCTGCAATCTGCGGGAAGAACGGGAAGGACCAACGGAGGCCGTCCCAGCCTGCTGTTTTACTGCCTTTGGGCCCGCTTGGGCAGACTGGACAAGCCGGAATCGTGGTGGCTAGTCATGTTCCTGCAAACGCCGTTCACGTTCGCGCTCCTCTGCAGTGACCACGCAGGGCACCTTCACCGCTGCTGCCGGCACCAGCCACCAGCGCCGCCGGTTGGCCACGCCGGCCAGTTCAGAACGGTTGCGGTCGACGCACGACAGCATCGCGTATTCGTGCACCAGCAACCAGCGGCGTCCGGGCGCCAGCCGCTGCCAGCGCGTGGCCGCAATCAGCTGCTCGTCCCAGTCCGTCTCGAAACCGAAGGTCGCTGCGGGGCGGTCGGCCAACAGCAGATGCTGCTCCTTCCAGGCCACCAGCCCCAATTCGGCATCCGGTCCCAGACGGTCACCAACCGTGCGCATCAGGCCGCGGGCGGAACTGGAATCGTTCAGCAGCGGATAGCCGACCAGGCTGTACAGCACCCAGACCATCGCCAGGGTCGACACCAGCGCCAGATGCCGGCGACGGCCGCAGGCCAGCAGGCTCACTCCGCCCCACACGCCCATCGCCAGGATCGTCCAGGCCAGTGCGTCGACGGCGCCGGGCGCCAGCCCGCGGCTGTGGGTCAGGCGCAGCTCGAAGGCCGGCTCGCCCAGCACCGCCATCGCACCGGCCAGGGCCAGGCCCAGTGACAGCAGGCCGGTGAACACCCCCACCACGGCCTGCACATCGCGCCGCCTCAGCAATCCAGGCAACAGCGGCGCCAGCACCAGGCAGAACATCGGCAGTGCCGGCAGGATGTACACATCGCGCTTGCCGGCGGGAATCGAGAAGAACAGCACCACCATCAGCCACCAGGCCAGCGGCAGCAGGTAGCGCGGGTCGCGGCGGCGCAGCCGGCGGCGCCACGCCGGAATCGCCCAGGGCAGGGCCAGGAACGCCGGGATCCACATCAGCGGCATCGTCGCCAGGAAGTACCAGGCGGGCTGGTGATGGTCCCAGGAATGGGCGTAGCGCCGCGCCGTCTGCTGGAACAGGATGTCGTCCATGTAGGCCAGGTACTCGTCCGAGCCGGTGGCAAAGCCGGCCAGCAGCATCGGCGCCAGCCACAACGACACCGCCAGCAGGAAGGCCAGCGGCGCCAGCCAGAAACGCGCGTCGCGCGCATGCAGTCCCACCCGTGGCCACTGCAACGCCGCGGCGATGGCCGCAGGCACGAGCATCAGCAGCGCCAGCATCCCCACGCCCTTGGTGATCACGCCGATGCCAGCAAAGAACCAGCCCAGCCACCACCAGCGCCAGCTTGGTCCCAGCAAAAGGTGGCGCAGCAGGCCGTAGTTGGCCAGGGTGATGAACAGCAGCAGCAGTGGGTCGATCTGCGCCTTCTTCGCCTGGAAGGTGAACTGCAGCGCGAACAGCAGCGCCCAGCCGGCGTACAGCCCCACCCGCCGCGTCCACAGGCGTCGCCCCAGGTCGACCACGCACCACAGTGTGCCCAGGGCCGCCAGCAGCGACGGCAGCAGGAAGGCCACGCGCCACTGCCCGACCAGGCTGTACAGCGTGGCCTGCCACCACATCAGCATCGGCGGCTTGTCCGAGTACAGCTCGGTGCCGCGATGCGGGAACAGCCACTGCCCGCTGTCGAACATCTGCTTGGCCACCAGCGCGAAGCGCGGTTCGTCCGACGGCCACGGATCACGAAGGCCCAGCCCGGCCCCCAGCACCAGCAGGGCCATCGCCACGAACAACCACGTCTCGCGCGACGCGCGGGATTTCAGCATGGGACTCGGAACGTCAGCGGGGTCAGGCTGTTTTTAGCAGACGCGCGTAAAAGAAACCGTCAGCATCGTTGTCACCCGGCAGGCGCTGGCGCGCAATCCCCTCGCAATCGAGGCCGAATGTGTCATCCAGAGGCTGTGCCGCTGCGTCCGGATGCCACTTCAGGAAGGCTCGCACCTGATCGACGTTCTCGGCGCGCAGGATCGAACAGGTGGCGTACAGCAGCACGCCTCCCGGGCGCAGCATCGACCAGCAGGCCTCCAACAGGCGGGCCTGCACGCCGACCAGCGCATCGATGTCCTCGGCGCGGCGGTGGAACATCACGTCCGGCTGGCGGCGGATCACGCCGGTGGCCGAGCACGGGGCATCCAGCAGGATGGCGTCGAACGGCGTGCCATCCCACCAAGCCCCGGGATCGCTGGCATCGGCCACCCGGGTCTGCGCGCCCTCACCCACACCGGTGCGGGTATAGGTATCGCGGGCGCGCGCGAGTCGACGCGCATCGATATCGAGCGCCAGCAGGCGCAGACTGGGGTCACGTTCCAGCAGGTGCGCCGACTTGCCACCGGGTGCCGCACAGGCGTCCAGCACGCGGGCGCCGGTCGCGGGCGCCAGCGCGTCGGCTGCGCATTGCGCCGACAGGTCCTGTACCGACAGTGCACCGTCGGCAAAACCCGGCAGCTGGTTCACCGCAACGGGGGCCGCCAGGCGCAGTGCATCGGCGCAGAGCGCGCTGGGTTCGGCGGCAATGCCCGCCTCGGCCAGTGCCGCCAGTGCCTTGTCACGGCCGCCGTGCTGGCGGTTGGCACGCAGCCACAACGGTGCCGGTTGCAGGCTGGCGCTGAAGATCGCGTCGGCCTGTACCGGCCAATCGCGTTCCACCGCATCGGCCAGCCATTCCGGGAAGGCATCGCGCGCCGGCTGCTCCGGGAAACCTTCGCGCTGCGCGCGGCGCAGGATCGCATTGACCAGGCCGGCCTGGCGCTCACGGCCCAGCGCACGCGCGGCATCGACCGTGGCCGACAGCGCCGCATGCGCCGGCAGTTCCAGAACGTCCAGCTGGGCGAAGCCCACCATCAACAGGGTGCGCAGATCGGCGTCGCGCGCCGACAGCGGCTTCTGCATCCACGACTGCAAGGCAGCGTCATAGGTACTGCGGCGACGCAGCACCGCAAAGCACAGCGCTTCCAGCAAGGCACGATCGCGGCTGTCGGCCAGCTTCGGCAGCGCCCAGGCCAGTTCGGCCTTCAATGAACGGCCACGGGTGAACACCTGTGCCAGCACACGTGCGGCCAGCATGCGGGTGGCCGCGCCCGGCGCCGCCTTGGCCACGGAGAAATCGTTCTGCTTCGACACCGCTTATGCTCCCACGCGCAGATCACGGCGGGCGTTGAGGTAGTCGGCGGCGGTGATCGCCTTGCCGCCTTCGCGCTGCAGCGTACGCAAGCGCAGTGCGCCCTGGCCACAGGCGATGTCGATGCCATCGCGGCTGGCCGCCAGCACCGTGCCCGGCGCTTGGCCGTGGGCCTCCTCCAGCGCCACCGCGCCATGGATGCGCACGCGTTCGCCAGCCAGCGTCGCTTCGGCGATCGGCCACGGATTGAAGGCACGCACGGTACGCGCCAGCACATCGGCGCCCTGCGCCCAGTCCAGACGGGCTTCGGCCTTGTCCAGCTTGTGCGCATAGGTCACGCCCTGCTCCGGCTGCGGCCGCGCGATCGGCTTGATGCCGGCCCGCAGCAGGCCCAGGCCGTCGGACAGGACCTGTGCACCCAGCTCGGCCAGCTTGTCATGCAGCTGGCCACCGGTATCGGTGGCAGCGATCGGCAGTTC
The DNA here is from genome assembly GCF_059369995.1 of Stenotrophomonas sp. YJH_SMC_53. NCBI lineage: Bacteria > Pseudomonadati > Pseudomonadota > Gammaproteobacteria > Lysobacterales > Lysobacteraceae > Stenotrophomonas > Stenotrophomonas sp. YJH_SMC_53. Next base: position 172,270 of record NZ_JCAFTF010000001.1, on the reverse strand, counting down.
CTGGTGCAGCAGCACCGGGCCGGTATCCAGGCCTGCTTCCATCTGCATCAGGCACACACCGGTCTTTGCGTCACCGGCCTGGATCGCACGCTGGATCGGCGCCGCCCCGCGCCAGCGTGGCAACAGCGAGGCATGCACGTTCCAGCAGCCGTGGGTCGGGATCGCCAGTACCGCCTTGGGCAGGATCAGGCCGTAGGCCACCACCACCATCAGGTCCGGCTGCAGGTCGCGCAGCTGCTGCTGTGCAGCCTCGTCCTTCAGTGATTCGGGCTGGTAGACCGGAATGCCACGGGCCACCGCCTCGAGCTTGACCGGCGACGGTGCCAGGCCACGGCCACGGCCGGCCGGCCGGTCAGGCTGGGTATAGACGGCCACGACCTCGTGGTGGCGCGCCGCGGCGCGCAGCGACGACACCGCGAATTCCGGCGTACCGGCAAAGACAATCCTCATGGCTACCCCACTTGCAGGATGGATTCGTGCAGGAAAGAAAACGGCGCCGTCGGCCGGCGCCGTGCAGCCCGCGCGCGTCGCGCAGGCACGGGCCACCCAAAGGGCGGCCCGGATGGGCGATCACGCCACGTGCTTGCGCTGCTTGGCCAGCTTCTTGCGGACCATCTCGCGCTTGAGCGGCGACAGGTAGTCGATGAACAGCTTGCCGTCCAGGTGGTCCATCTCGTGCTGGATGCAGGTGGCCAGTACTTCACCGGCCTCCAGCTGCTGTTCCTGGCCGTTTCGGTCCAGGTACTTCACGGTGATGGTGTCGGCGCGGGTGACGTCGGCGAAGATGCCCGGGACCGACAGGCAGCCCTCCTGGTACACCCGGCCCCCGTCCCTGGCGACGATTTCCGGGTTGATGAACACATGCGGTTCATTCTTTTCTTCGCTGACATCGATGACCATGAAGCGCTTGTGCACGTCCACCTGGGTGGCCGCCAGGCCGATGCCCGGGGCGTCGTACATGGTCTGGAACATGTTGTCGATCAGTTCCTGGAAGGCCGGCGTGGTGACTTCGGCGGCGTCGATCAACGCAGCCTTGGTACGCAGGCGCGGATCGGGGAACTCGAGAATGGGGAGAAGGGCCATGGCTGTTTCCGGATAGGGAGCCGGCACGCCGGCATACGTCGCAGATTCTAGCTCCAACGCTTGCCTTGCGCCCCGGTTTCTGGACTATAGTGCGTGGACCTGTTGGGGAATCAGGGCTTCACACCTATGTTGCTTCGTTTTCGTACGGTCGTCGCCGCGGCGATGCTGACCGTGGCTGCCTATGCTACCGCCGTGGAAGTGAATGGCGGGCACCCGGACACCTATGTGGTCCGAAAAGGGGATACGTTGTGGGATATCGCCGCACGTTTCCTGCAGAAGCCTTGGCTGTGGCCGGAGATCTGGCAAGCCAATCCGCAGATCGCCAACCCGCACCTGATCTATCCAGGTGACGTGCTGAGCCTTGCCTACCTGGACCGGGTGACCGTGTCCCAGGCCGGCCCGCGCCAGGAGGCCCCGATCGACGCCATTCCGCTGGCCCAGGTCGAGCCGTTCCTGAAGCAGCTGAGCGTTGTCGACAGCATCAAGCAGCTGCCCTACGTGGTCGGCCTGGAGGACAGCCGCCTGCGCGTGTCCGGCGGTGACACCGTCTACGTGCGCCTGGCCGATGCCCAGGTGGGCCAGCGCTGGGCCGTGGTACGCCCGACCGTACGGTACGCCCAGCCCAAGCCGACTGAAGACCTGACCGCCAATGGCGACGTGACCCCGGGCAGCGGCAACCTGTGGAAGGCCTACAACGCGCCCAACGCCCGCCGTGGCGTGCTCGGCTACGAGCTGGCCCAGGTCGCTACCGGCACCATCACCCAGATTGCCGGCGGCAAGGTCGAGGCCTCCACGCTGGTGCTGGACAAGAACGACGGCGGCCGCGAAGTGCGCGCCGGTGACCGCCTGGTGCCGGTCGAAGCCAAGCCGTACGACCTGCAGTTCATCCCTCATGTACCCGCTGCCGGTGTCGAGGGTGTGGACGTGCGCGTGCTGGCCGTCACCGACATGTTCAATGCCGGTGGCCCGCGCGACGTGATCGCGATCTCGGCCGGCCGTGCCCAGGGCGTGGACAACGGCACCGTGTTCTCGCTGTGGCGCCCGGGCCGCCATGTGGCGCACCGCATGAAGTACCCGAACTCCTCGCGCATGGACGACTCGCTCAGCACCGGCGCGGGCCGGGTCTCGCTGCCGGATGAGTATGCCGCACACGCGATGGTGTTCCGTACCTTCGACAACGTCAGCTACGCGCTGGTGATGCAGGGCGTGAAGCCGGTGCAGGTCGGTTACAACGCGCTGCACCCGGACGCGAAGTAACCGTTGCCGGGCGTGCCGGCCGCTGCCCGGCAGGCGTCTGCGGGAAAACCTGACGATCACGTGCGAAGGCGCCCTAGGGCGCCTTTGTTGTGTGCGGCCGATAGTGGGGGATGACCACGCATGCATATGAGGCGCTGCTGCGCCTGTTGATGGCGGGAGGCGCACTGGCGCCACGACGGGCCCTGCTGCAGGCCGCAGGCGGTGCGCAAGCCGCCATCGCGCAAGGCCCGGCGAACTGGCGCGCGCACGGCTGCACGCCGGAGCAATGCGCCGCGCTGGAACGTCCCGACGCCCGGGCGCGTGCAGCCGCCCTGCGCTGGCTGGAACAGGACAACCATCACCTTTTGCCGTGCACCGATCCGGCCTTTCCACCCTCGTTGCTGGAGGTGCCCAACCCGCCGCTGGCGCTGTTCGTCGCCGGCGACCCAAGCCTGGCCTGGCGCCCGTCGGTGGCGCTGGTCGGCAGCCGTTCCCCCACCCCGGGCGGGCGCGCACTGGCCGCGCGTTTTGCCGGCTGTTTCGTCGAAGCGGGCCTGGCGGTGACCAGCGGCCTGGCCGCAGGCATCGATGCGGCTGCGCACCAGGCCACGCTCGAGGCCGGTGGCTGCACCGTGGCGGTGATCGGCACGGGCCCTGACCGCGCCTATCCGGACAGCCACGCCCAGCTGCAGGCGCGCATCGCCGCCGAGGGCGTGGTGCTCAGCGAGTACCTGCCAGGTACGGCGGCCCGCCCAGGTCACTTCCCCGCGCGCAACCGGCTGGTGGCCGGGCTGGCGCTGGCCACCGTGGTGGTCGAGGCCGCGCAGCGTTCGGGCGCGCTGATCACCGCGCGCCTGGCCGCCGAGGCAGGCCGCGAGGTCTGTGCCCTGCCCGGGTCGGTGCTCAACCCGCGCGCGGCTGGTTGCCACCGCCTGATCCGCGAGGGCGCGGCGCTGGTCGAGCGCCCCGAGGAGGTTCTGGAACTGCTCGCCCCTGCCCTTCGCCTGCAGCTGCCGGGCTTGCAATCGCGGCTGTCCACCCCCACTGAACAGGCACTGCCGGCCCTCCTGCCGGCGCGCTGGGCCGACGACCCTGACTACCAGTGCTTGTGGCGAGCCCTGGACCACAACCCAAGCGGTATGGATTCACTGATCACGCGCTGTGGATTGACGGCGCCCCAGGTGTCCTCCATGCTGCTGGCCATGGAACTGGCGGGAATCGTGGTGTGCGTACACGGCCGCTACTGTCGAACTCCCTAGTTTCTTCACCTCCACAGCGTCGCGCGACGCAGGCCGAGGGGCAATGAAAGAGAGCATCCTGGATGTACTGCTGTACCTGTTTGAACACTATTTCAGCGAAGATGCGGACCTGATCCGTGACCGCGATTCGCTGCAGAACGGCCTGATCCAGGCCGGTTTCAGCCCCACCGAGATCAACAAGGCGTTCGACTGGCTCGATGCCCTGGCCGCGCAGCGGCCGAGCGTGGCCCAGGCGCGGGTCGATGGCCCCGTGCGCATCTACCATGGCCCCGAGCTGGACAAGCTGGATGTGGAATGCCGCGGCTTCCTGCTGTACCTGGAACAGCACGGCATCCTCGACGCCGACCAGCGCGAGCTGGTGCTGGACCGGGCGATGGCCCTGGACCAGGACGAACTGGACCTGGATGACCTGAAATGGGTCGTGCTGATGGTGCTGTTCAACCAGCCCGGCTCCGAAGCGGCCTATGCCTGGATGGAGACGCAGATGTTCATGGACGAGCCAGAACCCCTTCACTGACCGTACACTTGGGGGCATAGCGCATTCAGGAGCGTCCCCGTGAGCGAGTGGTTCCATGCAGAAGGCAACCGGCAGCAAGGCCCGCTGCCGGCGGAACAGTTGGTCGAATTGTTCCGAAACAACCAGATCTCCCTGGACACCCTGGTCTGGCGCGACGGCCTGCCGCAATGGCAGCCGTTGCGCACCGTTGTCGACGAGCTGGGCCTGATCGTGCCGGCGCTGGACGTTGCTGCGCCGGCCCAGCAACCCGAGCCGGAACCGGAACCGGTGGCCCCGCCTCCGCCGCAGCCGCCTGTACTGCCGCCGTCCACGCCCTATGCCACCCAGGCGGCGGCTGGGGTCCTGCCGCCGCCGAAGAAGAAGCTCTCCGGTTGCGCCCTGACCGCGATCATCGGCGGCGGCCTGCTGCTGGTACTGGTACCGATCATGGCCATCCTCGCGGCGATCGCCCTGCCCGCATACAACGACTACACCGTGCGTGCCAGGATCGCGACTGCGGTCAATGCCCTGCAGCCGCTGAAGCAGCAGGTGCAGCACTTCGCCGACGATGAAGGCCGCTGCCCCGGTGCCAACGATGCCGGTTTCCCGGCCCCGGGTGACTTCACCCAGGCCGGCCTGTCGGCGGTGAACATCGGCCGCTTCAACAACGGCCACTGTGGCATCGAAGCAACGCTGGCCGTGCCCGGCAAGAGCCTCGATGGCGACCTGCTGTGGCTGGAATATGATCGCGACAGCGGCCGCTGGGAATGCAGCGGTGAAAGCGACGACAAGTACCTGCCGACGTCATGCCGCGGCTGAGCCACGCGCACGGCAGCACATCCAAGGACGATCCAACAGGGAACATGCAATGACTGAGTGGTACTACGCCGTAGGACAGCAACGCCAGGGCCCGCTGTCGGTCCAGGAGATCCGCCAGCGCTTCCAGCGCGGCGAACTGAACCTGGACACCCTGGTCTGGCGCGAAGGCATGGCCCAGTGGGCTGCACTGCGCCAGGTGGTCGATGAACTGGGCCTGCAGACGCTGGCCGACGCCAGCACCGCCACTGCCAGTGGCGGCTTCGACCTGCGCAGCGACTACGCCGCCATCGACAACGGCACTGCGCCGCTGCCTGGCACGGGCGCGCTCAGCAGCTCACCCTACAACGCACCGGCCGCCGCCGCTGCCGGTGGCGCGCGGCCGGTGATCGGCGGCGAGGTGGTCTACGCCGGCTTCTGGAAGCGCGTCGCGGCCTACATGATCGACTACTTCGTGCTGGCCGTGCCGGGCGGCATCATCGGCGCCATCATCGGCGTGGTGCTTGGCGCCAGCATGGGCGCGGTGGGCAGTGGCGAGACCTCCATCGAAATCGTCGCGCAGCTGGCCAGCGCGCTGATCAACATGGCCATCGGCGTGGCCTACTACACCTGGTTCCATTCCTCGCAGGGCGGCGCCACGCTGGGCAAGATGGCGGTCGGCATCAAGGTCGTGCGCAGCAATGGTGGCCGCCTGACCCGTGGCCGCGCCTTCGGTCGCTACTGGGCCATGCTGCTGAGCAGCTTCACCCTGGGCATCGGCTTCCTGATGGCCGCCTTCACCGAGCGCAAGCAGGGCCTGCACGACATGATCTGCGACACCCTGGTGGTCGACCGCTGGGCCTACACCGACCAGCCGCAGCTGCAGCGCCATGAGCTGGGTACGGTCACCATCGTGATCCTGGTACTGACCGGCCTGCTGACGGTGGCGGGCCTGGTGCTGCTGGTGGCTGCGGTCGGCTTCATCGCCAAGATGGCCTCATGAACGGCCATCCTCACGTCTGGCTGCTTGACAGGGGCTGGCCGGGCGTGATTCCTCTAATAAGGTGAAACCTGAACGCCCGGCACACTACCGGGCGTTCAGCGTATTGATTTGTCCGTGGCCGCTTCACTAATGCGGCCGTTTGCTCCACCCTAGCGGCCCCTTCCCTGCGGCTCGCCCCACAGACACTGCTGCCATGCCCAAGCACCTGCTCATCGTCGAATCGCCGGCCAAGGCCAAGACGATCAACAAATACCTCGGCAAGGACTACACCGTCCTGGCCTCGTATGGGCATGTGCGTGACCTGATTCCGAAGGAAGGCGCGGTCGACCCGGACAACGGGTTCGCCATGCACTACGACGTGATCGACAAGAACGAAAAGCATGTCGATGCGATCGCCAAGGCCGCCAAGGGCGCCGACGACATCCTGCTGGCAACCGACCCGGATCGCGAGGGTGAAGCGATCAGCTGGCATATCGCCGAGATCCTGAAGGAACGCGGGCTGGTCAAGGACAAGCCGATGCAGCGCGTGGTGTTCACCGAGATCACCCCGCGCGCCATCAAGGAAGCGATCAGCCAGCCGCGTGCGATCGCCAGCGACCTCGTCGACGCCCAGCAGGCCCGTCGCGCACTTGACTACCTGGTCGGCTTCAACCTGTCGCCGGTGCTGTGGCGCAAGGTGCAGCGCGGCCTGTCTGCCGGCCGCGTGCAGAGCCCGGCGCTGCGCATGATCGTCGAGCGCGAGGAAGAGATCGAAGCCTTCATCGCCCGCGAGTACTGGTCGATCGCTGCCGAGTGCGCGCACCCGTCCCAGCACTTCAATGCCAAGCTGGTCAAGCTGGACGGGCAGAAGTTCGAGCAGTTCACCGTCACCGATGGCGACACCGCTGAAGCGGCGCGCATGCGCATCCAGCAGGCCGCGCAGGGCTCGCTGCACGTCACCGACGTCGCCAGCAAGGAGCGCAAGCGCCGCCCGGCGCCGCCGTTCACCACCTCCACCCTGCAGCAGGAAGCCTCGCGCAAGCTCGGCTTCACCACCCGCAAGACCATGCAGGTGGCGCAGAAGCTGTATGAAGGCGTGGCCATCGGCGACGAAGGCACCGTCGGCCTGATTTCGTACATGCGTACCGACTCGGTGAACCTGTCGCAGGACGCGCTGGCGGAAATCCGCGACGTGATCGCCCGCGACTACGGCATCGCCTCGCTGCCGGACCAGCCCAACACCTACCAGACCAAGTCGAAGAACGCCCAGGAAGCGCACGAAGCCGTACGCCCGACCTCGGCCCTGCGCACCCCGTCGCAGGTCGCCCGGTTCCTTACCGACGACGAGCGGCGCCTGTACGAGCTGATCTGGAAGCGTGCGGTGGCCTGCCAGATGATCCCGGCCACGCTCAACACGGTCAGCGTCGACCTGTCGGCCGGCAGCGAACACGTGTTCCGCGCCAGCGGCACCACCGTGGTCGTGCCCGGCTTCCTGGCCGTGTACGAGGAAGGCAAGGACAACAAGAGCGCCGAGGACGAGGATGAGGGCCGCAAGCTGCCCGCGATGAAGCCGGGCGACCGCATCCCGCTGGAACGCATCCTGGCCGAACAGCATTTCACCCAGCCACCGCCGCGCTACACCGAAGCGGCGCTGGTGAAGGCGCTGGAAGAGTACGGCATCGGCCGTCCCTCGACCTACGCCTCGATCATCCAGACCCTGCTGTTCCGCAAGTATGTGGAAATGGAAGGCCGCAGCTTCCGCCCGTCCGACGTGGGCCGCGCGGTGTCCAAGTTCCTGTCCAGCCACTTCACCCAGTACGTGGATTACGACTTCACTGCCAGGCTTGAGGACGAGCTCGATGCCGTCTCGCGCGGTGAGGAAGAATGGATCCCGCTGATGGCCCGTTTCTGGGAGCCGTTCAAGGAGCTGGTCGAAGACAAGAAGGAATCGGTCGACCGCGCCGAGGCCAGTGGCGCGCGCGAGCTCGGCACCGACCCCAAGACCGGCAAGCCGGTCAGCGTGCGGCTGGGTCGCTTCGGGCCGTATGCCGCCATCGGCAGCACCGCCGAGGACGCCGAGGAAAAGCCGAAGTTCGCCTCATTGCGCCCCGGCCAGTCGATGCACACCATCTCGTTGGAAGACGCGCTGGAACTGTTCCTGATGCCGCGCGCACTGGGCGAGGACAAGGGTGAGCCGGTCAGCGTCGGCATCGGCCGCTTCGGCCCGTTCGCCAAGCGCGGCAGCACCTACGCCTCGCTGAAGAAGGAAGACGACCCGTACACCATCGACCTGGCCCGCGCCGTATTCCTGATCGAAGAGAAGGAAGAGATCGCGCGCAACCGGATCATCAAGGAGTTCGAGGGCAGCGATATCCAGGTGCTGAACGGCCGCTTCGGCCCGTACATCAGCGATGGCAGGATGAACGGCAAGATCCCCAAGGATCGCGAGCCGTCATCGCTGACCCTGGCTGAAGTGCAGCAGCTGATGGAAGAAACCGGCAAGCCGGTGCGCAAGGGCTTCGGCGCCAAGAAGGCCGCTGCGAAGAAGGCACCGGCCAAGAAGGCTGCGGTGAAGAAGGAAGCAGCGCCGAAGAAGGCCGCGGCCAAGAAAGCGCCGGCCAAGAAGGCTGTGAAGAAAGCTGCCGCAAAGAAGGCACCGGCGAAGAAGGCCGTCAAGAAGACCGCTGCAAAGAAGTAGATCCACGCCATGCGCGGATGAGGGGTAGTGCCGGCCGCTGGCCGGCAACACCTGGAAGCCTCGGATGCCGGCCAGCGGCCGGCACTACCGAGCGGGCGCGTTCCACCCCTTCTGCACGCAGCAGGGGGATAATGAAGTCCCACGTCGGGCCGGTCGCCGTCATGAAAGAACTCACCCTGAACTCTGCTGTCGCCACGCTCCGCGCCGGTGGCGTGATCGCCTATCCGACCGAAGCGGTCTGGGGCCTGGGCTGCGATCCGTCACATGAAGCCGCGGTGCACGCGGTGCTGCGGCTGAAACAGCGCCCGATCGAGAAGGGCATGATCCTGGTCGCCGCCGAACTGTCGCAGCTGGAGGGCTGGGTCCGCCTGCAGGCGCTGCCCGACGCCCGCCAGCGTGCGGTTCTGGCCAGCTGGCCGGGCGCCAACACCTGGATCCTGCCGGCCGGTCCGCGCGCCCAACCGTGGGTCACCGGTGAACACAGCGGCATCGCCGTACGCATCAGCGCCCACCCACTGGTCGCCGCGCTGTGCCGCGCCTGGGGCGGGCCGCTGATCTCCACCAGCGCCAACCTGGCCGGTGAACCGCCGGCACGCAGTCGCGCCGAGCTGGATCCGCGCCTGCTGCGCCTGCTCGATGGCCTGCTCGATGGCGAGACCGGTGGCCTGGCCCAACCGACCCCGATCCGCGACGCGCTCAGCGGCAACGTGCTGCGCTCCTGAGCGGACGATTGCACTGCCACGCACAATCACGCACCCTGCCGCCATGAACCTGTTGCGCACCGCCTTGGGCCTGTGCCTGCTGCTGCCATGGACCGCACCGGCCGCAGAGGACGTGCGCGTCTATCGCTGCGTCGCCAGCAATGGTGCCGTGGCCCTGCAGGACAGGCCCTGCAGCAGCGGCCGGCAGGAAGTGCGCGACCTGCAGCGCCCGCGCGACCCGACGCCACGGGTGGTGCGCAGCGATGCGACGCCCGCGCCTCCCGACGAGGTTCCGGTGATGCGCGATCGCGAAGTCCGCCACGTCTACATCCAGCCGCCACAGCCCTTGTACGAATGCGTGAGCGACGACGGTCGCCGCTATACCAGCGACAACAACGAGGGCAATCCGCGCTGGGTACCGTTATGGACCAGCGTCTGGCTTCCGCACGGGCACCACGGCCCGGTCCATCCCGGCCCACGCCCGGCCTTCGGCACGCCGGTCGGCACCCCCATCGGTGAAGGAACCGGCTACCGGCCGCCCGCGGTGGGTGTCGGTGTGCAGGTTCCGGCCGGCAGCGTGCTGGTCCGCGACAGCTGCCATGCGCTGCCGCCGCAGGAAGTCTGCGCGCGCCTGCGCGACCGCCGCTGGGAACTGGACCGCCGCTACAACAGTGCGCTGCAGAGCGAGCGTACTGCCATCAGCAACGAACAGCGTGGCATCGACGCACGCCTGTCGCGGGACTGCGACCGCTGAGCGCAGCACCTGCCGTGGCATGTACGCTGTGCGCATGAAGAACCTGATCTGGCTGGCCCTGGGCCTGTTCGCCGGCAACGCAGTGGCCGACGACGGGGTGATCTACCGCTGTACTTCCAGCAGCAGCGATGTGCCTACCCTGCAACGCACGCCCTGCCCCACCGGCAGCAAGCAGCAGGTGGTGCGGATTCCGGCGTCCGCCAGTGCGCCGCCTGCATCAGTCACAGCAGCACCTGCGCCGCCGCCCGAACCGGCGACAGCGGGTACATCGCCCGCTTCGGTGCCCAGCCCCCGCCGCCCGGGCGAAGGACGCACGATCATGGAAGCCGGCATGGTCGAACGTGAAGGCGGCGATCTGATACTCGACAGTGCATCGCTGCCACGCCAGGCTGATGCCGCGCCGGACAGCAATGCGCCGCCGAAGCCGCCGCTGCCGCCCATCTTCCAGTGCACCGACAGCCAGGGCGGTGGCTACCTGCACGAATACGAAGCTGCCCCAGGCCGCTGCGAACTGATGACCGTGCAGGGCCTGGGCGGCGCCACACCGGTCAACGCTGCAGGCTGCGAAGTGGTGCGCGACCGCTGCGAGGAACTGCCGGAAGCGCAGCGCTGCAGCAGGTGGCAGCAACGCTTCCGCGACGCACGTGGCCGCGAGCGGTTCGCCTCGCCGGAGAACCGCGACAAGGCCCGCGGGGAACGCGAACGGTTGCAGGGCGTGCTGGAGGACAGCAACTGCCCGGTACCGGGGTGACTGCCATGCGGTAGTGCCGGCCGCTGGCCGGCAATCGCAGGATCTTCAGATGTCTGCAGTTGCCGGCCAGCGGCCGGCACTACCCGCTGAGAGATCAGAACCCGTAGCGCAGGAAACCGCCATCCACTGCGATGCATTCGCCGGTGACATAGCTGGCCGCCGGCAGGCACAGGAAGCCCACGGCTGCGGCCACTTCCTCCGGTTCACCGATGCGGCGCATCGGCGTGCGGTTGATCACTTCCTCGTAGTAGTCCGGGTCCGACAATGGACCGGACGTGCGCCGCGTGCGGATGTACCAGGGCGCCACCGCGTTGACCCGGATGCCATCCTCGGCCCACTCGACGGCCAGGTTGCGGGTCATCTGGTGCATCGCGGCCTTGGTCATGCCGTAGACCACGCCACTGCGCACGTGGGTCAGGCCGGACACGCTGCCGACATTGACGATCGACGACGACGCGTGCCGGGCCAGCAGCGGATGCGCGTAGCGCGACAGCTCGAAGGCCGAGAACAGGTTGGTTTCGAAGATCTTGCGCCACTCGTCCTCGGAATACTCCGTGGCCGCCTTGGTGACGTTGCCACCAGCGTTGTTGACCAGGATGTGCAGGCCATCACTGTGGTCTTCCACCCAGTCCAGGATCTGGCGGCGGTCCTCGTCATCGGAGACGTCCGCGGCCAGCGCATGCACCTGGTGCTGCGGATACACATCCAGCAGTTCGTCGCGCGCGGTCTCCAGCATGTCGATATCGCGGCCGACGATCATCAGATCGGCGCCGAGCCCCGCCAGTTCATGCGCGATGGCCAGGCCGATGCCGGCGCTGGCGCCGGTGATCAGGGCCGTCTGGCCGTCCAGGCGCCACCGTTGCTGGGTCATGTGTCCTCCGGGGCCGCGCCCGCTGTGTTTCGATGCCGCAAGGATACGCGCTCACGGCAGGGCGTTGCCGGAGATGCGACACTGCGCGAACGCCCACCGCGGAGTACCGCCATGCGCATCCTGATCCTGTTCTTGTCCCTGCTGGCCATCGTGCAGCTGGTGGCCTGCCAGCGTCCGCCGACGCCGAACCCGGAGAAGCCACCGGTGCCCAAAGCGATGTCGCGTGCGATGCAGGAGCCGCTGGACCGCGCCAAGGGCGCGCAGAAGGCCGTGGATGAAGCCGCCGCACGCGAGCGCAAGGCCGAGGCCGACGCGGCGCAATGACGAGTGGCCTATGGGGTCAGAGCCCTTTACGAAGCCAAGGGATCCGACCCCATGAACGAAAACGCCCGGCCTGAGCCGGGCGTTTTCATTCGATAGCGTTGCCGGTCAGAACCCGCAGAAGCAGTACGCCAGCGCCTTCACCGGTGCGCCGTTGCCCTTTTCGCGGGCCGCGTTCTCGACAAAGCGCAGCTGCGTGTCCACTTCCGGCATCGTGCGTGCCAGCATCATCCGCGCCATGCCCGAATCGGACAGCATCCAGGCACCGGCGCGGCTGCCGGCGAAACCGCTGACGAACTGTGCGAACGGCGTGGCCGCCTTCTCGATGTAGCGCACGCGATAAGCGTCGGCCTTGCCCAGCTTGGCACGGCTGGCAGCGTCGGCCACGGCATCCTTCAGGCCACCGAAGGCATCGACCAGGCCGCGTTCCTTGGCCTGCGCACCGCTCCACACGCGGCCGCGAGCCACCTCGTCCACCGCCTCGACCGGCTTCTTGCGGGCGTCGGCGACGCGGCCGGTGAAGTCGGCGTAGCCCTTGTTGATCACCGACTGGATGACCTGGCCCACGGCCGGATCCATCGGGCGGGTGACATCGAATGCACCGGCGAAACGGGTGGTGCCGACACCATCGGTGTGCACGCCGATCTTGTCCAGCGCGCGGCTGAAGTTCGGCACCATGCCGAAGATGCCGATCGAACCGGTGATGGTCGACGGATCGGCGTAGATGCGATCGGCATTCATGCTGATCCAGTAGCCACCGGAGGCAGCCAGGTCGCCCATCGACACCACCACCGGCTTGCCGGCAGCCTGCAGCGCCACAACTTCACGGCGGATCTGCTCGGAGGCGAATACCTCACCGCCCGGCGAATCGACGCGCAGCACCACGGCCTTCACGTTGTCGTCGTCGCGCGCGGCGCGCAACAGCGCTGAGGTCGACTCGCCGCCGATGCGGCCGGCCGGCAGGTCGCCACCGCTGATCTCGCCGGCAGCCACCACCACGGCCACCTGCGGACGCGAGTCCACCGGGTTGCGGCGGGCGTCGAGCAGGGCCAGGTAACGGCCGAAGTCGACGTTGCGGAAACCACCGTCGGCGTCTTCGTCGGCCACGCCGCGCTCGATCATCAGATCCTCGAATTCCTCGCGGGTCTTCAGCGCGGTCACCAGCTTCTGCTGCAGCGCGAACTTGGCCAGGTCGCCACCGGCGGCGGCAATGCCTTCCGGCAGCGTGTCGATGCCGGCAGCCAGCTGCGCCGGATCCAGGCGGCGCGCCTTGGCGATGTCGCCCAGGTAGCGCTGCCACACATCGTTCATCCAGAACAGGTCGGCTTCCTTGGAGGCCGGCGACGCGGCGTCAAGCACGTACGGTTCGGCCGCGGACTTGTACTCGCCCACCTTGAACAGGTGCACGTCCACGCCCAGCTTGTCCTGCAGGCCGGTGCGGAAGTACTGGCGGTAGCGGCCGAGGCCTTCGAGCACGACCGAACCCATCGGGTCCAGGTAGACCTCGTCGGCCTGCGCGGCCAGCAGGTACTGCGACTGGCCCATGCTCTCGCTGTAGGCCACCAGCTGCTTGCCGGAGGCACGCAGATCCTGCAGCGCGGCGGCCACTTCACGCAGCGAAGCGAAGCCGGACGGCTGCAGCTTGTCCAGCTCCAGCACCACGCGCTCGATCTTCTTGTCGTCCTTGGCCGACTCGATCACCCGCAGCAGATCGCGCAGCTGGATCTCTTCGGCACCGTTGTCACCCACCGCCTTGGCGAGTGCGCGGCTGACCGGATCGGCACTGAACTGCTCGACCAGGCGGCCCTCCGGCGCGATCACCAGGGTGGTGCGGTCCTGCAGTGACTTGCTGGCACCGGCGCCCATGCCGGCGGCGATGACGAACATCACCAGCAGCAGGAACAGCAGGCCGAAGAACACCAGGTTGAGGATCAACCGGCGGGTGAAGTTCATGACGTCCCACAGCCCGATGAAGAAACTGGCGACGGGGTTGCGACGCGCCGGGGGCAGCGGGGGCACGGGTTGATTCATGGAACGCTCCGGATGGCTTCTTGCCGTGGTACCAGCATAGCCGGTGCCGCGTGATGCGGCATCGGACACAAGTCAGGGGATCGCCCGCCATGGGGCGGCATGGCGGGCAGGAAGATCAGGACAGCGCGGACTGCCCGATGCGCTGGCTGCTACGGCGCAGGCGCCAGCCCATCAGGATGGCAGCGGCGGTCAGGCCGACGATCAGGCCGATCCACATGCCCTGCGGGCCCATGCCCAGCCCCAGGCCGAGCCCGGCGCCGAGCGGCATGCCCAGGCCCCAGTACGCGAACATGGCGATGAACATCGGCACGCGTGTGTCCTTGAGGCCGCGCAGCGCACCCGCCGACAGCACCTGGATGCCGTCCGGGAACTGGAAGGTGGCCGCGTACAGCAGCAGGGTCGAGGCCAGGCCGGCCACGGCCAGGTCGTTGGTGTACACACCGACGATGGCATCGTGGCCGAACAGCAGCACCGCCGCTGACAACGTCTGCGTGCCCATGATGATCGCGTAACCGGCCCACGCCGCACGCCGCACGCCGAAGCCGTCACCACGGCCGACCGCATGGCCGACGCGCACGGTGGTGGCCTCGGCCACGCCCATCGGGATCATGAAGCACAGCTGCGCGACGTTGATCGCGATCTGGTGTGCCGCCGCTTCATTGGCACCCAGGCGGCCGATCAGCAAGGCGGTGACGATGAACAGGCCGCCTTCCATCAGCACGGTGATGCCGATCGGCAGGCCGGTGCGCAGCAGCTCCCAGATCGCCTTCCAGCGCGGTCCCTCGAAGTGCGAGAACAGCTGCAGATGGGCGAAGCGCTTGGTCCGCCACAGATACAGGGCGAATGCGGTCGCCTGCAGCCACATCATCACCGCCGAAGCGATGCCGAGGCCCTCGGCCCCTAACTCCGGGAAGCCGAGCTTGCCATTGGCCAGCACGTAGCCCATCGGTGCCAGCACCAGCAGGCCACCGAAGCCGAGCAGCATGGTCGGCAGCGTCCAGTGCATGCCCTCGCTGAGATAACGCATGCAGAAGTACAGGGTCAGCGCCGGGCCACCCCAGCGCACCGCATGCAGGAACGCGGTCGCCCCCGGCACGATGTCCGGCGCGATGCCGAAGGCCGGCAGCAGCGGCGGCACCACGGTGAGGAAGGTGAACATGATCAGCCCCAGCCCCAGCGCCAGCCACAGTGCCTGGCGGAACAGCGGGCCGATCTCGCGCTCGCGGCCGGCGCCGTGCAGCTGCGACACCGAAGCGGTGAGCGAGATCAGGGTGCCGATCGGAATCAGCATTGGCAGCCACAACAACGCCGTACCGATGGTGACTGCGGCAAGGGTCGCCGTAGCGTGGTGGCCGGCAATCACGTTGTCGACGAAGGAGATCAGACCGGTGGACACATGGCCCAGCACGAGCGGCAGGGCGAGCAGACCGGTGGCGCCGACTTCCTTGCTGAAGCGCGGCGTGGAGGTTGCAGTAGACATAAGGTGCTTGACGCGAACTGCGGTTGCGCGCGAAGGGCACAGGCACCGGGTTGCGGGCGCCCATCTTACGCGGGCGGCGCCTGCATTCCCATGACATGGCGTGAATGCTGGGTTTCAGCCGCCCCAAGCAAAAAGGGGACGGAGGGGATTAAGTCGCATTCGGCACTGACTGGCCTGATACGACTTAATCCCCTCCGTCCCCTTTTCTACTGGCCGGCCTGGCGCTTTAGCCAGCTGTCGCGCTCGGCGGCGGGCACGGCGAGGAAGGCGCTGCGTACCGTGTCGCGTTCCTGCGGCGGCGTGCGCTGCGCGACCAGGGCCAGCTGGGCCAGCTGCGCCGGGTTGAGCTGGCGCAGCACGGCCAGCGCGGTCTCGCGTTGCTCCGGTGGCACGAATCCGAACAGTCCGTGCAGCTTGGGGAATTCCAGGCCCAGCTGCGGGCCCAGCCGCCATCCGTCGCGGAACGCTTGATCCTGCGCCTGGAATTGCTGCCGCATGCGCTGCTGTTGATCGGCCGGCAGCGAATTGAAGCGCGCAGCCGCCTGACGGATGCGCTCGCGCTCTGCTTCCGGCAATGCGCGCCAGGCGGCGTAGTCGGCACGGCGCTGTCGCTGCTGCTGCGCATCCAGCTGGACGAATTCGGCAGGTGCTGTTGCAGCGGTCGACGCCGGCGTGGCCGGCGAACTGCCCGGAACCGGTGGCGGCAACGGCACGCTCAACGGCTGCGGTGCGGCGGACAGCGACAGCGGCAGGGCCAGCAGCAAGCTGGCGAGCACGTACTTATTCATCGGCGGCAGCCGTTTCCAGCGTGGCACTGGCCGGCTCCGGCCGGCTCGGCTTGGCTTGCGATTCATCCACCGGCAGCGGGCCGCCCGCGGCAGTCCACGCGTACAGGTCGGCATCGGCGACCAGCGGGTAGTCGCGATCTGCCAGCATCGCTGCGTCATCATTGGCTTGCGCCTGGCCCGCGTCCGGTGCGGCGTCCACCTTGCTCGGTGGCAGGGCTTCCACGGTCACCGGACCGGCTTCGCCCACCACGCCCTCCGGCAAGGGTGCATCGCTGCCGAACGAATGTCCCTGCAGGTGGCGCCACCCCAGCGCGGCGGCCAGCAGTACCGCCACGGTCACCAGCAGGATCAGCGGACCGCGCCAGCGCGGCCTGGCATTCGCGCGGCGGCGCTTGCCGTTGGCGGCCGCACGCTCGTCCCGCTGCGGTGCGCGCCAGCTGGAGGCCGGTGCTTCATTGTGGGTGGTGGGTGCGGCCGGCTGCTGCAGTTGCTGCAGGCGTGCGGCCGGCAGGTCACGGACACGGGCCTGTACCTGCTCGGCCAACTGGCGCCAGGCCACGGCATCGGGCCGACCCTGGGCATCACGCGGGCAGGCATCGGCCAGCAGGTGCTGGTAACCGGCCTCGTCCTGGTCGAGCACGCGCATGGCGATGCCCTCGTCCAGGCTGCCGCCCACCCGCAGCAGCAGCGCCAGTCGTGGAAGTGGCGGCATCGCGCCCAACGCGGCCAACGACGGGGCCCACTGCCCGCCCGCCGGCTCGCGCAGCGCCTGGCGCTGGCCCAGCAGGGTCCAGAAGCGGGTCGGCCATTGCGCCATCGGCAGGTCGCTGGCGACCGCCGCAAACGCGCGCATCACTGCCACCAGGGTCTGCTCGGCACGCGCGGCATCGCCGCACTGCAGTTCAGCCACCACCAGGGCGCGGCGTTCGACGCCACGCAGGAACGCCGACAGCGCGCCGGCCGCGGTCGAGGAAACAGGGGCGGGCACAGCCGTCATCGGTCACTCCAAAGGTCTGCCGGCATGATAGCGGCAGCCCATCGGCACCCGTAGGACTTGCGCCCACAGGCACTTCGTGCTGCAGGTTGTGCACAGCACCACGCTCCCCGCGCGGGAAATTGCGGCATGCCGCTGAATTCACTCTGTTTCAGCAATGTTTCACACTCAAGTTGTTGATTTTGAATAACTTTGAAGTGTGGCGATTTTTTGACCAACCCAAGGGTGAGCTCGTCGCCATCGGCCTCCTGCGTTCCCGTCGACCGGTAACGCACAACGTTATCCACAGAACATGTGGATAAGACTGAATCTCCAATGGACACCGATATTTAGGTGACATTTATGATTCAACGGTCGTCGCCCGGGCACGTCTGCCCCCTGCCATTCGCGCATGCATGGCCCGTTACACTGGCCCGATGCTTTCACCCATTCCGACCCTGCAGGTCGCCCTGCCCGTCCCCCTGCCCCGCCTGTTCGAC
Organism: Stenotrophomonas sp. YJH_SMC_53; assembly: GCF_059369995.1. Lineage (NCBI taxonomy): Bacteria > Pseudomonadati > Pseudomonadota > Gammaproteobacteria > Lysobacterales > Lysobacteraceae > Stenotrophomonas > Stenotrophomonas sp. YJH_SMC_53. The sequence continues at coordinate 154,551 of NZ_JCAFTF010000001.1, read as the reverse complement.
TACCTGTCGCCGGAGGGCGATGGCCCCACGGCCGCGGTCGGCTGCCGCCTGAAGGTGCCGTTCGGCAACCGCGAGCTGGTCGGCGTGGTGGCCGGCCACGGCCAGACCGACGACGGCCAGGGACTGCGCCAGGCGCTGGCCTGGTGCGACCGGCAGCCGCTGCTGCAGGGCGAACTCTGGCAGAGCCTGCAGTGGCTGGCGCGCTACACCCATGCGCCACTGGGCGAGGTGCTGAGCACCGCCCTGCCCGGCCCGCTGCGCCATGGCGAGGCCCTGCCCGACACCCACCACTGGGGTTGGCAGCTGACCACCGAAGGCCACGCCCAGCGCGAAAAGCTGCGCGCCGGAAGCCGTCCGCGGCAGCTGGCCGAGCTGCTGGCAGGAGCGATCGTGGATGAGGACGTGCTCGGCGAACGCATGGCCGACTGGCGCACCGCTGCACGCAGCCTGGCCAAGCGCGAACTGGCCGAGCGCGTGGCGATGACGGTGGCACCGCAGCATGCGCAGCCGCTGCCCGGCCCCACGCTCAACCCGGACCAGGCCGGGGCGGTGGCTGCGATCAACGCTGCCGACGGCTTCCAGCCGTTCCTGCTGGACGGCGTGACCGGCAGCGGCAAGACCGAGGTCTACCTGCAGGCGATCATCCATTGCCTGGCGCAGGGCAGGCAGGCGCTGGTGCTGGTACCGGAAATCGGCCTGACCCCGCAGACCCTGGCACGTTTCCGCGGCCGCCTGGGCATCGCCGTGCACGCCTTGCATTCGGGGTTGAACGACAACGAGCGCGCGCGCGTCTGGGCGGCCGCCTCCCGCGGCGAAGCGCGGGTCATCGTCGGCACCCGCTCGGCGGTTTTCACGCCATTGCCGCAGGCCGGCCTGCTGATCGTCGACGAGGAACACGACGGCAGCTACAAGCAGCAGGACGGCATCCGTTACCACGCGCGCGATTTCGCTCTGGTGCGCGCCAAGGCGCTGGGCATTCCGGTGCTGCTCGGCAGCGCCACCCCTTCGCTGGAAACGCTGCACAACGCCTACGCCGGGCGCTACACGCACCTGCGCCTGAAGCAGCGCGCCGGCGATGCGCGGCCACCGCGCGTGCGCATCCTCGATGTACGCAAGCGGCCGCTGCACGATGGCCTCTCGGCCGATGTGCTGGCCGGCATCGGCGAACACCTGCAGCGTGGCCAGCAGGTGCTGGTGTTCAAGAACCGCCGTGGCTACGCACCGGTGCTGCTGTGCCACGACTGCGGGTGGACCGCGCCTTGCCAGCGCTGCGATGCGCCGATGACCGTGCATGGCGGCGGCCGACGCCTGCAGTGCCACCACTGTGGTGCGCGGCAACCGGCGCCGTTGGCATGCCCGGCCTGCGGCAGCCTGGCGCTGCAGCCGCAGGGCATCGGCACCGAACGCCTGGAAGAACACCTCACCGCCGCCTTCGCCGATTTCCCGGTGGTGCGCATCGACCGTGGCACCACCTCACGCCGCGATGCGCTGGAGCAGCAGCTGGCGAAACTGGGCGACCAGCCCGGCATCCTGGTCGGCACGCAGATCCTGGCCAAGGGCCACGACCTGCCGAAGCTGACCCTGGTGGTGGTGGTCGGCATCGACGAAGGCCTGTTCTCCGCCGACTTCCGCGCCAGCGAGAAGCTGGCGCAGCAGCTGATCCAGGTGGCCGGTCGTGCAGGACGTGCGCGTGACCCCGGCGAGGTCTGGCTGCAGACCCATCACCCTGGTCACCCGCTGCTGGAAACCCTGGTGAGCGGTGGCTACCACCCGTTCGCGCAGGCCGAGTTGAACCAGCGGCAAGCCGCAGGGTTCCCCCCGTTCGCGCACCTGGCGCTGATGCGCGCCGAAGCGCAGCAGGTCGAGCACGCCAATGCGTTCCTGCTGGCTGCGCGGCAGTTGCTGGGCGAGCAGAACGTGGTGGAGGCGTACGGCCCGATGCCGGCGCCGATGCCGCGGCGCGCGGGCTACCAGCGCACACAGCTGCTGCTGTCGGCGCCGCAGCGGCCACCCTTGCATGGCGTGCTCGCGCAGCTGGTTCCGCAGCTGTATGCGCTGCCGGAAGCACGCAAGGTGCGCTGGTCGCTGGATGTGGATCCAACGGACCTGTATTGAGGGGTCAGAGCCCACCCGTCGGGTGGGATCCGACCCCGATGCCCTGGGGTCGGATCCCTTTTCGCAGAAAAGGGCTCTGACCCCGGACGCCTTCGCTTACGTCAGCGGCGACATCACGCCGCGCTGGTAGGCCGGGCGCTCACGCAGCCGCGCATACCAGTCAGCCAGATGCGGCAGCTCCGGTCGCTGGATCGGCAGCTCGTACCAGGCGTAGACCAGCGAGCCCAGCGGGATGTCGCCCATCGCGAACGTCTCGCCCGACAGCCACGGCTGCCTGGCCAGGGTAGCGTCGGCCATCGCCAGGTAGTCACCGGCGCGCACGATGGCGGCATTGATCCGCGCTTCATCGCGGTCGGCCGGCGCGGTGCGCATGATGCCCCAGACTAGGTCGCTGTACAGCGGCGCCATCCGCGACGTGCTCCAGTCCATCCACTTCTCGGCCTGGGCGCGTTCCATCGGGTCCTCAGCGTACAGGGTGCCCAGTGCATAGCGGGCGCTCAGGTAGCGCACGATGGCGTTCGATTCCCACAGCGGCAAGCCGTGGTCTTCGATCACCGGCACCAGGCCGTTGGGATTCATCGCCTGGTACTCCGGCGTCTGCGTACCACCATGGCTGCCACCGACTTCGATGGATTCGTACGGCAGGCCGATTTCCTCGGCGCACCACAGTACCTTGCGGACGTTGCTGGAATTGCGGCGGCCCCAGATCTTCAACATGCGGGTTTTCCTTGCTGGCAATGCGAGCGGCAACGATACGCCTGATCGTTACGGGTGTGTGCGTGCCGGATGCGGGATCTGGCATCCGGGCATTGCCGGCCAGCGGCAGGCACTACCTGTTCTTTTTTGGCAGCGCGCGCACGTAGGACGACTTGCCGTCCTTCTTCAGCTCGAACAGGCCGATCGCCGCCAGCAGGTCGCTGAGCTTGCCGTAGCCATAGTTGCGCGGATCGAACGAGGCCTGGTTGCCGATCTGGCTGCCGACCGGGCCGAGGTGCGACCAGCCATCCTCACCCTCGGCCGCGGACACCGCACGGCGCAGCATCTTCACCAGCCGGGTGTCACTGCGCATTTCCGCACCGCTCTTGCGTGGACGCGCATCGTCGCTGGCCACCGGCTCGTTCGAGGCCTGCTCGCTGGACGCCTGTTCGGCATCGGGCACGCTGGCATGGGTCTGGCCCAGTGCCTCCAGGTAGGTGAACTTCGAGCACGCATTGACGAATGGCTCGGGCGTCTTCTTCTCGCCGAAGCCATATACCTTCACGCCATCGGTCAGCAGGCGCATCACCATCGGGGTGAAGTCCGCATCGCTGGAGACGATGGCGAAGCCATCAAGGTTGCGCGCGTACAGCAGGTCCATGGCATCGATCACCATCGCCATGTCCGAAGCGTTCTTGCCCTTGCTGTAGGCGAACTGCTGGATCGGGCGGATCGCATACTCATGCAGCACCGCTTCCCACCCCTTCAGTCGCGGGCTCTTCCAGTTGCCGTAGGCACGGCGCACGTTGGCCACGCCGTAGCGGGCGACTTCGGCCAGGACCTCGTCGATCTTCGAGGCCGGCGCATTGTCGGCGTCGATCAACAGGGCGATGCGCTTTTCCGGTTCGCTCATGGGCTCCTCACGGGCCGTTGCCTGAACCCGAGTATCGCCGATCCGGGCAGGCGCTGACGTGACAGGTGGCCGCCGTGCGAAGATGCCAGGCGCTTCCCCCGATGCCCCACTGGAGTGAGTCGATGAGTCGCGAGCGCGTTCCCCACCTGGTCGTTGTCGGCGGCGGTTTTGCCGGTCTCTGGGCCACCCGTGCCCTGGCCCGCGAGCGCATACGCATCACCCTGGTCGATCGCCGCAACCATCACCTGTTCCAGCCGCTGCTGTACCAGGTGGCCACCGCCGGCCTGTCCGCGCCGGATATCGCCGCACCGCTGCGCCACATCCTCGGCCACCAGCGCAATGTGGAAGTCCGCCTCGGCGAAGTGGTGGCCATCGACAAGCGGGCGCGGCAGATCCGCATGGCCGATGGCAGCACGCTGGACTACGACAGCCTGCTGCTGGCCACCGGCGCCACCCACGCCTACTTCGGCAACGATCAGTGGGCCGATGATGCGCCCGGCCTGAAGACGCTGGACGATGCCATCGCGCTGCGCCGCAAGCTGCTGCTGGCGTTCGAACGCGCCGAGGCCGAACCGGACCCGGCGAAGAAGGCGGCGTGGCTGAGTTTCGCCATCGTCGGCGGTGGTCCCACCGGCGTCGAACTGGCCGGCACCCTGGCCGAGATCGCGCGCCACACGCTGCGCAACGAATTCCGCCACATCGACCCGGCCAGCGCCAGGGTGCGGCTGGTCGAGGCTGGGCCGCGCGTGCTGTCCTCGTTCCCGGATGTGCTTTCGCTGAAGGCGCGCCGCCAACTGGAAAAGCTGGGCGTGGAAGTGCTGACCGGTACCCCGGTGAGCGACATCGACAGCCAGGGCTTCAAGCTCGGCGAACAGTTCGTACCGGCGCGCACCGTGGTCTGGGCCGCCGGCGTGGCCGCTTCACCGCTGGCGCGCACGCTGGACGTGCCACTGGACCGCGCCGGACGCGTGCCGGTGCAACCGGACCTGACCCTGCCCGGTCACCCGGAGCTGTTCGTGGCCGGCGACCTGGCCGCACTGAGCCAGGCCGACGGCAAGCCGGTACCCGGGGTGGCACCGGCCGCCAAGCAGATGGGCAAATACGTGGCCGAGGTGATCCGCGCGCGCCTGCACGGCAAGCCCGAGCCCGGCCCGTTCAAGTACGCCGACTACGGCAACCTGGCCACCATCGGCCGCATGGCCGCGATCGTGCACCTGGGCCGGCTGCAGCTTTCCGGCGTGCTGGCCTGGTGGTTCTGGCTGGCCGCGCACGTGTTCTTCCTGATCGGCTTCCGCAACCGCATCGTGGTGCTGCTGAACTGGGCAGTCGCGTACTGGAGCTACCAGCGCAGTGCGCGGATCATCTTCGGTGATGACCGCGACGACCGGCGGCCGAAGCGGTAGGGCTGCACGCAACGGGGTCCGATCCCTTTCCGCAGGAAAGGGCTCTGACCCGGTCAACACCCTCCACGCATGGCGTGGATCTACCGGTTCATCGGGCCACCGGACACCCGTCGTTTCGACCAGGTCCGGCAGAAGTCCTCCTTCCTTGCGGTGTCGGCAATCTGCGCGGTACTCCAATGCCGGGTGATCCAGATCGTCAATGCGGTACTGCTGAGCTGCCAGCGCAGCATGCCGCGCTGCGGTTGCCGCCACAGGTAGCGCCGGGCAATCCAGAAGGCCTCCCGCTCCACTTCAGGCACCTTCTTCATCGCGTCGTTGTCGAAGAACTGGGCGGTGTAGCGCCAGGGGTTCATCGGCTGGTATCCCGCCCGTGGCTCACTGCTGCACGCAGCCACACCACTGGGCGCACGGTCGGCCGGCGTCGGCCGACCGCCTGCCAATGCCAGCCCGAGCAGGTACAGCAGGCCAGGCAGCAGCGCGATGCCGGCGACCAGCACGACGACGGAGATCCATGCCTTGCCAGCGGCACGCATCGCTCACTGCGCCTTCGGCTTCGGGTACCACAACGCGTTGACGATGACCCAGCGCTGGCCGAAGTGCCCCATGTGGAAGTAGTCGACGAACCACGGGGTTTCCAGCCGCACCGAGGCCGCGTTGCCGGTCACGTCCAGCACCGTGCAGCGGCGGTCCCACTGATCCTTCGGCGTCTTCAGCACGCCCTGCTTCGTCAGCGAGACCAGTTCTTCCTTCGACATCCGGCGCAGGCCCAGGCGTTCGTCGGGTGTATCGCCGAGCACAGCGCGCTTGGCCAGGTCCGGATGCAGGGAGCGGGCGACGCGCTGCGGGTCGGCCTCCAGCTGGCCGTCGACGTAGTCGTGGCAGGTGGCTTCGATGGCCGCGAGGGTGGCCGGGTCGGGGGCAGGGCTCGTTGCTGCGGAAAGAGCGAACAGCAGGGCGATCGTGGACATCCGGGTCTCCAGCTCTGGGCGCGGGGCGATCATCGCATGGGCCGGGTAGCCCATCCACGCGTGGCGTGGATCTACAGGACCGGCGCCTGCAGCCAGGCCAGCTTGCGTTCGCGCGGCTGCTGCTTGAGTTGCCACTCGGCCCGCGAGGCGGCGGCCCGGTCCGGGTACTCGCGCACGGCCAGCACGCGCAGCGGTGGCCGGGCCCGGGTGTAGCGCGCGCCCTTGCCGGCCTGGTGGGCGGCGAAACGCGCATCCACGTCGGTGCTGATGCCGGCGTAATAGCTGCCATCGCGGCATTCGAGCAGGTACAGGAACCACGGGCGGAGGGACGGGGCCATGCCCGGATTATGCCGTGCTGCACTGCAGCGGATATACTGGCGCCCGAATGCAGGAGAGTGGCGCCGCGCTGGTGCCCGCCGAAGGCGCAGGCTCCCATGATCGCTCAGGCCGGTGGGCTGGAATCCCACCAACCATGCATTCGACTCGCCGAGCTGGAGAGAGGTCACCGGGCACGCCCGGGACGATCCGCCGAAGGGGCACGCGGCCAACGCCGCTGAACTCTCAGGCAAAAGGACAGCGGGAGCGGCACCGGTCATCGTCATCCCGTCATTGCGCAGGCAGTGGTGGCAGTTGCGCATGGCCGGCCCCACCGCGCCCGGAGCCTGTCCCATGCTGCTGTCCATCATCTACCTGATTGCCATTTCCGCCGAAGCCATGACCGGTGCACTGTCTGCCGGCCGCCGCCGCATGGACCTGTTCGGTGTGGTCATGATCGCCTGCGTCACCGCCCTCGGGGGCGGCTCGCTGCGCGACATCCTGCTCGGCCACTACCCGCTGGGCTGGGTGAAGCATCCCGAGTACCTGGGTTTCACCGTGTGCGCGGCGCTGATCGCCACCTGGGTGGCGCGCTGGATGCACCACTTCCGGCGCACCTTCCTGGTGCTCGATGGCCTGGGCCTGATCGCCTTCACCCTGATCGGCTGCTCGATCGCGCGCGAGGCCGGCCATGCGATGCCGATCGTGCTGATCGCCGGCATGCTGACCGGCGCGTTCGGCGGCGTGCTGCGCGACATCCTCTGCAACGAGGTGCCGCTGATCTTCCAGAAGGAGCTGTACGCGATCATCGCACTGCTGACCGGTGCGGCCTATCTGTTGCTGCTGCATTGGGGCGTGGCCGATGCCACTGCGATCCTGTGCTGCCTCGGCGGCGGCTTCGCGCTGCGCCTGCTGGCGATCCACTATCGCTGGGAAATGCCGAAGTTCGTGTACCACGACGAAGTGCATTGAGCCTCTTCGTAGCGTCGAGCCATGCTCGACTGCGCTTTGCAGGAAGCCAACGCGCGTCGCGCGCACGTCGAGCATGGCTCGACGCTACAAATATCGGCATCACCACCCCGGCGATGTACCTGGCGCTGTCGCTCATGCGCAGCGCCAGGCGCATCGCCGGTGCAGATGGGCCGGTCTCCAACTCCGGCCGGCCCTGATCGCGGCCGCACCCCCGCAGGCGCTGGCCGCCATCCACACACGTGCCGCACTCAGGCGGCTTCGGACACCTTCACGTCGCGACGGGCGCGCACGGCCGCAGCCAGTCGCTCCAGCACCGTCACGGTGGTGTCCCAGTCGATGCAGCCATCGGTGATGCTCTGCCCGTAGACCAGCGGCTGGCCTTCCACCAGTTCCTGGCGGCCCCCGACCAGATGGCTCTCGATCATCACGCCCACGATGCGCTGTTCGCCGTCTTCCATCTGAGCGGCGATGTCGTCGATCACCTTCGGCTGGTTCTCGGGGTTCTTCAGGCTGTTGGCATGGCTGGCATCGATCATCAGTCGCGCCGGCAGCTTGGCCTTGGCCAGCACCTGGCAGGCCTCGGCCACGCTGCCAGCGTCGTAGTTCGGTTGCTTGCCACCGCGCAGGATCACATGGCAATCCGGGTTGCCGGTGGTCGACACGATGGCAGTGCCCCCCTGCTTGGTGACCGACAGGAAATGATGCGGATTGGATGCCGCACCCACCGCGTCGGCGGCGATCTTCACGTTGCCATCGGTGCCGTTCTTGAAGCCGACGGGGCACGACAGCCCCGAAGCCAGCTCGCGATGCACCTGGCTTTCGGTGGTGCGTGCGCCGATCGCGCCCCATGCCACCAGGTCGGCGATGTACTGCGGCGAGATCACATCGAGGAATTCAACACCGGCCGGCAGGCCGAGCTTGTTGATGTCGCGCAGCAGGCCACGGGCGATGCGCAGGCCCTTGTCGATCCTGAAGCTGCCGTCCAGGTCCGGGTCGTTGATCAGGCCCTTCCAGCCCACCGTGGTGCGCGGCTTCTCGAAGTACACGCGCATGACGATTTCCAGCTCGCCAGCCAGCGCATCGCGCAGCGGCTTCAGGCGCTGGGCGTACTCGATGGCGGCCTTCGGGTCGTGGATCGAGCACGGGCCCACCACCACCGCCAGGCGATCGTCGCGGCCGTGCAGGATCTGGTGCAGGGCCGCGCGCGAGGCGCTGACGGTGTCGGAAGCTTCATCGTCACAGGGCAGCATCGCCAGCAGCTGGGCAGGCGGTGTCAGCGGTTCGATGGTGCGGATACGCAGGTCGTCGGTGTGCGGGGGCATTGCAGGAGATCTCCGGAACGTTGGGGGTCCCCAGCGTGGCGGCATGAAAAAAGCCGCCAGGTTCGCTGGCGGCTTTCGGGAATGCGTCTGAAGCTTTCTTCAGGGTGAGCGCAGTCCTTCCTCCGCCAGTGGCTTCGGAAAGTAATACCAGTAAAAGCGGGTAGCGGCTGCGTTCATGGGATCTATTGATAGCACAGCTTTTGCGCAGTGCAAAATGTTTCATCCGCAACTGGGGGCGCGGTTCAGTGATGCGCCTGACTGCGCAGCGCACGCGGTGGCCGCTGTGCAACGTCGCTCATCTGCCATGCACTTCCACGTCCAGCAGCAGGCCTTCGTGGATGTCGGCCCAGCGCTCCAGCACGCGGTCCAGCTCCTGCCGGGCCTCGTCCAGCTGCTCGGGATTGAGCAGGGAACGGGCGGTGTAGAGATCGGACACCAGCCGGCGCAGTACCGCTTCCGGGATGGCCACCGAGGGCTCTTCCATCTGCGGCAGCTGCAGTGCCGGCGTATCACCCTGCGGGCCGTACAGCGTTACCTGGAGCGTGCTCTGCATGATCAACTTCCCTGCGGATGGACATGGGCAATGTCCTGTTTACCGCGTCCGGGTGACAGGCGCATGTGCCATGCGCGTCCGGAGGCGCTGCTACAAGGCGGCCAGGTCGGCAAGGTGCTGCCCCATCCCATCGTCTGCGCCGACGGCATTGGTGGTGGCGAAGTACTGATGCCAACCGGTGGCGGCAATGCCTTCCAGCAGGGCGTCGGCGTCTCCCCGGCTCGCGCACCTCCATACAGCGTAGAACTGCTCGCTGCCACCGTGCGCTGCGCCCTCCGCGACACGCCCCATCGCCACCGGTGCGATGCGAACCGGATCGAACTGCTGCATGCCTGCGCCGATGCGGGTGAAGAAGGCGGTGCGTTGGTCAGGCGGGAGAGCGGTCCAGGCCGGGGTGGCGGTGTAGAGCTCGATGAGGGTGTAGGACATGGAAGGTCTTCCTTGAGGTTGATGAGATTGCAGGCCGGCAGCCGGCACTACCGCAACGAGCGCAGGGCGCGTTTGCGGATGTAGGCATTGGCATCGCCAGGGTGCTGCTGTTGCCACCGCGCGCACAGCTCACGCAGCCACTGCGGTTGAGTCTTGCCGGCATCGTTGAGCCAGTTCCCGACCGAGTCCTGCACGTAGCGCGCCGGGTCGTTGGCCATTGCTTCCAGCATCGGCAATGCGAGTTCTGGATGCTGCTTGAACAGCACGATATGCGTGGACCACACGCCTCGTGGGCGCAGCGCTTCGCAGGCGAAGCGGCGCAGGTTAGGCGATGCTTCCTGCGCCCACACTTGCAGGTACTCAAGCGCCTGCAACGGTGCGGCAACGATGTCGCTGCGCAGCGCCAGCCATGCCCATTCGCGCACGCCGAAGTGCGGGTCGTCAGCCAGCGAACGCATCGCCCGCAGCTTGGCCGGCAGCGCCGCGCCGGCATCGCTGCCAATCAGGTAACAGGCCCAGCCACGCACGGTGTCTGATGCGTGTGCCTGCCAGCGCGCGGGATCACCCTGCCCGGCTTCGCGCAGCAACCGCGCCGCCAGCGCCATGCGCTGGGTGATGCCCTTGCCGGAGGCGTTGCGCATACGTTGCAGCGCTTCCGGCTCGAGCACAGGTGCCACCCCCTGTAGCAGTGCGGCGAAATCCACTGCCAGGCATTCGGCCAGATGCGTGGCAGCGGCATCACCGCTGTTGAGTGCACGCAGCCGTTGCGCGTGAATGGGCGTGCTCATGCGGAGGCTTCCCGCCCGGTGTCCGTGTGCTGCCAGACCTTGCGCAGCAGCTGTGACAGCTGCTGCCGTTCATGAGCATCCAGGCCGTTGAACAGGCCGCTGATCCATTGTGTGTGCTGCTCGAACAGCGACTCGACCAAACGCTTGCCCGGTGCGGTCAACACGATCTGCAGACGACGGCCATCCTCGCCATCGCTGCGACGCTGCAGCAGGCCTTCGCGCTGCAGGGCATCGAGCAGGCCGCTGATGGTGGCCCGGGTCACGCCAGCGCGCTCGGCCAGCGCGTGCGGCGCCAGTGCGCCGCCGGCCCCATGCAGCAGGAACAGCACGATGAAGCGACCCTCGCTGAGCCCGTGCGGTGCCAACCGTGCAGCGCAGTCGCGATCGATCGACGAGGACAACGAGAGCAGCTGGAAGCACAGGCGCAGCTGCGCGATGTTGGCGTGGCCGCGCCGCTGCGCTTCCTCCAGCAACGCCTGATGCTTGGCTTCGATCATCCTTTCCTCACATCATGATTAGGCACCTAATCATATGGAGGAGTCGCCACTGGAAGCAAATCGGAGTTGACTCAGGAAGTGCGTCCCAGCAGCAGCCGCGCGATCAGTCCCCCGCCCTCACGGTGCAGCAGCTGGAGTTCGCCTGCGTGGCGCTTTGCCACGTTGGCAGCCACGGCCAGTCCAAGTCCGGCGCCCCCGGTGGCGCGGCTACGCGAGCCCTCGCTACGCTGGAACGGTTGCAGCAGGCGTGCGCGATCGATCTCGGCGATGCCAGGGCCGCGGTCCATCACGTCCAGCTGAACCCCGTCACCCGCCATGGCGACCCACAGCTCCACGGCACCCGCGTAGCGCTCGGCGTTGTCGATGAGATTGTCGACCGCGCGCCGGAGCAGCAGCGCATCGCCATGCCACGGCAACGTATCCGGGCCCTGAAGGGAAATGTCGACCCCGCGCAGCAGCGCCGCCTGCACGCACTCCTCCAGCAGCGCTGAAAGATCCAGCATCCGCATCTGCAACGGCTGCAGCTCACCGCGTGCGTAGTCGAGCACCTGCTCGATCATCGTATCCATGCGCTCGATGTCTGCCACCATCCTGGCGGCCTGTGGCGCGGGAGCGAACTCCGCGCGCAGGCGCAGGCCGGTCAGGGGCGTGCGCAGGTCATGCGCCACGGCCGCCAGCATATGCGTCATGTCCCTTGCCTGGGCGCGCAGACGTTCGCGACCGGTGCTGATCGCTGTGGCCAGTACCTGCACTTCGCGTGGACCGTCATCAGGCAATGGCGTTTCAGCCTGCAGGTCGACCCGTGCGCTGGCTTCAGCCAGGCGTCGCAGCGGGCGCCCCAGCCGGATCGCCGCCCACGCCGCCAGAGGTGCCAGCAGGATCGCACCGCCCAGCAGGGCGAGCATCACCTGGCGGCGCCAGGCCGCCAGGTCACTGTGGTCGCTGCCGACCACCCGCCATCGGCCATCGGCCTGCCGCATCCCCAGTTCGAACGGCGGCCACTGCATGGCGGTCAGCAACGCGGCCTGCGATTTCAGCACGCCAGCACGAGCGGAGGCGTCCAATACCGCGCCACCCTCGATGACCTGCACATCGGGCGCCCTGCCCTGCCCCGTCCACACCAGGCGTACATTCCTGGCCGGCAGGTCCATCTGCACCGCCGCCAACTGGGTGAGCCAGTCACTGGCGCTGCCCCGGGGTGGCGCGTCCTGCGTCGACATATGCAATCCCAGTGGCGCCGGCGCCTGTTCCCCACGCAGCACCTGCATCGCATGGTCCAGCCGCATCGGTGGCGGCGCGGGCCGGGGCATCCACCCCACTACCGCAACGCTGACCAGGGTTGCCAGCAGCAGGCTGGCCAAGGCCAGCATCGTGATCCAGCGGGTGGTCGACCACCGGCTGCTCACAACACCCCTACCTCCGCGTTGAAGCGGTACCCTTCACCGCGCAGTGTCTGCACAAGGGCTTCAGCGCCGGACGCGGCCTGCCCGAGCTTACGGCGCAGGCGGCTGATCGCAAGGTCGACGGCACGGTCCACGCTGTCACTGGCTTCTCCGCGACTCAACTGCAGCAGCTGCTCGCGCGCCAGCACCCGCCCGGGACGTTCAGCCAGTGCCAGCAGCAGGGAGAATTCACCGCGGCTCAGCGCCAGTTCGGCACCATCCGGCGCGAACAGGCGACGCTGGTCAGGCAGCAATCGCCAGCCATCAAACCGCAGCTCGCTGGCCACCTGTGCGCGCAGCTTGTCCTGCCTGCGCAGCAGCGCGCGCACCCGCGCCAACAGCTCGCGCGGGTCAAACGGCTTGGCCAGGTAGTCGTCCGCGCCCATCTCCAGGCCGATCACGCGATCCGGCGCGGCCCCCATCGCCGACAGCATCAGGATCGGGATCGCCCGCGCCTGCAGCCGGCGGCATACCGACAGGCCATCCTCACCGGGCATCATCCAGTCGAGGATGATCAGGTCAGGACGTTCAACCTGCAGCAACACGTCCAGCGCTGTTGCATCCGCCACCACACGCACCTGGTAGCCGTGCAGCAGCAGGTGGTCGGCGATGGCGTCACGAATGCTGGCATCGTCATCGACGACGATGACGCGGATGGGAGTGTTCATTGCCCCAGTATCCCGCACCTGTGTATCAGGACGGTATCAATGCAGATATCGCGTTGATACGCCGCTGCGCGCCAATGGTCGCCCACGATCACTGCGGAGTCTCCCCTTGCGCCTGTTCCTGCTGCCCCTGTTCGCCATCCCCTTGCCGGCGCTCGCCTCCGATGCCGCCGAGCACGTCCTGCCGATGTGGATGCAGGGCGGTCATCCGGCAGTGGCCGTCTCGCTGGACGGGCGTTCAGAGCCGCTGCGCTTCGTGGTCGACAGTGCCGCCGGGGCAACCCTGGTCGATGCACGCGTAGTGCGGCGCTACGGTTTGCAGGATGCGGAAGCGGCAGTGTCGCAGGCCCAGGGCGCGAGCGCGAAGGCGGCGCAGTTGCAGCGCATGCGCAGCACAGCGTGGCAGCTGGGCAGCTGGCAATTGAAGGCCAGCGGCATGCAGGTCGACCTGTCATCGCTGGCGAAGGGCGATGATCCGGCCATTGACGGCTTGATCGGCAACGACCTGACCGGGCGCTGGGACACCCGTTGGGACTTCGGCCGAAATCAACTGGCGCTGTGGACACCCGGCGGCTTGGACCTGGAAGGACCGGGTTGCCAACCCAATGCGCTGCCCGGCCGCAATGAAGGCCTGCGCCAGTTCGGCTTCATCACGCTTGCCTTGGGTACGCCCGGCGTGGACGCCATCGCCGTGGTCGACACCGGTGCCGCGCAGACCGTCCTCAACGCCGAAGCAGCCCGCGCACTGGGCCTGCGCACCGACGGCAGCGATGCTCGGGTGCGTGCACGTGAAGAGGGCACCGGGGGGCTGGGTGGCGGTGCACAGGCAACCTGGCTGTACACCCTGCCCGGCATGACCGGCGGCAACTGGCAGCACCCGCCGATGGAGGTCCGGATCAGCGAACTGCCGGTGTTCAGGGCGATCGGCCTGGAGGCGCGACCGGCCTTGATCCTCGGTGCCGACGCGATGCGCGATGGCCAGGTGGACATCGGTGCGGGTGCCGCGCGGATCTGCCTGCGCCGACCCGGCTGACGTCCGGCGCATGACGGCGGGACCTGGCAGGCGTAGCATCGCGCCACGTCCTGCCAGGAGTTCCACGCATGCGCCGTGCTGTCCTGCTGTTGCTGACGCTGCTCCCGCCGGCCGTGCTGGCCGCGCCGCCGCTACCCTCGCCCGCGCGCATCGATGCCGAAGCACAGCGGCTGATGCAGGCGGCGCATGCGCGCGGGATGGCGCTGGCGGTGATCGATGGCGGCAAGGTGGTACACGTGGCCGCCTACGGCGAACGCAACGCCGCAGGCGAGCCGCTGCGCACCGATACCGTGATGTACGCCGCCTCGCTGACCAAGATGGCGTTCGGCCACCTGGTCGCACAGCTTGCCCAGGACGCACGGATCGAGCTGGACGCCAGCATCGCCACGGCGCTGGACAAGCCGCTGCCGGACTACCCGCCAGAGCCGAAGAAGTACGCCGACTACAGCGTACTGGCCGATGATGCGCGCTGGCGCCAGCTCACTCCGCGCCTGCTGCTCAACCATTCCAGTGGCTTTGCCAACTTCGGGTTCCTGGAACCCGATGGCCGCCTGAAGTTCCACTTCGATCCGGGCAGTCGTTATGGGTATTCCGGCGAAGGGCTGATCCTGTTGCAGTTCGTGATCGAGCGTGGACGGCTTGGCCAGGACGTGGGTGCATTGATGCAGCGGCAGGTATTCGACCGCTTCGGCATGGTCCGCACCAGCATGATGTGGCGTGAGGATTTCGCCGCCAACCTGGCCGATGGCTGGACGGCGGAAGGCACGGCCGAGCCGCACGATGAACGCAGCCGCGTGCGTGCGGCCGGTTCGATGGATACCACCATCGCCGACATGGCGCGCTTCGCCGCCGGCTATGTCCGCGGCGATGGGCTGTCGCCTGCAATGCGCAGGGAACTGGTGCGGCCGCAGCTGCCGATCACCACCGCCAGCCAGTTCCCCACGTTGCAGCCAGAGCTGCCCGTGGCGCAGCAACGCAAGGATCTGGCTGCGGGCCTGGGCGTGGTGACGTTCCGCGGCCCGCAGGGCGCGGGCTTCTACAAGGGTGGCCACGACGATGCGGTCGGCAACACGCTGGTGTGCATCGAACGTTACAGACGCTGCGTGGTGATTCTGGGCAACGATGTACGGGCGGAAGCTGCGTTCCCGGCACTGGTGGCATTCGTACTGGGCGATACCGGCGTGCCGTGGCAGTGGGAATATGGCGCGGCGAAGGTATTCGTCGAATGAGGGTGCGATGACGCCTGCATGGCGAACGCGGCTGGGAGGGGAGCATCCACGCCATGCGTGGATGGCACTCCTCAGCGCGCCTGCTCGAAGAACATCAGGTACACCAGCCGGCCATTCTCCGGTCGATCACCGAACGCTGGCCCGGCGGTGTGCCAGAACCAGGGCCGCAGCAGCACCAGCCGGTTGAAGCGCATCGGAATGCGCATGGTCATTTCCCACTGGCTGTCGTCGTTGCTGTCGCGCTCGATGATGTCGCGATGCATGTCGCCGCCGTTGGCGTAGCCCAATGCGGCCAGCTCCGCCGCATCCAGGGCCATGCGTTCGGTGCCGGTACGACGGTGGCGGAAGAACTCGGTGCCGCCCTCGCAGTGCTCCGGTGCACTCAGGTAGAGAATGCCCGACCAGTGCGAGTGGTCGGCGTGTACCTTGGCGCGGCCGATGTCGCCGGCAAGGGTAAGGCGGAACTTGCCGTGCGACTGCAGGGGGTTGACCGGCCGCAGCGGTTCGTTGACCAGTCGCGAGACCGCGCCGGACAGTCCCTCCAACTCCAGCCGCTGCTGTGAATTGCGGCCGGGGAATGCGCCCTCCTGGACGGGATAGTCCAGGCCCAGTGCCGCCTGGCGCAACCCCTGCGCATCGGCGGGAGAAAGGAAGTCGTCAACGACGATGAACGAGGTAGGCATGGTCACCGAGCGTAGCATGCACTGCGGCGACGGCAACCGGGCAACAAAAAACCCCGCCTTGCGGCGGGGTTCTTCCTTACATCACATCGGGAAGGCGTGCCGACCGAGGCCGGCGACGACCGCCGGAGGCGTGGACTTAGAAGTCCATGCCGCCCATGCCACCCATGCCACCCATGCCACCAGCGCCGCCCATGGCCGGCTCGTCCTTCTTCGGAGCTTCGGCAACCATGGCTTCGGTGGTGATCATCAGGCCGGCGATCGAGGCCGCGTTCTGCAGCGCCGAACGGGTCACCTTGGTCGGGTCCAGGATGCCGAACTGCAGCATGTCGCCGAACTCGCCGGTGGCCGCGTTGTAGCCGAAGCTGCCGGTGCCTTCCTTCACCTTGTTGATGATGACCGACGGCTCGTCGCCAGCGTTGGCCACGATCTCGCGCAGCGGGGCTTCCATCGCACGCAGGGCGATCTGGATGCCGTGGTTCTGGTCTTCGTTGGCACCCTTCAGGCCGGCCAGCGCGGTGATCGCGCGGACCAGGGCAACGCCGCCGCCCGGGACCACGCCTTCTTCAACGGCTGCACGGGTGGCGTGCAGGGCGTCGTCGACGCGATCCTTCTTTTCCTTCATTTCGATTTCGGTCGAGGCGCCGACCTTGATCACGGCAACGCCGCCGGCCAGCTTGGCCACGCGTTCCTGCAGCTTCTCGCGATCGTAATCCGAGGAGGTGTCCTGGATCTGGGTCTTGATCTGCGCCACGCGTGCATCAACGTTGGCCTTGTCGCCGACGCCGTCGATGATGGTGGTGTTCTCCTTGGAGACCTGCACCTTCTTGGCGCGGCCCAGGTCCTTGATGGTGGCCTTTTCCAGCGACAGGCCGACTTCCTCGGAGATCACGGTGCCACCGGTCAGCACGGCCATGTCTTCCAGCATCGCCTTGCGGCGGTCGCCGAAGCCGGGGGCCTTGACGGCCACGACCTTGACGATGCCACGGATGGTGTTGACCACCAGGGTCGCCAGCGCTTCGCCTTCGACTTCTTCAGCGACGATCAGCAGCGGCTTGCCGGCCTTGGCGACGCCTTCCAGCACCGGCAGCAGGTCACGGACGTTGGAGATCTTCTTGTCGTGCAGCAGGATGAACGGATCATCCAGGTCAGCGGTCTGCGACTGCTGGTTGTTGATGAAGTACGGCGACAGGTAGCCGCGGTCGAACTGCATGCCCTTGACCACGTCCAGCTCGTTGTCCAGGCCCGAGCCTTCTTCAACGGTGATGACGCCTTCCTTGCCGACTTCCTTCATCGCGTCAGCAATGATCTGGCCGATCGACTCATCCGAGTTGGCCGAGATGGTACCGACCTGGGCAATCGCCTTGTCGTCGGCGGTCGGCTTGGAGATGTTCTTCAGCTCGGCGACGGCAGCCGAAACGGCCTTGTCGATACCGCGCTTGAGGTCCATCGGGTTCATGCCCGCGGCAACGGCCTTGGCGCCTTCGCGGATCAGGGCCTGGGCCAGCACGGTGGCGGTGGTGGTGCCGTCGCCGGCATCGTCGTTGGTGCGCGACGCAACTTCCTTCACCATCTGCGCGCCCATGTTCTCGAACTTGTCAGCCAGTTCGATTTCCTTGGCGACGGAGACGCCGTCCTTGGTGATGGTCGGGGCGCCGAAGCTCTTTTCCAGCACGACGTTGCGGCCCTTCGGGCCCAGGGTGGCCTTGACGGCATTGGCGAGAACATTGACGCCGCGCACCATGCGCGAACGGGCGTCTTCACCGAAACGAATATCCTTGGCAGCCATTGCATTTACCTCATTGGTAGCGCCGGACGAGGCCCGGCGGCTGGGAGTTTGGGATCAGGTTGAAACAGGTCGCGCCGAGGCTCAGCCGATGACGGCGAGCACGTCGTCTTCGCGCAGGACCTTGTATTCGACGCCTTCGCTCTTGTACGAGCTGCCGGCGTACTGGCCGTAGATGACCTTGTCGCCGACCTTCAGCGACGGCGCGCGCACGTTGCCGTTGTCCAGCGGCTTGCCCGGGCCGACGGCCACGACCTCACCCTTGGTGGACTTTTCCTTGGCCGAGTCGGGGATGACGATGCCACCGGCGGAGATTTCGTCGGCTTCGATCGGCTTGACCACAACGCGGTCGTGCAGCGGCTTGATGCTCATAGGAGACCTCTTAAGTGATTGATTGGTCTAAAAAAGTCCGGCGATGTTAGCACTCGCCCCAGGCGAGTGCCAGAACCGCACGTGAAGAAACCCGACAACGTCGGGAGCAGGGCAGAGATGGAGCCCCGCCGTCCCCTTTCAAGGGCGGAATGAAAAAAATTTTTCCGCCCGCGCGCGTCGGCCAAGGCGTCGGTCCTGGACAATTTCGGTGACAAGCGTCGCACTGTCAGATATCTGACGTTCATTTACGACAAAGTGTCACTGGATCGGCCTTAGGCTCGGTCAGGCATTCCCAATCACAAGGAGTAGTCGATGCGATTGCTGTCCCCGCTTGCCGCCGCCTGCCTGCTGGCGCTGGCCGCCGCGCCGGCCCAGGCCGAGGTCTTCATCAACGAACTGCACTACGACGACAGCACCGCCGCCGGTGACGTCGGCGAAGCGATCGAGGTCGTAGCCACTGCCGGTGAGGACCTGTCCGGCTACCGCCTGTACCTCTACAACGGCAGCAATCCGTCGGCCGCCACCGTCTATGCCAACACCCCGGTCCCGGCCGGCACCGCCGCCGGCTGCGGCAGCGCCACCATCGCCGTGGTCAACTACCCGACCAACGGCCTCCAGAATGGTCCGAACGACGGCATCGCCCTGGTCGATGCCAGCGGCAAGGTGGTCCAGTTCCTCAGCTACGAGGGTGCCATCACCGCCTCCGGCGGCCCTGCCGCGGGCATGACCAGCCAGAACATCCCGGTGGCCGAAAGCAACAGCACCGCGCCGGGCACCTCGCTGCAGCTGACCGGCAGCGGCAGCCAGTACGCCCACTTCACCTGGGCCGAATCGGCCGGCCAGACGTTCGGCAGCTGCAACAACGGCCAGACCTTCAGCGGCGGTGGCACGCCCGGCCCCAACACGCCGCCGTCAGTCTCCACCACCACCCCGGCGCAGGGCAGCAGCACCTTCCCCGCTGCCGCCGACCTGGAAGTGGTGTTCAGCGAGACGGTGAACCTGGCCAGTGGCGCCTTCGCCCTGAGCTGCGGCACCTCCGGCAGCGTGCCGCTGACCTTCCCGGCCAGCGGCCGCAGCGTGAAGCTGTCCACCAATACCGCGCTGGTGGCCGGTGAAGCCTGCCGCTTCGACATCCGCGCCGCGCGCATCACCGACCTGCAGGGCGCGCATCCGGCCGCCGACAGCCGCATCGCCTTCACCGTGGCCAGCACCGGCGGCAATCCGGACCCGGGCAACCCGGGCGTGCCGGCCGGCTACTACTCCAGGGTCAACACCAGCAGCCCCAGCCAGCTGCGCTGCTCGCTGCACGCCACCATCAAGGGCCACACCGCCTACCCGTACAGCGGCTCGGGCACCAGCACCTGGACCATCCTGGAAATCGCCGACGAGGATCCGAACAACCCGAACCGCATCCTCGATGCCTACCGCAACCGCAGCTACGCCAAGGTCAGTGATCGTGCGGGCACCGGCAGCGGCCTGACCTACAACCGCGAGCACACCTGGCCGAACTCGCTGGGCTTTGCCACCACCACCGGTGACAAGGGCCTGCCCTACGCGCCGTACACCGACACCCACATGCTGTACCTGACCGACGCGCAGTGGAACGCCGACCGTGGCAACAAGCCGTTCGCCAAGTGCGATGCCAGCTGCGGCGAGCGTGCCACCGAAGCCAACAATGGGCAGGGCGGCGGCAGCGGTGGCTACCCGGGCAATTCCAACTGGGTGCGCACGCCGGACGGCAACACCGGCACCTTCGAGGTGTGGGGCAAGCGCAAGGGCGACATGGCGCGTGCGGTGATGTACATGGCGATCCGCTATGAGGGTGGCAAGGATGCGGCCACCGGTCAGTCCGAGCCGGACCTGGAGCTGACCGACGACCGCAGCAAGATCGTCAAGACCAGCAGTTCGCCGGCCTACATGGGCCTGCTGTCGACGCTGATCGACTGGCACCTGTCCGATCCGCCGGATGATGCCGAGCGTGCCCGCAATGACGTGGTCTACAGCTTCCAGGGCAATCGCAACCCCTTCATCGATCACCCCGAGTGGGCCACCCCGGCCCTGTTCACCTCGGCCAAGCCAGCCACCTGCCAGCTGGCCAACTGACCGCGCAACGCTGCGGTCCACTGCCGCCGCCGGGCCCAGACCCGGCGGCGGCCCTATACTCGACGGTCATGCCGACCGTCGATCCCGTCCTGCTGCTGTTGACCACCTGCCCGGACCGGGCCAGTGCCGAGCGCATCGCGCACGCGCTGGTCGGCGAGCGCCTGGCCGCGTGCGTGACCCGCCTTGATGGCGCGCAGTCCACCTACCGCTGGCAGGGCGAGGTGACCACCGATGCCGAGCTGCAGCTGCTGGTAAAGACCACCGCGAGCCGCGTCGATGACGCAATCGCCCGGATCGTCGAACTGCATCCGTATGAACTCCCGGAGTGCATCGCGGTCGAAACCCGGGCCGGCCTGCCGGCATATCTGGACTGGATCCGGGCACAGACCCGGGAGGACACTGATTGAAGACTCTGTTTGCGCGTGGCGCTGCCTTGTGCGCCCTGTTGTGGCTCTCGCTGCCCGCCTTGGCCCTGGATGAGAAGGACCTGCTGCCGGTGGACCAGGCGTTCGCGCTGACCGCCACTGCCCCCGAACGGGGCCAGGTGCAACTGCAGTTCAAGATCGCACCGGGCTACTACCTGTATCGCCACCGCACCAGCGTCAAGGCGGATCCGGCCTTCAATGCCGGCACGCTGCAGATGCCCAAGGGTGACAGGCACCACGATGATTTCTTCGGCGAGGTCGAAACCTATCGCGAGCGCCTGCAGGCCACCCTGCCCGGCACGCCGACCGACGCCGCCGGCACCATCAGCCTGGAAGTACGCTATCAGGGCTGCGCCGATGCCGGCGTCTGCTACCCACCGCAGAAGCGCGTGGTGCAGGTCACCCTGCCGGGTGCCGGTGCGGCGGCCGCGGTGCCTGCCGCGCGTACCGGTGCCGCCAGTCCGTTCAACAACCCGCTGGCCGGTGCCGGCAACAGCGGTGGCCTGCGCCTGCCGGGCGCGGCCAACAACAGCCAGGCGCTGCCGCTGCCGTCGGAACAGGCGTTCGGCTTCGATGCCATCGCCAGCGACGGCAACACCCTGCTGCTGCGCTTCAGCCCGGCACCCGGCTACTACCTGTACCGCGACCGCACTTCGCTGAAGCTGGAAGGCAGCGCCGGCGTGCTCGCCGACAAGCCGCGCTGGCCGGCCGCGCAGTCGCATCGCGACGAGCACTTCGGCGATGTCTCGGTGTACTTCAACCAGGTGGAAGTGCCGCTGCCGCTGCGCCGCACCGTTACTGATGCGGTCGACAGCACCCTGGTGGTGACCTTCCAGGGCTGCCAGACCGATGGTATCTGCTACCCGCCGATGACCCGTCGGGTGAAGCTGTCGATTCCGGCCGGCAAGCTCAACGCCGGCACCGGCCAGGCGCCAGTGCGCGAGGAAGCAGTCAATGCGCTGGGCGCTGCCGGCGCGCCGCGTGAATCCGCCAATGGCGTACCGCTGCGCCTGCTGCCGACCGTACCCAACGACGGCAACACCGCTCCCGCCGCCAGCGGCAGTGAGGGCGCGCGCAATGAGTTCGCCGCCGATGCGCGCGATGGCAACGCCCTGCGCACGCGTCCGCCGGCGACCACCCCGAACCCGGACCGATCATTCGTCTGGGTGCTGCTGCTGGCGCTGGCCGGTGGCCTGGTACTGAACCTGATGCCCTGCGTGCTGCCGATCCTGTCGCTGAAGGTGCTGAGCCTGGCGCAGAGCGGCGAGAGCCCCGAGCGCGCGCGCAGCCATGCCCTCTGGTACACGTTGGGCGTGCTGGTCGCGTTCGCGGGGATCGGCGCGCTGATGGTAGGCCTGCGTGCGATCGGCAACGCCGTCGGCATCGGCTTCCAGCTGCAGCACCCGGGCGTGGTGGCGGCGCTGGCCTACATCATGTTCGCGGTGGGCCTGAGCCTGTCCGGCGTGTTCACCCTCGGCGGCGGCATCGGCAATCTTGGCCAGTCGCTGGCCAGCCGCAGCGGCCCGGCCGGTGACTTCTTCACCGGTGCGCTGGCCTGCGTGGTCGGCAGTGCCTGCGTCGGCCCGTTCATGGGCGGTGCGATCGCCTACGCCTTCATTGCCCCGCCGCTGAAGGCGATGACCGTGTTCCTGTTCCTCGGCCTGGGCCTGGCGCTGCCGTTCCTGCTGATCGGCTTCGTGCCAGCGCTGGCACGCCGCCTGCCCAAGCCCGGCCCGTGGATGGAAACGCTCAAGCACGTGCTGGCCTTCCCGATGTACGCCACTGCGCTGTGGCTGCTGTGGGTGCTGGGCAAGCAGCGCGGCGTGGACGGCATGGCGCTGGTGCTGGGTGGCCTACTGCTGTTCGCGTTCGGCCTGTGGCTGTTTGAACGCAACCGCTGGACCGGCTCGCGTGCGGTGACCCTGCTCGGCGTGCTGCTGGCGATCGGTGCGCTGGTTCCGGCCTGGGGCGTGACCCAGCTTGCACCGCCGGCGAGGGCAGCACAGGCCGCCAGCGACAACGTGGTCGAGTATTCGCCGCAGCTGCTGGACCGCCTGCGCGCCGACAACCGCGTGGTGTTCGTCAACATGACCGCCGACTGGTGCGTGAGCTGCAAGGCCAACGAACGTGCGGTGCTGTCACGGCCGGAGTTCAAGGAACTGCTCAAGCGCACCAATGCGGTGTACATGCGCGGTGACTACACCAACGTCGACCCGCAGATCACCACGTTCCTGGAAGAGCACAAGGCGGTTGGCGTACCACTGTACGTGGTGTACGGCCCCGGCGCGCCGCCGACCGTGCTGCCGACCCTGCTGACCCAGGCGGTGGTCGAGGAAGCGCTGCTGCGCACCGCACGATGAAGTGGCAACGGCCAGCGCTGCTGTGGACAGCGGTGCTGGCCGCCGGCCTCGGCCTGTGGGCCGGGCATCGGCTGTCACCCGGCACATCAGCACCTGCCGCGCCAGCAACGGCTTCCAGGGCGAAGGCCGTGAAGCCCACGCTGCAGGTGGGTGATCAGTTGCCTGCGCTGACACTGCCGGACCTGGCGGGTCAGCCATTGGTCCTGCGCGATCACTTCGCCAGCCGGCCGCTGCTGATCAACGTCTGGGCCAGCTGGTGTGCGCCCTGCGTGGAAGAGATGCCAGAACTGGCGCGCTTCGCCGATGCCCAGGGCGACAACGGTGTGCAGGTGCTGGGCCTGGCGCTGGACACCACGGACGACGTGCGCGGTTTCCTGCAGCAGGTGCCGGTGGACTACCCGATCGTGATCGAGACACCGGGCCCGCGCGATGCCAGCGTGCAGCTGGGCAATACACAGGGGCTGCTGCCCTACAGCGTGCTGTTCGATGCGCAGGGGCGGCTGGTGAAGGCAAAGCTGGGACCGTTCGCCCACGGCGAGATCGACAGCTGGGTGAAGTGAGGGTTCGGCAGGGCTGCGCCCTGCACCTGCCGAGGCCACCGCAACGGCCAGAGCCAAAGCGGATTTCCGTGGGATGGCGGGGCGGTGCGGCTGTGCAGGACACGCCGTAAACCCATCCATGGGGGCTCGTTGGCGCCATCCATGGCGCCAACGGTCCTGCCCAGCCACACCGCCCCGCCTCCGACAGATTCCGGCGGCTGTTGGTAGGTGTCGACCTTGGTCGACACATCTGTCAGATATCGATATTCAGAACGGAATCAGACCCCGTGCCGACCAACGGTCGGCACCCACCAAAGCAGAACGCCGTTCCGACAGATCGCAGGAAACTGTCGAAGGCGGGTTGGGTCCGGTTGAGGGGGTGTCCGCGGCATGGATGCCGTGACCAAGGCTACAGGGACGTACTTGCGCCGTCCCCCGCAACCGGACCCACCCCGCCTCCTCACAGGAAACCCGCTGTTGCTTCGGCTGTTGCTTCTGAGGTTGCCGGCCAGCGGCCGGCACTACCGCGGGTGCCGGGTGCCGCCCGGCCGGTACCTCCAGCTTGACCGCAGCCGGGGCGCCACGGAGAATTACGCGACTAATTCTCATTTGCTGTTGCGCAGGATGCGGGCGGCAGCCTCCCGGGCCCCTCTCCTTCGATGTTCAAGAACGTCCTGTTCCAACTGCATTGGCTGCTGGGCATTACCGCCGGTGCCGTCCTGGCCGTGATGGGCCTCAGCGGCGCCGTGCTGTCCTTCGAGGACGAGCTGCTGCGCGCCGCCAATCCCGGCTTTGCCGAGATCGCCGAGCACCATGCCGACGGACAGCATCCCCTTGCACTCAGTGAACTGGTGCCGCTGCTCCAGGCCGGCAGCGAACGCCCCCTGCAACGCCTGCGTATCGATGCCACCGGACAGCGGCCGTCGGTCGCGCGCTTTGCCGGCGGCAAGGACCACTGGGTGTACTTCGACCCGTACAGCGGTGAGCGCTTCAGCGCCCTGCGCGGCCAGGCGTTCTTCGACTTCGTCGAGGACCTGCATCGCCACCTTGCCGCGGGCGAACGCGGCAAGTGGATCACCGGCAGCTGTGCCATCGCCCTGCTGTTCTTCACCCTGTCCGGCCTCTACCTGCGCTGGCCACGACGCTGGTGGCACTGGCGCAGCTGGCTGGCAGTGGAGTGGAAACGCAGCGGGCGCGGCTTCCTGTGGAGCCTGCACTCGGTAATCGGCACCTGGGTGCTGCTGATCTACCTGATGAGTGCGCTGACCGGCCTGTGGTGGTCGTTCGACGGGTATCGCAGCGCGGCCAGCACGCTGCTGGGCGTCCCACCGGCGGCCAAGCACCAGGTTGCCACCGATGCATCGCTGGACCTGCACCGCATTGAAGCCACGCTGTACGCGCTGCCGGGCGTGCGCGCCGGCTTCATTGACCTGCGCCTGCCGGAGAAGCCCGGGCAGGCGCTGAACGTGCGGGTGATGGCCGGTGATCCGTCGCAGCGCGGCGGCCACCACGATCGTGCGCATGACCTGCTGCAGCTCGATCCGGCCAGCGGTGCGGTTCTCGATGCCCGCCCGTACGCACGCCAGGGCGCGGGCGGACAGCTGGCCACCAGCGTGTTCGCGCTGCATTCGGGCAGCTACTTCGGTGTACCCGGGCGCGTGGTGGTGATGCTCAGCAGCCTGGGCATGAGCCTGTTCTTCATCACCGGCTGGATGCTGTACCTGGACCGCCGCCGCAGCCAGCGTGCCGCGCGCGGGCTGCGCCAGGCGCTAACGATGCCGGCCAGCGACGCCGGCAACGCAGCGTGGCTGGTGGTGCATGCCAGCCAGAGCGGACTGGGCGAACAGCTGGCGTGGCGCGCGGCGGCCCAGCTGCAGGCGGCCGGCCATGCGGTGCAGGTGCTGCCGCTGGCGCGCATCGATGCCGCGCTCCTGCTGCGTGCATCGAGCGCGCTGTTCGTGCTGAGCACCTTCGGCGACGGCGAGCCGCCCGACGCCGCACGGCGCGCAGCGCGGCAGTTGCTTGCACAAGCGCTGGACCTTTCGGGCCTGCAGTTCGGCCTGCTCGCGCTGGGTGACCGCCAGTACCCGCACTACTGCGGCTTCGGCCGCCGGGTCGATGGCTGGTTGATCGGAAACGGCGCGCGTGCACTGTTCGAGCGCGTCGACGTCGATGCCGCCTCGGTCCCCGCGCTGCGCCGGTGGCAGCAGGAGCTGGGTGCGCTCACCGGCATCGTCACCGATGACAGCGTGCTGCCTGCGGCTACGCAGATGCATGAGTGGCGCCTGCTCGGCCGCGACCGCCTCAACCCTGGCAGCGTCGGTGGAGCGATCTGGCGTATCCGTCTTGCCGCACCGGCCGACGTGCAGTGGCAGGCGGGTGACATCCTGCACATCGCGCCCCGCCACAATGCGCAGCATGCCGGTGCCGTGTTGAAGGCGCATGGGCTGGATCCGCTGCTGCCCTTGCTGGTCGATGGCCATCCGCGCACGCTGCTGGCGCTGGCCAGCGAACGCGAGCTGCCCGAGGCCGATGCCGCGCTGGCAGTGCAGGATGCCTGCCTGTGGCTGGCCGGGCAGCCGCTGCTGCCCAGCCGCGAGTATTCGATCGCCTCCTGCACGGATGATGGCGTGGTGGAGCTGGTGGTGCGGCTGGTGCATGACGCCTCCGGTCGAGCCGGGCTGGGCTCGGGCTGGCTGTCGTTGCATGCGCCGATCGGTGCCGGCATCGTCGCCCGCGTGCATCGCAACCCCGGTTTCCATCGTGTCATTGGCGCGCCGATGGTGCTGATCGGCAACGGCACCGGCATCGCCGGCCTGCGCAGCCTGTTGCGCGAAGCCGCCCGTGCAGGCGAACACGGGCACTGGCTGTTGTTCGGCGAGCGCCAGCGTGCACACGATTTCCTGTTCGCCGACGAGATCGAAGCGTGGCAGGCCGATGGCCATCTCGCGCGGGTGGACCTGGCGTTCTCGCGCGATGGCGACGGCGGTTATGTGCAGGATCGCCTGCAGGCGGCCACCGGAACGCTGCGCGACTGGATGCGGCGCGGCGCGGTGATCCATGTCTGTGGGTCGTTGCAGGGCATGGCCGAGGGCGTGGACCAGGTGCTGCGAACGGCGCTGGGCGATGAAGCGGTGGAAATGCTGCTGGAAAACGGGCGCTACCGCCGCGACGTGTATTGATTCCTGCCGCCGAACGCTGGTGTGAGCCGAGCATGGGCTCGGCTCTACAGTGTTCCTGCAGCCGATGTAGCGCCGAGCCTACGCTCGGCTGACTAGGCCGCGGCGGCGCGCGCCTGCGGCATCGACCGCAACCGGAACGCGCCCACCGCGTCGGCCAGGGCACGCACCTGGACCTGCATCTGCGCCGTGGAGGCACCGGCCTCTTCCACCAGGCTGGCGTTGCGTTGGGTACTGGCTTCCATCTGCACGATGGTCTGGTTCACCTGTGCGATGCCGGCATGCTGGTCCTGCGACGCACTGCGGATACCCGCCAGCAGCTCGGCCAGCTGCTGCACGCTGCCGACGATCTCGCCCATCGTGGTGCCGGCCTGTTCGGCCTGCTGGTTGCCCTCTCCCACACGCGCCACCGAATCCTCGATCAGGCCCTTGATCTGCTTGGCCGCCTCTGCGCTGCGTTGTGCAAGCAGGCGCACTTCCGCGGCTACCACGGCGAAACTGCGGCCCTGCTCACCGGCACGGGCCGCTTCCACCGCCGCATTCAGCGCCAGGATGTTGGTCTGGAAGGCGATGCCGTCGATCAGCTGGGTAATGTCGCCGATCCGCCGCGATGCCGCGCTGATGCCCTGCATGGTCGCCACCACCTGGCCGACAGCCTCGCCGCCGCGCTGCGCCACCGCAGCCGCTCCCTTGACCAGCGCGTCGGCACGGCCTGCGGCATCAGCATTGCGACCGACCGTATCGGTCAGTTCGTGCATGGAAGCGGCGGTCTCTTCCAGGTTGGCGGCCTGCTGCTCGGTGCGCTGTGACAGATCTTGATGACCGGCAACGATCTCGCCAACGCCGGTATCGAGACTGGAGGTGGCGTGCTGGATGCGGGTGACGATGTGGCCCAGCTGTGCGACCGTCGCGTTGGCATCATCGCGCATGCGCGCGAACACGCCCTGCAGCTCACCCTCCATGCGCACGCTGAGGTCACCACGGGCCAGCGCAGCCAGCAATGCCTGCAGGTCGCCGAGGTTGGTTTCAAACGTCGCCAGCAGGCGGTTGATGCTGGTCGACAACGTGCGCACGAAGCCCTGCTTGCCCTCCAGCGCGATGCGACCGTGCAGGTCGCCGTGTGCTGCAGCATCGACCAGGGCAGCGACCTCGGTTTCCAGCAGGGTCTCCAGCGCACGACTGCGCCATTCCACCGCTACGCCGAGGAATTGCCCTTCATCGATGACGGGGTTGGCAATCAGCTGGTAACGCGTGCCGGCATGGCCGATCTCGCGCTCTTCGCGCTGGCGCACGCCGGCCAGGCTGGCCAACGCCGGATGCAGGCGTACCGCGTCGCTGCCCACCAGCGCTTCGTTCCGCAGGTCAAGCAGCTGCAGCAATGCCGGGTTGGCGTAGGCGACCTGCCCTTCCGCATCGATCACCATCAAACCGGTCTGTGCACTGTCCAATGCCTGGCGCACCCGGGTGTTGCCGCGCGCCACGGCACGCTCGGTCTCGATACGCGCGCGCAGGCGCTGCTGCATGTCGACCAGGCGCTGCGCCAGCTGGCCGATCTCGTCGTTGGCGTTGTAGACGCGCAGGGTGGTGTCCAAGCAGTCGTCAGCGATGTCGCTGGCGAAGCGCAGGGTGTCCTGGATCGGCTGGCGCACCGCACGCAGCACCAGGACCAGACTGGTGATCAGCACGCCGGCCACCAGCAGCAGGGTCAGTGCGAACAGCACGCTCATGGTGCGCGCGCCGGCCTGCTGGCGTGCCTGCGCCCCGGCCAGCGCCGCCACCTGTGCCTGCTGGAATGCGGCCAGCGCAGGCGCTACGCGCGCGGCGGTATCCAGCAGCGACTGCGCTTCCACATCCAAGCCGACGCGGGCCGCGGTATACCCCAGCAATGCGGCCTGATACGCATCCATCCCGGTGCGCAGGGTGACCTGCGCATCCGCGGGCAGGCCCGCCAGCGCGAGATCGAACGGCAGCTTTTCTTCGCTGGCGCGATCGGCGTGGGTGGAATCACCGTCGAGCAGCAGCAGGGCCTCCTGTCGCCGCATCTTCTGCAGGGACAACGCCAGCGCATCCCGCTGCTGCGCATCCACCTGCCCCTGCAGCGTGTCTGCAGCCTGTTGCAGCTGCGCGGCGAGGCCGGCCTCACCACGGCCCATCTCGTCGACCCGTTCGAACAGGGCGGCAACACCCTGCGAGAACGCGTCTGCAGCTTCGGTC
Source organism: Stenotrophomonas sp. YJH_SMC_53 (assembly GCF_059369995.1). Classification (NCBI taxonomy): domain Bacteria; kingdom Pseudomonadati; phylum Pseudomonadota; class Gammaproteobacteria; order Lysobacterales; family Lysobacteraceae; genus Stenotrophomonas; species Stenotrophomonas sp. YJH_SMC_53. The sequence goes on along the minus strand of NZ_JCAFTF010000001.1, from coordinate 125,553 downwards.
AGCGCCTGCAGGGCCTTGCGCCGGCCGGCATCCATCGGCATCGTGCGCAGCGCCTGCAGATCGTCCTGCAGCGCCTTTTGCGTGGCCAGCAGCTGCGCGCGGTCGGCATCATCGAAACTGCGTCCATACTGGATCTGCAGGCGACGCGCTTCGGCCACCCGCGTGGCCAGGCGCGCGGCCAGATCACTGCCGCGCTGGTAGCTGGCCTGGCTGCGCGCAGCCTGCGTGCTGGCATGCCCGGTCCAGGCATAGGCGGCGGCAATTGCGACCAGTCCCAGGCCACAGACCCACAAGGTCGCCTTGAGCTTGTTGGCTACGCTCAGCCGATGCGGTTGCAGCCACAGCAGCAGACCGGAGGACGCCGGGCGCAGCGCCGCAAGCCGCGTGCGCAGGGACCGGAGGTGGGGGACAACGGCCGACATGACAGACTCCAGGCAGAAGGACGCCCCTGTATCGGCCGGATTCAAGGCAACTTTAGAACTTTCGTTGTCCTGGCCCAGCGGTGACGGGCGGACGCGGCCTTTGTACCGGGTGCAGGCGACGCTGGCGTGACACGACCAGCGCCCTTGACCTCAACCCCGGTTGGGGGAGCACAGTGGACCTCCCCTCCCGCCCGGTGCCGCCATGACGACGCTCGATGTCCCCCGCTACCTGCAGCGCCTGCAGCTGGATGCCCCGCCACCGCTGACGCTGGCCGGCCTGACCCTGCTGCAGCAGCGCCACAACGCAGTGCTGCCGTTCGAGACCCTCAGCTGCCTGCTGCGCGATGCGGTACCGATCGACCTGGACAGCGTGCAGCGCAAGCTGCTCGACGACCGTCGTGGCGGCTACTGCTTCGAACTCAACGGCGGCCTGCTGGCGCTGCTGCAGGCGCTGGGCTTCGATGCACAGCCATTGAGCGCGCGCGTGCTGCTGGCTGCCCAGGACGGCGAACTGACCGCACGGACCCACCTGCTGCTGCGCGTGCAGGTGGACGGCGATGACTGGCTGGTGGATGCCGGTTTCGGCAGCCTGACCCCGACCGTGCCGCTGCGGCTGCATGATCCGCAGCCGCACGCCACGCCGCACGAACGCTATCTGCTGCAGCGGCTGCCCGGCGAGGGGGATTTCGTGCTGTCCGCCGAATCCGGTGACGGCTGGCGGGCGATGTACCGTTTCGACCTGCACGTGCCGGCACCGATCGACAACGTGGTGGGCAACTGGTACGTGTGCACCCATCCCGACTCCAGCTTCCCTGGCCAGCTGCGCGCGTCGCTGACCGGGCCGGACTGGCGACGCACCATCGGCAGCGGCAACTACACCGAGTACCGCCCCGGCCAGGCACCGGACAAGCGTCCGCTGCACGATGTTGCCGACGTGCGCGACGTGCTGCAGCAAGGCTTCGGCATGCAGCTGCCGGACGACCCGCGGCTCGATCCGGCGATCAACGACTGGCTGCAGCGCTCACGCGCCGCGACCTTGTAGAGCCGAGCCCATGCTCGGCTGAGCTTGGGCGGCTGGGCCAACAGCAGCCGGGCGTGGGCTCGGCTCTACAGAGCTGCGTGCGCCTGCAACGCAATGCGGTTGCCTTCACTGTCGCAGATCTCGGCCACGCGCCAGGCTCACCTCCAAGTCCATACCGACACCTGCGGCCTCGTCGGCAAACGGAAGGTAGGCCATCCTGCAGTCGTGCAGCATGACACCCCTTGCAGGGCAGTGCTGGCATGCTGGCTGCCCCTTTCCTCGCGGAGTCCTGCATGTCCCTGGCCGAACACCAAAGTGCGCTCGCACCGCAGGGTTTCCTGCGCGTGGCGATCAACCTGGGCAACCCGGTGCTGGCGCAGGGCGATGCGCACTCACCGCGCGGACCGTCGGTGGAGCTGGCCACGACATTGGCGCAGCGCCTGGGTGTGCAGGCACGCTTCACCTGTCACGATGCCGCAGCCTCGGTGGTCGCTGCGGCAGGCGAAGACGGCTGGGATCTGGCCTTCCTGGCCATCGATCCGGCACGCGCCGACCGCATCGCCTTCAGTGCTCCGTACGTGGAGATCGAAGGCACCTATCTGGTGCGCGAGGACAGTCCCGCGCAGCAGGTGACCGACCTCGACCGCGAGGGGCTGCGCATCGCGGTGGGCCGCGGTGCAGCCTACGACCTGTTTCTCAGCCGCGAACTGCGCCACGCCACGATCGAACGGGCCGAGACGTCGGCGGCTGCGATCACCCTGTTCGATCTGCAGCGCCTGGATGCCGCCGCCGGCGTGCGCCAGCCGCTGCAAGCATGGGCGCGGGCGCATCCCGGCCACCGCGTGCTGGCCGACCGTTTCACCGCGATCCAGCAGGCGGTGGCGGCGCCGGCATCGCGCCCCGCCGACGCGCTGCAGGCGCTGCAGGCGCTGTTCAAGGAAGTGCAGGCGATCAAGGCCGGCTCGCTGCTGGAGGAGGCGTTCGCGCGTGGCGGGCAGGCGGTCACGCTGGTGCGATGAGTGTAGCGTCCGCCGTGTGCCGCACGTGTTCGGCAGCCTGCGCGTGCAGCCAGTCGCGGAAGGCAAGAAAGCCGCGGTGGCGGGCCGAACGCTGCGGGTAGACCAGCCAATGCGGCCAGGCGGTTTTCAGGCGCAGGTTGGACAGCGCAACCAGTTGGCCGGAATCCAGCAACAAGCGCGCCCGCGTCACCCGCCCCAGCGCCACGCCCACCCCGTCAAGCGCCGCACGGTGGTGTGCCTCCGAATCATCCAGCACCGCTACGAAGCGCGACGGCGGGGTCTGCCCGCTCAACGCGAACCAGGCCCCCCACGCACCATCGGGGTCCCCCAGCAGTGGCCACTGGTTCAGTGGCACCCGGTCGATCCCTCCCATGCGTTCGATCAGCGCCGGGCTCGCCATCGGCAGCAGCCACTCGTCGAACAGCGGCTCAACCACCAGGCCCGGCCACTGCCCGCTGCCCAGCCGCAGCGCGGCGTCGAACTGGCGCTGGCGCTCGAAATCAATCAGGCGCTCACTCGACTGCAGGTTGATCTCGATCTGTGGGTGCTCAGCCACGAAGTGACCCAAGCGCGGCACCAGCCACGCCGACGCCATCGACGGCACCGCACTGATCGTCAGCACGTGCTCGGCGCGGGCCGCATAGGGCTGGAAAGCTTCGTTGATCGCATCCAGATGCGGGCCGACCTGGTCGAGCAGGCGCTGCCCCTCCAGGGTGAGGGCGACGCCACGCGGTTGGCGGACCAGCAGTGGCTGCCCGAGCCGCTCTTCCAGCTGACGCATCTGATGGCTGAGCGCACTGACGGTCAGATTCATCGACGCCGCTGCCCGTGACAGGTTGCCCAGCCGCGCGGCGGCCACGAAACCCTGCAGGGCATGAAGGGGCGGACGGGACATCAGGCTTGAATTCCTCTCAAGGCATGCTTGCGGAAATATCGCTTTTTGCGCTTCCATGCTGCCCGTATCGTGCAATCCACTCAAGTGGAGGCACGCTCATGAACATCTTCGGCAGCCTGTTGTTCCTGCACGGCCATGTGGCCAACGCCGAGCTGGCACGCCAGCTGGCCAGCCCGTCCACCGCCTCCCCTGCGTGCGCGGCGCAACCGGCCGCGCCGGTTCAGCAGCCGGGGACCCGTTGAACGCGGCTCAACCTGTGTACCAGCGTTGGACGTATTCAGGCAGACAGGGCATTGGATCGATATCCAGTGCCCGGCAACCGTCGAGCGTGTCACGCAGCACGCCCTCACCGGGGCCACCGGGAATCCGCAGGCCTTCTTCTTCCGGAAGCTGCACCACAGCCCAGTCGTGCAGCCGGTCCATGCGCAGGCGTAGCGCCGCCTGCAGCCATGCCTTCAGCGGGTAACAGCGATAGCCTTGTTCACCCAACGCAGCAATTGCCAGCGACAAGGCCTGGTTGGCACCACGTACCCATTCAGTACGACCCCCAGCCTTGTGCTGGATCGTCATCGGTGCCGGTGCGCGGTGCGCCTTGAACGGCGAACGCAGCTGCAGCTCCAGATCACGTGCATCGCGCTCGCCCTCCGCTTCCACCATCGCACCGGCATCGAGGTCGAAGAACTCGAACCATCGCCGATGCAATGCGCTGATGCGTCCGAGCGGATCACGTGAAAAGCCGATCTTCGCGTAGTCCTCCCACGCACACGGGAAGACGTAGGTGAAGACACGACCGTCGATGCGGATATCCGATTGCATGTGCGCAGGCTGCCTCGACCCCAGCCCGGGCGCAACCGGGCGTTGCCGTGGACGCTGCAGCGCTCCGGCAGTGCGGCTTCGTGCAGCCGGCAAGAACTATTCTTGCTGACCGTCGCTGCCATCTCCGCCCGCCATGCCGTCTGCTGCGCCCGCCCCCCTACCGATTTCGTCCATCACCCTGGAAGCGGCAACCTCCGCGGTGATCCACCAGCACAACGCTGAAGCCGCGCGGCAACCGGCATCGCTGACCAAGCTGATGACCGCCTATGCCGCCTATGCGTGCGTCGAAGAGAACGGACGCTCGTGGGACGACCCGGTCACCATCGCCGCCGACGATGTGCATGCCGTGGCCGATGATGAAACGCGCATGGGCCTGGTGCCCGGCGAGACAATCACTCTGGCACGCCTGCTGGAAGGGTTGATGGTGGTTTCCGGCAATGACGCTGCATTGGCGATCGCGCGTCACCTGGACGGATCGCAGGCCGCATTCCTGGAACGCATGAACCGGCACGCACGCCAGCTCGGGCTGCGCAGCACCTGGTTTGCCAGCGTGTCCGGCATCACCACACCGCACCATGTCTCCAGCGCGCGCGACATGGCGGTGCTGGCCGCCCGCCTGTTGAACGACCATCCGCAGATCCTGGCGATCACCGCGCAGCGCGCGTTCGCCCATGGCAGCTTCAACCGCAGCAACCAGAACGCCCTGCTCGGCGAAGACGGCGTGGACGGCTTGAAGACCGGCTACACCCAGGCCGCAGGCTTCTGCCTGGCCGCCACCGCGTGCCGGCCAGTACCCGGGCGGGACCAGCCGGTACGGCTGATCACCGTGGTGCTGGGCTCTGCAAGCCGCGACGCGCGCGACGCACTGGTGCGCGACCAGCTGGCCGCGGGATTCGCCGCCCTGGCCGGCGGCTGACCGCTCGTGCGGCTCAGCGCCGCTTGACCGTCGCCACGATCAGCCGCTGCAGCTCGGCCACGGCACCGGCCTTGTCCAGCGCGCCGGCAGCCACGCCCTCTGAAAGGGCTTCAGCCGCACCGAGAATGGCCCAGCGCCCCGCCAGCGACACCGTGCCGTCGGCGGCGAACGGGCCCAGCCAGACCTGGCAGTTGTCGATGAAATCCTGCTGGTAGCGCCGTCGCACCTCATGCAGTTCCGGCGCCCCCACCAGCGCGGCGAGGATGCCTTGCACTTCACTGCCCTGGCTGAGGACGCAGTCGATGTAGCCGGAGGCGATGGCCGCCGCCCGATCGACCAGTTGCGCCCGGGCGCGGCCGATGCGCTCGTGGAAGACCACGGTCTGGCGTCCGTCATAGTCATCGTAGAGCGCCGCCAGCAAGCCATTGCGGGTCACGAAGTGATCGTAGGCCACAGGCTTGGTCACGCCCGCCGCCTCGGCCAGCCGCCCCAGCGTCAACGCTCCGGTACCTTCTCCGCGGACCAGTGCCCAGGCCACATCCAGCAACTGGCGGGTGCGTTGCTCCCGGGTCATTCGGCGGCGCGTGGGGGTGGCGTTGGCGGGCATCGGCGGAGCACGGCGATCAGCGCATTGGAACACCAATTTTACGGCCGATCGCCAGCGCGGTCTGCAGATGCGCGTCAGCGGCACCGGTATCGGCGTCCAGCAGCAGGTGGGACGACAGCACGCGTGCGCCGCAATAGTCGAAGATGCCCATGTCGATCTGCGTCCTCATTGCCGCGTCGTAGCCACGACGTTCGACCATGGCTGCGTCGGCGCCGCCCAAGCCGACCAGATGCACATTCAGGCGCTGCAGCTTCTTCACCAGCCTGCCCTGCGCATCCTGTGCGTAGGCCCAGTCGTTGGTGAACACACGGTCGATCCAGCCTTTCAGCAGCGCCGGGAACGACCACCAGTACAACGGGAACACCAGCACCAGGGTATCGGTGGCATCCAGCCGCGCGTGCTCGGCAGCGACATCGGCGGGTACCGCGCCGGTGCTGCGGAACAAGGCCTGGTCCTGCGGGTTGAAGCGCGGATCGAAGCCTTCGGCCATCAGGTCGGCATAGGCCACGGTGTTGCCGGTGTCGGCCGCGGCAATGGCATCACCGATGCGACGCGCCATCGCGTGGGTCAGCGAACCGGGCTCAGGGTGGGCGATGACAATGAGGCTGTGCATGGGGATCTCCAGGAACCAATACCTACCAATGGTAAGTAGCGATTCCGGGGAAACCAGCGCCACCGATGGGACGCTGTTTTCGCGTCCAACGTATAGTGCAGCGATGCCCTGTGGGACACCCGGACATGGATCGACGCCTGCCCCTGACGATACTGACGCTGCTGCTGTCGCTGTCGCTGCCATCCGCCTTCGCGGGTGAGCTCAGTCCCAGTGACGCGAAGGCCCTGCGCGATGATGTGCGCGCCCTGATGACTGCCTACGCCCGCGGCGATGCGGATTTCCTCATCGAGCGTACGCATCCCAGCCTCAAACGGCTGGCCGGCGGCGATGAGGCCTTCCAGGCGATCACCCGCGATGCGCTGAAGAAGCAGCACAGCGGCGGCGTGGTGGTCATCAGCGAAGACGTCGGTGTGCCGACCCGGACCTATGCGGCGGGGGAGGAAGAAGTCTGCTTCGTGCCACGCCAATCCCTGGTACGGGTGCGTGAAACCCCGATGCGCAGCACCACGTTCATGGTGGCCGTGCGCCGCATTGGCGGTTCCGGGTGGACGTATCTGGATGGCACGGGGCTGCAGGACAATCCACGCCTGCTTCGCCAACTGCTGCCAGCGCTGGAACCCGGCGTGATCCTGCCCAAGCGGGAGATCGAGGCGTTGTAGTCGCCGGCCCTTCCCGCCATGCAGGGCGCGGGGCTACTGGAACAACGCGTTCAAGGCAGCCCCGGACGTCGCCTGCTGCAGGCCATCGAAGCGTCCGTCCTGCACGATCGGCTGGGTCGCCTGCATCAATCCAGCCCACGCGGCACGCGCCAGCGCACCGCCCAGGCTGACCCGGCGAACGCCAAGTGCGGCGATGTCCTGCAGGCTCAGTGCTGTGGGTTCAGCGACCAGCAGGTTCACCGGCTTCGAGCCCGCGGCGGCGACCACCGCACTGATCTGCTCGCGCGTACTGATGCCCGGTGCGTACAGCACATCGGCTCCGGCCTCGGCATAGGCACGCAGGCGCCGCAGGGTGTCCTGCAGATCCGGTGCGCCCACGAAGAAGTTCTCCGCTCGCCCGACCAGCAGCACGTCGCCGCCCGCGCGGTCGATGGCCGCACGCGCCGCGCGCAATCGCTCGACCGCCTGCTCGATGGGCCTCAGTGGTGCATCGGCCAGGCCGCTGGCGTCCTCGATCGACAACGCCGCAATGCCGGTAGCGAGCGCCGCGGCCACCGCCTCCTCCACCGCCTGTGGCGTAGCGCCGAAACCATCACCGAAGTCGGCATTCAACGGCAACGGGGTCGCCGCCGCCATCAGTCGCAGGTGCTCCAGCGTGGCCTGCAGCGATACCGCGCCGTCCGGCCGCCCCTCACTCCAGGCGCAGCCGGCACTGGTGGTGGCCAGGGCCTGGAAGCCCTGCCGCTGCAGATAGCGCGCACTGCCGACGTCCCACGGATTGGGCAGCACGAAGCATCCTGCTGCATGCAACTGGCGGAAGCTGGCGCGCTTGCGCAGGGTGTCGGCATCAGGCGAGGCCATGGCGGGCTCCGGGGCGGTAGACCTGCACCCTAGCCCGCCGTTCGGTCGCGCTCAAGGCGACGAAGGCAGCCGTGCATGAAGTGATGCCGGCTGCTCATTGGACGCCACCGGCAGCCCTGCCCGAGCGTGGACGCCTGCCCCCACAATGCCGCCACGGAGCACCTCATGCACCCGGACCCGCAGCCCCTCACCGACGCAGGCGACGATGACGCCCACTGGGCCGACCTGCTCTCGCCCACCCGCCGGCGCCTGATCGCGTCGGCCGGCCTGGCCGCCGGCGGCCTGGCCAGCGCGTCCACCGCCACCGCCGCCGCGCGCGTCGGCAGCGCCGTGAACACCACCGAACCCGGGCGACCTGGCTTCCGCGCCATCGTTCCGCCAGCGCCCAAGGGCCGCAGCCCCTGGGGCCAGGCCACGGCCAGCGAACCGACCCCGCGCCCGGCCAGCGTGCGCCCCGGCGAGGCCACGTTGCCCACCGCCCCGCGCGCCTACACCGACATCAAGAGCTACCACGCCCATATCTATTTCGATGAGGACAGCTTCGAGAAGGCAGCCCTGCTGCGGCGCTGGGCCGCCGAGCGCTTCCCGGTGGAGCTGGGCAACTGGAACCTGGAGCCGCGCGGCCCGCACGTCACGCCCTCTTTCTACTTCGGCTTCACCAACGACCTGCTGCCGGTGCTGGTGCCCTGGCTGCAGCTCAACAGCCTGGGGCTGACCATCCTGATCCACCCCAATACCGGCGACGGTCGCGCCGATCACCTGTATTACGCCTTGTGGGTGAACCGCGCGCAGCCGGTGAACGCCTACAACTGGCCGGCGCCACAACCGGGGGAACAGGAGCCGTTGGAGGAGGTATTCCCGAACGTGGTGCCGACGGTGCCGCTGGAAACCTGAGCGGATGTCCGATTGGGGCGCTGGGGGTGTGCAGCGCACCTTGCGCAGCCCCCTCGGTGGCTGCGTAGCTTGCTGCGCACCGCACTTCCTTCATCCACGCATGGCGTGGATCTACCGCATCATGGGCCGTTGCGGCATCGCCCCTCGCCCGGCCCTGCCGTGATCGTCGGCCTATGTGCTCGCATCCACCGCCTGCAAGACGTTCAGCGCGCCTTGATCCGGCGTCCGCCATACAGCCACAGGCCCTCCGGCACGTTTCAAACATACGATTGAAACGCTGCAAACTTCGCCGAACTGGACAGCATCCACCGGTTCCGCCAGACTGCCGCCCTTTCCCGTCTTCCGGATCCCATGGCGAAGCTGCTGGTCCTGCACGGCCCCAACCTCAACCTGCTCGGCACCCGCGAGCCGGAGGTGTACGGCCACACCACGCTGGCCGACATCGACCAGGCCCTGGCCGCGCAGGCATCCGCTGCCGGGCACGCCGTGGAGAGCCTGCAGTCCAACGCCGAGCATGTGCTGGTCGACCGCGTGCAGGCTGTGCGCAACGACGGAACCGCTTTCATCCTGATCAACCCCGCCGCCTTCACCCACACCTCGGTGGCCCTGCGCGATGCGCTGGCAGCGGTGGCGGTGCCGTTCATCGAGATCCATCTGTCCAACCCGCATACCCGCGAACCCTTCCGCCAGCACAGCTACTTCAGTGACAAGGCGGTGGGCGTGGTGTGCGGCTTCGGTGCCGACAGCTACCGCTACGCGATGGACGCGGCGCTGCTGCGCGTATCCGCCACCTGATTGTCGACCCGGGCGCCCACGGCGCTCTCCTCACCTAGATAGAAACCAAAGAGGCCCTCATGGATCTGCGCAAAATCAAGAAACTGATCGACCTGCTGGAAGAGTCGAACCTGGCTGAAATCGAAATCAAGGAAGGCGAAGAGTCGGTGCGCCTGTCGCGCGCTCCGGTCGCTGGTTATGCCGCGCCGGTCGCAGCTCCGGTGTACGCCGCCCCGGCGGCGCCGGCGGCGCAGGCGATGCCGATGCAGTCGCCGACCGAAGCGTCCACCGGCGGCACCGCCAAGCCGGGCCCGGCGCTGCCGGAAGGCCATGTGCTGCGCTCGCCGATGGTCGGCACGTTCTATGCCTCGTCCGCCCCGGACAAGCCGGCCTTCGTCACCGTGGGCCAGCAGGTCAAGGAAGGCGAAACCCTGGCCATCATCGAAGCGATGAAGATGTTCAACCCGATCGAAGCCGACACGTCCGGCACCATCGTCGCCATCCTCGGCGAGAACGGCCAGCCGGTGGAGTTCGACCAGCCGCTGTTCGTGATCGGCTGAGGGGCGCGCCATGCTCGACAAAGTCGTCATCGCCAACCGAGGGGAGATCGCGCTGCGCATCCTGCGCGCGTGCCATACCCTCGGCATCCGCACGGTGGCCGTGCACTCCACGGTCGACCGCAACCTCAAGCACGTGGCCATGGCCGACGAGTCGGTCTGCATCGGTCCGGCGCCGTCGCCGCAGAGCTACCTCAACATCCCGGCACTGATCGCCGCTGCTGAAGTCACCGACGCCCAGGCCATCCACCCGGGCTACGGCTTCCTGTCGGAGAACGCCGACTTCGCCGAGCGCGTGGAAGAGTCGGGCTTCATCTTCATCGGCCCCAAGGCTGACACCATCCGCATGATGGGTGACAAGGTCGAAGCCATCCGCGCGATGAAGGCCGCCGGCGTGCCGTGCGTGCCCGGTTCGGGCGGCCCGCTGGGCGATGACATCGTCGCCAACACCAAGATCGCCCGTGAGATCGGTTATCCGGTCATCATCAAGGCGGCCGGCGGTGGTGGTGGCCGTGGCATGCGCGTCGTGCACGCCGAAGCCTCGCTGAAGACCTCGATCGAAACCACCAAGAGCGAGGCCAAGGCCGCGTTCGGCAATGGCGAGGTCTACATGGAGAAGTTCCTGGAGAACCCGCGCCACGTGGAGATCCAGGTGCTGGCCGACGGCCAGGGCAACGCCATCCACCTCGGCGAACGCGATTGCTCGATGCAGCGCCGCCACCAGAAGGTGGTGGAAGAAGCACCGGCACCGGGCATCACCGCCGAACAGCGCGAGCAGATCGGCAAGGTGTGCACCGAAGCCTGCATCCGCATCGGCTACCGCGGCGCGGGCACGTTCGAGTTCCTGTACGAGGACGGCCGCTTCTACTTCATCGAAATGAACACCCGCATCCAGGTGGAACATCCGGTCACCGAAATGGTCACCGGCATCGACCTGGTGGCCGAGCAGCTGAAGATCGCCGCTGGCCAGAAGCTGTCGATCAAGCAGAGCGACGTGGTACTGACCGGCCATGCCATCGAGTGCCGCATCAACGCCGAAGATGCTGAGACCTTCGTGCCGAGCCCGGGCACCATCACCGGCTTCCATCCGCCGGGCGGCCCCGGCGTGCGCGTGGATACCCACATCTACAGTGGCTATCGCGTGCCGTCCAACTACGACTCGATGATCGGCAAGCTGATCGTGCACGGCCCGGACCGCGAAACCGCCATCGCCCGCATGCGGGTGGCGCTGAGCGAGATGGTGGTCGATGGCATCAAGACCAACATCGCCCTGCAGCAGCGGATCATGCGCGACAAGGGTTTCCAGGCCGGTGGACAGAACATCCACTATCTGGAAAAGCGCCTTGCCGAGCGCAAGAACAAGCCGATCGCGCTGACCTGATCGTCACCCGATGCTGGACATGGAAAGGGCGGGGATATCCCCGCCCTTTTCTGTTTTCCTTCCGGCAGCGCCGAGCCGTTCCCGGCTTGCGGGCGAGTGCAGCCGAGCATGGCTCGGCTCTACTGATGCGGCCTCAGCGCGCGTCCGCCGCCGTCGCCGGAATCTGCGAATTGGCCAGCGGCCGCACGCCATTGGGCGAGGTCGGATCGACGATCACCATGGTCTCGGTCGAGCCATCCGGCCACACCACCTGGAAGGTGCTGCCAGCCGGCAGTGAAGCGAACGGCATGCCCGTCTGCGCGCGATAGACCGCAGCGACCTGGCTGGCGCCGGCGCGGCGCACATCTTCCTGCGCCTTCACCGTGGTCAGTTCCACCTTCGACAGATGCCGGTACCGATCCTCGTAGGTATCGATCATCAGCAGGCCGACCGCACCGGCAGAGTAGGCCACGAACAGCGCCACCCAGAACCAGAACTTGGCCCCATGCAGGAATCGACGGTAATTCATCGCCCGTCCCTCTTTCCAATCAATCGCTTGATCCATTCCTTCATTTTCCCAGCACCTTGCCGCGATACCGCAGCGTCATACACGAAATCCCGGAAATCCTGCGCTCCATCCTGCGAACAGATCCCTCCGTTCGCACAAAAACTGTTGACCAGCACGCTGTCCGCTCCACACGGTAGACCGAGTTCGCAGGCCGCAAGCCGCCATGCAAGCTCACTGAGCTGTTCGCCCGCCACCAGACCGTCGAGTGCGCTGTCACCGGCGGCACGCACGCCCATGCCCGGCGCGATCGCCATATAGGCCTCCGGGTCACGCGAAGTACGCACGCGCTCGACCAGGTCGCGGCGGTACTCGGCACTGTCATGCAACGGCTCACCCTCGGCGAACAACGATGCTTCTGCGGCCAGGTTGCCCTGCGCGGCCGCCTTGCGGCGTTCGGCCAGCACCAGCGCAGCGCCCAGCTTGTCGCCCGGAACGAAGCCGCCACACCGCTGCGCCACGCGCTCGCGGGCCTCGATCATCGCCGGCGCCGCGGTCAGGCCCAACCCGCTCAACACGTTGTTGTCCAAGCGGTAACCACCCGGATCGAGTGCGTACTGCGCGCAATAGTCATACACGCGGCTGAGCATCCAGCGCGCTTCATGGTTACCTGTATCGGCCTGCACGCGCAGTCGCTGGGCGTAGGCGTACAGATCGCTGGCATCTTCGATGTCAGCGCGGAGGTCCAGCGGCAGGCCCGACGGCAGCGTGTTGCCGCGCTCGACGGTGGCCAGCCGGCGCGCCAGGGCTTCCGGCACCACCGGCAACGCCGCTCCGCTGTCGCGGCTGGCCACGACGGTCGGCAGGTCCGGCGACGGTGATGCCACGCCCGCCGCATGGCCGCTGGCCCGGTACCCGGCCACGCCCAGCACGGCCACCGCCGGCAGCACGAGCAACCAGGTTTTCAGGGTCGGGGCGAAGGCCATCGGCGGCGGTGAGCGTTCACGGCGCACAGGAAAGTGCCGAGTTTAGCAAGGCCCGGCAGGCCTGTCTGAACTGCCCCCGTTCATCTCAGGGCGGCATCTCAGGCAATACGGAGACGCCCCGATGGTCTAGCATGGCCCCCTTTCCCGTGATTGCCCCCACCGCCATGCCGTTCCTGGAACTGACCCTGCGCTGCACCGAAGCCACCCAGCCCCGCTATGAAAATGCGCTGGAGGACGTCGGCGCACTGGCCGTGACCCTGCTCGATGCCGAAGCCGACACCAGCAACGAACAGGCCATCCTCGAACCCGGCGTGGGTGAAACGCCGCTGTGGGACACCCTGGTGCTGAGCGCACTGTTCCCCGCCGACAGCAATGCGCTGTTGCTGCTGGCCGCGCTGGAATCGTTCGATCCGGAACTGGACTGGAGCAACGGCAGCTTCCGCGCCGTCGAGGATGAAGACTGGGAACGCGCCTGGCTGGACCAGTTCCAGCCGATGGATTTCGGCAGCCGTACCTGGATCGTGCCGTGGAACCATGAACTGCCGGACGCCGCGCAGGCCGCCGATGCCGCCGTGGTGCGGCTGGACCCGGGCCTGGCCTTCGGCTCGGGCACCCACCCGACCACCGCCCTGTGCCTGCGCTGGCTGGACCAGCTGGCCGTGGACGGCCAGTTGCAGGGACAGCGCGTGCTCGACTTCGGCTGTGGCTCGGGCATCCTCGCCCTGGCCGCGCTGAAGCTGGGTGCCGCCGAAGCGATCGGCGTGGACAACGACCCGCAGGCGCTGGTCGCCACCGCCGACAATGCCGAGCGCAACGGCGAGCAGGCGCGCATGCACGTGTACCTGCCGCAGGACGAACCGGTCGCCACCTACCCGATCGTGGTTGCCAACATCCTCGCCTCGGCACTGGACGCGCTGGCCGAGCTGCTGGCCGCGCGCGTCGCTGCCGGCGGCCGCATCGCCCTGTCCGGCATCCTGCATGGCCAGGAAGGCGAACTGCTGCAGCGCTACGCCGCGTGGTTCGACGACCTGCATGCGACCCAGGATGGCGACTGGATGCGCATCACCGGCATACGCCGCGCCTGATCGTGATTGAATGACCGCTGGATCCGAGCCCGCACCCTGAGCATGTCCGAGCCGAACCCGCCGCGCCGCCCGTTGGCCACCTTCCTGCGCCCCGCGTCGGAAGGCGAGGCTGCACCTGCGACCGATTCACGCACGCCCGACCCGGCGATGGATGACATCCCGCCAGCCCAAGCCCGCGCCCCCCTCGAAGCGGCGTTGCCACCGATGGCGGAAACGCGACAGTGCGATGACATCGTCAACCCCGACGAAGCGGCCGTGATCGAACCCGTCCTTGCCGCTCCGGTCCCGCAGGCCGTGGCCGGAGATGCACCCAGTTTCCTGGGCACCTCGCGGCCACGCGCACTGCCGACGCCACGCTGGCACTGGGGGCTGGTCGCCGGACTGGCACTGCTGCTGGTCCTGCAGAGTGTTCTGGCCGATCGTGCGCGACTGGCCGCCGACGCCGGCAACCGCGCCTGGCTGGGCGCACTGTGCGGCGTATTGCGCTGCAGCCTGCCGGCCTGGCATGAACCCACCGCGTTCACCATGACCAGCCGCGAGATCCGCCCCGTGCCGGGCCAGGCCGGCGTACTGCAGGTGCAGGCCAGCATCCGCAACGATGCGCGCTGGGCACAGGCCTGGCCGGATCTGCGCCTGTCGCTGTCCGATGCCGATGGCCGGGTGATCGGCAGCGGCGTGTTCGCACCGGCGCAGTACCTCGGCGAGAACCCCGGCGCGGCCGTGCTGGAACCTGGCCAGAGTGCACGCATTGCGTTCCGCGTGCAGGAACCCGCCGCATCCACCGTCGCATTCACCTTCGACTTCCTCTGAGCAGGATAGAGGCGACCAGCCGTGGCAGGTCGGGCACGCTCGCGCTAGACTGGCCGCCACCACCTCGTCCGGCCGCGCGCTCCGCGCGCACGGGCCAACCGAATCGGGAACCCCCTTGAACGCTGTCCTCTCTCGTCCTGACAACAGTCGTGGCGCTCCCCGGCCACCGCTGCGTGAACACGTCGCCCAGTCCGTGCGCCGCTACCTGCGTGACCTTGATGGCTGCGACGCGGACGATGTCTACGAGATCGTGCTGCGCGAGATGGAAATCCCGCTGTTCGTGGAAGTGCTCAACCACTGCGAAGGCAACCAGAGCCGCGCCGCGGCGATGCTGGGCATCCACCGCGCCACCCTGCGCAAGAAGCTGAAGGAATACGGCATCAGCGCGTAAGCGCGCGTGGGTAGTGCCGGCCGCTGGCCGGCAACCCCATGAACGATGGCAGGAAGTTGCAGTTGCCGGCCAGCGGCCGGCACTACCGGTGGATCCACGCCATGCGTGGATGGAAGCCCGGCAGAATCATCCGCCTCCGCCCGTCAGTAGATCCACGCCATGCGTGGATGAAGGCCCGGTAGGATCACCCGCCCCCGCCCGCCTTCCAGTAATACCGCACCACATGGAAGAACACGGGCGCGGCGAAGCACACCGAATCCAGCCGGTCGAGCATGCCGCCATGGCCCTCGATCATGTGGCCCCAGTCCTTGATGCCACGGTCGCGCTTGATCGCCGACATCACCAGCCCTCCCCAGAACCCCATCAGGTTGATCAGCAGCGACAGGCCGAACGCCTGCAGCGGCGTGAACGGGGTGATCCACCACAGTGCCGCACCCAGCGCACTGGCACTCAGCACGCCGCCCACGAAGCCCTCCACCGTCTTCGACGGCGACAGCTTCGGCGCGACCAGGTGCCTGCCCAGCAGCTTGCCCCAGATGTACTGCAGCACGTCCGAGGACTGCACCACGATCACCAGGAAGGCGAACAGCAGCACGTTGCGCGACGGGTCATGGCCAGGCACGTGCAGGTTCAGCAGCAGCGGCACGTGCGAGATGCAGAACACGCAGATCATCAGCCCCCACTGCACCTTCGCGGTGCGCTCCAGGTAGTGCGTGGTGTCACCACCGATGGTCGACAGGATCGGCAGGAACAGGAATGCGTAGACCGGAATCAGCAGCGTGTACATGCCGTACCAGTCGATCCACACCAGGTAGTACTGCCACGGCAGCACGATGTAGAACGCGGCCAGCAGCGCGTAGTAGTCGCCCGAGCGGGTCGGTGCCAGAGTGATGAACTCGCGCAGCGCGAACAGCGAGATGATCGCAAACAGTACGATCACCCCGGCGCGACCGAAGAACAGCGCCAGCCCGACCACGATCGCCATCACCCACCAGGCGCGGATGCGCGACACCAGGTTGGCGATCACTGCACTGGGCTGCCCACGCTGCCGCCAGCGCAGGGTCTCGGCCACCAGCGTGGCCAGCACCAGCACCGCGCCGACGCCGGCAAACAGCAGACCGGTCTGCTGGCCCACGCTGCGCGCGGCCAGGTCACCGGACACGTCCATCAGATAGCTCATGCGCGCCCTCCATTCGGCGCCAGGTCCAGCAGCGCCTGCCGGCTGCGGGCCAGGAATGCAGCCTTGTCCTCGTCGGCCTGCAGCCGCAGCGGCGTGCCGAACGTAGCCGTGCACAGCAGCGGCAGCGGCAGGAACCGGCCCTTCGGCATCACCCGCTTCAGGTTGTCGATCCACACCGGCACGAACTCCAGCTCCGGCCGTTGCCGCGCCAGGTGGTAGATGCCGCTCTTGAACGGCAGCAGCGGCTCATCGCCCACATTGCGCGTGCCTTCCGGGAACAGGATCAGCGAGCACTCTTCGTCGACCGCATCGCGCAGCACCTGCAACGGGTCCTGCTGGCGATGCCCGGCCTCACGCTCTACCAGTACACCGTTGAACACCGCATCGATCAGGTAGCGGCGCAGGCCGTCGCGCTGCCAGTATTCGGCGGCGGCCACCGGGCGTACCTGTCGCCGCAGCGCGGGCGGCATCGACGACCAGATCAGCACGAAGTCGCCATGGCTGGCGTGGTTGCCGTAGTACACGCGGCGCTCGCTGGACGGCGCACAGCCGATCCACAGCGCACGGGCGCCCGTCACCACGTGGATCGCGCCACTGCAGGCGCGTGCAATCAGTTCGGCGAACATCGGTCCCTCCCGTTCACGTCTGCGGCCACACTACGGCCAGTACCAGTAGTGCGGCCTGCACTGCCGTCAGCAGGTACTGGCGCAGCAGCAGCCGGCGCATGCCGGCCCAACGCACGTCCCAGCCGCGCAGCGGCGCATCGGCCGGTGTGCGGCGCAGGCCACTGTCCTGCAGCAACTGGTCGGTACGGCGTGCAGCGGCTTCGCCTTCCAGGCCTTCATCGCGCAACAGCTGCAGCAGGCTCGCGTCCAGCCCGACCCGCCATGCATGGTAGGCCTGCACGAGCCCAGCGCCCACACTGAGCAGCAACAGCCCGGCGGCGATCATCGCCACCCCCGCTTCGATGCCCAGCAGCAGCAGCGCCACCAGCAGCAGCCCCAGCGACAGCAGCGCGGGCCAGCGTCCCTGGCGCAGCAGCAGTTGCATGGTCGCCAGATCGGGAACGGCACTCATGCGCGCACTCCAGCCGCTGCGGTGATGGCTTGCAGATGCTCCGGGCCCAGCACGATGCCGGGGCGTGCCGCACGCACGATGGCGACCGCCGCTCCGACTTCCGCGGCACGGCCCGTGCGCAGCAGCCACGTCGCCACGCTGGCGGCACTGCGCGAATAGCCCAGTGCACAGCACACCAGCAGCGGTCCCTGCGGCCGCAGACGCTCGATGGCGTCGGCGGCCTCGCGCAGCTGCTCCGGCGTGGGCACCACCAGGTCCAGCATCGGCACGCTGCCATACGCCGCACCCGGCGCGCAGCAGGACAGCTCGGCGCAGGCATCGACCACGCCCACCAGAGGTGCCGGCAATACCGTGCAGGGAATCCGGCCCAGCCACACGCCGTCCAGCACCGGCACCGGCTGCGGCGCACGCCGTGTCCACAGCCGCGAGTTGACCCAGGCGGCGCCCAGGTACGGTGCCAGCAGCCAGCGTGCCGCCATGGTCAGGCGACCCTCGGCGCGCTTCTGGAACACCGCCGTGCCCAGCCCGGCATACGCCAGCGCCACCAGCATCAGCGACACCACCGGCCACAGCAGCCACAACGCCGTACCCCGCAGCAGGACCACTGGCACCAGCAGCACGGCGGCCGCCAGCAGGTACAGCGCAGCCAATCGCCACCGCTTGGCATGCCGCGCGATGCGCCAGGCCCGCAGCGGTGGCGTGCCCTGCTCCGGCCACAGCCACACGCACAGCCAGCCGGCCAGCAGCCCGGTCGGGATGTCGATGAAATGATGCTGGAACGTGGTCAACACCGAGACGCCGATCAGCAGCGCCCACACATGCAGTACCCAGCGCCAGGCACCGTGCAGGTACTGCGCGAACTTCACCCACAGCACGATCAGCAGCACGATGTGCAGCGATGGCGCCTGGTTGAACGGCTTGTCGAAACCCAGCAGCACATCGAACAGCCAACCGAACACGCCGCCGATCTCCGGCCGCTCGAAACTGAAGCGCAGCGGCCACAGCAGGAAGCAGCTCACGGCGATCAGCTGTGCACTGAACAGCCGCAATGCGTGCCGGTCCAGTTCGAGGCGCTGCCGGCACAGGAAGAACGAGACCGCGTAGAACAGGTCGATCGACCAGTACGGCACGATCGTCCATGGCACGAACGGAATCTGCGTTTCCCAGCCGAACGCCATCACCGGCAGTTCGGCGTGGCGGCCAGCCATCCAGTTGGCGAAGCCGTAGCTGGCAAAGAAGAACGGGCCCAGCAGGGCCAGCCACAGCAGCGCGCGCCGCCAGGGGCGCCCCGCCGTGGCAAGCGGAGTTGCAGCCAGCGTCGCCATCACGCGGTCCGGCGTGCCAGCGACACAGTGAAGATGCCGAAGTCATCGATGCGCTGCGCCACTTTCTCGAACCCGGCCAGGCGCACCAGTTCATCCATTTCCTGCTGGGTGCGGCGGCGCATCACCCAAGCAGCGCCACCACGATGACTGGTCAGCGCGCGGGCGATGAACTCCAGCTGCGGGTGCCAGGGCTGGCCGGTGTAGGCCAGGTAGCCACCCATCGGCACCGTTGCGGCGATGCCCTGCAGCGAGCGCAGCACGGCGTCGTTGTCGGGGAACAGTTCGTACAGGCCCGATACCACCGCCAGCGTCGGCGCCGGATCGACCTGCGCCAGCTGCACCGGATCGAACGCATCGCCCTGTTCGAAACGGGCGATGTCGGACGTACCGAGGCGCTCGATCAACGCCTGGCCCTGGGTCACGTTCAGACCGCTGAAGTCGCGCAGCACGATGCGCTCGGCGCGTTGCTCGCCCTGGCCCAGCGCTTCCAGTACATAACGGCCATGGCCAGCGGCCACGTCCAGCACGCGCACCGGCATGCCCTGCCCGCGCAGGCGTTGGGCGGCATCGCGCAGCAGTTCCTGCAGGTGCCGACCGCGAATGCGGATGCCGCGCCAGCCGATCGCATCCAGGTAGTTGCGGTCGACCAGGCGCCCCAACGGGCCCTTGCCACGTGCTTCGTCGCGATAGATGTAGTCCAGCGTGCTGCCCGAATCGAAACCGGTCTGCAGGCCCAGTGCAATGCCTTCGGACAGTCTGCCGCCAAAGCGCAGGCCACCGCGCACCACGCGCCAGCGCAGGTCGGCCAGGCTGTTGCGCTCGGGCGGCCAGGCCAGGATTTCAGACTCCTCAAATGTCGGCCCATGGCGGTGCGCATCGCGCCGCGACAACTCGCGCAACGGTTCGGCGAATCGCGCCTGGATGAAGCTGCGGATACGTGCCAGTGCCGGTGCCCGATCACGCTCGCCCAGCGTGTCGTGGAAGAAGCCCGGCAGATGCACGCGCTCCTTGATCGGGCTGGACAGGCGCTCGTAGAAGCGGTCCTGCGGGCCACGGTGCACGACGAAGTCCGAGCCGGACACCAGCAACTGCACCGGCACGCTGATGGCCTGCGCATCGGCGACGATGCGATCGGCCGCCTCATACAGGCCCAGCAACACGCGCACCGAGATCGGCCGGGTGATCAGCGGATCGGTGCGGTAGCTTTCCACCCGCGCCGGATCGTGGGTCAGCCATTGCGGCTTGACGTAGCTGTTGACGAAGAAGTTGCCGCGCAGCTTCTGCATCAATGCCAGGCCCGGGCGTGCGAACGGCACGTACAGCTTCACCTTGAACGCCGGCGAAGCCATCACCAGCGCGCGCAGGCGCGGCGCGTAGTCGTGCACCCAGGTGGCGGCGACCACGGCACCCACGCTCTGCGCGATCACCACGATGTCTTCCACCGCGATGCCATGCTCGGCGCCGATGTGGGCGATGAAGCTGTCCAGGTCGCGCACCAGCGCCGGAAAGCCCGGTGCATCGCCACGCGCGCCCGGCGAACGGCCATTGCCGCGCGCATCCCAGGCGAAGAAGGCGGTGTCAGGCAGGTCCAGCTCATCGACCAGATGGGTAACGCGCCCGGAGTGCTCGTGCCCGCGGTGCAGCAGCACGATGGCCCGGGTGGCCGGGGTGGCTGTGGTGCCCGCCCAGTACCGGTAGAACAGCGGTACCTGGTCGAAGCTGTGGAATTCCCGCTCCTGCGCCTGACGCATGCAATCTCCTGATTGTCTTTTTCTATCTGCTTGATTAATTTGGCGAAACTGCGGTTTCCCGCAGTCCGCGACGGACCCGGTTGATCATCGTCAGCACGCACAGCACCGCCATGGCCGCGGCCACCCCCGTGATCGTCATCGCGCCAACCCACTCAAACGCCAGCAGCAGGCCCAGCGCACCGATCACGAAGGCGCGGTCGCTTTTGCCCATCGGGCCGTCATAGCGGCGGCTGGCGCCGACCATCAGCCCCAGCACGCCGGCGTATTCGCTCAGCGCCGCGGTCCAGGCCAACAGCCACAGCGCCTCCGGGCGCACGCCCGGCACGCTGAGCAGGCTCAGGTACAGCGCCGCATCGGCGATCACATCGCACAATTCGTTCAGATAGGCACCCAGCCGCGACTGCTGGCCGAATTCGCGGGCCAGCATGCCGTCCACCGCGTTGAGCGCCATGCGCAGCAGCATCCACAGCGGCAGCAGCAGGTACAGCCATGGCTGGGCCGGCGCGCAGCACCAGACGGCGCCGGCCACCAGCAGCGAGACCACGGCAGCGGCCACGGTCACCGCATTGGCGGTGATCCCCATGCGGTACAGGCCGCGTACGGCCGGACGCAGGAGGTCCTGAAAACGTCCTTTCAATGCATAGATCGACACGATCCGAACCCGCTGATCCTTGGCAGTTCCCGCACAGCCTACCCGATTGGGGCAGCGTGCCCCATCGAATTGATTGCGGACCGCCCCCGGCCAGACGGTGCTGAAGGCGGCCACAGCCCATCGGTGCGGGTTGATTGCCACCACCAGCGCCCGCCACCGGCCGCCACCGCCTACAATATCGGCCCCGCTCCGCTGCCGATTCTGTCCCATGACTGCTGATCTGTTGCCCGTCCGCCGGGCCCTCCTCTCCGTTTCCGACAAGACCGGTCTGGTCGAGCTGGCCACTGCGCTGGCGGCACGCGGCGTGGAGCTGCTGTCCACCGGCGGCACCGCCAAGGCGATCCGCGAGGCGGGCCTGGCAGTGAAGGACGTGGCCGAGGTCACCGGTTTCCCGGAAATGATGGACGGCCGGGTCAAGACCCTGCACCCGATGGTGCACGGCGGCCTGCTGGGCCGCTCCGGCCTGGATGACGCGGTGATGGCCGAGCACGGCATCGGCGCCATCGACCTGCTGGTGCTGAACCTGTACCCGTTCGAATCGGTCACCGCCAAGGCCGAGTGCACCCTGGCCGACGCGGTCGAGAACATCGACATCGGCGGCCCGGCCATGCTGCGTTCGGCGGCCAAGAACTTCGCCCGCGTGGCAGTGGCCACCGACCCGTCGCAGTACCCCGAGCTGCTGGCCTCGCTGGAGGCCAACAACGGCCAGCTGACGGCTGCCACCCGCTTCGCGTTCTCGGTGGCCGCGTTCAACCGCGTCGCCCAGTACGATGCGGCGATCAGCAACTACCTGTCGGCGGTCACCGCCACCGACGCCGCCGTGCCGGCCCGTGCCGAATACCCGGCGCAGATGAACTCCACCTTCGTGAAGGTGATGGACCTGCGCTACGGCGAGAACCCGCACCAGAGCGGCGCGTTCTACCGCGACCTGTACCCGGTGCCGGGCACGCTGGCCACCTTCCAGCAGCTGCAGGGCAAGGAGCTGAGCTACAACAACCTGGCCGATGCCGATGCGGCGTGGGAATGCGTGCGCCAGTTCGATGCGCCGGCCTGCGTCATCGTCAAGCACGCCAACCCGTGCGGCGTGGCCGTCGGCGCCGGCAACGGCGATGCCTACGAGCTGGCCTACGCCACCGACCCGACCAGCGCCTTCGGCGGCATCATCGCCTTCAACAAGCCGCTGGACGCCGCCACCGCCAAGGTGATCCTGGACCGCCAGTTCGTGGAAGTGCTGATTGCCCCGGACTACGAGCCGGCCGCGCTGGAATACGCGCAGAAGAAGGCCAACGTACGCGTGCTGCGCATCCCGCATGGCGACGGCCTGAACAACTTCGACAGCAAGCGCGTCGGCTCGGGCCTGCTGCTGCAGTCGTCGGACAACCGCGGCATGACCCGCGACGAGCTGAAGGTGGTCAGCAAGCTGGCGCCGACCGACAAGCAGTTCACCGACCTGCTGTTTGCCTGGAAGGTGGCCAAGTTCGTGAAGTCCAACGCGATCGTCTACGCCAAGGACAATCGCACCATCGGCGTGGGCGCCGGCCAGATGAGCCGCGTGTACTCGGCGCGCATCGCCGGCATCAAGGCCGCCGATGCGAACCTGGTGGTCGAGGGTTCGGTGATGGCCTCCGATGCGTTCTTCCCGTTCCGCGATGGCATCGATGCCGCCGCTGCCGCTGGCATCAAGGCGGTCATCCAGCCGGGCGGTTCGATGCGCGATGCCGAAGTGATCGCCGCCGCCGACGAACATGGCCTGGCCATGGTGTTCACCGGCGTGCGCCACTTCCGCCACTGATCCGCATCACCAAGCCGGGCCCTGCCCGGCTTTTCTTTTCCGTTTCCGAGAACCCTGTCCCATGAAGATCCTCGTCATCGGCTCCGGCGGCCGCGAACACGCCCTGGCATGGAAGCTGGCCCAGTCCTCCCGTGTCACCGACGTGATCGTGGCGCCCGGCAACGCCGGTACCGCCAGCGAAGACAAGTGCCGCAACGTGGCGGTGAAGGTGACCGATATCGACGGGCTGCTGGCGCTGGCCCAGGCTGAAGGCGTGGCGTTGACCGTGGTCGGCCCGGAAGTACCGCTGGTGGCCGGCGTGGTCGACCGCTTCCGCGCCGCCGGCCTGCGCATCTTCGGGCCGACCGCCGCCGCCGCGCAGCTGGAAGGCAGCAAGGCCTACGCCAAGGACTTCCTGGCCCGCCACAACATCCCCACCGCGTTCTATGCCGTGCACACCGACGTGGACGCTGCCCTGGCCTACATCCGCGAGAAGGGTGCACCGATCGTGGTCAAGGCCGATGGCCTCGCCGCCGGCAAGGGTGTGATCGTCGCAATGACGTTGGCCGAGGCCGAAGACGCGGTGCGTGACATGCTCTCCGGCAACGCGTTCGGCGATGCCGGCGCCCGCGTGGTGATCGAGGAATTCCTCGATGGCGAGGAAGCCAGCTTCATTTCGATGGTGGACGGCGTGCATGCGCTGCCGATGGCCACCTCGCAGGACCACAAGCGCGTCGGCGACGGCGACACCGGCCCCAACACGGGTGGCATGGGCGCGTACTCGCCGGCCCCGGTGGTCACCCCGGAGGTGCATGCACGCGTGATGCGCGAAGTGGTGAACCCGACCGTGCAGGGCATGATCGCCGACGGCATCCCGTTCACCGGTTTCCTCTACGCCGGCCTGATGATCGATGCCAGCGGCGCGCCGAAGGTGATCGAATTCAACGTGCGCTTCGGCGATCCGGAAACCCAGCCGGTGATGCTGCGCCTGCAGTCCGATCTGGTCGAACTGGTCGAAGCGGCCATCGACGGCCGGCTGGACCAGGTGGAAGCGCACTGGGACCCGCGCCCGTCGCTGGGCGTAGTGATGGCTGCCCGGCCGTATCCGGAATCGCCGATCACCGGTGATGTGATTTCCGGCCTCGGCGACGTGCCGGCCAGCGCCAAGGTGTTCCATGCCGGTACCGCATTGGATGCGCAGGGCCAGGTGGTCAGTGCCGGCGGCCGCGTGCTGTGCGTAGCGGCACTGGGCGACAGCGTGCGCGACGCGCAGGCCAATGCCTATGCCGGCGTCGCCAAGGTGAGCTGGGCCAACGCGTTCCACCGCACCGACATCGGCTGGCGCGCGATCGCACGCGAAGAGTGACGACCGCGCCACAGCCACGCATGGCGTGGCTCTACTGACATTGGTAGATCCACGCCATGCGTGGATGAGAACGCCACCAAAAAGAAAAGGCCCGGCAATGCCGGGCCTTTTCCTGGCTTCAACGCCATCCCGCCTTACGCGGTGAACAGCGCCTTCATCTTCTTCAGCGCGTTCGCCTCGACCTGGCGGATGCGCTCGGCGGACACGCCGTACTCGTCGGCCAGCTCCTGCAGCGTCACCTTGCTGTCGGCATCCAGCCAGCGACGGCGGATGATGTCGCGCGAACGCGCATCCAGTTCGGCCAGGCCTTCGCGCAGCAGCTGCATCTGGTTGTCTTCGCTGTCCTCGCGTTCGTAGGCCATCGACGGGTCTTCGTCATCGGCAACCAGGAACGCAGCCGGCGACGGCGGGGCGTGCTCGTTGTCCTCGTCGGTCGGCGCATCGAAACCGATATCGCGACCGGACAGGCGCGACTCCATTTCCATGACCTCGCGCTCGGACACGTTCAGGTCCTTGGCCACCGCGCTGACTTCAGCCGCGTTCATCCAGCCCAGGCGCGTCTTCGACTTGCGCAGGTTGAAGAACAGCTTGCGCTGCGCCTTGGTGGTGGCGACCTTCACGATGCGCCAGTTCTTCAGGATGAACTCGTGCATTTCGGCACGGATCCAGTGCACGGCGAAGGAGACCAGGCGCACGCCCATGTCCGGGTCGAAGCGCTTGACCGCCTTCATCAGGCCGATGTTGCCTTCCTGGATCAGGTCGCCCAGCGCGAGGCCGTAGCCGTTGTAGCCGCGGGCCACGTGGACCACGAAGCGCAGGTGCGAATGCACCAGCTCGCGGGCGGCGTCCAGATCGTTGCCGTCGCGGAAGCGACGGGCCAGGTCCTGTTCGTCATCGACCGACAGCACCGGGATCTGGTGCACGGCACCGATGTAGGCGTCCAGCGAACCGAGCGCACTGGGAATCGGGAGATTGTTTGCCACAAGGGCAGTAGAGGTGTTCTGGCTCATAGGCACCCATCTTAGCAGTCCGGGATTTGGACTGCTAAAGGAGGAAAAAGTTCCAGCATCCTATTGATGCAACACTGGTCCCAAACAGAGCCCTACCGTAGCGCGATTTGATGACAGTGGCGAGCATGCTTTTCGGGATTCACAATCCCTTGGAATTCAAGCAATTACCTGGCAGAAACCGGCCGATTTCAGTCAAGCGGAGCTGAACGGGCCGTTCTGCAGACCCATTCAGGCCCGGAGACGTTGCCCGGTGTTCAGGCCCAGCAGCCCGACGGTGCTCAGAGCGCCGAACGCGGCGGCAGCGACCAGTCGATCGGGGCCTGGCCGCGGCGCTGCAGGTACTCGTTGGCCATCGAGAAATGCCGGCAGCCGAGGAAGCCACGATGGGCCGACAGCGGCGACGGGTGCGGCGACTTCAGCACGCGATGGCGACGGGTGTCGATGACCTTGCCCTTCTGCTGCGCATAGGCGCCCCACAGCATGAACACCAGGCCTTCGCGTTCGCGGTTGAGCACATCCACCACGTGATCGGTGAAGCCCTCCCAGCCACGTCCCTGGTGGGCACCAGCCTTGCCCTCTTCCACCGTCAGCACGGCATTGAGCAGCAGCACCCCACGTTGCGCCCACGGAATCAGGCAGCCGTGGTCCGGGCGCGGGATGCCGAGATCGCTCTCGATCTCCTTGTAGATGTTCAGCAGCGACGGCGGCACCGGCACGCCCGGCGGCACCGAGAAACTCAGGCCATGCGCCTGGCCGCGGCCGTGGTACGGGTCCTGCCCGAGGATCACCACCTTCACCTGCTCGAACGGCGTGGCGTCGAACGCGGCGAAGATCTGCGGGCCGGGCGGGAACACCGCCGCGCCACTGGCCTTGCGCTGGCGCAGGAAGCTGGACAGCTCGCGCATCTGCGGCTGCAGCAGGTAATCGCCGACATGCTGCTTCCAGCTCGGTTCCAGCTGGATCGTCGGGGTGTCGGCTACTTCATCCATCATCGAATCAGGGGTCCATCGTTCAATCGGGCCAGGCGCAGCTGGAACAGCACCTTGGTGACCAGCAGCCGCTCTTCGATCGGCTTGAGCACCAGGTCATTGGCACCGGACTGCAGCAGCCCGGTCTGGTTGTGCGGGTTGCCGTCACCGGTCATCACCAGCACCGGCAGGCGGCGCTTGCCGTAACCGAAGTCCACGCGCACGCGCTGCACCACGTCGCGCCCGCTCAGTTCGCCCTTCAGGGTGACATCGGTCAGCACCAGGTCGATGCGGTGGCGGCTGCGGCCCAGCGACTCGGCAGTGAGCAGGGTGAATGCCTCTTCGGCGCTGACCACGTGCAGTACGTTCAGCTGCTGCCGCTCAAGCATGCGCTTGGTGGCCTCGGCCACCACGCGGCTGTCCTCGATGTAGAGGATGGTGGCGCCGGGGATGGTCTGCGGCTGCACATAGCCACGGATGAAGGTCGCCAGTGCCTCATGGCCCAGCGCCTTGTCGAAATAGTCGGTGACGTACTCGGTGAAGCGACGCTGCTCCAGGTGCTGCTGGGCATCGCCGGACACAACGATCACCGGCACATAGGCCTGGCCGGCGGCTTCGCGCACCATCCGCGCCAGCGCCAGGCCGTCGCCATCGCGCAGGGTCAGCGAGGTCGTCACCAGGTCCACCGGGCCTTGCGCCAGCGCCTGCTGCGCATCCTCGATGCTGTCGCAGCCGATCACCTCCACGCCCGGCAGGTCACGCTGCAGGACATCGGCGATCAGCTTGCGGACCAGCTTCGAACCATCGACCACCATCACCCGCGTCGCGGGCCCTTCAAGGTGCTTCAGCGCTTGCGGTTGCATGCCGGTCTCAGGTGTCGGTCGGGCGGGTCTGGCGGAGGAAGTGGCCGGTCACCAGCCAGGCGCCCAGCCAGCCCAGCAGCAGCGTGCCGACCAGGACCAGGCCGCCGTGCAGCAGGTCCAGGCCATGCAGCACGAACGGGCTGCCGTAGCTGCGCGAGAGTTCGGCCAGCGGCACGCGCAGGGCGGCACCGGCGGCGCCGATCAGGGCCAGCGCTACTGCGCCGGCGCCCAGCCCGTACCACGCGCCCAGGTACAGGAACGGGCGGCGGATGAAGCCATCGCTCGCGCCGAGCAGCTGCAGCACGCCGATCTCTTCGCGACGGGCCTGGATGTCAAGGCGCACCGTGTTGCCGACCACCAGCGCGGCGCCCACGCCGAGCAGCACCGACAGCACCTGCACCAGACGTGCACCGAACGCCAGCCAGGCGTCCAGGCGCTGGCGCCACAGCGCATCGTGCTGCACCAGATCGGCCTCGGGCAGGCTTTCCAGCGCGCGTGCCAGGCGTGCGTCGTCCTTGCCCTGGCCCGGGGTGATCACCAGCAGCGAGGGCAACGGATTGTCGTTGAGCGCATCGATCGCCTCACCGAGGCCGGCATCGCGCAGTTCCTGCAGGCCCTGCTCGGGTGTGCGCACATTCACTTCGGCCACGTCATCGCGGTCGCGCAGCTGGCCGGCCAGGCGAAGCGCACCGGGACCATCGATGTTGCCCTTCAGGAACACGTTGATGTCGCGCGACTGCTGCACGCTGCCGGCGAACTGCTTGAGGTTGTCCAGCGCGATCGACAGCCCCAGCGGCAACGCCAGGGCCAGCGCCATGACCATCACGGTCAGCAGGGTCGCCCACGGCTTGCGGCAGGCGCGGCCCAGGCTGAACACCACGCTGTGCACGTGGTGCTGGAACCAGACGCCCACGCGCGACGGGGCGGCGGCTTCGCTGTTTTCGTTCTTCGCCATCGGTTACTCCGCCAGGTCCTGCGGCGAGATGTCATCCACCAGCCGGCCGTGGTCGAGGATCAATACGCGCTTGCGCATGCGGCGCAGCAGCGGCAGGTCGTGGCTGACCACCAGCACGCTGGTGCCGCGCGAGGGCAGCTCGGCGAACAGGGCCATGATCTCCGCTGCAAGGGTCGGGTCGAGATTGCCGGTCGGCTCATCGGCCACCAGCAGCTTGGGCTCGCCGACGATGGCACGGGCGATGCCGACGCGCTGCTGCTCGCCGGCCGACAACTGCGAGGGCAGTGCCTTCTCACGATGGCCCAGGCCCATGCGCTCAAGCACTGAACGCACGCGCTTGTTGATGTCGCCACGGCGGGTACCACGCAGGATCAGCGGCAGCGCCACGTTCTCGGCAATCGAGCGGTCCATCAGCAGGCGGTGGTCCTGGTAGACCGCCCCCACCGCGCGTCGGTGGCGCGGCACGTCGCCGCCGCGCACCTTCAGCAGGTTGCGCTCGTCGAACACCACCGCGCCACGGCTGGGCCGCTCATCGAGGTGGATCAACTTGAGCAGCGTACTTTTGCCCGCACCGGAATGGCCGGTGACGAACAGCATCTCGCCCGGCGCGACCTCGAAGCTGACATCGGTCAGTGCCTCGTGGCCACCGGCGTACTGTTTGCTGACATTGTCGAAGCGCAGGACACTCATGCCCCGATTATGCAGGACCGGCGCGACGGCGTGGAGATGGTCACGGGATCGGTAGTGCCGGCCGCTGGCCGGCACGCCCATGAAGCCACCCGACCAACGGTCGGGTGCTACAGGATCAGTTGCCCGACAGCATCCGGCGGATCTTGCGGCCGATGCGGGTCAGGAACGAATCGCCGGTATCGGCGGCGGTACGCACCGGCTTGGCCACCACCTGCACCGGGGTCACCGGGCTCGCGCCGTTGCCGGCGTTGGCCTGCACGCCCTCGGCACCCTCGACCGGACGGCCATGGCGACGACGACGGCGCTTGCGTGGCTTGTGTTCACCCTCCACGGCACCTTCCGGTGCGCCTTCGGCGCGCGGCGGGCGCGGCGGACGCGGGGCCGTGGCGGCGGCGCCTTCAGCACCGGCGACCGGGGCGGCAGCGCCCTGCTCGCCTTCCACGCGCGGCTTGCGCGGGCCGCGCGAACGGCGTTCGCCGCTGCGCTCGCCGTCACGGCCACCACGACCACCACCACTGCCGGAACGACCGCCACTGCGGCCACCACCCCGACGCTCTTCCTCGGCGGCGCGGGCTTCGCGCGCTTCACGGAAGATCTGGCCGACGCTTTCGTTGTCCTCGCCTTCCTCGCCTGCAGCCGGGGCCGGGCGTTCCGGGCGCGGCAGCGGCGTCAGCAGTTCCTTGGTGACCGGCTCGGAGGGAATCTTCTGCTCGATGTAGGCCTCGATGTCCGGCAGGCCCATCGCGTAGCGTTCGCAGGCGAAGCTGATCGCATCACCTTCTTCACCCAGGCGCGCGGTACGGCCGATGCGGTGCACGTAGTCTTCGGCATCGAACGGCAGGTCGTAGTTGTAGACGTACTTGATGCCATCGATGTGCAGGCCACGGGCGGCGACGTCGGTGGCCACCAGAATTTCCAGCTGGCCCTTCTGGAAGCGGTTGAGCAGGCTTTCGCGCTTCTTCTGCGGCACATCGCCGGACAGCACGCCGACACGGTAGCCGGCCTTCTCCAGCGAGCGGGCGACGCGCTCGACGAACACCTTGGTGTTGACGAACACCATGGTCCGCGCGCCTTCGCTGCGCGACAGCAGGCCCAGCAGCAGCGGGATCTTCTCGTCGTCGGCCGGGAAGTAGATGCGCTGGCGCACGCGGGCAGCGGTGATGGTCTCGGCTTCGACCACCAGCTTCTGCGGCTCGTTCATGTGCTCGTAGGCCAGCTCCAGCACGCGATGGCTGAGGGTGGCGCTGAACAGCAGGGTCTGGCGGATGGTGCGTTCCGGCATGCGGCGCAGCAGGAAGCGGATGTCCTTGATGAAGCCCAGATCGAACATGCGGTCGGCTTCGTCGAGCACGCAGATCTCGCAGGCATGCAGCGAAACCACCTTGTGCTGCTTGACGTAGTCGATCAGGCGGCCCGGGGTGGCGATGATCACGTCCACGCCCTGCTGCAGCAGCTCGCGCTGCTTGTCGTAATCCACGCCACCGTAGACCAGGGCGAAACGCAGGCCCAGGTCGGAACCGAACTTCACCGCATCCTTGTGGATCTGGATGGCCAGCTCACGGGTCGGGGCGAGGATCAGGGCGCGGGGGTCTTCCGGCTTGCGGTCGGCCAGCGCCGGACGGGTCAGCAGGCGGTTCACGACAGCGACCAGGAAGGCCAGGGTCTTGCCGGTACCGGTCTGGGCCTGGCCGGCAACATCACCACCGGGCAGCGCGACCGGCAGGGTCAGCGCCTGGATCGGGGTGCAGCGGGTGAATCCGGCTCCTTCAAGGCCGGCCTGCAGGGCCGGGTGCAGCTCGAAGGAGGAGAAGGTCAAATCGGTCAGCGGTTTGTCGCTCATGAGTCCGTCTTGGTATGGCCGCCGGCCCGTGGGGCGGCTGGCACTTCATCGTCTGGGGGCACCGTCGCAAACTGCGGCCCCTGCGGCGGGTTGGCAGGCAGGGACCACCGGTCCGCACGCCGCGCAATGCCCCAGTTTAACGCACTCGGGCAGGCAAACCGGAATGCGGCGTCTCACGATTCCCAGAGACGCCACCTTCACCCAGCCACACTGGACTTGAACGGCCCGGTCTGGGGCGCTGGTGTCGCGCACTGCCAGCCCCATGTACAGGAGGACAGTGAAATCCGACACATACCGGGCATCGAAGCGATCACGATACGCTGGGTTCCAGACGGCGCCTGTCCCTGCCCCGCGATAGGGGTACACTGCCGGCCGTGAGCGTCCAGGCATCCCGCCGAACGCACCGCGGCAGTGCGCCGCGAGGCAACGACGAGGGTCGCGCCACCGGGCAAGGCCCAGTTCACCCACCTCCGGCATGGCCGGGTGCAATCCAAGACGAGAAACCAAGATGAGCGACAAGGTTGTACATGTCGGCGACGCCGACTTTGATAGCGCAGTACTGAATTCCAAGGAACCGGTGCTGGTCGATTTCTGGGCCGAGTGGTGTGGCCCCTGCAAGATGATCGCCCCGGCGCTGGACGAGCTGGCCGATGCCTACCAGGGCCGCGCCAAGATCGCCAAGGTCAACGTTGACCACAACCGTGCGCTGGCCGCGAAGTACCACGTGCGTTCGATTCCGTACCTGGTCGTGTTCAAGGATGGCGAGAAGGTCGGCGAGCAGATCGGTGCAGTGGGCAAGGCCCAGCTGGCCGGCCTGCTGGACAAGGCCCTGGCCTGATCCTGCCGGTCTCCGGCAGCCGCCGAGCGCGGCTGCCGGCGGGCGCACCACGCCCATGATGAATGCTGTTCCCGGCGACCCTTGCATGGCGCCGCAGGCCGATGATAGTGTCGGCATATCCGGCCGCGTTCGCGTGCCGCACCCTCTGGACGCAGTTTCTTCCAGACCCATTCCCAACGTTCGCCGCCCCAGCCGGGCGCTCGCACCGTCAAGCGAGGAATAACGCTCTTGTCCGATAACACTTCCGAAACCGGCAGCGCTGATGCGCCCGCCGAAAAGCGCGTGCGCAAGCCCCGCGTGAGCAAGGCCGCCGCCCCGGCAGCCGCAGAAACCAGCGCCGCTCCGGCGCAGCCGACCCTGCCGCTGGCCGCCGCGCCCGAAGCACCGGCGCCGGCCGCAGCACCTGCGCCGAGCGCGCCCGCCGCCGAGGCCCCTGCCAGCAGTGGCGGTGGCGAGGGTGGCGAGGGCCGCGAATCCGGCCAGCCGCGGCAGCAGAATCACCAGGGGGGTGGCCAGAACCAGGGCCAGAACCCGTACAACCAGAACGGCCAGCAGGGCCAGGGGCAAGGTCAGGGCAACCGACGCGACCGCTTCCGCAACCGCCGCGACCGTGACCGCAACAATCGCTTCCGCGACGACGGCATGTCCAATGACGGCGGTGAGCAGCAGCCGTTCGTGCCGCGCCCGCACGCCAACGTGCCCGAGGGCTTCCCGGTGTACTCGCTGAGCGACCTCAAGCGCATGCCGGCACAGAAGCTGCTGGAAATCGCCGAGCAGCTGCAGATCTCCGAAGGCGTGGCCCGTGCCCGCAAGCAGGACGTGATCTTCGCCCTGCTGAAGGTGCTGACCCGCCACGGTGACGGCGTCGCCGCCGATGGTGTGCTGGAAATCCTGCCGGATGGCTTCGGTTTCCTGCGCGCGGCCGAAGCCAGCTACCTGGCCGGCCCTGACGACACCTACATCTCGCCCAGCCAGATCCGCCGCTTCAACCTGCGCACCGGCGACCACATCTCCGGCCGCATCCGCTTCCCGAAGGACGGCGAGCGCTACTTCGCGCTGAACATCGTCGACACCATCAACGGCGAGCCGATCGAAGCGTCGAAGAACAAGGTGCTGTTCGAGAACCTGACCGCACTGTTCCCGCGACGCCGCTTCACCCTTGAGCGTGGCAACGGTTCGTCGGAAGACATCACCGGCCGCATCCTCGATCTGATGGCGCCGCAGGGCAAGGGCCAGCGCTCGCTCATCGTGTCGCAGCCGAAGGCCGGCAAGACGATGATGATGCAGCAGGTCGCCACCGCCATCACCACCAACCATCCGGACGTGCACCTGATCGTGCTACTGATCGACGAGCGCCCGGAAGAAGTGACCGAAATGCAGCGCACCGTGCGCGGCGAGGTCATCAGCTCGACCTTCGACGAGCCGGCCGCGCGCCACGTGCAGGTGGCCGAAATGGTCATCGAGCGCGCCAAGCGCCTGGTCGAGCACAAGAAGGATGTGGTGATCCTGCTCGACTCGATCACCCGCCTGGCCCGCGCCTACAACAACGTGGTGCCGAGCTCGGGCAAGGTGCTGACCGGTGGTGTGGACGCCAACGCCCTGCACCGCCCGAAGCGCTTCTTCGGTGCCGCGCGCAACGTGGAAGAAGGCGGCAGCCTGACCATCATCGCCACCGCGCTGGTCGACACCGGCTCGAAGATGGACGAGGTGATCTACGAAGAGTTCAAGGGCACCGGCAACAGCGAAGTGCACCTGAGCCGTCGTATCGCTGAAAAGCGCGTGTTCCCGGCCATCGACATCAACCGTTCCGGTACCCGCCGCGAAGACCTGCTGATCGAACCGGAACTGCTGCAGAAGATCTGGATCCTGCGCAAGCTGCTGCATCCGATGGATGAGATGGCGGCGATGGAATTCCTGCTGGACAAGATGAAGAACACCAAGTCCAACGACGAGTTCTTCGGTTCGATGAAGCGCTGATCCACGCCATTGCATTGAAGAGAACCTGCCGCCCGCTGCGGCAGGTTTTTTTTTGCCTGCAGGGCGACCTGTTTCACTTTGCCGCCGCTGACTTTTGGCGATAATTCGCCCCATACCCTGCCCGGCCCCCAAGGGCGTGGCCACCGATTCCCGCTGTCGCCCCTTCCGGAGAACCGGTCGGGTCCAGCCTCCTGCCGGATCCGTCGACGCATGCGAACGCTGTCCCCCCGCCTCAACCTGGGCAAGCTGATCCTCGCCCTGGCCCTGCTCAGCGCCATCATCGCCCTGGCCAATACCCTGCTGGCCAGTTACCGCGTGCAGCGCGACCAGTTGGTCGGCAACACGCTGGAGGCCAACCGCGTCTATGCCACCAAGCTGGCCGAGACCACCCAGAATTTCCTGCTGGCCGCGCAGCAGGAGCTGGCCTACGCCGCCACCCGGCTCGGCCAGAATGATCTCGATCCGGCACAGGCCCAGGATGAAGCCAGCCGGCTGCAGCTGCAGACCAACAGCTTCAACTCCTCGCTGGTGGTCGACGCCGACGGCCTGGTGATCGCCACCTCGCCGCAGACCCTGCAGCTGCAGGGCGAGATCCTGCACAGCGCCGGCAACAACGCCGCACTGGCCGCACGCCAGCCGATGATCAGCGATCCCTACCAGTCGACCACCGGCAAGCTGCTGGTCTCGCTGTCGCACCCGATCTTCGATCGCCAGGGCCGCTATCGCGGCTACGTCAGCGGCACCCTCTACCTGCGCCAGCGCAGTGCGCTGCACACGCTGCTGGGCAAGCACTACTACCGCGACGGCTCGTACCTGTACGTGGTGGACCGCAATGGCCGCCTGCTGTACCACGCCGATGGCAAGCGGGTCGGCGACTACGTGGTCGGCAACCCGGCGGTGAAGGCAGTCGTGCGCGGTGAACGCGGTGCGCAGCAGGTCCGCAACAACCTGGGCGTATCGATGCTGGCCGGCTATGCACCGGTGCCGGCCACCGGCTGGGGCATCATCGCCCAGCGGCCGACCGAGGCCACGCTGCAGCCATTGTCACGGTTGATGACCGCGGTGATCTGGAATGCGATCCCGCTCGGCCTGCTGTCACTGCTGGTCACCTGGTGGTTCGCCCGTCGCATCTCGATGCCGCTGTGGCAGCTGGCGCGAAACGTGCAGGGTGGAGAGGACACCGGCAACGCGATCAGCCACGTCAGCGGCATCCGCGCCTGGTACTTCGAGGTGGCCCAGCTCAAGCAGGCCGTGCTGCACAGCTTCAACGCGCTGCAGGACCGCATCGGCACGCTCAGCCGCGCCAACCGTACCGATCCGCTGACCGGCCTGCTCAATCGCCGCGGCCTGCAGCAGGCGCTGGATGCGCTGCAGGTGCAGGGCATTCCGTTCGCGATCCTGGCGCTGGACATCGATCGCTTCAAATCGATCAACGACAACCATGGCCATGACGTCGGCGACGCGGCCATCGTCCATATCGCCGACCAGATGCGCCGCTACTCGCGCGACAGCGACATCCTCTGCCGTGCCGGCGGCGAGGAATTCCTGCTGCTGTTGCCGGGCATCAGCACCGACTCGGCGCGCCAGGCCGGCGAGCGCCTGCGCCAGCACATCGCCGATCATCCGTTCGAGCCGGTCGGCACCATCACCGTGTCACTGGGCGTGGCCCACTTCCCCAGCTTCCACGTCGATGCCGAGCAGGCACTGCGGCTGGCCGACAAGGCCCTGTACATGGCCAAGGAACAAGGCCGCAACCGGGTGGTGGTCTACCCGTACGCGGACTGAAAAGCGGCCGGCCTGGCCGACCGCTTCACCGCGCCGGGCTCAGCGTTGCGCCAACGGTGTCAGCAGGCGCAGGCCGCGCTGGGTGCCATCGACCATGTACACGCCCCCGGCCGGCAGCAGATCACTGCCCGCCTGTTCGACGGCATCCGGCATGCGCCACGGTGCGGCCTGGCGTGGGCCGGGGATGTAGGCACGCCAGCGGCCATAGCGCTCCGGCTGGGCATTGCCGTTGCTGCCGGTGTCGCTGTTCAGGGCGAAGTTCACCGGCACGCGTACGGTCCAGAAGTCGCGCGTGCTGTTCTCGCCGGTCGTGGGCGGGACGAAGGTCCACTTTCGGGCGCCGCTGATGCTGGCCTTGGCGAGCAGGTCGCGCATCTTGGCCAGGGTCCGCTCCGGCGCGACCACGGTCATGTTCACCTGTTCGGCAATGACGTCGGCCACGGTCCCGTCGCGGGCCACCTTGACCAGCAGCAGCACATCACCCTGCCCGCCACTGCGGAAGACATCCTCGGGGTAGCGCGGTGGCGGCATGTTCTTCCGGGTCACCGAATCGGTAGCCTTCGGGTCATACTCACTGAAGTCGACACTGGTCATGCTGACCTGGTAGCTGCCGTCGTCCTGCTCCTTGCCACGCAGGCGCACCCGCAGTGGTGCGTGGACCGCCACCGGCTTGCCATCGCGCAGCGTCGGCTCGAACTGCCATCCACGGATGGTGCCCTCCACGAACGATGCAATACCCGGTGCGAGCATCGCCTGCTGGTCCAGAACCAGCGCGCTGACCGAGCCGTCGGCCGCCACATCGATACTGCCCGACAGCGCCATGCTCATCTCGGCGGTGGCGCGCACGGCGCGCGCGTTCTGGGCGACGGCCTCGGATGGCAGCAGCGGGGCAGCTGCGGAGAACGCCAGGGCCAGCGCAAGGAACAGGGGGGAACGCATCATTGCCGGATCCGTGGTGATGAAGTGAGCACCGAGCGTACCGCAGTCCTGACCGGACCGGCATGTGCTTCACGCCACGCCGTTCAGGCCAGGCGATGGGCCGCCGCGTAGGGCGGCGTATCCGGATAGTTCCCCTCGGCGAAGCGCGCCTGCAGGTCCTGCCACCACGCCGGATCGAACAGGTGCCGGTAGTGCTCCCTCACCGCCGCCAGTTCGCTGGCGGGCAGCCCCATGAACGGGCCGAAGCGCTCGGGAAACACGTCGCGTGGACCGACATGGAACCAGGGTTCATCGGCCATGGCTTCCTCCGGCGTACGCGGCTGCGGCCATGCGCGGAACACGCAGTCGCTGACCAGGCACAGCTCGTCGTAGTCGTAGAACACGGCCCGGCCATGTCGCGATACGCCGAAGTTCTTCGGCAGCATGTCGCCGGGGAAGATGTTGTTGCGCGCCATGTCGGTGATCGCCTGCGCATAGTCGAGTACCGCTGCGCGCACCGCCTCGCCACCCTGCTCGCGCAGGTACAGATTCAATGGCCGGAAACGGCGCTGCACGTAGCACAGTGCGACTTCCACATGGTCGCCATCGACCCGCACGGTCTGCGCGCATTGCTGCAGCAACTCCTCCAGCAAGGCCGGTGCGAAGCGATCGCGCGGGAAGCGCAGGTGGCGATACGGCTGCGCATCGAGCAGGCGGCCGACACGGTCGAGGTTGAACACCAGCGCGTACTTCTCTTCCACCTGCCGCCGCGACATCGCCTTGGGCCAGGCGAAGCGGTCGCGGATCAGCTTGAACACCAGCGGATAGCTGGGCAGGGTGAACACCGCCATGACCATGCCCGGCGTGCCTTCGGCGGGCACCAGCCGCTCCTGCGGATGCTCGTTGAAGTGGCGGAAGAAGGTGCGGTAGCGCTCGGTCTTGCCTTGCTTGGCACGGCCCAGCACGGTGTAGATCTCATCGATGGGCTTGCCCGGCAGCAGGCTGCGCAGGAACACCACCGCATCGCCCACCGTGGCAAGGTCGGCCTGGAAATAACTGCGCGACACGCCGAACAGATGGGCGACGTCGCGGCGCCGGGTCAGCACCGCGTCGGCACGCAGTCCACGCTCATCGTTGACCAGCGCGATCACGCAGGGTGAGAAGCGGTGCTCGCCGAACACGCGGCCCACCAGGTAGGCACGGCGCTCGCGATAGAACACGGTGTCCAGCAGCTCGATGCTGCGCACCGGCGTATCGCCCCAGTGGGCCAGATCATCCTGCAGGCGCACGGCGATGGCCGCCGCGCAGCGCAACTGGTGCGCATACGGAATGTCGAAGCGATAATCGGCCAACACGCGCTGCAGGGCCTCCACCGGCCGCGTCGGTGAAACCGCGTAGGTATGCCGCGCGACCGGATGGGTGATCGCATCGGACGGCTCGACGTCAAAGGCGATGAACTCCAGCGCCGGGTCCACGCCACGGGTGGAGAACAAGCGCCGCGACAGCGTGTTGTAGAAGGTCTTGTACAGTTCGGCATCGATCAGCCCCCGCAGCAATGCGCTGTAGCGTGCATGCACCTGCAGCCACAATGCGCGCTCCCCGATTGCTTCGCCGGCAAGGCGCCGCAGTGCATCCATCTGTTCGGCAATGCACAGGTCGTACAGCGCGATGCGCTCGACTGCATCCTGGCGCGCAGCCGCCCAGTCGCGCTGCTCGAAACGCTGCCGCGCACGAGCGGTGATCGCCGCAAAGCGGGCGTGGTACTGCTCGAAGCCAGCGTGGATGGCGCCAGCGATGCGCGACGCCAGCTCGGCATCGATATCAGGCTCGGACATGCAGGACTCATCCGGGAGGACCGGCTTCACCATACGCTGGCGTGGGGTGGCTTGTGTAGGGCCGAGCCCATGCTCGGCTTGGTTCACCGCAATCTGCCCGAAGAACAGCCAAGCGTCGGCTTGGCTCTACAGGAACAGCGCCGCTACGCGCCGCAACAAACGCAACGATTCCTACAGACCCGGTGCCCCTCTGCTGCCCACCCTTTCAGGCCCAACCACGGCACGAGGTGACGCATGCAGCAAATGACCTTTATCCCACGCGTGGAGGAAGGCAACGTGATCCCGCAGCGTGCCCGCGATGGCTACATCAGCGCAACCGCCCTCTGCCAGTCCGTCAACAAGCGCTGGTCCGATTACCGGGCGCTGAAATCGACGGAGGAGTTCCTGCAGGAGCTTACCGTCCAGACCGGTCTGGCCGAGCATGAACTGATCCACGTGGTCTCCGGCGGGAATCCGACCCTGCAGGGCACCTGGATCCATCCCTATCTGGCCATCAACCTCGGCCAGTGGCTGTCGCGCAAGTTCGCAGTGAAGGTCTCGCAGTGGGTGGTGGAATGGCAGCAGGGTCGCGCCAATGCGTTGCTCCCCGTACACATCGATCGCTACATGCAGAACCGTGCGAAGGTGCCGTATACCCATTTTTCGATGCTCAACGAGCTGACATTGAACCTGATCGCACCGCTGGAGCAGGCAGGCTATACGCTCCCGCAGGCGCTGGTGCCGGACATCTCCGAAGGCCGCCTGTTCTGCAAATGGCTGAGGGATCATCGCGGCGTCAACACCGACGCACTGCCCACGTATGACCACGCCTACCCGGACGGCCGGACGGTGCAGGCCAAGCTGTATCCCAACGAGTTCTACGAGGATTTCCGCCGCCATTTCAACGAAGTGTGGCTGCCCCAGAAGGCGCACACGTACTTCGCCAAGCGCGACAGCGAAGCGCTTTCGTTCGTGACCACGCTGCTGCTTCCACCGCAGTGAAAGCAGCGCCGAACGCGCTCGGCTGCTTCGGCTGAAAGCAGCCGAGCATGGCCCGGCGCTACAGGAGCAGAGGGCTCAGATCGCCAGTTCGGCCTCCACGTCCTGCACCTTGCGTCGGGCCAGTGCAAGGTTGGACTTGGTCCGGTCCAGCACGATGTAGAAGAACAGTCCCTTCTTCTTCGCAACCGGTCGCATGATGTGGTACGCCTTGCCCAGCGAGATCAGGATATCCTCGATGCTGTCATTGAGGTTCAACGAGGCGGCGGTCTTCATCTTCGCCCGGATCACTTCGGTGTTGCCGGCAGCGGCCACCTCCATGTCCATGCCGGCACCGGCTTCGCCCAGCAGCATGCCGCTTTCGTAGTCGACCAGCGCCACTGCCTGCGCGCCGTCGATGCCCATCAGTGCGTTCAACGATTCATTCAATCCAGCCACGTCGCACCCCTTGTCGATGTTGGTTCGAGCCCCTCGTTCCCCTGCGGCCGGGCTCACGATCCGCCGAGTTCGGCCAGGATCGCCTGGCCACATTCCCTGCTCTGCCACAGCACCTGGCCGATCACGCTGCGCTGGTCGCAGGCCGCCATCAGCAGCAGCGGTGCACGTCCCTCGGCCTGGATCGCCAGCATCAGCACCTTCCCGCCCATCGCTTCCAGCATCAGCGTCTGCAGATCGCCCAGCACCAGTTCGCGCCCCACCGCTGCGGCCAACGCCAGCATCGCGCTGGTCATCGCCGCCAGCCGTTCGCCGCGTCCTTCGGCACCGGCGCTGACCAGGGCAAAGCCATCGACGCTGGCCAGCACCACCGTGCGCACGCCCTCCACCCGCTGCTGCAGGTCCTGCAGCAGCGGCTGCAGGCGCTCACGCTGGCCCGCATCGGGCAGTACCGCCATCTGCCCGTCACCCATGCGCGGCCACCAGTGCGTGTGCTTCCATTTCGCTCATCAGTACATCCATCAGCAGCAGTCCCTGTTCGCGGTCACGGGCATCCACGGCCAGCAACGGCAGCGGCTGGTCGTCGAGGCAGGCGTGCGTGGCCCAGTCATCCAGCGCCGCCTGTGGTGCCTGGTCCAGGTGGGTGACGGCCACGACCAGTGCCAGGGATGATGCGAACGGCTGCAGCACCTGCAGGTAGTCCTGCAGCTCGCTGGCAATGCCGGCGCGACGTGCGTCCAGCAACAGCACCGCGCCCCGTGCACCCTGCAGCAGGATCGGCCACAGGAAATCGAAACGCTGCTGGCCGGGCGTTCCGTACAGACGCAGGCGTTCTCCGTTGGGCAGGCCGATGTCCGCATAGTCCAGCGCGACGGTGGTGGAGGCCTTGTCGGCGCCGAGGCGATCACTGTTGGCGACGTCGGTGTCGATCACCGCGCCGGCCGCGATGCTGCGCACCAGCGTCGACTTGCCGCTGCCCATGCCGCCCAGTACCACCACCTTGTGCTCACGCATTGCGCTCACTCCCGCGTAGATGCCGCCACAGGCGGGCAAGCAATCCGTTGTCGGTGCGGGTGCCACCGGTCGCCATCATCGCCGCCGCGGGGGCGGCCTGCAGCTGCGCGTAGCCACACAGGTAGGCCGCGTGGATGAAATCGCGAACGGCCGCCGCCGGCAGCTCAAGCAGCATCGCGCATTCTTCAACCGTACAGGCGCGCTTGAGCAGCAACGAGCACAGGCGGAATCCATCGTGGTCGTGCCCCAGTACGCGGAAATCCGGCCAGCGCAGCAGCTTCACCGAAGCGCCGCGCAGGCGTTCGTCCAGTGCCTGCCAGTGGCGGCTGCGTTGCGCCCATTGCCACAACAGCGGCCGCAGCGGCTGGCGTGGTCGCTCACCAGCCAGCGCCTGCAGGCGCATTGGCGTCAGTGCATCCAGCTGCAGGCGTTCGAAAGCATCGGCCAGGCGCTCCACCAGCGCGCTCGCGGGTTCCTGCAACAGCACGGCCTGGTCGTGCTCCAGATCCATCAACAGCAAAGGTTCGCCCGCATCACTCAACAGTGCCTGGCCATGGCGCAGCGGCAACCGCTCGCGCAGCAGGCGGGTGATGGCGTGTGCGCCATCGGCCAGACGTATCAGTGCGGGTGCGGGCATGGCCAGGGGCTCCGGTGCCAACTGCATGCGACGCAGCGCGCGGCCGATGGCACCGTCGTCGAGCACATCCTGCTGTCCGTCGCCGTCGCGCAGTTGGCCGCCGTTGTCCTCGATCCAGCATTGCAGGCGCGGTCGTTGCTGGCGCATGCGCTGGGCCGCGTTGCGCAGTGCCGGGGTATCGCGGATGACCAGCAGGTCGCAGTCGTCCAGGTCCTGGCTGCGGCGGACCTGGCCGTCCGGCAGTGCCGACGCCAGGCGCAGCCGTTGCAGCAGGGCCTGCTCGCCCTGGATGTCGGTTCCCACTACCAGCACGCGTGCCATCTGTGTTCCCCGAGCGACCACCTCCCCGGTGGTCTCGCGTCGCCAAGGCTAGGGCATCGCCAGCGGCAGCCGTCGTGATCGACTGCTCAGATCGGGAGCGGTTGCAGGCGGTGTCCGATCGGTTCTGCGACGGCTATCGCGGGCAAGTTTCATGCCCCGTTGACGGCATTCCGACAGCCGACGGAAGTCACGGTTTCATCGCCTGGGGTCAGATCCCTTTTGCGTGGCAAAAGGGATCTGACCCCAGAGCCCAAAAAGAAACCCGCGCCGAAGCGCGGGTTCCGGGGTCACGGCCGAACGGCGACGGATCAGCCGCGCAGCTGCTCCAGCGCGGCGTTGAAGGTCGCGCTCGGGCGCATCGCCTTGCTGGCCTTGGCCAGGTCCGGACGGTAGTAGCCGCCGATGTCCACGGCCTTGCCCTGCACTGCGATCAGCTCGTCGACGATCTTCTGCTCGTTGTCGGTCAGCGCCTTGGCCAGCGGGGCGAAGCGTGCCTTCAGCGCGGCATCCTCGTCCTGCGCGGCCAGGGCCTGCGCCCAGTACAGGGCGATGTAGAAGTGGCTGCCACGGTTGTCGATGCCGCCGAGCTTGCGCGACGGCGACTTGTCGTTGTCCAGGAACTGGCCGTTGGCTTCGTCCAGCGCCTTGGCCAGCACGCGGGCGGCGGCGTTGTGATAGCGGTTGCCCAGGTGTTCCAGCGACGCAGCCAGGGCCAGGAACTCACCCAGCGAATCCCAGCGCAGGTAGTCCTCTTCGACGAACTGCTGCACGTGCTTCGGGGCCGAACCACCGGCGCCGGTCTCGAACAGGCCACCACCGGCCATCAGCGGCACGATCGACAGCATCTTGGCGCTGGTGCCCAGCTCCATGATCGGGAACAGATCGGTCAGGTAGTCGCGCAGCACGTTGCCGGTCACCGAAATGGTGTCCTCGCCCTTGCGGATGCGGTCCAGCGAGAACGCGGTGGCTTCCACCGGCGGCAGGATGCGGATGTCCAGGCCGTTGGTGTCGTGGTCCTTCAGATACTGCTC
Source organism: Stenotrophomonas sp. YJH_SMC_53 (assembly GCF_059369995.1). Classification (NCBI taxonomy): domain Bacteria; kingdom Pseudomonadati; phylum Pseudomonadota; class Gammaproteobacteria; order Lysobacterales; family Lysobacteraceae; genus Stenotrophomonas; species Stenotrophomonas sp. YJH_SMC_53. The sequence goes on along the minus strand of NZ_JCAFTF010000001.1, from coordinate 83,145 downwards.
GACCTTGGCGATGACCTGCGCGTCGTGGGCGCGGGCGGCATCCAGCCAGAACACGGCCGGGGTGCTGCTCAGGCGGGCACGCTCGACGGCCAGCTTGACCCAGTCCTGGATCGGCGCGTCCTTGGTCTGGCACATGCGCCAGATGTCACCGGCTTCCACAGTGTGCTCGAACACCAGGTTGCCGGCGTCGTCGGTGACCTTGACCACGCCATCGGCAGCGATCTGGAAGGTCTTGTCGTGCGAGCCGTACTCTTCGGCCTTCTGTGCCATCAGGCCGACGTTGGGCACCGAGCCCATGGTGGCCGGGTCGAAGGCGCCGTGCGCCTTGCAGTCGTCGATGACGGCCTGGTACACGCCGGCATAGCAGCGGTCCGGAATGACCGCCTTGGTGTCCTGCAGCTTGCCTTCGGCGTTCCACATCTTGCCGGAGTCGCGGATCATCGCCGGCATCGAGGCGTCGACGATGACGTCGCTCGGCACGTGCAGGTTGGTGATGCCCTTGTCCGAGTTGACCATGGCCACGCCCGGGCGCTGTGCGTACTCGGCAGCCAGGTCGGCTTCGATCGCGGCACGGGTGGCTTCCGGCAGCGACGGCAGGCGCGCAGCCAGGTCACCGATGCCGTTGTTGGCGTCGAAACCGGCCTGCTTGAGCACGTCGGCATGCTTGGCCAGCACGTCCTTGTAGAACTCATTGACCGCCACGCCGAACATGATCGGGTCGGAGACCTTCATCATGGTCGCCTTCAGGTGCAGCGAGAACAGCACGCCCTGGGCCTTGGCATCGGCGATCTGCTCACCGATGAACGCGGCCAGCGCCTTGCGGCTCATCACCGCGGCGTCGACGATCTCGCCGGCCTTGACCGCGGTCTTTTCCTTCAGCACAGCGGTGCTGCCGTCGTTGCCGTGGAAGGTGATCTTCAACGAACCGGCATTGACCAGGGTGGCCGACTTCTCGCTGCCGTAGAAATCACCGGCGGCCATGTGCGCGACATGCGACTTCGAATCCGGCGCCCAGGCGCCCATACGGTGCGGGTGCTTGCGCGCGTAGTTCTTCACCGACAGCGGTGCACGGCGGTCGGAGTTGCCTTCGCGCAGCACCGGGTTCACCGCGCTGCCCTTGACCTTGTCGTAGCGCGCCTTGTAGTCGCGCTGCTGGTCGTCGGCCGGGGTTTCCGGGTAATCCGGCAGCGGGTAGCCCTGGTCCTGCAGTTCCTTGATGGCCGCCTTCAGCTGCGGCACCGAGGCGGAAATGTTCGGCAGCTTGATGATGTTGGCGTCCGGGGTGGTTGCCAGCTGGCCCAGTTCGGCAAGGTCGTCGCTGACCTTCTGTGCATCGGACAGCAGTTCCGGGAACTGCGACAGGATGCGGCCGGACAGCGAGATGTCACGGGTTTCCACCACGATGCCGGCCGTGGCGGTGTAGGCGTCAACGATCGGCAGCAGCGACTGGGTGGCCAGGAACGGTGCTTCGTCGGTCAGCGTGTAGAGGATCTTGGACATGGGGGACTTGGACTCTGTAGCAATGCTCAGGGGAAGGCCGGCGCCAGCGCCGGGCCACGTGCAACCGTGTCGCGCGCGGGGCGGAGCCCCACGCTTTCCCCGTCGCCGTCAGGGTGGGCGCGCGGCGGGGAAACCCCTGCATTGTCGCGTTTTCAGCCGCGCGGGGCAAAGCCACGCCATACGCGACGGTACTGCATGGCGGCAACGCTGTGATCCATCCACGCCTGGATGAAGCCCGCCCACAGCATCAGTGGATCCACGCCATGCGTGGATGAAGCCGACCATCGCACAACAAAAAAGGACGCAGCCTCGCGGCTGCGTCCATCGTGAGCCCTGCCGGGAGAGAGTCGGCTGGACTTACTTGACCTCGAACTCCTGCGGCGTTCCGGCCGCCTTGCCATCGACGGTGACTTCGGCGCGGTACTTGCCGGCCGGCCAGCCCTTTGCATTCTTGAACGTGACGTTGGTGGTTTCGGCACCGCTGGTGTTCAGCGTGGCATTCTGTTCACCGGCCACCTGGCCGTCCTGGTAGGTCAGCTTCGCGCCAACGGTGACGTTGTTGGCGGCACCGTCGGTCTTGACCGAGACGATGATGTCATCCTTCGGCGCGAACAAAGCCGCCGTCGCAACCGACTTGTCGGCGGCTGCGGTCTTGCCGACCGTGACCGACGAGACGCTGACGGCGGCGGCTTCGGCCATCGGCGGCGGCGCGCCGGTCATCGGGGCCGGTGCCGCCGGCTCGGCCGGAGCAGTCGCTGCCGGAGCGGCGTTGTTGTCGGTCGACTCTTCTTTCTTCTTGCAACCGACCAGGGCGACGCTGCCCAGCAGGGCGGCGATCAGGGCGGTCTGGAGCGGGGTGGTCTTGATCATTCGGGGTTCCTCCCAGGGATTGTCGGACGGCGTTCTGGCCGGCTTACTTCGGCGGCAGTTTCAGGGTCTGGCCCGGGAAGATCTTGTCCGGGTCATCAAGCACATCGCGGTTGGCTTCGAAGATCTTCTTCCAGGCATTGGCGTCGCCCAGATGCTGCTTGGCGATCTTCGACAGCGAGTCACCCTTCTGCACGGTATAGGTGCCGCCGCTGACAACGTCCGCGGTGCTGTCCACCGAAGCGCTGACGCCGGAGAAGTCCGCCTTCGGCACCTGCTCGGCGGTACTGTCGACACTGCCACTGACGCCGGAGAAATCGGCTTTCTTCTCGGTACTCATCCACAACTCCCGTCTGCATGACTACGTGATTGGCACGGTGCCATGGCGGTTGTTAAATGGGGATGGTGCAGATGTGAAGCCGCCCCCCGGGGCGGCTGAACAATCGGGGGAACGGACGTCCGGTAGTGCCGGCCGCTGGCCGGCTTTGCCCTTGCCCTGGACGCGGGTTCCTTGCGGTTGCCGGCCAGCGGCCGGCACTACCGGTTACTGCCGCAGCTCGCGGTAGGTCGCAGCCGGGGCGGTGATGCCGGGGCTGGCGCGCCAGGGGTTGATGTCCAGGCCACCACGGCGGGTGTAGCGGGCCTCCACTTCCAGCCATTGTGGCTGGCAGCGCGCAGATACCTCGCTGAAGATCCGCTCAACGCACTGCTCGTGGAACTCGGCATGTTCACGGTAGCTGACCAAGTAGCGCAGCAGGCCCGCGCGATCGATCTTCGGCCCGCGGTAACGCAGGCTGACCGTGGCCCAGTCCGGCTGGCCGGTGACCGGGCAGTTGGACTTCAGCAGCGCCGAGACCAGGGTCTCCTCCACCACCTCGCCCGCATCGGCGGCGAGGAAGTCCGCCTGCGGCGGGCCGTAGCAGTCGATCTCCACGTCCAGCCCGTCGATGGATTCACCGAGCGGCGTCTCGCGCAGGCCCGGCAGGCCGAACTCGACCTGGACCGGCACACCGGCGCAGGCCGACAGATCCGCCACCAGGCGCTCGCGCAGTGCCTCGGCGCTGTCGACGCGGGTGCTGTTGAGGGAGTTGAGGTACAGCTTGAACGACTTCGATTCGATCAACTGCGGCGAGGTGCACGGCACCTGCACGGTGGCGACGGCCGCCTGCGGCTTGCCGCGCGGATCGAGCCAGCTCAGCTCGAAGGCATGCCAGCGGTCATGGCCGACGAACGGCAGCGCGGCGTCATCGAGGCCGATCTCGGCGCGGGCGCCGCTGCGCGGGATGGGAAACAGCAGGCCGGGATCGTACTGCGACGGGTAACTGACCTCGCGACCGAGGCTGGAATCCTGTGGGGTGTTCATGGAGGTCATTGTATCGCGCGGAGGGCGGGCGTTCGGCCGGGCCGGCCAACGGCGAAGCCCCTCCGTGGTGATTTTGTTGGTGGGTCGTGGAAGGCGGTCTATCGGCTTGGCCGGGTGGGTAGGCGGGTCGGGGGACGCCGTAAACCCGTCCCTGGGGGCTTGGCCGCGGCCTCCATGCCGCGGACACCCCCGCCCCGCCTACCCACCCGGCCCCTGACAGTTCCCTGCACGCAGCCACCACCACGGGAAAGATCAGAAAAATCAAAATCAAAACCCGATCCTTCAGACGTTCATGACGTCCGCCGTGCCGACCAACGGTCGGCACCCACCAACAGCAGCGGGCACCAACAGCCGCGGGAAACTGTCGAAGGGGGGGTGGGTCCGGTTAAGGGGGTGTCCGCGGCATGGATGCCGCGGCCAAGCCCCCATGGACGGGTTTACGGCGTCCCCCTCAACCGGACCCACCCCGCCATCCCACGGAATGCCCGCTTTTGACGTTGACGTTGCCGTTGATCCAAGCGGGTGCAGGGCTGCAAGCCCTGCCAACACCCCTCACCCCGCCGGGGTGCCGGCACCGTGCAGGTAATCCAGGCTCACCTGCAGCAACGCCCGCAGTCCCACATCCAGTGCCTTCTCATCCAGCAGGAACTTCGGCGAATGGTTGGCCGGCGCCGTCGCTGGGTCGATGCCCACGCTGGTGGACCCGACGAAGAAGAACATGCCCGGCACTTCCTTCGCGTACAGCGAGAAATCCTCCGCGCCCATCTGCAGCGGAGGCTCGTACACGTTGTCCTTGCCCACCACCGCCTGCAGGCTCGGCAGCATCTTCGCGGTCAGCGCCGGGTCGTTCACCGTGGCCGGGTTGCCCTCCGACTCGTAGATGTCGGTCACCGCCTTCGCACCGTGCGCGGCGGCCGTGTGCTCGGCCACGTTGCGCAGGTCGGCAAAGATCTGCTGGCGCATGCCTTCGTCAAAGGTGCGGATGGTGCCGACCATCTCCACTTCATCGGGAATGATGTTGTAGCGGATGCCGCCGTTGATCGCGCCGAAGGTCAGCACCGCCGGTTGCTTGGACAGGTTGGCGCGGCGGCTGACGATGGTCTGCGCGGTGCCGACCAGATCGGCGGTGGCGACGATCGGGTCAACACCGTTCCACGGTGCCGAGCCATGCGTCTGGCGACCGATCACCTTGATCCCGAAGCGATCCGAGGCGGCCATCAATGGGCCGCCGCGCACAGCGATCTGGCCGGCCTGCACGCTGGAGAACACATGCAGGCCGAACACCGCTTCGGGCTTGAAATCGGCGAACAGCCCTTCCTTCAGCATGAGTGCGGCACCGCCCTCTTCCGGCGGCGGCGCGCCTTCCTCGGCCGGCTGGAAGATCAGCATCACCTGGCCCGGCAGGTCCTTCTTCATTGATACCAGCGCTTCGGCCACGCCGAGCAGGGTGGCGGTATGCGCGTCGTGGCCACAGGCATGCATCACGCCCACGGTCTGCCCGCGGTACTGGTCGGTGGCCTTGGAGGCGAACGGCAGACCGGTCTGCTCGGTCACCGGCAACGCGTCCATGTCCGCGCGCAACGCGATCCTCGGGCCTGGCTTGCCGCCTTCGATGATCGCCACCACGCCGTGGTGGGCGATGCCGGTTTTCGGCTTCAGGCCCATCGCACGCAGGCGCTTGGCAACCTCGGCCGAGGTGCGCGCCTCGCGGTTGGACAGCTCCGGGTGCTGGTGGAAGTCACGACGCCATTCGACCACCTGGGCCTGCAGCCGCTGCGCGGCGGCGGTCACTTCGGGGCGTTGCCCGTCCTGGGCATGGGCAAGCGCCGGCAGGGCCAGCAGCAGGGCGGACAGCAGCAGCGAACGGCGCATCGCAATCTCCACAGCAAGAGGGTTCCAGCTGAATGTAGGGCAACACCGGCGCCACGGGAACCTCCGGTGCCGCATCCGGTCTTAGCGCCCGTCCCATCCGTCATGCAGGAAACGTGATGTGGCACAGGTATGCTTTGCGCATTGTCCCGGCGTCCCGTCCGGTCCAGCCCTCTCGGAGTCCTCGTAATGTCACGTGTTTGGAAGATCGTGCTGCTGGTCGTGGCGATCCTGGTGCTGGCCGTGGTCGGCCTGCGCGTCATTGGCGGGGGCAAGGACAAGGCTGGAAAACCTGCTGCGGGCGCGCGCCAGGGCGGCGAAGATCCGAATGCCGGTCCAGTGCCGGTGACCGTGGTGGAGGCCACGCGCCAGGACGTGCCGGTGTATGCCAGCGCGCTGGGTACGGTGACCGCGATGAACACCGTCACCGTCAGCCCGCAGGTCGGCGGTCAGCTGATGAGCCTGAATTTCCGTGAAGGCCAGGAAGTGAAGCAGGGTGATGTGCTGGCGGTGATCGACCCGCGCACCGCCCAGGCCAGCTACGACCAGGCCGCTGCAGCCAAGCGCCAGAACGAGGCCCTGCTGGCCACCGCGCGCTCCAACTACCAGCGCTCGAACGCGCCGGAGTATCGCCAGTACGTCGCCAAGACCGATCTGGATACACAGCGAAACCAAGTGGCACAGTACGAAAGCGCCGTGGCCGCCAACGAGGCCAGCATGCGCTCGGCGCAGGTGCAGCTGCAGTACACCCGGGTCACCGCGCCGATCTCAGGCATCGCCGGCATCCGTGCGGTCGACGCCGGCAACGTGGTCAGCGCCGGTACGGCTCTGGTCACGCTGACCCAGATCCATCCGATCCACGTGCTGTTCAATCTGCCCGAGCGCCAGCTCGGCGATGTGCGCCAGGCGCAGGCCGCCGGCACGGTACCGGTGGCGGCGCTGGACCGCGCCGATTCGCACGTGCTGTCCGGCGACGGCAAGCTCGATGTGGTCGACAACCTGATCAGTGCCGACAGCGGCACGTTCAAGGCGCGCGCCCTGTTCGACAACACCGACAACGGCCTCTGGCCGGGCCAGTTCGTCAACGTGCGCATGCAGCTGCGCACGATTGCCGGCGGCGTGGTGATCCCCACCCAGGCGGTACTGCGTGGCCCGGATGGCGAGTACGTCTACATCGTGCAGGGCGACAACACGGTAAAGATGCAGACCGTGCGCAGCGGCGTGGAAGTGGGCGACAGCCAAGTGCAGATCGCCGAAGGCCTCAAAGGCGGCGAGCGGGTGGTCAGCGAAGGCCAGTTCCGCCTGAAGCCGGGCAGCAAGGTCACCGCACTGAAGCCGGGCGAGACCCCGGCCGCACCGACCGAGGCCGAACTGAAGGCCGCCGAACAGAAGAACGCGGGCGGCGGTGGCCGTCGCGGTGGTGGCCCGCGCTGAGCGCAGGCCACTGATCTCCCTCGCGCCGGCGGACCTGCCGGCGCCGACATTGAAGTGCCAGCAAGGATCAGTCCGTGGGCTTTTCGACGATCTTCATCCGCCGCCCGATCGCCACCTCGCTGTTGATGGCGGGCCTGTTGCTGCTGGGCATCCTCGGTTACCGCAAGCTGCCGGTGTCGGCGCTGCCGGAAATCGATGCGCCCAGCCTTGTGGTTACCACCCAGTACCCCGGTGCGAACGCCACCACCATGGCCTCGCTGGTTACCACCCCGCTGGAGCGCCAGTTCGGGCAGATTTCCGGGCTGGAGCTGATGACCTCCGACTCGTCGGCCGGGTTGTCGACGATCATCCTGCAGTTCTCGATGGACCGCGACATCGACATCGCCGCGCAGGACGTGCAGGCGGCGATCCGCCAGGCCACCCTGCCCTCGTCGCTGCCCTACCAGCCGGTCTACAACCGGGTGAACCCGGCCGACGCGGCCATCGTCACCCTGAAACTGACCTCTGACACGCGCCCGCTGCGCGACGTCAACAATTACGCCGATTCCATCCTGGCCCAGCGCCTGTCGCAGGTGCAGGGCGTGGGCCTGGTCTCGATCGCCGGCAATGTGCGCCCGGCCGTGCGCATCCAGGTCAATCCGGCGCAGCTGTCGAACATGGGCCTGACCCTGGAGCAGCTGCGCAGCGCGCTGACCCAGGCCAACGTCAATGCGCCCAAGGGCTCGTTGAACGGCAAGACGCAGTCCTACAGCATCGGCACCAACGACCAGCTGGCCAGCGCCGCCGAGTACCGCGACACCATCATCAGCTACAAGAATGGTCGCCCGGTGCGGCTGTCGGACGTGGCCGAGGTGATCGATGGCGTGGAGAACGACCAGCTTGCCGCCTGGGCCGACGGCAAGCCGGCGGTACTGCTGGAAGTGCGCCGCCAGCCCGGTGCCAACATCGTGCAGACCGTCGAGCGCATCCGCGCCATCCTGCCGCAGCTGCAGGGCGTGCTGCCAGCCGACGTGCACCTGGAGATCTTCAACGACCGCACCGAGACCATCCGCGCCTCGGTGCATGAAGTGCAGTTCACCCTGATCCTGACCATCGGGCTGGTGGTGGCGGTGATCTTCGTGTTCCTGCGCCGGTTGTGGGCCACGATCATTCCCTCGGTGGCGGTGCCGTTGTCGCTGGCCGGCACCTTCGCGGTGATGGCCTTCGCCGGCATGTCGCTGGACAACCTCTCGCTGATGGCGCTGGTGGTGGCCACCGGCTTCGTGGTCGACGATGCGATCGTGATGATCGAGAACATCGTGCGCTACATCGAGCAGGGCAAGAGTGGCAAGGAAGCGGCCGAGATCGGCGCACGCCAGATCGGCTTCACCGTGCTGTCGCTGACGGTCTCGCTGGTGGCGGTGTTCCTGCCGCTGCTGCTGATGCCCGGCGTCACCGGCCGCCTGTTCCACGAGTTCGCGTGGGTGCTGAGCATCGCCGTGGTGCTGTCGATGCTGATCTCGCTGACGCTGACCCCGATGATGTGCGCCTACCTGCTCAAGCCCGATGCCCTGCCCGAGGGCGAGGACGCGCATGAGCGCGCGGCGGCGGCCGGCAAGCAGAACCTGTGGACGCGCACCGTCGGCCTCTACGAGCACAGCCTGGACTGGGTGCTTGGCCACCAGCGGCTGACCCTGGCCGTGGCCGGTGGCGCGCTGGTGCTGACCGTGCTGCTGTACGTGCTGATCCCCAAGGGCCTGCTTCCCGAACAGGACACCGGCCTGATCACCGGCGTGGTGCAGGCCGACCAGAACATCGCCTTCCCGCAGATGGAGCAGCGCACCAGGCAGGTGGCCGAAGCGCTGCGCCAGGATCCAGACGTGACCGGCGTGTCGGCCTTCATCGGCGCCGGCAGCATGAACCCCACCCTCAACCAGGGCCAGCTGTCGATCGTGCTGAAGGAGCGCAGCCAGCGCGATGGGCTGGAGGAGATCCTGCCGCGCCTGCAGAAGGCGGTGGCCGGCATTCCGGGCGTGGCGCTGTACCTGAAACCGGTGCAGGACGTGACCCTGGATACCCGCGTGGCCGCCACCGAGTACCAGTACTCGCTGTCGGACGTGGATTCGGCGACGGTGGCGACCCAGGCCACGCGCCTGACCGAAGCGCTGCGCAAGCGCCCGGAACTGGCCGACGTCGACAACAACCTGTCCAACCAGGGCCGCGCCCTGGAGCTGAACATCGACCGCGACAAGGCCAGCGTGCTGGGCGTGCCGATGCAGACCATCGACGACACGCTCTACGATGCGTTCGGCCAGCGCCAGATTTCGACCATCTTCACCGAGCTCAACCAGTATCGCGTGGTGCTGGAAGTGGCACCGGAGTTCCGCACCAGCACTGCGCTGATGGAACAGCTGGCCGTCGCCTCCAACGGCGCCGGCGCATTGACCGGCACCAATGCCACCAGCTTCGGCCAGGTCACCTCCTCCAACTCGTCCACCGCCACCGGCATCGGCGCGCAGAACACCGGCATCACGGTAGGCGCCGGCAACATCATCCCGCTGTCGGCACTGGCCGAAGGCAAGGTCAGCAGTGCGCCGCTGGTGGTCAGCCACCAGCAGCAGCTGCCGGCGGTGACCGTGTCGTTCAACGTGGCGCCGGGCTATTCGCTGTCCGAAGCGGTGCGAGCGATCCAGGAGACCAAGGACAGCCTGGACATGCCCACCCACCTGCATGCCGAGTTCATCGGCAAGGCCGCCGAGTTCACCGGCAGCCAGACCGACGTGGTGTGGCTGCTGCTGGCCTCGCTGGTGGTGATCTACATCGTGTTGGGCGTGCTCTACGAGAGCTACATCCACCCGATCACGATCATCTCCACGCTGCCACCGGCCGGTGTCGGCGCGCTGCTGGCGCTGATGCTGTGCGGGCTGAGCCTGTCGGTGGATGGCATCGTCGGCATCGTGCTGCTGATCGGCATCGTCAAGAAGAACGGCATCATGATGGTCGACTTCGCGATCGAGGCGCGCCGCGCCGGTGCCAACGCGCACGAGGCGATCCGCCGCGCCTGCCTGCTGCGCTTCCGCCCGATCATGATGACCACCGCCGCGGCCATGCTCGGCGCACTGCCGCTGGCGCTGGGCACCGGCATCGGTTCGGAGCTGCGCCGCCCGCTGGGTATCGCCATCGTCGGTGGCCTGCTGCTGTCGCAGCTGGTGACGCTGTACACCACGCCGGTGATCTACCTGTACATGGAGCGCTTCTCCGAGTGGCTGGCGCGCCGCCGCGAACAGCGTGCGCTGCGCGAGGGTTCGCTGCAGGAGCCGCAGGCATGATCCACGCCCCGCTGCCGTGGGCGGCCGCACGATGAACCTGTCCGGCCCCTTCATCCGCCGCCCGATCGGCACCGCGCTGCTGGCCATCGGCTTGTTCATGGTCGGCCTGATCTGCTACCTGCGCTTGGGCGTATCGGCGCTGCCGAACATCGAGATCCCCGTGATCTTCGTGCATGCCAGCCAGTCCGGCGCCGACGCGGCGACCATGGCCTCGACGGTCACCGCGCCGCTGGAACGCCATCTCGGCCAGCTGCCAGGCATCGATCGCATGCGATCGTCGAGCTCGGAAGGCAGCTCGCTGGTGTTCATGATCTTCCAGAGCGGCCACAACATCGATTCGGCCGCGTTGGACGTACAGACCGCGATCAACTCGGCGCAGGCCGACCTGCCTTCGGGCATGGGCTCGCCGATGTACCAGAAGGCGAACCCGAACGACGACCCGGTGATCGCCATCGCGTTGACCTCGCAGACGCAGTCGGCCGACGAGCTCTACAACGTGGCCGACTCGCTGCTGGCGCAGCGCATCCGCCAGATCAGCGGCGTCGCCTCGGTCGACATCGCTGGCGCGTCGACGCCAGCGGTACGCGTGGACGTCAACCTGCGCCTGATGAACGCGCTGGGCCTGACCGCCGATGACCTGCGCAACGCGGTGCGCGCGGCCAACGTGACCTCGCCCACCGGCTTCCTCAGCGATGGCAACACCACCACGGCGATCATCGCCAACGACTCGGTGGCACGCGCCGCCGACTTCGCCGACCTGGTGGTCAAGACCCAGGGCGACGGCCGGGTGATCCGCCTGAAGGACATCGCCAACGTCTACGACGGCCAGCAGGATGCCTACCAGGCGGCGTGGTTCGACCACAAACCGGCAGTGGTGATGTACGTATTCACCCGCGCCGGCGCCAACATCGTGGAGACCGTGGACCGGGTCAAGGCGCAGATCCCGACCCTGCGCGACTACCTGCAGCCGGGCACCACGATGACGCCGTACTTCGACCGTACGCCGACCATCCGTTCGTCGCTGCATGAAGTGCAGATCACCCTGCTGATCAGCCTGGCGATGGTGGTGCTGACCATGGCGCTGTTCCTGCGCCGGCTGGCACCCACCCTGATCGCGGCGGTGACCGTGCCGCTGTCGCTGGCCGGCGCCGCGCTGGTCATGTACGTGATGGGCTTCACCCTGAACAACCTGAGCCTGCTGGCGCTGGTGATCGCGATCGGCTTCGTGGTCGACGATGCGATCGTGGTGATCGAGAACATCATGCGCCACCTCGACGAGGGCATGCCGCGCATGCAGGCGGCGTTGACCGGTGCGCGCGAGATCGGCTTCACCATCGTCTCGATCACCGCCTCGCTGGTGGCGGTGTTCATCCCGCTGCTGTTCGCCAGCGGCATGATGGGCGCGTTCTTCCGCGAGTTCACCGTCACCCTGGTGGCGGCCATCGTGGTCTCGATGATCGTCTCGCTGACATTGACCCCGGCGCTGTGCAGCCGCTTCCTCAGCGCGCACGACCACAGCGCGCCGCCGTCGCGTTTCGGCCGCTGGCTGGACGCCGGCCACGAGCGCATGCTGCGCATCTACACCGTATTCCTCGACTTCTCGCTGCGCCACGCGCTGCTGCTGTCGCTGACGCCGCTGATCCTGATCGGCGTCACCATCTTCCTGTTCGGCGCGGTGAAGAAGGGCGCGTTCCCGCCGCAGGACACCGGCCTGATCTGGGGCCGCGCCAACTCCAGTGCCACCGTGTCGTTCGAGGACATGGTCGCGCGCCAGCGCCGCATCACCGACATGCTGATGGCCGACCCGGCGGTGAAGACGGTGGGTGTACGCCTGGGCAGCGGCCGCCAGGGCTCCAGTGCACAGTTCAACATCGAGCTGAAATCTCGCAGTGACGGCCGCCGCGAAACCACCGCGCATGCGTTGGCGCGCCTCAGCGCCAAGGCCGATCGCTATCCCGACCTGCAGCTGCGCCTGCGCGCGATCCAGGACCTGCCCAGCAACGATGGCGGCGGTTCCAGCCAGGGCGCGCAGTACCGCATTTCGCTGCAGGGCAACGACCTGGCCGCACTGCAGGAATGGCTGCCCAAGCTGCAGGCGGAACTGAAGAAGAACCCGAAGCTGCGCGACGTCGGGACCGACGTGGACAATGCCGGCCTGCGCCAGAACATCCAGATCGACCGCGCAAAGGCCGCGCGCCTGGGCATCACAGTGGGCGCCATCGACGGCGCGCTGTATGGTGCGTTCGGCCAGCGCCAGATCTCCACCATCTATTCGGACATCAACCAGTACAGCGTGGTGGTCAATGCCCTGCCCTCGCAGACAGCCACCCCGGCGGCGCTGGATGAGGTGTACGTGCGTGCACGCAACGGCGACATGGTGCCGATCACCGCGGTGGCCACGCAGATGCCTGGCCTGGCCCCATCGCAGATCACCCACGAGAACCAGTACACGACGATGGACCTCAGCTACAACCTGGCTCCCAACGTGAGCATGGGCGAGGCCAAGGCGATCATCGACGCCACCGTGGCCGGCATGCGCATGCCCGGCGACATCCGCCTGGCCGACGATGCGGGCTTCGGCTTCAACTCAGATCCCAGCGACATGCTGATCCTGGTGTTCGCCGCAATCCTGACCGTGTATCTGGTACTGGGCATGCTCTACGAGAGCCTGATCCACCCGGTCACCATCCTGTCCACGCTGCCGGCGGCGGGTGTCGGTGCGCTGCTGGCCCTGTTCGGCACCAACACCGAGCTGTCGGTGATCTCGATGATCGCGCTGGTGCTGCTGATCGGCATCGTCAAGAAGAACGCGATCATGATGATCGACTTCGCACTGGTGGCGCAGCGCGAGCATGGGCTGGCGCCGCGCGATGCCGCACGCGAGGCCAGCATCGTGCGCTTCCGCCCGATCATGATGACCACGATGGTCGCGATCCTGGCCGCAGTGCCGCTGGCGATCGGCCTGGGTGAAGGGTCCGAGCTGCGCCGCCCGCTGGGCATCGCGATGATCGGCGGCCTGCTGTTCTCGCAGAGCCTGACCCTGCTCAGTACGCCGGCACTGTACGTGATCTTCTCCTGCCTGGCCGAGCGCTGGCGCGCCCGTCGCGCGCGCAGGCGCGAAGCGAAGCTGCTCAAGCGCGCGCAGCGGGCGTAGTAGAGCCCATCCACGCATGGCGTGGATCTAGTTCTCGATACTGCGAATCTGCCGGCCAGCGGCCGGCATTACCACCGGCGCGGAGGGTGGGTGCGGACCGTTGGTCCGCACGCCTCCCGGTTTGACGTGCTGTAACGAAAAGAGAACAATTCCCCTCCAGCCATGGTCCTGCGCCCCTTCGCGGCGCCCCGCTGCCCTCTCCGGCAAGCCTGCGTGATCCCAGCCATCAACCTTTCCCCCCATGCGGGCGGATGGCGCGTGGCCGTTCGCCGAGGATGACTGAACCATGCTCCTGCACCCACTCTGCCGCCCGGCGCTGCTTGCCGTTTCCCTGTCACTGGCCTGTGCCGCGCATGCCCAGTCCGTACCCGAGCGCACCAATCGGAACCGCAGTGCCACCGATCTGGATGCGGTGAAGGTCACCGCCGAACGCACCCACGCCGATACCGGCGCCCTTGGTGATCGCGTGCTGCGTGATACCCCGTTCGCGATCACCGCCGTGGGCCGCGAGCAGATCGAGCAGCGCCAGGTGGTCTCGCTGGGCGAAGCGTTCCTGCTCGACCCTTCGGTCACCACCCAGGTCAGCGCCTATGCCAGTGGCTGGAGTTCGCCGATCCGCAACCGTGGCATCGACCTGAACTTCGACAGCTATCGCGTCAATGGCCTGCAGGTTTCCTCGTGGGGTACCGAGTGGCCGCTGGAAGTGATGGAACAGGTCGATCTGCTGAAAGGCCCGGGTGGATTCCTTTATGGTTTCGGTGCCCCCGGTGGCATCGTCAACTACATCACCAAGAAGCCGACCGACACGCCCACCTTCTCCGCCCAGCTGGGCTGGCGCGAGCAGGGCATCGTCAGTGGCGGGATGGACGTCGGCGGCCGCTTCGGCAACGAGCAGATGTTCGGTTATCGCTTCAATGCTTTCGAGGAAAAGGGTGAGACCTTCAATGGTGGCCACGTCGATCGCAAGGTGGGCGCACTGTCGCTGGACGCGCGCCTGAGCGACGCACTGATCTGGACCTTCGACGGCGTGTTCCAGTCACGCGACCTGCGCAAGGAATCGCCGCAGTACTACTTCCGCGGACTGACCTCGTTGCCGCGACCGATCGCCGGGAATACCGGCAACAGTGTCCCCGGCACCTACTACGACACTCGTTCCAGCCTGTTGTCGACCCGCTTGGACTGGCAGATCAACAGCGACTGGAAAACCAGCCTGAGTTACGGCGTCACCACCTCGTGGAATGACGTCAACAAGATCTTCGCCTACATCGATTCGCCCAATGGCGACTATGACGTCAACGTCTATGAACTGGGTGGCAAGAGCGAGTGGAGACTGGCCCAGGCGATGCTGCAGGGCAGCTTCCGCACCGGTCCGCTGCAGCATCAGGTGGTGGCAGGCATCAGTCACCAGACCGGGCTGGGCTGGGACCGTCCCTACGAATGGAGCCTGATCGGCCGCGCCAACCTGTACCAGCGCCATGACATCCGCCATGACGCCGTCGGTTCACGGATGATGACCCGTGGCGACGAGACCGTGCAGCAGGCCGTGTTCGCAAGCGATACCGTCGATCTCGGCAGCGGCTGGTCGGTGCTGGCGGGCTGGCGCTACAACGATTACGAGACCAAGGGCCGCTACCACACCTATCCGGTCACACCGACCTATGCCGTGATGTTCAAGCCCAGCGAGGCGGTCACCCTCTACGCCAGCTACATCGAATCGCTGGAAGCGGGCAGCCGCGTAGGCAACAACTACGTCAACGCCGGTGATGTGCTCGACCCGACCCTCAGCAAGCAGTACGAGATCGGCGCGAAGGCCGAGGCCGCACGCTGGAACGCGAACGTGGCGGCGTTCCGGCTGGAACGTGGCGCCAACATCGATGAACTCACACCGGCCGGCAAGCGCCTGGTGCAGGACGGCATCACGCTGTACGAAGGCATCGAGGCCAGTGCCGACCTGCACATCAGCGATGTCCTCACGGTTGGCGGAGGCGTCACCTGGCTGGACCCGACCTACGACAGGCTGTCCCCGGCCAGCGCTGCACAGGAGGGCAACCGTACCGCCGGTGCGGCGCGCTGGAGCGGGGTCGTGCACGCCACCTACCAGCTGCCGTGGGTGGATGGCCTGGAAACATACGCCGCGGTGCGCTACTACGGCGATGTCTGGTACGACGCCGACAACACCCTGAAGCTGCCCGATTACACGCTGGTCAATGCAGGCATCGGCTACCGCCTGCTCGCCTCCGGTCATCCGGTGACCGTGCGCGCCAGCGTCGAGAACCTGGCCAACCGGAAGTACTGGTCCAACGCCGGCACAGGCCTGCCACGCACGTTCGCTGTGAGCGTGCGGTTCGACATGTAGGGTCCGGCAGCACCGTGGGTGCGGACCGTTGGTCCGCACTCCATATTTCACGCGCAGCCCGCAATAATGGTGGAAGACCCTTCCACCGAGCCTGCATGTCCGCCCGCCAATCCCGCCTCAGCCGACTGTGGGCCCACGAAAAGGCCAGCTACGGCCTGCGCGTGTTCATCGCGCTGACCGCGGCCGTGGCCGTGTGCTGGCAGTTCGAGGCGCTGACCGCCCTGCCCGGCGTGTTCCTTGGCATCATCGCAAGCGCCATCGCAGAAACCGACGACAACTGGTGGGGCCGGACCAAGGCCGTGGTGTTGTCCCTGTTGTGCTTCTGCATTGCGGCGGCTTCGGTGATCTGGCTGTTCCCGTGGCCGTGGATCTTCATCGGCGCGCTGGCACTTTCCACCTTCGGCCTGACCCTGCTTGGCGCGCTCGGCGAGCGCTACGCATCCATTGCCCAGGCCACGGTGACGCTGGCGATCTACACGATGATCGGCCTGGAACAACATGGTGCCAGCGACCTGCACAGCGCACTGGAGGCGGTCAGCCATCTGCTGGCCGGTGCGGTCTGGTACGGACTGTTGTCGATCCTGTGGGCCGCGTTGTTCGCCAACCGGCCGGTGCGCGAACGCGTGGCGCGGCTGTACCTTGAGCTGGGCCGCTACCTGCAGCTGAAGGCTGCGTTGTTCGAGCCGGTACGCGAAGCCGACCTGCAACGTCGCCAGCTCGACCTGGCCGAACAGAACCGCCGTGTGGTGGGTGCACTGAACGAGGCCAAGACAGCGATCCTGGCCCGCTTCGGCCGCTCCGGCCGGCCCGGGGTGAACTCCGGCCTGTACCTGCGCCTGTACTACATGGCGCAGGATTTCCACGAGCGCGCCAGTTCCTCGCACTACCCGTATGGCGCGCTGGTGGACGCCTTCTTCCACAGCGATGTGCTTTACCGCTGCCAGCGCCTGCTCGACCTGCAGGGCCAGGCCTGTGCCCGCCTGGGCGAGGCGATCCGGCTGCGTCGTCCGTTCGTATACGGTGAAAGCAACCAGCAGGCCGGGCGCGACCTGGCAGACGCGCTGGCCTACCTGCGTGACCAGCAGCGCCCGCAGTGGCAGCGCCTGCTCGGCTCGCTGGACCTGCTGGTTCACAACCTGCGCAGCATCGAGCGCCGCCTGCTGGATGCCGAACGTTCCGAAGCCAGCCTGGACAACGTCGACACCCGCCTGCGCGACAGCAACCCGCATACCCTGCGCGAGATGGGCGTGCGCGTCCGCCAGCAGTTCACGCCCGGCTCGGTGCTGTTCCGCCATGGCCTGCGCATGGCACTGGCGCTGATCGCCGGCTTTGCAGCGATCCGGCTGTTCAATGCACAGAACGGTTCATGGGTACTGCTGACCATCGTGTTCGTGTGCCGGCCCAACTTCGGTGCCACCCGCCAGCGCCTGGCACAGCGCATCGTCGGCACCGTCGCCGGACTGGTGCTGACCTGGGCACTGCTGCAGCTGTTCCCGCAGCTGCACGTGCAGTTGCTGATCGCCCTGCTCTCTGCGCTGCTGTTCTTCTTCACCCGCACCGACCGCTACCTGGTGGCATCAGCCGCGATCACCGTGATGGCACTGACCTGCTTCAACCTGATCGGCGATGGCTTCGTGCTGATCGTGCCGCGCATGGTCGATACGCTGCTGGGCTGCGCGATCGCAGCGGCGGCAGCATTCCTGATCCTGCCTGACTGGCAGGGCCGGCAGCTGCATCTCGTCCTGGCACGCGTGCTGGACACTGCGGCTCGCTACCTGGATTCGGTGCTGGGCCAGTACCGCAGCGGCATGCGCGACGACCTGGCCTACCGCATCGCCCGCCGCGACATGCACAACGCCGACGCCGCGCTGTCCACCGCGTTGTCGAACATGCTGCGCGAACCCGGCCACGTACGCCGCAACCTGGATGCCGGCTTCCGCTTCCTGGCGCTGTCCAACACGCTGCTGGGGCATCTGTCGGCGCTGGGTGCGCACCGGGACCAGGTGGACAGCTACGCTGGCGATCCACTGGCGCTGGCCGCGGGCGATCGCGTGCGCAAGGCACTTCAGCAGCTGGCGACGGCGCTGACCGCGCGGCAACCGGTCGCGGACGATGACAACGACGCCGACCGCGCGGTGGCCGCCGAGCTGGAGCAGATCGACGAGGCGATGCCGCCGAAACTGCAGTTGATCCGTACCCAGATGGCGCTGGTACTGCGCATGCTGCCGAAGGTGCGTGCCGCGGCCAATGAGGCGGTGACCAACCTGACCTGATCCGTCATCGCTGCGGGCATCCCATCCACGCAGGGCGTGGATCTGCTGCGCCGCGTGCAACGGCGCGTTGCACCTGGCGATGCAGTTCGATCACGCCGCCACGCGGATACTGGGCAGCTCCCGCTCCGGATCATCACCATGAAAATCGAACTCAGCGGCCGCACCGCGCTGGTGACCGCCTCCACCGCCGGCATCGGCCTGGCCATCGCCCTGGGCCTGGCCACCGCAGGCGCACGCGTCGTCCTTAATGGCCGCAGCACCAACAGCGTCGAGCGCGCCCGCCAGCATCTGCTCGCGGCTGTCCCGGGAGCCGACGTATTCGGTGTCGCCGCCGACCTCTCCGATGCGGCCGGTGTCGATACGCTGCTGGCTGGGCTGCCGAAGATCGACATCCTGGTCAACAACGCCGGCATCTTCGGCCCGCAGGACTTCTTCGAGACCGATGACGCCACCTGGGAGCGCTACTGGCAGACCAACGTGATGTCCGGCGTACGCCTGTCGCGTGCGCTGCTGCCAGCGATGGTCGATGCCGGCTGGGGCCGCGTGCTGTTCATCTCGTCCGAATCGGCGCGCAACATTCCGGCCGACATGATCCATTACGGGGTCAGCAAGACCGCGCAGCTGTCACTGTCACGCGGCCTGGCCAAGCGCGTGGCCGGCAGTGGCGTCACCGTCAACGCAGTGCTGCCTGGCCCGACCCTGTCCGATGGCTTCGCCGCGATGTTCGAGGATGAACGCCAGCGCAGCGGCAAGCCGCTGGAACAGATCGGCCGCGAGTTCGTGATGGCGCACCGGCCGTCTTCGGTGATCCAGCGCACCGCTACGGTCGAGGAAGTGGCCAACATGGTGGTGTACCTGGCCTCGCCACAGGCCTCGGCGACTTCCGGGGCAGCGCTGCGCGTGGACGGCGGCGTGGTCGACGATATCGTCTGAGGGTGCTGGCAGGTGTGCGGACCAACGGTCCGCACCCACAGCACCCACAGCGGATGGGCAGGAATGCTAGGCTGCGCCGGTCAAGGAGGCTCCATGTCCGGTCACAACCAGTTCGCCCTGCTGCGCCAGCGCCGTTTCCTGCCGTTCTTCGTCGTACAGGCGCTCGGTGCGTTCAACGACAACGTGTACCGGCAGGCGATCATCAGCATGTTGCTGTTCATGGCCGTGCCGGAGGAAGAACTGGGGTTGTACGCCACCCTGGCACCGGCCATCTTCATCCTGCCGTATTTCCTGTTCTCGGCGCTGGCCGGGCAGATCGCCGACAAACTGGAAAAATCGCGGCTGATCGTGATCACCACCACCATGGAGATCGTGATCATGTCGCTGGCGGCCACCGGCTTCCTCACCCAGAGCCTACCGGTGCTGCTGGTCGCGCTGTTCTGTACCGGCATGCAGTCCACCCTGTTCGGCCCGGTGAAGTATTCGGTGCTGCCGTCGGTGCTCAGGCCCGAGGAACTGACCGGCGGCAACGGCCTGGTCGAGATGGGCACTTCAATGTCGATTCTCTCCGGCATGATCGTTGGCGGCCTGGTGTTCACCGTGGCCGGCAGCCACGGTACGGTGGTGGCTGCGTGCGCGATCATCGCCCTGGCGATCTGCGGCAACATCGCCGCGCGCCTGATTCCCAGGGTCGATGCAGGCGACCCGACCCTGAAGATCAACTGGAACCCGTTGCCGGAATCGCTGGCGGTACTGCGCATGGCGCGCCAGCAGAAGGCCGTGCGCAACTCGATCCTGGGCGTGTCCTGGTTCTGGTTCGTTGGCACCGTGCTGACCTCGCAGCTACCGGCCTACGCGGTGACCAACCTGGGCGGCGAGCCGACCCTGTACATCTTTGCGCTGGCCCTGTTCTCGGTCGGCACCGGCGTCGGCTCGCTGCTGTGCGAGAAGCTGTCGGCACGCACGGTGGAAATCGGCCTGGTGCCGCTGGGTGCGTTCGGCATGACCGCCTTCCTGCTCGACCTGTACTTCGCCCGCAGCGGCGAAGCGACCGTGCACGGGCTGACCATTGGTCCTTTCCTGCAGCAGCCCGGCAGCATCCGCATCGTCATCGACCTGATCGGCATCGGCCTGTTCACCGGCATCTTCGTGGTGCCGCTGTTCGCGCTGATCCAGAGCCGCACGCCGAAGGCGCAGATGTCGCGCGTGTTCGCCGCACTGAACATCCAGAACTCGGGCTTCATCGTCGCTGCGGCGTTGCTGTCGCTGGCCGCGCACAAGCTGCTGCACTGGACCATTCCGCAGCAGTTCCTGGCGCTGGCCATCGCCAACGCGCTGGTGGCGATCTACATCTTCACCATCGTCCCTGAATTCCTGATGCGCTTCCTCAGCTGGCTGATGGTGCGCACCCTGTACCGGCTGCGCCCGCACGGCATCGAGGCCAACGTGCCGGACGAAGGCGCCGCGCTGCTGGTCTGCAACCACGTCAGCTACATGGACGCGCTGATCCTGTCGGCGACGATTCCGCGCCCGGTGCGCTTCGTCATGTACTACAGGATCTTCAACATCCCGGTAATGCGCTGGATCTTCCGGACCGCCAAGGCAATCCCGATCGCCGGTGCGCGCGAAGACCCGGCACTGATGCAGCGCGCGTTCGACGAGATCGACGCTGCGCTGGCCGAAGGCGAACTGGTCTGCATCTTCCCCGAGGGTGCGCTGACCCGCGACGGGGAGATGGCGCCGTTCAAGTCCGGCGTTGAGAAGATCCTCGAGCGGCGGCCGGTGCCGGTGGTGCCGATGGCGCTGCGCGGCATGTGGTCGAGCATGTGGAGCCGGCGCGACAGCCGCCTCGGCCGCATGCGCGTACCGCGCCGCTTCCGCGCCACCGTGGAGGTGGTGGCCGCACCGGCGGTGGATGGCCGCACCACCCGCGCCCCGGTGCTGGAGGCCCAGGTGCGGGCCCTGCGTGGCGATCACGCCTGATCGGCCGCGCGGCCGCCGGTAACCCTTCCAGGCAACAGCCCCCATTCCCCCTGCAGACACGGCCTCTGTTTCCCTACAGGGGCCCGTCAAAAGCTTCCGGTCAATGGCCATACACTCCAGTATCTGACTGTAACCGCATACATGCAGCGCAGGTTGAGGTAGATTACGCACCCACAGGGGGGAGGTTCGGCCAATGCACCAAGGCCGGCCACCAAGGAATGGAGTCTTGCTTTGAATCAACCGCCACCGCTCAGCCGTCCGGTCTACATCCCCAACCATCTGGTCTGGGCGATCCTGACGACGCTGTTCTGCTGCCTGCCGTTGGGCGTGGTGTCGATCGTCTATGCCTCCCAGGTCGATGGCCGCCGCGCGGCCGGCGACCTGCCGGGGGCCTACAGCGCGTCGCGCAAGGCGGGCTGGTGGGCGGTGGCTTCGGCCGTGGCCCTGCCGGTCCTGTTGCTGTTGTGGTTCGGGCTGTTCGGCGGCTTGGCCGTACTGGGCGCTCTTTCCGACCAATGATTCACCACCACCACCCATCAAGGAGCTTGAACCCATGAATACCGCCAATCCGCAGGTCCCGAACAATCTGGTCTGGGCCATCCTGAGCACCCTGTTCTGCTGCCTGCCGGCCGGCATCGTGTCGATCGTCTACGCTGCCCAGGTCAACGGCAAGCTGGCCGCTGGCGACATCGCCGGTGCCCAGGAATCCTCGGCCAAGGCCAAGAAGTGGGCCATCTGGTCGGCCATTGCCGCCGTCGTGGTCGGCGTGCTGTACGGCATCCTGATCGTCGCTCTCGGCGGCATGGGTGCGATGAGCAACAGCGGCTACTGATCCGTGTGGACGGATCCGGCGCCTGCGCCGGATCCGTTGCTGCATGTCCGCACTGCCCACCCGATCCCGACTGGCCCGCTGGGCACCGCTGCTGGCCGCCACCGGCCTGGCCGCCGGTGCCGCGCTGGTGCTGCGCAACGTCAATCCGTATGTCGCCGGCAATCCCTTGCCGAGCTGCCCGCTGTACGCGCTGACCGGCCTGTACTGCCCGGGCTGTGGCAGCACACGCTGCCTGTATTCGCTGGTCCATTTCGACCTGCCCGGCGCGATGGCGATGAACCCGCTGCTGGTCATCAGCCTGCCCTTCCTGCTGCTGATGCTGCTGAACGTCGCCGGCATCCGTCCGCGCCTGCTGGACCCGCTGATGCGGGTGCTGGCCAATCCCACGTTCTGGCTCTGGGTACTGCCTGGGTATGCGCTGCTGCGTAACCTGCCGTGGGCACCGTTCACGGCGCTGGCACCGGTCTAGTTTCCAGCCAACGGCGCAGCCCCTCGTGGTGGGCGGCGTTTGTCGATCATGGGATTGGCCGGGCGGGTGGACTGCGCAGGGGTCGCTGCAAGTACGTCCATGTAAGCTCGGTCGCCGCATCCATGCGGCTCACGCCCCTGCGCAGCCCACCCGCCCGGCCACGGACAGTTTCCGTGCACGTCCACCACGGAAAAGAAAGAGAAGATCAAAAGCGGAAGCGGATCGCTTCGCTCTGCATCCACGCATGGCGTGGATCTACCGTGTCGACCAAGGTCGACACCCACCGGCAGTCGCAGTTGACCCACCGTCACCGCGAAACTGTCGGGGGTGGGGCGGTGTGGGGCCGCAGGACCGTTGGCGCCATGGATGGCGCCATCGAGCCCCCAGGGGTGAGGGCGCTTTGCTTGCGAAGCACTGCTTCGCAAGCGCCCGAACGCACAGCCGCCAGCGGCTGGGCCGGTTTGGGGGTTTACGGCGTGTCCTGCAGCCCCACACCGCCCCGCCCAACCCTCAGCAACCCAGAGCCGCTTTGGCTTTGGCGTTGGCCTCTGCAGGTGCAGGGCTGCAAGCCCTGCACAACAACTACGTCACCCAGCCTGCAATCACCAGCAGGGCGAGAATCGCCAGCCACAGCAGCAGCATCCGCCACACCAGGCTCATCGCATCACGCAGGTCCGGCAGCCGCTGCCACACCGGCAACAGCCCCGCCTCGGTGTAATCGTGCGCGTCCTC
Organism: Stenotrophomonas sp. YJH_SMC_53; assembly: GCF_059369995.1. Lineage (NCBI taxonomy): Bacteria > Pseudomonadati > Pseudomonadota > Gammaproteobacteria > Lysobacterales > Lysobacteraceae > Stenotrophomonas > Stenotrophomonas sp. YJH_SMC_53. The sequence continues at coordinate 60,072 of NZ_JCAFTF010000001.1, read as the reverse complement.
GCGCAGCTCGGCGTTGACGCTGGCCCGCGCCACCGCGCCCAGGAACCCGATGGAGCCGGCCAGGCGTTCGCCATGGGCCTGGCGCCAGGCCTTCCACGCCGTATCGAAGTTGCCGACCAGCGCCATCGAGAACGCCATCAGTTGCGCTACCGGCCACTCGATCCAGCCCAGCAGGCGCTGCGCCAGCGCCAGCGGCTCCACCGGCACGCGTGCACGCATCGGGCTTTCCGCCATCAACGCCAGCAAGCGGTAGCCCAGCGCACCGGCCGGGCCCAGCAGCAGGAACCAGAACAGCACCGCGAACCAGCGACGCAGCGCATTGAGCACGGTCGCCTCGACCAGCGACGGCACGTCTTCGCGCAGGCTGCCACCGGCGGCCTGCAGGTTGCGCACGGCTGCCTGCCGCGTCGCGGCGTCGTCCGCATCAATGATCGCTTCGATATCCCGATCCAGGTCACGCGGCCCCCAGCACCAGGCCAGCACGGCCACACCCAGCAGCAGCGACGGCAGGCCGAACAGCACTCCGCGCAGCAGCAACGCCAGCAGCCCCATCAGCAGCAACGGCGGCAGCAGCGCCAGCGCCACTCCAGCCGGTCCCTGCCAGGCCTTGCCACCACGCGCGTCCAGCCAGCCCAGCCAGCGCCGGAAGCCGTCGAAACGGCGCATCGAGGCGGCAGCGGCCGGGGCAACGTGGCCCAGGGCCAGCGCCACCAGCACGGCGGCCAGAGTGGTGAACATGGCAGGTCTCCCTACGAAACAGAACGCTCGGCGCCGCTACCTTACCTGTCGCAGCGGTGCCCTCGCGGGTGAACCGGACTGTAACCCGGGCCGTGTTCAGGTGGCGGCAATACAGCTGCCACGACCGGCCCGGCCGAAACGCCGACTCAGCCTCGCTGCTGGCGGTACCAGTGTTCGATCAGGCCCCGCGAAATCGAGATCGGTGGCGACAGGCGGATGCCCTGGCCGTCGTCCTCCACATCGCGCGCCAACGCGGCGCCGACCTCGTCGGCACTGAACCAGCGCGCGTCTTCCAGCTCGCCATCCACGGCCGGCAGGTCGTCATGCGCCTGTGCACGGAAGCCGACCATCAGCGCGCCGGGGAACGGCCACGGCTGCGAACCGAGGTACTGGCAGGCGGTCACCCGCACCTTGCTCTCCTCATGGACTTCGCGCACCACGGTCTGCTCGAAGGTCTCGCCGGGTTCGACGAAGCCTGCCAGCACCGAGTAACGGCGCGGGGCCCAGTTCGACTGCCGGCCAAGCAGCAGCCGGCCCTGGTTTTCCACGGCGACGATCACCGCCGGATCGACGCGCGGATAGTGTTCGGTGGAACACTGCGCACAACGGCCGACGAAGCCGCCACGGGCAAACGCCACCGCGCCGCCGCATACGCCGCAGAAACGGGTGCGCGAGTGCCAGTAGGACATGCCACGGGCATAGCTGAAAGCGGTGGCATCGGCCATCGGCCACAACAACGCAGCCTGGCGCAGATCGAGTCGGCGTGGCGCGCTCACGGTGACATTGCTGGCTTCAACCGAGAACCATGCCTGATCATCGCGCAGCCCCAGGAAAACTGCGGCGCCCGGGCCACCGCCGACGTCGGCGCCGGTCAGCGCCAGCGGCTGGTCGTCATCGCCGGTGAAGGCGCTGCCATCGTGATCGAGGACGAGGATGCGCGCGCCCGGCCACAGGCGCGCCAGTACATCAGCATCTTCGCGCAGGGCATCGGCGCGCTCCAACGGTTCGCCAACGAAGGCGAAACCGGAAAGCGGCGAAGGAGTATTGGGCATCCGCCAAGCGTGCCGCCAATCGATGCAGGTGGCAAGCCGCAGGCTTTGCGGAAACCGCCTGTGGGTGCGGAGCTTGCTCCACACACCTTGTCGCGCGGGACACAGGCCCCGCGCCCTGGTTACATGCTGAAACTGCTGCCGCAGCCGCAGGTGGTCTTTGCGTTGGGGTTGCGGATCACGAACTGGGCACCGGTCAGGCTCTCGGTGTAATCCACCTCCGCGCCCATCAGGTACTGCAGGCTCAGCGGGTCGACCAGCAGGGTCACCCCGCTGGTCTGTACCGCCAGGTCATCCTCGGCACGGTTCTCGTCGAACTCGAACCCGTACTGGAAGCCCGAACAGCCGCCTCCCTCGATGTACACACGCAGGGCCAGGTCGGGGTTGCCCTCTTCCTGGATCAGGGATTTGACCTTGGCGGCCGCCGACTCAGTGAAGTTCAGCGGGCGCTCCAGCGATTGGTAATCGGGCGCGGCAACCGGGGTGGCGCCGGGCAGGGAGACTAGCGTGCTCATGCTGCCAGCATGGGGGTGCCGACGACGGCTTTCAAGCCATCGCCTCGGCCAGCTTGCGACGCGCGGCGGTATCGCCCTTGCCATCATGGGCGTCTTCGCCTTCCGGAGCCGGCAAGGCTGCCATCGGGGCGCTGGCATGGATCAGGCGGCCGTTCAGCTGCGCGCCCGCGTTCATCTCCACCACCTGGTAATGGACGTTGCCATTGACCCGTGCGCTCGGGGTCAACTCGACCTTCTCGGTGGCGTGTACATCGCCGTCCAGGCGGCCGCTGATGACCACCACCTGGGCCCGGATCTCACCTTCGATCACGCCGTGCTCGGCAACCGTCAGGGTCGCACCACTGGCGCCTTCGGCGGCGATCACCTTGCCGTGGATGCGGCCTTCCACATACAGGCCACCACTGAATTCCACATCCCCGCGGATCACCACCTGGTTGCCGATCAGGGCATCCACCACCAGCTGGCCTTCACGGTTGGATTTGCTGCTTCCGAACATCTGCCTACTCCCCTTTGCTGGCCGGCGCACCGGCCTGTTTCCAGTCGAATACCTGGGTGGTACCCCCCGTACCACTCCCCAATGTCACCCGCACGCGTTGCGGGGTGAAGTCAGCCGGCAGCATCACGCTGCCGGTGAGCTGCTGGAAGTACCGGAACGAGTAGTCCTGTCCCGGCACCTTGCTGCGCTGGTGCAGATCATCCCAGCTGATCGTGGCCAGCTTGCCGTTCTTCACGCCTTCCACGGTGAAGCGCATCTGCCCCTGGCTGATGGCCCCGCGGTTGAGGTTCTGGGTCAGCACGGCGGTGTACTGCCAGGTGCCGGCCGCTTCCGGGCTGAACTCGATCGAATGGGTGTTCAGGCCCTTGCGCTGGCTGGTCGAGCCGACCAGCCGCTCATAGAAGGCAACATCGGCGCGCAGCCCGGCGATTTCCTCATCGCGCTCTGCCAGCGAGGACTGCACCTCGGTATTGGCGGCACGGCTGATGCGGTCGGAGGCTTCCAGCGTGGCCTGCTTCTGGCGCAGCTCGGTCAGCTGTGCCTGCAGCGCCTCGGCACGCTTTTCGGCGGCCTGCAGGCGCTGGCCCTGGGCATCGCGCGGGGTGGCCATCCAGCAGCCGCCAAGCACCGCCAGCACCAGGCTGAGCAGCCAGATGCCGCCGATCACCAGCAGGCGGCGACGGTCGGCAGGCGGTTGCGGCGCGCCGGGCAGGCGGACCTGCACGCGCATGGGAGGACGGTTGGTCATGGGTGGTTTCCGGGGTATCGCAAGGGCGACACCGGTACGGCCCCTTTGGCAAACGACGGGCTAGTGTATGACAGGACGGGTGGGTTTCCTGCGCCGTGGCCGGCTACGGTCTGTGGCGTTCAGGCACGCCATCGTCGATAGTGTGGCCCCCTGCACAGTTCCGTCGCCGGAGCACCGCCATGACCGAAGCCCACCTGTTCGTGATCGGCATCCTGCTGGCCTGGCTGGCCGGTATCCGCGTCTACCTCACCGTGTTCGGTGTCGGCCTGGCCGGGCTGCTTGGCTGGGTCGACCTCCCCCCCGCCCTGCAGGCCACCGAATCCTGGTGGGTGCTGGGCACCTCGGCGGCGCTGGCGGTGGCCGAATTCTTCGCCGACAAGATCCCTGGCGTGGATTCGGTGTGGGACCTGGTGCAGACGCTCGCGCGCGTACCGGCCGGCGCATTCCTTGCGGCGGCCACGCTGTCGCCGGATGGCCAGCTGGGCACCGGTGCGCTCGCCGCCGGTGCCGGCGTCGCCCTGGCCAGCCATGGCCTGAAGGCCGGTACCCGCGCCCTGCTCAACACCTCGCCGGAACCGGCCAGCAACTGGGTCGCCTCTGCGGCCGAAGACACCGTCGTGATCGGTGGCCTGGCCCTCGCCCTGGCACACCCGTGGATCGCGCTGATCGTGGTGCTGGCCTGCAGCCTGGCCGGTGCGCTGCTGGTGTGGCTGGTCTGGCGCGCCCTGTGGAAGGGCGTGCGCTGGCTGGCGCGCGGTGCATCGGCAGCACCGCCAGGGCACACCGGTACCGGCTGAGCGCCGGGCTTGTCGCATAATGGACGCGAACACCAGGAGCACCGATGGCCGCAAACGAATCCCCCGCGGGCGCCCGCCCGGGACGCGCTGAAACCCCTCCGGCCGACCATTGGCAACGCTGGGCCCCCGAGACGGCACCTCCAGCCGTGGACCCACCGATGGCGGCGACCCCATCCCCTGTCGCGGCCGATGCGTCCACGCCGGCCAACAGCGCGCCGCCGCCGCTGCCCGGCCCGATCGCACTGGCCGACGCCGGCAACAACGATCTGGCCCCGTCGCCATCGGACTCGCCCTACCGCGTGCTGATCGTTGAAGACGATCGGGCGCAGGCCCTGTTCGCGCAGAGCGTGCTGCACGGCGCCGGCATGCAGGCGATCGTCCACAACGATGCCGATGCCGCGCTGCAGGCCATCAAGGAGCACCGCCCCGACCTGATCCTGATGGATCTTCACCTGCCCGGCCTGGACGGCATGCGCCTGACCGCGCTGATCCGCCAGCAGCCCGGCCTGCAGCTGCTTCCGATCGTGTTCCTCAGCGGTGATCCGGATCCGGAGCGCCAGTTCGAAGTCCTCGACAGCGGCGCGGACGACTACCTGAGCAAACCGATCCGGCCCCGCCACCTGATCGCAGCGGTGGCCAACCGCATCCGCCGCGCACGAGCCCAGGCCGCGACCCTGCCCGGCGCCACCGGCGCACCGGCCACCAGCAATCCGGAAACCGGCCTGCCGACGCGCCACCACGTGCTGCAGCAGCTCAACACCGCACTCGCCCACCGCGATCAGGGCGGCGTGTTCTTCATCGAAGTGGCCAGCGCGCTGGGCCTGCGCGAACGCTATGGCTACGCCGCATTTGAAAGGCTGATGGTGCAGGCCGGGCAGCGCCTGGCCGAAGCCGGCCATCCGCACCTGCTGGCACGCCTGAACGACAACAGCTTCCTGCTGCTGGCCCGCAGCGCCGACGAGGACGCCCTTGAAAGCATCGCTGCCAGCCTGCGCGAGCAGCTGTCGGCACGTGCCTTCGTGATCCGCGACGACGAATCCGTGCACCTGCGCGGCGTAGTTGGCTATGCACCGCTGTCACCGGGCTTCGAGGATGCCAACAGTGCGTTGGAAGCCGTCGAGCGCACCACCCTGCAGGCGCGCCTGCTCAGCGCCGGGGTGGCCGGCCATGTGCACCGCCAGGCAGTCACCGAACAGGAACACCTGGCGCTGCTGGAAGGACAGCTGGAACTGGCCTATCAGCCGATCGTCGCTGTTGCCGGCGGCAACACCGCGCAGTACCAGTTGCTGCTGCGCCTTCGCCAGGCCGACGGCACCGTGCTGGCGGCCGGGCAGGTGATCCCGGCAGCGGAAGCCGCAGGCCGCATCGCCGATCTCGACCAGCAGGTGATGGATCACGCGCTGGGGCTGCTGGACCTGTACCGCCACGCGACGCAGCCACTGAACCTGTTCGTCTCGCAGTCGCTGCGCACCCTGCAGCGCGACGCCTTCGCCGACTGGCTGCTGGAATCACTGCAGCAGCGCGACCTGCCGGGCAGTGCACTGGTGATCGACGTGCGCCTGCCGGACGCACTGATCCACACCGTGCCGCTGCAGCAGTTCTGCCAGCGCATGGCCAGTGCCGGGGTGCGCTTCTGCCTGAGCCAGTTCGAACCCAGCGGCGAGGCCGATGCCCTGCTGAACCAGCTGCCGCTGTCGTTCGTGCGCATGGCTGCGCGCTTTTCCAGCAGCCATGCCAATCCGGCCACGCGCGAGGAGCTGCGCAAGGCGATCGATCAGGCCCATGCCGCCGGGCTGCAGATCATCGGCCAGCAGATCGAGGATCCGCAGGCTGCGGCGGCGATGTGGGTCGGCGGCGTCGACTACATCCAGGGCAACATGGTGCAGTCGGCCGGCAGCGACCTGAACTTCGACTTCCACAACGCGGTGCTCTGACGTGCCGCTGTGGGGCGTGCTGCTGGTTGCCCTCGCCGCGGCCACCATCGCGCTGATGGTGCTGGGCCTGCGGCTTCGCGCGCGCGACCGTGCGCTGGCGCAGCTGCAGCGCACGCACGGCGCGCTGGCCGCTGAACGGGACCAGCTACGCCATACCACTGAACGCCAGGGCCAGCTGGAACAACAGCTGCTGCAGGCCAAGCAGGCCGCCGAGGCGGCCGTGCTGGCCAAGGGCGAGTTCCTGGCCACGATGAGCCATGAGATCCGCACCCCGCTCAATGGCATCCTGCCGATGCTGGAGCTGATCGCACGCGGGCCACTGGGCGAGGACCAGCGGCAGATGCTGGCCACCGCCTCGGCCAGCTCGCAGCAGCTGCTGCGCATCGTCGACGACATCCTCGACTACTCCCGGCTGGAAGCACAGGCGCTGGAGCTGGAAATCACCAGCTTCAACCTGCGCGATCTGCTCGATGGCGTGGTGCAGCTGATGCAGCGCGCCGCCGACGCCAAGGGCCTGGCACTGGGCCTGCAGCTGGATCCATCGGTGCGCCTGCCGGTGCGCGGCGACCCGGTGCGCCTGCGCCAGGTGCTGAGCAACCTGCTGGCCAATGCGATCAAGTTCACCGCCCGCGGCCAGGTGCAGCTGCGCGTGCTGCGCCTGGGCGAAGGTGCCGCGCAGCACCAGCTGCGCTTCGAGATCATCGATACCGGCATCGGCATCGACGACGCGCTGCAGGCACGCCTGTTCCAGTCTTTCAGCCAGGCCGACGCATCCACCACGCGCATCTACGGCGGCACCGGCCTGGGCCTGGCCATCTGCAAGCGCATCATCGACCTGATGCATGGGCGTATTGGTGTGCAGTCCACGCCCGGGCAGGGTGCTACGTTCTGGTTCGAGATCCCGCTGCTGAAGGTTCCTGGCGACCTGCCTGCGATGACGCGCGCGCCGGCACCGCTGCTGCTGTTCAGTGCCGATGCAACGCTGCAGGCACGCATCGAGCGCATCGCTGCCCACCATGGACTGCAGGTGGAGGTGCTGGCGCAACTGGACAGCGTGGTCGAGCGCCTGCGCGCTCCCGCGCGGCCCGGAAAACCGGCACCCGCCTGGCTGCTGGTCGATGCGCGCGCACGCCGCAACGGCGAGGCCACGCTGCAGCTCGCACTGGGGGAACGCGGCGACGACGATGCACTGCAGGTACTGTGGCTGCAGGAGGATGCGATTGCGCAACGCCCCCGCCAGCGCCAGCTGCCCTCCCACTTCGACGACGCCGCCCTGCATGCACTGCTGGCGGCACCGGTCGCCTCTGCCCGCCCCGCTGCGCTGCTGGCCAGCGCGGAACACGAGCAACCGGCTGCCACGCTGCCGCCGCTGCATCTGCGCGTGCTGGTGGTGGAGGACAATACGGTGAACAGGATGGTGGCCGAGCAGCTGCTGCGGGTGTTCCAGTGCGAGGTGCGCAACGCCGCCGATGGCGAACAGGCCCTGGCCGCCCTCCGCGAAGGCGGGCTGGACATCGTGCTGATGGATTGCCAGATGCCAGTGCTGGACGGCTACGCCGCCACGCGCCGCTGGCGCGCCGAAGAAGCGGAAACCGGGCATGCGCGATTGCCGATCATCGCGATGACCGCCAATGCGATGGCCGGCGACCGCGAGCGCTGCCTGCAGGCCGGCATGGACGATTACCTGTCCAAGCCGATCGCACGCGCCACGCTGCATGCGCTGCTGCAGCGCTGGGGTGGCGGTAAAGCCGCAGCACCTGCACGGCCTTCTGTAGAGCCGGGTGATGCTCGGCTGACGGCCAACAGCAGTCGCGCTCCCTCAGCCGAGCACGGCTCGGATCTACAGGACGATGACAGCCGGGTCGGCTCCAAGCCACAACCGGTGCTCGACCGCGATGTGCTGGATGAACTGCACGCGGTGATCGGCGATGCTGCCACCCAGATCGTCACGGTATTTCTTGAAGATGCGCCGGCGATGGTGCAGCAGTTGCAGCTGGCGGCGCGGAACAGCGATGAACCGCGCCTGCAGGCCGTCGCGCACAGCCTGAAATCATCAAGCGCGAACGTGGGGGCATTGTCGCTGTCGGCGATCGCGCAGCGGATCGAGCACGAGGCCCGTAGTGGCAGCCTGCAGCGCCCCGCAGTCGCGGTGGCGCTGCTGGTTGCGGAATTCGCCCGGGCGCGCGTTGCACTGACGGGCTACCTGGCACAGCATCGCGCCGGCCAGGACCGCTGATTCACTCTTCCAGCTTGCTCAGCAGGTACTTCGGCTCGCCGATGCGCTCGATCAGGTCGAGCTGGGTTTCCAGCCAGTCGATGTGCTCTTCCTCCGAGTCGAGGATCTTCACGAACAGCTGGCGGCTGACATAGTCGCCAACCGAATCGGAATAGGCCACCGCCTCGCGCAGGGTGACCACGCCATCGCGTTCCAGCGACAGGTCGCACTGCAGGATTTCAGTCGGGTTCTCGCCGATGCGCAGCTTCCCCAGTGCCTGGAAGTTCGGCAGGCCTTCGAGGAACAGGATGCGGTCGGCGAGCATGTCGGCATGCTTCATCTCGTCGATCGATTCCTTGTACTCGTGTTCGGCCAGTTCCTTGATGCCCCAGTTCTTCAGCATCTTGGCGTGCAGGAAGTACTGGTTGATCGCGGTCAGCTCGTTGTAGAGGACCTTGTTGAGGAATTCGATGACCTTGGTGTCGCCCTTCATGGGGATGCTCCTGCACGCTGAAAACGCAGGCACTGTACCGCCTTGCGTGCGGTGGTGAAGGAACGCGAATCGTGCGCATTGGCCTGCGCGGCTGCAGGTGAAGGACGCGAAAGCGCGGCGTCAACACGCCGCGAGGAAACGATCAGGCAACCTGGGCCAGGCCCAATACCGGCAGCGGCAGATCGTGCGTCGCGCGTGCCTTGGCCAGCAGGTCGCCGGCCATGTCCAGGCAGGAACCGCAGGTGGCACCGCAACCGGTACGCATGGTCAGTTCGGCCACCGTGCTGACACCATGGTTGGCGGCTTCGCGGATCTGGTGGTCGGTGACTCCGTTGCAGATGCAGACGTACACAGGCGGGAACCGGGCTGGCAGGCCAGAAGCGGCCTGTTGCCTATTCCAATGGAAACGAGAATGGTTGTCAATCAGAGACCTGAACCATTCTCGATACCGTTCACAGTCGGATTGACCGGCCCGCCTGACAGCCCGGTCCTGCGTGGAAACAGCCGGCGGGGACGCGTTGTGACGGATCGGCCCGCAGCCTGCGTGGCTTCCCATTCAAACCGCCCCGGACTCCCCCTTGGCCTTGCGCGGCCAGTAGCCGCCGCGCTTGGGAGTGCGCTTCCGGGGCCTGTCGTGGCCGGCCGCGTGGCCCGGCATCCAGGCCTCGGCGGCACTCTTGGGCATGGCGCTGACGCCCTGCCCGGCCACCCCACGCGCCAACGGCGCCAGGTGTCGCAGCGCGCGCGCATAGACGCCACGCTTGAACATCACTACGTGCTCCACCGGGTACCAGAAGTCCACCCACCGCCAGTGGTCGAACTCGGGCGAGTCGGTATGGTCCAGCTGCACATGCGATTCATCGCCGGTCAGGCGCAGCAGGAACCAGACCTGCTTCTGCCCGATGCAGACCTGCCGTTCATTGCGGCGGATGGCCCGCGCCGGCAGCTTGTAGCGCAGCCAGCCGGGCGTCGCCCCGAGCACTTCCACGTGCTCAGGCAGCAGGCCGGTCTCTTCCTGCAGTTCACGATACATGGCCTCGACAGGCGTCTCGTCGGTGTTCATGCCACCCTGCGGGAACTGCCAGCCGTCCCGGCGCACGCGTCGTGCCCAGAACACCTGGCCGTCCTGCCGCATCAACACGATGCCGACGTTCGGTCGATAGCCGTCCGGATCGATCACGATGCGGACTCCTAAGAAAATCTACTGGTCGGGACTATCCCATGCCCTCTGTCGGCCCACAAGCACGGCACAAAAGTGTTGACAGGGCCGATACACATCCGCAGAATAGCGGGCTCACCAAGGCTATGTAGCTCAGCCGGTTAGAGCACAGCACTCATAATGCTGGGGTCGGTGGTTCGAGTCCACCCATAGCCACCACACTGAAAATCAAGTTGTTTTTCAGTGTGAAAAGTGAGAAAATAGTTGCACGTTTTGCCCCGTCGCCAAGCGGTAAGGCACCTGACTCTGACTCAGGCATTCGGTGGTTCGAATCCATCCGGGGCAGCCAAATTAAAAGCAAAAGGCCAGATCGAAAGATCTGGCCTTTTGCTTTTAATTTGGTCGCGCATTCCACCTGATCCCTGCGCCTGTCGGCGCGCCCCCTTGAACAACAAGGGGGCTCTTCTCCAGAGAGGCACCCGCGGGATCGGACCCTGCTCCGCAGGAAACGGCACCACCCCACCCCTTCCGAGATGCGACGCCCCGGGTAGTGCCGGCCGCTGGCCGGCAACCAGGACATCGATGACCCCCAGAACGACAAAAGCCCGGCCGAAGCCGGGCTTTTGCTTTCCCATCCAGCGGGCTCCCGAAGGAGCCCAACCAGGCGCGGTAGATCAGCGCTTGGAGAACTGGGTGGCGCGGCGGGCCTTGTGCAGACCAACCTTCTTACGCTCGACTTCACGGGCGTCACGGGTCATGAAGCCAGCCTTGCGCAGCTCGGACTTCAGGGTTTCGTCGTACTCGACCAGAGCACGGGCGATGCCCAGACGGATCGCACCGGCCTGGCCGGTGGTGCCGCCGCCAGCGGCGGTGACCAGGATGTCAAAGCTTTCGGTGTTCTTGGTCAGCTCGAGCGGCTGGCGCACGATCATGCGCGCGGTCTCACGACCAAAGAACTCGTCCAGCGGACGACCGTTGACGGTGATGTTGCCCGAACCCTTGCGCAGGAACACGCGAGCGGTGGAGGACTTGCGGCGGCCAGTGCCGTAGTTTTGAGTGATAGCCATGATTAGATATCCAGAACCTGCGGCTGCTGTGCGGCGTGCGGATGCTCAGTGCCGGCGTAGACCTTGAGCTTGCGGTACATCTGGCGACCCAGCGGGCCCTTCGGCAGCATGCCCTTGACGGCGATCTCGATCACGCGCTCCGGGTGGCGCTCCAGCGCCTGGGCCAGGGACTCGGTCTTCAGGTTGCCGATGTAACCGGTGAAACGGTGATACATCTTGTCCTGCAGCTTCTTGCCGGTGACGGCAATCTTTTCTGCATTGATGACGACCAGGTAGTCGCCGGTATCAACGTGCGGGGTGTAGACCGGCTTGTGCTTGCCACGCAGACGGCGGGCCAGCTCGGTGGCGAGACGGCCCAGGGTCTTGCCCTCGGCGTCGACGAGGTACCAGTCGCGCTGGACGGTCTCGTTCTTGGCAGTGAAAGTGCTCATGAAGAACTCTATGTTAGGTCGGGCTCATTGCGGCGAACGGCTCGCCGGAACTCTGCCACGCGTTGTGAAAGGTGAAGCGTAAGAGGCGGGATTGTACGCAGGTCAAGCCCCCGGTGCAAGCCGGCCATGTCCCGGGTTGGCAGGGGGCCGGAGCCGGGGGAGAATCGAGGGGTCTTCCGTCCCACCGCGTACCGCCATGACCGTGCTCCGCCAGACCACACCGCTGGACCATCTGCTGACCGAAGCGCAGCGCGCCTTGGACACGGTGTTCGGCAACCCGCCGGCAGCCCGCCCCTACCCGGCCGCGGACACCAGCGAGCCGGGCATGGACAACGCTGAACGCCGCCACGCGGCCGGGCTGATGCGGATCAACCACGTCGGCGAAGTCTGCGCACAGGGCCTGTATTTCGGGCAGGCCGCCGTGGCCCGCGACCCTGCCACGCGTGAACACCTGCTGGAAGCGGCCCAGGAGGAGACCGACCACCTGGCGTGGTGTGCCACCCGGCTGGGCGAGCTGGACAGCCGCCCGAGCCTGTTCAACCCGCTGTGGTACGCCGGCAGCTACACCATCGGCACCCTGGCCGGGCTGCGCGGCGACGGCTGGAACCTCGGCTTCGTGGTCGAAACCGAGCGCCAGGTGGAAGCCCATCTGGACGAGCACCTGGTCGATCTGCCGGCCGGCGACCTGCGCAGCCGTGCGGTCATCGAGGTGATGAAGGAAGACGAAGCCCGCCATGCGGAGCACGCCGAGCAGGCCGGCGCACGCCGCCTGCCGTTCCCGATCCCGGGCGTGATGGCGCTGGCCTCCAGGGTGATGAAGACCATCGCCTACCGCATTTGAAGGGTCGCCCGCACCAACGGTGCGGGCCTACCAGGAGGTGCGGGGGGCGACGGTGGGGCCCGACCGTTGGTCGGGCCATCAATCAGTTGGGCGAGACCAGCTTCAAGCCGATCACGCCGGCCACGATCAGGCCCACGCAGGCCAGGCGGGCCGGCGACGCACTGTCATTGAACAGGTAGATGCCGAGCACAGCCACGCCCATGGCACCGATGCCGGTCCAGATCGCGTAGGCCGTACCGACCGGGATGCTCTTCATCGCCTGGCTCATCAGGTACAGGCTGATCAGGGCCGATACCACCGTGGCAACGGTGGGCAGGGGTTTGCTGAAGCCTTCGGAGTACTTCATTCCGAGGGCGAAACCGATCTCGAACAGGCCGGCCAGCAGCAGGTAGATCCAGGGCATGGGTGGGGGCTCCTTACCTTTTTTGAGAAAAACGAAACGGCCCGGTGTTTTCACACCGGGCCGTGGGTCGGTACATCACCGTGGAACTGTAACGCGTGCGAGGCACTGGTTCCACGGGGCGGGTCGTCCCGCCTGGGTGGCGATGCCTGCGGGCATCGCACATGGGGCTTACTCGGACAGGTTCCGGCCGTGGAACAGCTCTTCGATCTCGCGCTTGAGCAGCGCTTCGATCTTCATGCGTTCCTTGAACGACAGGTTCTTGGCCTTTTCCTCGAACAGGTACTGGTCCAGGTCGAAGTCCTTCAGGTGCATCTTCGTGTGGAAGATGTTCTCCTGGTAGACGTTGACGTCGAACATCTCGTAACGCGACTTGATGTTCTTGGCCAGGAAGTTCTGGATCGAGTTGATCTTGTGGTCGATGAAGTGCTTCTTGCCCTTCACATCGCGGGTGAAGCCACGGACGCGGTAGTCCATGATCACGATGTCCGACTCGAGGCTCTCGATCAGGTAGTTCAGGGCCTTCAGCGGGGAAATGACGCCACAGGTGGCCACGTCGATGTCCGCGCGGAACGTGGCGATACCTTCCTGCGGATGGGTTTCCGGGTAGGTATGGACCGTGATGTGGCTCTTGTCCATGTGCGCGACCACGGCGTCGGAGATCAGCTCCTTGCCGGCCAGCTTCTTGTCGATCACCGGTTCTTCGGAGATCAGGATGGTCACCGAGGCACCCTGCGGATCGTAGTCCTGGCGGGCCACGTTCAGGATGTTGGCGCCGATGATCTCGGCGACATCGGTCAAGATCTGAGTCAGCCTGTCGGCGTTGTACTCTTCATCGATGTATTCAATGTAACGCTGACGCTCCTCTTCGGTGCGCGCGTAACACACGTCATAGATGTTGAAGCTCAGCGCCTTGGTGAGGTTGTTGAAACCCTGCAGCCTCAGGCGAGGCAACGGCTTGACCACGGCGGTCGATTCCTGTGTAAGAAGGGAAAGGGGGAATTATGGGGCAAACTGCCCCCGGGGGGAACGTGAAGACGCAAGAGTTCTGGCACACTGTTTGCCCTTAACAATTGCGCTGGTTAAGCTCCGCTATCGACCCCGTGAATCCGTTCATGCGCAGAGGGAGCGCTCCTATCGTGTCAACCGTGCGCCTAGCTAGCAGTCCACTGGCCCTGGATATCGCCACAATCGATCGTTTCCTGGCGCACAGCCACAGGCGGCGATATCCCACCCGTACCGACGTCTTCCGGCCCGGAGACCCGGCGGGAACCCTGTATTACGTCATCAGCGGCTCGGTTTCGATCATGGCCGAGGAAGATGACGATCGCGAGCTTGTGCTGGGCTACTTCGGTGCCGGCGAGTTCGTCGGCGAGATGGGCCTGTTCGTCGAATCGGACCGCCGGGAGGTGATCCTGCGGACCCGTACCGCCTGCGAGCTGGCTGAAATCAGCTACGAGCGCCTGCATCAGCTGTTCCTCGGCCCGCTGTCGGCCGATGCCCCGCGCCTGCTGTACGCGCTGGGCCAGCAGATTTCCAAGCGCCTGCTCGACACCAGCCGCAAGGCCAGCCGCCTGGCATTCCTGGACGTGACCGACCGGATCGTGCGCACCCTGCACGACCTGGCGCAGGAACCGGAGGCAATGAGCCACCCGCAGGGCAGCCAGCTGCGCGTATCGCGACAGGAACTGGCGCGACTGGTCGGCTGCTCGCGCGAAATGGCCGGCCGCGTGCTGAAGAAACTGCAGACCGACGGCCTGCTGCATGCCCGCGGCAAGACCGTGGTGCTGTACGGCACCCGTTGATTGCAAGGCAACCCAAGGCTGGCGAGCCATCCTGTAGAGCCGAGCCGACGCTCGGCTGCTGTCCGTCGAAGGCAGCCGCGCATGGGTTCAGCTCTACACGGCCCCTGCGCGGCCCGCTGGGCTAGGCTCGGTGCATGGAGCTGAGCAGCGAATTCTGGTGGTTCATCCTCATCGGCCTCGGCGCACAGCTGGTGGACGGTGCATTGGGCATGGCGTTCGGCCTGGTGTCCTCGTCGGTGATGCTGAGCATGGGCCTGCCCCCGGCGCAGGTCAGCGCCAGCATCCACACCGCTGAAGTGTTCACCACGGGCGCCTCGGGGGTGTCGCACCTCGCAGCCGGAAATGTCGATAAACGCCTGTTCCTGCGCCTGGCCCTGCCCGGCGCAGTGGGCGGTGCCGTGGGCGCGTACGTGCTCACGCAGATCCCGGGCGAGATCATCCGGCCACTGATCTACCTGTACCTGCTGGTGCTGGCGATCATCATCCTGGCCCGCGCCGCTGGGCGCTGGATGCCCCAGGGCGAGATCCGCCGGGTGCCGGTGCTGGGCTTCTTCGCCGGCCTGCTCGACGCCAGCGGCGGCGGTGGCTGGGGGCCGATCGCGACGTCCACCCTGCTCGCCCGCGGCGGCCAGGCGCGCACCACCATCGGAACAGTCAACGCAGCCGAGTTCGTGGTCACGTTGACGGTGTCAGCGACCTTCCTGTTGTCGATGGGCGTGCAGCATCTGCAGATCGTTGCCGGCCTGCTGATCGGCGGCATGATGGCCGCTCCGGTGGCGGCGATCCTGGTCAAGCGGGTGAAGGAGCGCTGGGTGCTGGTGGCCGTGGGCGTGCTGGTACTGGGCATCAGCCTGTTCCAGATCGGGCATGCGGCGTACGGGTACCTGGGGCGCTGAGCGCTTGCCGGCCAGCGGCCGGCACTACCCGCGCCTGTTCCGGTAGCGCCGGGCCATGCCCGGCGGATCATTCACCGTGAGATGGGGTCAGAGCCCCTTCGGGGATCTGACCCCTGGATCAGGCCTTGTCGCCGCCGCGATCCACGCATCCCCAGTTGAGGATGCGGGTGCCGGCCGGCAGCACGCGGCGGAAGAACGCCACCCGCCCCGGCTTCGGGTTCACCACCACCGGCGCCTTGGCCGCCAGCAGCAGCGGCAGGTCGGCGGTGCTGTCGGAATAGGCGATATCGATGTCGCCATAGCCGCGCTCGCGCAGCATGCGCATCTTCTCTTCGTTGTGGCAGTGACGGGTGGGACCGACGCCGCCCAGCCGCGGGCCGACCTCGGTGCCGATCACCGGCACATCCTGATGGGCCACGAAGGCCAGGATCGCGCGGGCCAGCTCCGGCGGCGCGCCGGTGGCAACCACCACGCGATCGCCTTTGGCGCGGTGCGCGGCGAACACTTCCAGCGCCTGCGGCAGCAGCTTGGCGCGCATCTGCGCCTGGTTGCGCAGCACGTAGGCGTCGATCACCTTGTTGAAATCGCGCGCACGGTGCAGGCCGAAGCTGCCGATCCACACATAGACCGAGATGCCCGCGCGACGGGTCGGCAGCATCGCCACCATCGGCCCGGCGATCGGCGTGACCAGCAGCGCCGCCAGCATGCGCAGCGGGTTGCGCTTGATCAGCGAGGCGAACAGGTGGGTACCCGAATCGCCGTCGTAGAGGGTGTGGTCGAAGTCGAAGACCACCAGCGGCGCATCCTCGCGCGGCGTCGGATAGTGCGTTGTCATGTTGCGAAGAATAGCTGACGCAGGCCCTCGCCCGGCTCTTCCACGCGCATGAAGGCCTCGCCGACCAGGAAGGCATGGATGCCGGCGTCGCGCATCAGCGCCACGTCCTGCGGGCCGAGGATGCCGCTTTCGGTGACCAGCAGGCGGTCACGCGGCACGGCCTGCTGCATATCCAGCGTGGTCTGCAGCGACACCTCGAAGGTGCGCAGGTTGCGGTTGTTGATGCCGATCATCGGCGCCGGCACCTGCAGTGCGCGCTCCAGTTCGTCGATGTCGTGCACTTCCACCAGCACGTCCATGCCCAGCGACAGCGCCAGTTCCGACAGCGTGGCCAGCTGGGTGTCGTCCAGCGCGGCGACGATCAGCAGGATGCAGTCGGCGCCCAGCACGCGTGCCTCGTACACCTGGTAGGCGTCGATCACGAAGTCCTTGCGCAGCACCGGCAGCGTGCAGGCTTCACGGGCCTGCTGCAGGTAGGTATCGGCGCCCTGGAAGAAGTCCACGTCGGTCAGCACCGAAAGGCAGCTGGCACCACCGAACTCGTAGCTGACCGCGATGTCAGCCGGTCGGAAGTCGGGGCGGATGACGCCCTTGGACGGGCTGGCCTTCTTCACCTCGGCAATCACCGCCGGGTCGCCGTTGGCCACGGCCGCCTGCAACGCGCGCACGAAGCCACGTACCGGCGGGGCGCTGGCCACGGCGGCCTGCAGCTCCTCGAGCGGGCGCTGGGCGCGGCGCTGGGCCACTTCTTCGGCCTTGCGGGCCAGGATCGTCTGCAGGATGTCGCTCATCGTCTTCGATTCGGTGCGGGGGCGCTGAGGACGGCCATTATCGGCCATCGATGGGGTCAGGCTGAACCGCGCGCTCAGGCAACCAGCGCGCGGGTGGTCTCCACATACTGCTGCAGGCGCTGGCGCGCGCTGCCATTGGCGATGGCGGCACGGGCGCGGGCCAGGCCATCACCGATGTCGCTGGCCACGCCGGCCACGTACAGCGCGGCGCCGGCATTGAGCGCGACGATGTCCAGCGCCGGGCCGGGCTCGTTGTCCAGCACCGCGCGCAGCATCTGGATGGACTGCTCCGGGCTGTCCACGCGCAGGTTGCGGCTGGCCGACATGGCGATGCCGAAGTCCTCCGGGTGGATCTCGTACTCGCGCACCTTGCCGTCGCGCAACTCGCCCACCAGGGTGCCGGCGCCGAGCGAGATCTCATCCATGTTGTCGCGGCCCCAGACCACCATGGCGCGCTCGGTGCCCAGCTCGCGCAGCACGCGCGCCTGGATACCCACCAGATCAGGATGGAACACGCCCATCAGCACCGACGGCGCGCTGGCGGGGTTGGTCAGCGGACCGAGGATGTTGAAGATGGTGCGCACCCCCATCTCGCGGCGGACCGGCGCGACGACCTTCATCGACGGATGATGGATCGGCGCGAACATGAAGCCGATGCCGGTCTGCTCGATGGCAGCGGCCACCTGCGCTGGCTGCAGCTCGATGGCCGCGCCCAGTGCTTCCACCGCATCGGCGCTGCCGGACTTGGACGACACGCTGCGGTTGCCGTGCTTGGCCACGCGCGCACCGGCCGCAGCCGCCACGAACATCGCGCAGGTGGAGATGTTGAAGGTGTGCGAGCCATCGCCACCGGTGCCGACGATGTCGACCAGGTGGGTGCTGTCGACCACCGGCACCGCCAGCGCGAATTCGCGCATGACCGTGGCGGCGGCGGCGATCTCGTCGATGGTTTCCTTCTTCACCCGCAGGCCGGTGAGGATGGCGGCGGTCATCATCGGCGACACGTCGCCGCGCATGATCTGCCGCATCAGGTCGACCATCTCGTCGAAGAAGATCTCGCGGTGCTCGATGGTGCGTTGCAGGGCTTCCTGGGGGGAGAAGCTCATGGGAATGCTCCTTGGATCAGGCCACTGGGCGCTGCAGGAAATTGCGCAGCAGGGCGTGACCGTGTTCGGTGAGGATGGATTCGGGGTGGAACTGCACGCCTTCCACCGGGAACTGGCGGTGGCGCAGGCCCATGATCTCTTCGATCGAGCCGTCCTCGTTCTCGGTCCAGGCGGTCACTTCCAGGCAGTCCGGCAGACTGTTCTTGTCCACCACCAGCGAGTGGTAGCGGGTGGCCTGGTAACGGTCCGGCAGGCCGGCGAACACGCCCTTGCCTTCGTGGCGGATCGGCGAGGTCTTGCCGTGCATGATGTTGCCGGCGCGGATCACGGTGCCGCCGTAGACCTGGCCGATGCCCTGGTGGCCAAGGCACACGCCGAGGATCGGCGTGGTCGGGCCCAGCCGCTGGATCAGCTCCAGCGACACGCCCGCTTCGTTGGGGGTGCACGGGCCGGGCGAAATGACGATGCGCTCGGGCTTCTGCGCGGCGATCTCGTCCACGCTCATCGCATCGTTGCGCACCACCTTCACCTCGGCGCCCAGCGTCTGCAGGTACTGCACGAGGTTGTAGGTGAAGCTGTCGTAGTTGTCGATCATCCACAACATGGTCAGGTTCCGTCGCTTATCAGGAAAATGGCGTACACGTTTTCGGTGTAGGTGATGGGGCCGGCTTCGACCGACTCGGGCAGGCGGGAGCCCGTGGTCTCGATGCTGTTCATCGGTGCCTCGGGCGCGGGCGGCGAAGGCGGCGTCACCAGATCCCCACTGCTCGGCCAACTGCCGGCCTGGATGCCATAAGCAAAGTTCGGCGCTACGTCGGAAATGCTGTACAGGCCGCGCAGCCGGGTGCCGTAGGCCTTGGCCAGGCCCTGCGCGGACTGGCGGGTCTGGGCTGCGGCCTCGCCCTTGAGTTCGCGCCGCAACGCCGCTTCGCCCGAGTAGGTCGGCGCCATGCTGCTGACCTGCACGTTCTCGTTGGCCTTCAACGCACCCAGCACGTCCTGCATCGCCTTCACGCTGGCGAAGCTGGCGCGCAGCTGGCGCGACACGCGGGTACCGATGAAGACCTGCCGGTTCTGCTCATAGCGCGTCGCCGGGCCGATCCGCAGGTTGTCCGCACGCACGCTGCCCTCCACCGCCTTGTGCTGCTTGAACAGCGCCAGCACGCGGGCCACGTTGCCCTGCACGCGGCGCCGCGCGGCGTCGGCATCCATGTCGGTCTCTTCGATGTTCAACTGCAGGCCGAAGCGGTCGGGCATCACTGTGCGGGTGCCCTGCCCCTTCACCAGCAGGTGCGGCTGAGAGGGGATCGTGTTGGCCTGCGCCCAGGCAGACGGGGCCATCGTGGCCAGCAGTGACGACCACAGCAATGCGCTCAGCAGCTTCATGCGGTACTCCTTGTCTTGAATGGGAACAGCGGACGATGCCGTGGCGCAGGCCACGGCACGGGGAAACTCACAGGCCCTTGGCGGCCTGGGCGACGGCGCGGAACAGCGCACGGCCCTTGTTCATCGTCTCGTCCCATTCCTTGTCCGGGTCCGAGTCGTAGACGATGCCGGCGCCGGCCTGCACGTACAGGCGGCCATCCTTGATGACCGCAGTGCGGATCGCGATCGCGGTATCGGCATCGCCGTGCCAGCCGATGTAGCCGATGCTGCCGGCGTAGACGTTGCGCTTGATCGGTTCCAGTTCGCGGATCACTTCCAGCGCGCGGATCTTTGGCGCGCCGCTGACCGTGCCGGCCGGGAAGGTGGCGCGCAGCACGTCGGCATAGCTCAGGCCCGGCTGCAGTTGGCCGGTCACTTCGCTGACGATATGCATGACATGGCTGTAGCGTTCGATCACGAACTGCTCGCCCACTTCCACGGTACCGGCCCTGGAGACGCGCCCGGCATCGTTGCGGCCGAGGTCGATCAGCATCAGGTGCTCGGCACGTTCCTTCGGATCGGCCAGCAGCTCGGCTTCCAGTGCCAGGTCCAGCTCGGGCGTGGCGCCACGCGGGCGGGTGCCGGCGATCGGGCGCACGGTCACTTCGCCATCCTGCAAACGCACCAGGATTTCCGGCGAGGAACCAACCACCTGCAGGTCGCCGACATCGAGGAAATACATGTACGGCGAGGGATTCAACGCGCGCAGCGCGCGGTACACATCCACCGGGCGCGCCTTGAACGGCACGCTCAGGCGCTGGCTGAGCACCACCTGGAAGATGTCACCGGCGCGGATGTATTCCTTGCTGCGCTGGACCGCATCGACGAAGCCTTCGCGGGTGAAGCCGGAGACGAAATCCGATTCGTCCAGCACGTCGCTGTTGAGCGGCGCCGGATAGCCGGCACCCGGCGCACGCAGCTTCGCAGTCAGGGCATCCAGGCGCGCCTGCGCCTGCTCGAAGGCACCGTCGACACGCGGGTCGGCGTGCACGATCAAGTACAGCCGGCCCTTGAGATTGTCGAATACCGCCAGCTCGTTGGAGTCCAGCAGCAGGATGTCCGGCGTGCCCAGCTCATCACGGCCAGCCGGCGGGGCCAGGCGCGGCTCGATGTAGCCGATGCATTCGAAGCCGAACCAGCCGACCAGGCCGCCGGTGAAGCCCGGCAGGCCTTCCAGCTTGGGCACCGAGTGGGCGCTGCGCAGCGCCTCGACTTCGGCGAAGGGATCGGCTACCTCGCGGGTGTCCACCACCTGGCCGTCTTCGCGCACGGTCAGCGTGTGGCCGTGGAAGGCATACACGCGGCGCGCCGGCAGGCCGATGATCGAGTAACGACCAAAGCGCTCGCCGCCTTCGACGGATTCAAACAGGTAGGTATTGGGGCCGTCGGCGAGCTTCAGATAGACCGAAAGCGGCGTGTCCAGGTCGGACAGCACTTCGCGGACGACGGGAATGTGGGTGTGGCCTTCAGCGGCCTGCTGCTGAAACTGAGCGTGCGAGTTCAAGACGACTTTCCTTCCGGGACACAGCGTTATGGGGGCGGACGACGGCAACGGGCCACCATCGCCACCAACGGCGTGCGGAAGAAAGAGTATGCGGGGTCGTCAGGCTGGACACCCTTTGACTGTATCGCAGCTTGCGCGGCAGGGGAACCCTGGGAAACTGAACCACCGGACGCCCGCGGTGGCCACGGGGACTGATGACTCTACCCCTGCCCCTCCAGCAACGGGCATCCGGTCGGCAGATGCATCCGCACCCTGCCCGGCACGCACTCGACGCGAAAGTGACGGGCCTGCACCGGTTCGCCGTCCAGATTCAGGGTCAGCGCCTTGGGCGCATCGATCTGCAGCCACGACAGCCGCGCCCGTGTGGCCAGCTGTTCCAGTGCGGCCTGGGTACCGGACTTCAGCATCTGGCCGAGGGTGGCGGCGACCTCCCCTTCCAGTTCCGGAAGCACGGTCACATCCAGCAGTCCATCATCGATCAGTGCCTGCGGGCACAGCTGCTGGCCACCGCCGGCCTGCCGGCCATTGCCGATGCCGAGCGCGATGAAGTCACCTTCCCAGGCGAAGTCCGGGCCGGACAGGCGCGCGGCGATCGGCTCGATGCGGCCCAGCTTGGCGATGCCGGTGATCACGTAGGCCAGCCCACCGAGCATCTTCTTCAAGCCGGCATCGGTCTCCACCGTCACCTGCGTGCCGAAGCCACCACTGGCGAGGTTGGCGCACCACCAGGGCGTGCCATCGGCATCCACACGCAACAGGTCGATGGGCCGTGCCGGCACCTGGCCGATCAGCGCGAGGGCATCGCCGGGCTCGGTGGGAATGCCTGCCGACGTGGCGAAGTCGTTGGCGGTCCCCATCGGAATCAACGCCAGCGAAGGCAGCGCTTCTGCCGGTTCCTCACGATGGGCCAACGTCTCGGCCACCGCGCTGAGCGTGCCATCGCCACCGGCCGCCACGATCACGTCCACGCCATGATGGATGGCCTCGGCAACGTAGCGTTCAGCGTCACCGTCTTCCCAGGTCACCCGCACCTCCAGCTGCACGCCCTGCCCGCGCCAATGGCCCACGGCGTCGCGCAGTTCATTGTTGCCAGCCGATTTGCCGTTGAGGATCAGGCGCCAGCGCGGGGTGGTCATGCGGTACTTCCAGGTCAGGGCGGCACAGGCTAGCAATGCACTGTTTGCCCGCAGTGAATGTCACGCACGTGTCATTCAGCTGCTGGAGAATGGAAGGCCATAGCAGGGACGACGGATGGAGGCAGGATCAGCCTCCCACGCATGCAGCGAGGCCACGCCAGTGATTGGCGTGGCTTTTTTTTGGGGGCGGGTACCCAGGGAGTGCGAACCAAGGTTCGCACCCACCGGGTTGCGGTTCGCACCCACCACACGCCTCACCCGTTGGCGAAATCGTGCAGCGCCTGCCCCTGCAGCCGGTACACGGTCCACTCATCCTGCGGTTTGGCGCCGGCGGCGGTGTAGAACTCGATGGCCGGAGTGTTCCAGTCCAGCACCGACCATTCGAAACGGCCGCAGCCTTCGGCCACGGCCTGGCGTGCGATGTACTTCAGCAGCGCCTTGCCGGCGCCCGCGCCACGCTTTTCCTGGCTGACATAGAGGTCTTCCAGGTAGATGCCCTTGCGGCCCAGCCAGGTGGAGTAGTTGTAGAAATACACCGCATAGCCGATCGCTTCACCACCGGCTTCGCAGATCAGTGCACGTGCAGTGGCATCGGGTCCGAACAGGCTTTCGGCGATGCCGATCTCATCGGTCTGCACCGAATGCTCGGCCTTCTCGTAGATGGCCAGCTCGCGGATGAAATGCAGGATCAGGCCAGCATCGGCCACGGTGGCCGGGCGGATGTTCAACACGGCCACCGTACTCATGGCTCAGCCCCGTGCCGCAGCGACGTTCGCGCGCATCTGCGCGATCACGTCCTGGTAGCTGGTCCTGGCGTTGAAGATGGCCGAGCCGGCGACGAAGGTATCGGCGCCGGCGGCAGCGATCTCACCGATGTTGTCGGCCTTCACGCCACCGTCGATCTCCAGGCGGATGTCCTTGCCGCTGGCATCGATCATCTTGCGCACCACGCGCAGCTTGTCCAGCGCCGAGGGGATGAAGGCCTGGCCGCCGAAGCCCGGGTTGACCGACATCAGCAGCACCAGGTCCAGGTCATCCAGCACCCAGTCGAGGATGTCCACCGGGGTGGCCGGATTGAGCACGATGCCCGGCTTGCAGCCCAGCGAGCGGATCAGCTGGATGGTGCGGTGCACGTGCCGGCTCGCCTCCGGGTGGAAGCTGATGTAGGTGGCACCGGCCTCGGCGAAGTCCGGGATGATGCGGTCCACCGGCTCGACCATCAGGTGCACGTCGATCGGCGCGGTGATGCCGTGCTTGCGCAGGGCCTGGCAGACCATCGGGCCGATGGTCAGGTTCGGCACGTAGTGGTTGTCCATCACGTCGAAGTGGACCCAGTCCGCACCGGCAGCGAGGACGTTGTCGACTTCCTCGCCGAGGCGGGCGAAGTTGGCGGACAGGATGGAGGGGGCGATGAGGCAGTGGGACATGGCCGGGCCTTGCAACGAGGGGAAAGTGGGTCAGCGCTTGCGCAGGGACTTGATGCGGTCGTAGGCGGCATTGATCCGCCGCGACTTCTGCTCGGCCTGCTGCTGCAGCTCGGGGGCGGCGCCGCCAAGCTTGTCGGGGTGGTACTGCGAGATCAGCTTGCGGTAGGCGCGTTCGATCTCGGCATCGGTGGCTTCGGAAGTCAGCCCCAGCTCCCGGTACGGGTTCTCCTTGTTCAGGCGGAACCAGTCCGAATCAAAGGCATGGCCGATCAGCAGGCCGACCACCGCGCCGAACAGCGGATTGGGCCGGAACAGCAGGGCGCCGGCGATGAATCCGAGCAGTTTTCCGTACCAGCGCATGGCGCTCCGGGGTCGACCGACGAAATGGACGCTCATTTTACGTCACAGCGGGCCCGGAGGGCTTTACACTAGGCCGCCCGCTGGTCAGCGGGCCCGCCGGGTCCGTTGGGCAGCCGTATCGACAACGCCCCAGGAGTGCCCGTGCCAACCACGCTGTTGCAATCCGATCTCCCCGGCCTGCCCTTGCGCCACCGCGGCAAGGTGCGTGATGTGTTCGATATCCCGCGCGAGCGGCTGCCCGCAGGGACCCCGCCGGGCGACTACCTGCTGATGGTGGCCACCGATCGCCTGTCGGCGTTCGACGTGGTCCTGCCCGACCCGATCCCGGGCAAGGGCGAGATGCTCTGCCAGGTCTCCAACTTCTGGTTCGCCAAGACTGCGCACCTGATGCCCAACCACCTGACCGGCATCGACGTGGCCAGCGTGCTGCCCGAAGGCGTGGATCCGGCCCTGTACGCCAAGCGCGCGGTGGTCACCCGCAAGCTGAAGCCGGTGCCGGTGGAAGCGATCGCCCGCGGCTACCTGATCGGCAGCGGCTGGAAGGATTACCAGCGCACCGGCAAGGTCAGCGGCATCGACCTGCCCGATGGCCTGCGCCAGGCCGAACAGCTGCCCGAGCCGATCTTCACGCCCTCGACCAAGGCCGCGGTCGGCGACCATGACGAGAACATCGATTTCGACGCGATGGTGAAGCAGGTCGGTGCGGAACTGGCCGAGCGGGTGCGCGACGCCACCCTGCGCATCTACAAGTTCGCCGCCGATTACGCCCGCGAGCGCGGCATCATCCTGGCCGACACCAAGTTCGAGTTCGGTACCGACGCCGATGGTCGGCTGTACATCATGGACGAGATGCTGACGCCGGATTCCTCGCGTTACTGGCCGGCCGACGAGTACGAAGTGGGCACCAGCCCGCCGAGCTACGACAAGCAGTTCGTGCGCGATTACCTGGAGACGCTGGACTGGGGCAAGACCGCCCCGGGTCCGAACATCCCGGCCGACATCATCGAGCGCACCCGCGCCAAGTACGCCGAGGCGCTGCAGCGCCTGGCCGGGATCAGCGTCGACTGACCCGCCTGCGCCCCCAGCCGGAAAGGCTGGGGGCGCGTTCGGTAGTGCCGGCCGCTGGCCGGCAACGTCGACGAACACCTGCAGCCAGGCATGGCCTGGCTCTACTGACGGGCCCGGCGGGAGTATGCTGGCCGCATGCAGACATCCACCGAGCTTGCGCGGCCGATCGACCGCTATTTCGCCAGCTACTCCGACGACCACCGCAACGTGATCAACCAGCGCATCCACGTGGTGGCGGTGCCGGCGATCCTGTGGTCGGTGGTGGCCCTGCTGTGGTGCCTGCCGCCGCTGATCACCTGGTTCCAGTACGGCATCTGGTCGGCGTTCGCGATGTTCAGCGCCTGGTGCTTCTACAACAAGCTGTCGCGCCCCCTGGGCATCGGCATGCTCGTCCAGTTCTTCGTATTCGGCTGCCTGTGCCGCCTGCTGGAGGCCGAGATCGGCCTGCATGCGCTGCGCTGGCTGGCGGTGGGCGTGTTCGTGGTGGCCTGGATCGCGCAGTTCATCGGCCACACGTTCGAGGGTCGCAAGCCCAGCTTCCTGACCGACCTGACCTACCTGCTGATCGGCCCGGCCTGGGTGATGGCCAAGTTCTATCGCAAGCTCGACTGGCGCTACTGATCGCGGGCGGCCGACAGCGGCCGTCGTTTCCTGAACGGGCGAATTCCATCACCCACGCTCCACGGCGGCCCTGCCAGCCTGCGCCGGTGACTCGCTCCCCGCTTCCCGTCCGTTGACGGCAGCCCCTGTGCGACAGGGCCTGCGGTCTCCCTGCGTGGGCGTAGGGGGTCCCCGAGAGCAACCCGGGAGGGACTGCAGGAACGTGATGTTGCGCCGCAGAAAAAATGAATCAGCGAACGTTACATGCAATTGATCGCTGTTCGATGGGTTTCGGCGACATTTCGCAGCCTGTTATTCTCCCTGACCTGCTCGTGAATCATGGATTCCCTGCATGCTCCCCAGCCTGCCCCTGCTGCTGGCCCTGCCGTTCCTGATGGCAGCGGCTGTTGCGGCCTTCCCCCGTAGTTCGCGCTCGACTGCTGCCTGGCTGGCGGCACTGGCGCCGTTGGGCGGGCTGGCCATCCTCGGCTGGCTGACCCCGGCAGTACTCGATGGCCAGGTGGTCCGCACCCTGGTCCCCTGGCTTCCACAGATCGGGCTGGACTTCACCCTGCGCCTGGACGGGCTGGCCTGGATGTTCGCCGGGCTGGTGCTCGGCATCGGCGCCCTGGTGGTGCTGTATGCGCGCTACTACCTGAGCCAGCAGGACAACGCGCACCGCTTCTACTGCTACCTGCTGCTGTTCATGGGCGCCATGCTGGGGATGGTGCTGTCGGGCAACCTGCTGTTGCTGATGATCTTCTGGGAAATGACCAGCATCAGCTCGTTCCTGCTGATCGGCTTCTGGTCGCACCGCCAGGACGCACGCGAAGGCGCGCGCATGGCGTTGGTGATCACCGGCGGCGGCGGCCTGGCCCTGCTCGGTGGCGTGCTGCTGATCGGCCGCATCGTCGGCAGCTTCGACCTGGATGTGGTGCTGGCCGCCGGCGAGCAGATCCGCGCCAGCACGCTGTACCCGTACGCCCTGTTCCTGGTGCTGGCCGGCATCTTCACCAAGAGCGCGCAGTTCCCGTTCCACTTCTGGCTGCCGCACGCGATGGCAGCGCCGACCCCGGTCTCGGCCTACCTGCACTCGGCCACCATGGTGAAGGCCGGCGTGTTCCTGCTGGCGCGGCTGCATCCGGCGCTGGCCGGCAGCGACCTGTTCTTCTATACGGTCAGCGGCATCGGCGCGCTGACCCTGCTGATCGGTGCCTGGAACGCGATCTTCCAGCACGACCTGAAAGGCCTGCTGGCGTACTCGACCATTTCCCACCTGGGCCTGATCACCCTGCTGTTCGGCCTGTCCACGCCGATGGCGGTGGTCGCCGGCGTGTTCCACATCCTCAACCACGCCACCTTCAAGGCCTCGCTGTTCATGGCCGCCGGCATCATCGATCACGAAACCGGCACCCGCGACATGCGCAAGCTGGGGGGGCTGCGCAGGCTGATGCCGTTCACCAGCGCGCTGGCGATCATCGCCTCGCTGGCGATGGCCGGGATCCCGCTGCTCAACGGCTTCCTGTCCAAGGAAATGCTGTTCGCCGAAGCGATTACGGCCGGCGGCCCGGGCATCATGCGCACGGCGGTGTCGATCGCTGCGTTGCTGGCAGGCGTGTTCGGCGTGGCGTACAGCCTGCGCTTCGTGCACGACACCTTCTTCGGCGCTGGCCCGCACGACCTGGACCGCGTGCCCCACGAGCCGCCGCGCTGGATGAAGGTGCCGGTGGAGCTGCTGGTGGTGATCTGTGTGGCGGTGGGCGTGGCACCCGCACTGACCGTCGCGCCGGTGCTGCACGCCGCTGCGGCCTCGATCCTCGGCACCGCCATGCCCGAATACAGCCTGGCGGTGTGGCACGGCTTCAACCTGCCGCTGGCGATGAGCGCGATCGGCGTGGTCGGTGGCGTGGCGCTGTACTTCGGCCTGCGCAGGCTGATCAACCTGCATGCCGTGGCCAATGTCAGCACGGGCCGCAATGTGTTCCACGCCCAGCTGGACGCCGTGTCCGCGCTGGCGATGCGCCTGACCAATGGCATCGCCAATGGCAGCCTGCAGCGCATGCTGCTGGGCCTGGTGCTGGTGGCGATCGTGGTTGCCGCTGCGCCGTTCGTGGCCAACCCAGCCTCGCCGAACTGGACCGCGCCGCAGCCGATTCCGCTGCTGGGTTGGGCCCTGTGGCTGGTGATGATGGCCTGCGCGGTCGCCACCCTGCGCATCTACAAGCAGCGCCTGCTGGCGGTGCTGCTGGTCGGCGGCGTCGGCCTGATGGTGGCGCTGACCTTCGTGTTCCTGTCCGCGCCCGACCTGGCCCTCACCCAGCTGCTGGTGGAGATGGTGACGCTGGTGCTGATGCTGCTGGGCATGAATTACCTGCCCGCGCAGTCCGGGCCTGAGCGGCCGCGCTGGCGCAAGCGCCGCGACGCGGTGATCGCGATCATCGCCGGTGCCGGGCTTGGCGCGCTGGCCTATTCGGCGATGACCCTGCCGCCGAACACCATGGCCGGCGAGCTGCTCGCCCGCGCGTTGCCCGAGGCCTACGGCCAGAACGTGGTCAACGTGATCCTGGTCGACTTCCGCGGCTTCGATACCTTCGGCGAGATCACCGTGTTCGGCATCGCCGCGCTGGTGGTGCATGCGCTGCTGCGGCGTACGCGGATGGCACCGGAGCAGATCATGCCCGGCCCGCCGATCAAGCTGCCGGTGCCGGCCGACCTGGCGCAGATCATGTTCCCGCTGACCCTGACCGTGTCGATTTTCCTGTTCCTGCGCGGGCACAATGCACCGGGTGGCGGCTTCATCGCCGGCCTGGTGTTGGCAGTGCCACTGCTGATCCAGTACGTGATCCAGGGCACTGCATCGGTGGAGTCGCGCTTTGGCTTCGACTACATCCGCTGCATCGGCATGGGCCTGCTGATCGCCCTGCTCAGCGGCAGCGCCTCGATGCTGTTCGGCGTGCCGTTCCTGACCAGCGGCCATCTCGACCTGCACCTGCCGCTGATCGGCGACGTACCGCTGGCCAGCGCAATCGGCTTCGACATCGGCGTCTATCTGGTGGTGTTCGGCGGCGCCATGCTGATGCTGTCGATGATGGGCACGATCAAGCCGTCGCGAACCCGCACCGCCCGCAAGGGTGAGATCGACCTGCAACGCCGCTCGGCACGCACCGGGGAGATGCACTGATGGAACTGGCCCTGGCTACCGCGATCGGCGTGCTGACCGCCATCGGCATCTACCTGCTGCTGCGTGCGCGCAGCTTCGATGTGATCCTCGGCATGACCTTCCTGTCCTACGCCACCAACCTGCTGATCTTCGCCGGCGGCCGCGTGGTGCTGGGCAAGGCGCCGGTGCTGCAGGAAGGCGTGGACAGCCACCTGGGCAACTACACCGACCCGCTGCCACAGGCGCTGGTGCTGACCGCGATCGTGATCGCCTTTGCGATGACCGCGGTGAGCATTGTGCTGGCCATGCGCAGCCGCAGCGACAACCACAGCGACCACGTGGATGCCCACGAGCCGGATGACGACCTGCAGGACGAGCGCGTGCCGCCGCGCCAGGGCGAGGACCGCGCATGAACCACCTGGTGATCCTGCCGATCCTGATTCCGCTGCTGGGTGCGGCACTGTCGCTGTTCGTCGAACACCGCCGCTATGGCCCCAGGGTGCAGCGCGCGGTGGCCTGGACCTCGCTGTCGGCGCTGGCGCTGGCGGTCGGATTGCTGTTCGCCAGCACGGCCAGTGGCGAGATCAACGTCTACCTGCTCGGCGACTGGCCGTCGCGGCTGGGCATCGCACTGGTGGCCGACCGGCTGTCGGCGTGGATGCTGCTGACCACCCTGCTGCTGGCCATTCCCTGCCTGCTGCACGCCTGCTCGGGCTGGGACCGCCGCGCGCCGCACTTCCATGCGCTGTTCCAGTTCCAGCTGGTCGGTCTCAACGGTGCGTTCCTGACTGGCGACATCTTCAACCTGTTCGTGTTCTTCGAAGTGATGCTGATCGCCTCCTACGGCCTGCTGCTCAGTGGTGGCCGCGGCCTGCGCATGCGCATCGGCCTGCATTACGTGGTGTTCAACGTCACCGCCTCGACCCTGTTCCTGGTCGCGCTGGGCCTGCTGTATGCCTCGCTGGGCTCATTGAACATGGCCGAGCTGTCGCAGCGCATCGCCGAGGTACCGCCGGCACAGCTGACCCTGGTGAAGGCGACCATGGGCCTGTTGCTGCTGGTGTTCTGCGCCAAGGCCGCGCTGATGCCGCTGTACCTGTGGCTGCCGGAAGCCTATTCGCGCGCACCGGCGGCGGTGGCGGCGCTGTTCGCGATCATGACCAAGGTCGGCCTGTACTCGGTGCTGCGCATCCAGATGCTGTGGTTCGGCGACGATGCCGGCGCGATGGCCGGCTATGGCCGCGACTGGCTGCTGTGGGCCGGCGTCGCGACGCTGGTGCTGGGCGGCCTCGGCGCGCTGGCCGCGACCCGCCTGCGCGTACTGATCTCCTACCTGGTGATCGTGTCGGCGGCCACGCTGTTCATCGCCTTCTCGGTGGGCACGCCACAGGTGCTCTCGGCTGGCCTGTACTACCTGCCACACAGCAGCTTCGTCGCTGCCGCGCTGTTCCTGGTTGCCGATCTGATCCGTCGCCGTCGCGGTGGCGCCAGCGACCGCAAGGAAGTGGTCGCGCCGATGCCAGGCAAGGAGACGCCCGCCGTGTTGTTCCTGATCGGCGCGGTGTCGGTGGCCGGCCTGCCGCCGCTGTCCGGTTTCCTGGCCAAGGCTGCGCTGCTGGCCGGCATGCCGGCGCAGTACACCGGCCCGGTCTGGACCGCCGTTCTGGTCAGCAGCCTGCTGGTGATCATGGGCCTGACCCGGGGGGGCATCCGCCTGTTCTGGCGCGTGCCCCCGGTCGATCCGGAAGCGCCGGTACCGCGCAAGGCGCGGCTGCGCCGGGTCGAGCTGTACGCGGCCTGCATCCTGCTGGCCTACGGCATCGGCATGACCCTGGCCGCAGCACCGCTGATGCGCTACACCGACGCCACCGCCGCGCAGCTGCTGCACCCCAGCGAGTACGTGCAGCAGCTGCGTGCGACTGCACCGGAGATCCGCCAGCCATGACCGCCCAGCGCTCCCTGTTCCGTCGCCTGATTCCGTCGCCGATGCTGAGCATCATGGTGGTGGCGTTCTGGCTGCTGATGTCCGACAGCTTCACCCTTGGCCAGATCGTGCTGGGCCTGCTGCTGGGCGTGGTGGTGCCGCTGTTCGCCGCACGCCTGGACCGCGAGTTCGCCCGCATCGGCACCCTGCGCCCGTTGCCGAAACTGCTGTGCGTGACCCTGTGGGACATCCTGATGTCCAACATCCGTGTCGCCCTGCAGGTACTGGGGCCGGAGAAGAACATCCACCCCGGTTTCATCTGGCTGCCGCTGGACATTGCCAACATCCATGGCATCGCTGCGCTGACCAGCATGATCACGCTGACCCCGGGCACGGTCTCGGCCGCGCTCAGCGACGACCGCAAGTACCTGCTGGTGCACGTGCTGCACCTGGAGGACCCGCAGGACCTGATCGATACGATCAAGCGCCGTTACGAGGCGCCGTTGATGGAGATCTTCCCATGACCGGTTTTGAAGTCATCCAGACCACCCTGGTGGTGTGCATGCACGTGGTCGGCCTGGCGATGCTGCTGGCCACCTGGCGGCTGTTGCGCGGGCCGACCGTGCCCGACCGCATCCTCGCGCTGGACACGCTGTCGGTGACCGCGATCGCTGAGCTGATGCTGTTCGGCATGTACCTCAACTCGCCGATCTACTTCGAGGCGGCGCTGATCATCGCCATGCTCGGCTTCGGCAGCACCGTGGTGCTGAGCAAGTTCGTGCTGCGCCGGGACATCGTCGAATGATCACCGCGATCCAGATCGTCCTGTCGATCCTGCTGCTGTTCGGCTGCTTCTTCATCCTGGTCGGCGCACTGGGCCTGGTGAAGCTGTCCACCTTCTTCAAGCGCCTGCACGCACCGACCAAGGCCAGCACGCTGGGCGTGGGCTGCGTGCTGGTGTGCTCGGTGTGCTACCACATCTTCCTCGGCCAGGACCCGCAGCCACGCGAGCTGCTGATCACCGTGTTCCTGTTCATCACCGCACCGATCAGCGCGCACATGATGGCCAAGGCGGCGTTGTCGCTGCTGATGGAAACCCGCCCCAGCCTGCCGGGCAACGAGCCGGCCGCCGAGGAGCAGCTGCCGCCGCCGGAACCGGTGCGGGAAGAAGAAACCACGCAGAACCGGTAAATCCGGTAGCGGCCGACCTTGGTCGGCGCATTGTTTGCGCGAGTGCCAACCAAGGTTGGCACCCACCGGGTGATCGGTGGTGGGTGCCGACCGTTGGTCGGCACGAAATCAACCGCATCCACGCATGGCGTGGATCTACAACGCCGGTGCGCCCACCAGCAGCAGCTCCAGCACGAACCAGCCTACGAACGCGACCAGCAGGATCCCGCCTTCGCCACGACTGATCTTCAGGTCGCCGCGCAGCATCGGGTACAGCACCAGCGCGAACGCCAACAGCGCCGGCAGTTCCAGGCGCACGAACGAGGCCGGCAAGGCCAACGGCTGCAACACCGCCATCGCGCCGATCACCAGCAGCAGGTTGACCACGCTGGAACCCAGCACGTGGCCGAGCACCATGTCGCCATGCCCGCGACGCGAGGCGGCAATGGCGGTGGCCACCTCGGGCAGTGCGGTGCCGATCGCCACCGGCAACAGGCCGACCAGCAACGGCGTCCAGCCCAGTGCGGCACCGAAGTCGGCGGCAGCCCCCACCACCAGGCGCGCGCCCCAGTACAGGGTCAGTGCGGCGATCAACACGCGCAGCACGTTCAACGGCAGGCTGGTGCGGCTCAGCGCGGATTCGGCGATGGCGGCCTGCACCTCGGCGCTCTCGACGCGGCCGCGGCGCAGCAGCAGCACCTGCACGACGATGAAGCCCGCCACCAGCACGCCGCCTTCCCAGCGCACCAGGCGACCATCCAGGCCGAACAGGATCAGCAGCACGGCGGCCGCCAGCAGCGACCACCACAGCACCGCCTGCAGGCGCGCGCGCAGCAGCAGGGGCGCGGCGATGGCGGCCACGGCCAAGGTCAGGCCCAGATTGACGATGCTGCTGCCGACCGCATTGCCCAGCGCCAGCTCTGGTTGGCCCACCGCCAGCGCGCGTGCGTTGACCGCCAGTTCCGGCAACGAGGTGGTCACGCCGAGCAGCAGCAGCCCGGCAGTGAACGGGCTGGCCCCGAAGCGCTGGGCCAGGCCAGAGACGGCCTTGACGATGGAGTCCCCGCCCAGTGCCAGCAGCAGCAGGCCGAGCAGGAACCAGGCAATGGCAATGGCGATCATCGAGCACTCCCCAGCAGTGGTGGCGCGATTCTACGCTTGGCCCGAGCGCATGGCTGGGCGATGGATCAAGGATCAGCCACAGCCTTCCGCATAGTCGACCTGCGGGGTCTGCCCGACCCGCCAGGCCCCCACCCGGCCATCGGCACCGAGCGCGAAGTCGATCACTGCCCCGCCCTCCTGCGCCGGCCGCACGCGCAGGTGCTGGGCCTTCTCGTCGTACTTGTCGGGACCGACGTCTGCGCGCTCGGGATACAGCACCTGCAGCTCGCCCAGGGTCATGCCGACCTTGCCGCCGCCCGGTGCGGTGATGGCGGCGCTGCGCACGTCGTAGCGCACCAGCTTGCGGCCTTCGATCATCAGCCGCGGGTCCTCGGCATCCTGCGGGCGAAGGAAGTAGCAGCCGTCGTTGCCGTCGTCGGTGGACAGCGGCTTGCCGGCGGCATCGGTGCCCAGCCCCTGCAGTGGCGTGCCAAAACCACTGCGGACTTCGGCGATGCCGGTGCCCAGCTTCGCACCCGCGAAGCCGTCCAGGCGGGCCGGACTGTCCTTGCGGAGGTCGTTCGCCGGGCGGGCCGCCAGATCAGGATCCGTCGACTGGGCCGGACCGGTCGCCGAGGCGGTTTCCGCCGGGGTATCGCTGCCGCTGCCGGCGGCGCCCTGCTTGTCGGGGCCGCCACTGCATGCGGCGAGCGA
The DNA here is from genome assembly GCF_059369995.1 of Stenotrophomonas sp. YJH_SMC_53. Classification (NCBI taxonomy): domain Bacteria; kingdom Pseudomonadati; phylum Pseudomonadota; class Gammaproteobacteria; order Lysobacterales; family Lysobacteraceae; genus Stenotrophomonas; species Stenotrophomonas sp. YJH_SMC_53. The sequence goes on along the minus strand of NZ_JCAFTF010000001.1, from coordinate 26,167 downwards.
AAGGAGCAACAGACCAGCAATCGGGAGGTGCTTCATCGGTGCGGTTCCCTGGCACGAAGGTAGCTGCACGCTAGCGCAGCGCGCGTGCAGGCGCTGCATTGTCATCGCGGTTTCATCGCCCTCGTTCAGGCTCGGCATGCACCGACCTGGCTGTCCCTTCCATGCTACCGCGCAAGACCGAACTCGCCCGAACCGCGCTGCAGGCCCATCGCGCGCCGCTGGACATGCGCCAGCGCCGGTTGCTGATCCTGTGCGACGGCCAACGCAGCATCACCGACCTGACCGGTCTGCTCGGCCAGGATGCGCCCGCGATGGTCATCCAGCTGGTGCAGGCCGGCTACCTGAGCACCGGCACCGGTGCCGCAGCCCCGCCACCGCCGCCGGCAGCCACGGTAGAGCCGCAGCCCGCGAGACCTGCCGCAGCTGCTGCCACAGCGGTCGAACGCCGCCGCTCGCTGGTGTCCGCGCGCATCTATGTGCTGGGCATCCTGGAAATGCAGCGCCACCCGCAGGCGGCGGCGCTGTTCCGCGACCTGCAGCAGGCACGCGCCGAAAGTGAAGTACTGCAGGTGCTGCACTCGGCGATGCGGATGCTGCCCGGGCTGACTTCGGAAGGCTATTGCCAGCGTGTACGCCAACGCCTGCTGGAAGCGCTGCCGTTGGAGCACTGCGACGCGTTCGCCGAGGTGGCCTGAAGAAAAAGGGGACGGAGGGGATTAAGTCGTTTCAAGCACACGTGTGCTGATTGCGGCTTAATCCCCTCCGTCCCCTTTTTCGGGTCAGCGGAAGTTGTTGCGCAGGCCGTTCCAGCACTGCTGGTAGTCGCCCTGGCGGTGGCCGGCGGCCAGCGCCTGTGCGGTCGGGCGGATCACCGCGCGGGTCTCGAACATGAAGGCCATCGTGTCCTTGATCACGTCCGCCTTGGACAGATCGGCATTGGACGCCTTGTCGAAGGTCGGCGCGTCCGGGCCGTGGCCGCTCATGCAGTTGTGCAGCGATGCGCCACCCGGCACGAAGCCTTCGGCCTTGGCATCGTAGGCGCCATGCACCAGGCCCATGAACTCGCTGGCGATGTTGCGGTGGAACCACGGCGGGCGGAAGGTGTCCTGCGCCACCAGCCAGCGCGGCGGGAAGATCGCGAAGTCCATGTTGCTGGTCCCCGGCGTGTCGCTGGGCGAATGCAGCACCAGGAAGATCGACGGATCCGGGTGGTCGTAGCTGATCGAACCGAGGGTGTTGAAGCGGCGCAGGTCGTAGCGGTACGGCGCGTAATTGCCGTGCCAGGCCACCACGTCCAGCGGCGAATGGTCGATCGGCGCACGCCACAGGCGGCCCTCGAACTTGGCGATCAGCTCGAAGTCACCGTCGATGTCCTCGAACGCTGCGTGCGGGGTCTCGAAGTCGCGCGGATTGGCCAGTCCGTTGGAACCGATCGGGCCTAGGTCGGGTAACTTCAGCAGCGCACCGTAGTTCTCGCAGATGTAGCCGCGACTGGGGCCGTCCGGCAGCTCGACGCGGAAGCGCACGCCGCGCGGGATCACCGCGATCTGCTGCGGCTCGATCTCGATCACGCCCAGCTCGGTCAGCAGGCGCAGCGCGCCCAGCTGCGGCACGATCAGCAGCTCACCGTCGGCATCGTAGAAGTAGCGGCCGACCATGTCGCGGTTGGCAGCGTAGAGGTGGATGCCCACGCCAGCATGCGCGTCGGGCGAACCGTTGCCACCCATCGTGTACAGGCCTTCGACGAAGTCGGTCGGCAGCTCCGGCAGCGGCAGCGGACTCCAGCGCAACTGGTTCGGCGAGGCCGGCTGTGCGCCGAAATCACATTGCAGCTGCGACTGCGCGAACAGGGTGAACTCGCCATGGGTCACCGCCGGACGGATCCGGTACAGCCAGCTGCGGCGATTGCTGCCGCGCGGCGCGGTGAAGGCGGTGCCGGTCAACTGTTCGGCGTACAGGCCGTGGGCCACCTTCTGCGGCGAGTTCTGCCCGACCGGCAGCGCGCCGGCGACGGCCTCGGTGGCGAACTCGTTGCCAAAGCCGGACTGGTAGCCGCGGGCGGTGATGGCGGGGGACATGGGAACTCCAGAGATGGCCGGCCAGCGGCCGGCACTACCATTCGGACAGGCAATGTCGACCGTAAGCCGACATGGCCTGCAGACCTTACAGCACGCCGCGGCGGATCTGGTCGCGCTCGATGCTCTCGAACAGCGCGGTGAAGTTGCCTTCGCCGAAGCCCTCGTTGCCCTTGCGCTGGATGATCTCGAAGAAGATCGGGCCGATGCAGTTCTGGGTGAAGATCTGCAGCAGCTTGCGCTGGTGGGTTTCCGGATCGGCATCGATCAGGATCTTGTTCTTGGCCAGGCGCGGTACGTCTTCACCGTGGTTCGGCACGCGCTGGTCGATCACGTCGAAGTAGGTCTCCGGCGTGTCGAGGAAGTCCACGCCCTGCGCGCGCATCGCTTCAACGGTCTCATAGATGTTCTCGGTGAAGCAGGCGATATGCTGGATGCCCTCGCCCTTGTACGCGTCCAGGTACTCGTTGATCTGGCTCTTCGGGTCGGACGATTCGTTCAGCGGGATGCGCACGATGCCGTCCGGCGCGGTCATCGCCTTGGACACCAGGCCGGTCTTCAGGCCCTTGATGTCGAAGTAGCGGATCTCGCGGAAGTTGAACAGGCGCTCGTAGTAGTCCGACCACTGCTGCATGTTGCCGAAGTACAGGTTGTGGGTCAGGTGGTCGATGAAGGTCAGGCCGAAGCCCACCGGGTGCAGGTCGGCACCGGCGATCGGCTCGTAGTCGCCGTCGTAGACGCTGCCGGCCGCGCCGTAGCGGTCGACCAGGTACAGCATGCAGTCGCCGATGCCCTTGATGACCGGCGCGCTGACCGCCTTGCTGTCCGGCTTGAAGGCGATGGCTTCGGCGCCGTTGCCCAGCGCGGCCTGGTAGACCTCCTGGCCCGGCTTCTTGAAGCGGATGGCGAAGCCGCAGGCGCACGGACCGTGCTTTTCGGCGAAGTCGGCGGCGAACGAATCGGGGTCTTCGTTGACCAGGAAGTTGACGTCGCCCTGGCGATAGACGGTAATCGGACGCTGCTTGTGCTTGAGCACCGCGCTGAAGCCCATCTTCCGGAAGTACTCGTGCAGCTCCTGGCCGCGGCCGGCCGGGGCGGCGAATTCGACGAACTCGAAACCGTCGATGCCCATCGGGTTCTCGAAGGTGGTGACCTGCATGCCGGGGTTGGGGTGCGAGGCGGTCGGGACTGCGGTATTCATGGCGTGGCTCCGAATCGGTACCGCATCGGTACAAACCAGGTGCGGGCAGGTAGGGACCCGGCGAGAATGCAGGGTCTGGACCTACCCCTTATAGTTACACTTGAAACCACCAGCAAGGTGCACCGCAACATGAGCCCCGATCCCGCCTCGACCCGCCTGCGTGCCTCGCACGTCCTGCTCGACCTGGAACAGTTCCTGCCGTACCGGCTGAGCGTGCTGTCCAACCGGGTCAGCGGCAACATCGCCAAGCTGTACGGCGATCGTTACGGTCTGGCGATCCCCGAGTGGCGGGTGATCACCATCCTGGCGCTGTACCCGGGCTCCTCGGCCAGCGAGGTCTCCGACCGCACGGCGATGGACAAGGTGGCGGTCAGCCGCGCCGTGGCCCGCCTGCTGGAGCGCGGCTTCATCAAGCGCGAGACGCATGGCGACGACCGCCGCCGCTCGGTACTGGCGCTGTCGGCCGCCGGTTTCGAGGTGTACGAGACCATCGCGCCGATGGTGATCGAGATCACCCGCAAGCTGATGTCGGTGCTGAGCGAGGAGGAAGAGCAGGTGCTGGAAAAGCTGATCCTGCGCCTGGCCGGCGAAGGCCTGGAGCGGATGGGCGAAGGGGTCTGAAAGAAAAAGGGGACGGAGGGGATTAAGTCGTTTTGGGCCCCAAGTCGCGGGTGCCGACCCTGGCCGGTAGCGGAACAGCGGCTGGGCGATTGTCGTCCGCCACCTTTGATCTGACGGGACCCGCTCTTTGGCGGGCTGTGGGCCGGCCACAAACAAGGCCATCGGACACATTCACTTCCCGCGGAACCCGTCCTGAAGTGTCGCCCTCGCCCGGCGGCATTTCCGCATTGGCCCGATACGGCCCGTTTCCGCGAGGCTGGTGTATCGAAACAGGCTGATCCAGTGAGTTCTCCTATTGGACTGTCCGTGTGTACGGCCTGACGGTAAGCGTTCAACGGGTACCAGCCCGGCCATGGATCCACATCGGACGGGCTCCCTCATGGATGACTCGCGTTCAACGCTGCCGCATGGCCAGGAATTGCTGGCCGATCTCAGAGCGCTGATCTGTGCCGCGCGCAGCAGGATGCACAGAACCATCAACGCCGAACTGACCCTGCTGTACTGGCGAATCGGGCGTCGCATCCATGTTGACCAGATGGCTGGGCAACGTGCGCGCTACGGAGAGGTCCTCTTCCCACGGATAGCCAAGGCGCTGTCCGCCGAGTTCGGTACCTCCTTCGGTGAGAAGAGCTTGCGCAGGATGGTGCAGTTCTCCACCGCATTTGCAGATGAGCAGATTGTCGTATCGCTGATACGACAATTGAGCTGGACTCACTTCATCGCGCTGATCCCACTGGCGGATCCGCTCAAGCGCGACTTCTATGCGCAGATGGCCGCCACCGAGGGCTGGAGCATGCGCACATTGCGCCAACGCATCGATTCGATGCTGTACGAGCGCACGGCGCTTTCCAGTCAACCCGAGCAGACCATCGCCGAAGAGTTGGCAGCACTGCGCGGCAACCAGCAGCTGTCTCCGGGGCTGGTACTGCGTGATCCCTACGTACTGGATTTTCTTGGCCTGAAGGACAGCTGGGATGAGCAGGACCTTGAAAGCGCGATCCTTCGCGAGATGCAGGGCTTCCTGCTCGAACTTGGCACGGGTTTCAGTTTCGTCGCCCGCCAGAAGCGCATCCAGATCGATGGTGATGACTTCCACCTGGACCTGCTGTTCTACAACCGGCGTCTGCGCAGGCTGATCGCCATCGAGCTGAAGATCGGCGAGTTCAAGCCCGCCTACAAAGGGCAGATGGAACTCTACCTTCGATGGCTGGACCGCTACGAACGTGAGGACGGCGAGCAGGCGCCGTTGGGCATCATCCTCTGCACAGGGAAGAAGGCCGGCCAGATCGAATTGCTGGAGCTGGACCGCTCAGGCATCCATGTTGCGGAATACCTGACCACCCTGCCCTCTCGTGAGGTCCTCGAGCAAAGATTGCAGACCGCCATGGAGCGGGCCCGGCAACAGCTGCAGACTGCGGCACCCAGCCCCCTGTAGATCCGCGCCGTGCGTGGATGGCGCCCGCGCCTCAGCTCAGGTGCTTGCGCCGTGCGTGGATCCACGGCACGGCCAGTGCTGCGATGGCGCCGCCGGCGAAGCCCAGCGAGGCGGCAACCGTGGCGGCTTCGACGGCCCCGGGCAGCGCCAGCGCCGCAGCCACCAGCAGCAGCGACGGCAGGCCGACGAAGGTGCCCAGGAAGAAATGCCAGCGCGGTGACCATGTATTGAGCTGCAGCAGGCTGACCGGTTGCCAGGTGTCGGACGCGGCATCCTCGGCGATCTTCGCCACTACCTTGCCCAGATCCACTTCCGGCAGCGCGCGCCCCGGGCGGACGGTCGCCAGCAGTTCGGCCACCGCCTCCACCGGTGGGAAGCTGGACGGCCACGCCACCGGGGCCGGCACGCCGTAAGCGGTCAGCAGCGGCACGCTCAGCCACGGCGCCACCAGCGGGCGCATGCGGCGGCGGCCATGCACGCACCAGATCTGCGGCTGTCCATGCGCGGTGACGTTGTACAGCGCCAGTTCGTTGGCGGGCGGATAACCCAGCATGGTCACCCGCGCCGCCAGACTGTCCTGGCCCATCGCACGCAGGAAGCCCGGGCGGCTGCGCCCTTCCTGCATCCACGCCAGGCCCAGCGCACCCACCAGGTACGCCTCCGCCACGTCCTTGCTGCCCGCAGTGGCGCGCTCATCACTGGCCAGGTACCACGCCAACGACTTCGGCTCGGCGACATCCTCCAGGCCCCATCGGCTGTCATCCCCCAGCACGTGCCGCACCGGCAGGCGGGCAGGCGCAGTTTCGCCACGCTCCCCGGTCTGCAGGAACGGCAGCACGCCCTGGATGAAGGTGGACAGCTCGATCGCGCGCGCGCCATGGCCCTGCCATTCCGGCGGCAGCAGCCCGGCCAGCTGGCCCTCGGCCGCCAGCGCATCAAGCCGCGCCTTCTGCTCGACCAGCTTCTGTACCGCGCCCTTCAACACCACGTTGTCGGGCAACGCGATCTGCGGCAGGCGGTGACGGGGCGGGGCCAGTTCGACGGTGTCCTCGCCGGTGCCGGCGTCGTCCAACAAGGTTTCCTGCGCCGGCAAGGTCACGCCTTCGCCTGCCCCACCCTCGGCCAGGTGGCTGGCAGGTTCGGGCAATCGTTCGGCGTGGTCGCTGTGCATGGGCGTTCCGGTAGGTTGCGTCGACGGGGCGTCGACTGAAGTCCTTGCCGGTAACGGCGAGCGCGTTGCGATATTGAGATGCCGATTTCGGGAATGTGACCGCAACCACAGTAGATCCACGCCATGCGTGGATGCGACCCGACGTCAGTGCCGACCAACGGTCGGCACCCACCGGGGTAGGCGGCCACGGTCGGCCCCCACCACAGCTGCCGGCCAGCGGCCGGCACTACCCTACTCCGGTTTATCAGGTGCCCACTGCTTGAGGAACGCGCTCACCCGCGCAGGCTGGAAGGCTTCGCCCCTGCGCAGTTCGCCGGTGGCCTGCGAGACCAGCAGGCTGCCATCGGCGTCCAGTACCAGCAGGTGCGGGTAGTCGCGCTCCATCACCGGGAACTGGGCGAAGAAGGCGGTGTTGGGCTGTTCGTCGCTCGCGTTGACCTTCACCCACACGTAGTGGGCGTCGCGGAAGCGGCGCAGGTCGCCGTTGCCCTCGACCATTTCGTCCAGCGCCCGGCAGCGCTCGCAGGCGGCGTTGCCGATCTCGAGCAGGATGCGCTTCTTGCCGCGCTGGGCTTCCACCTTGGCGGTGGCCAGGTCATCGGCGGGGTCGCGGGCCGGGTCGAACTGCGCGCCGAGCCCGGCGATGGCGGCAATGTCCGCCGCCACCGGGGTGTTGCCCGAGGCCACCGGTTCGCTGGGGTCAGCGACCGGTGGCTCGGTGGGCCGGGTATCCAGGGGCTGCGTGGGCTCGGCGGTGGCAGGCGGTTGCGGTTGGGAACAGGCGCCGATCAGCGCCGCACAGACCACCACCATTGCACCACCGAGCTTGCTGCGCATGCTTTCTACCCTCGCTTCATTACTTGACGCCGTGCATCAGCTTGTTGATCAGCGGGGCGATCAGGAACAGCACCACGCCGGAGCCGATCAGGGCCCAGAACCCGAAGGTATACCCCTTCAGGGCCGACTCGACCGTCATGCCGCCTTCACCACTGACCACACCAGCGAAGATGCCCGACAGGTTGTTGCCGATGCCGGTGGACAGGAACCAGCCGCCCATGCCGAAGCCGACCAAGCGCACCGGGGCCAGCTTGGTCACCATCGACAGGCCGATAGGCGACAGGCACAGCTCGCCCACCGACTGGATGACGTAGACCATGAACAGGGTCCAGAACGGGATCTTGCCGTCCACCACCATCTGCGACAGGGCGAACATCAGCAGCGCGAAGGCGGCGCCGTTGAACAGCAGGCCCAGGCCGAACTTGCGCGGGATGGACGGATTGGCGCGACCCATCGCCACCCAGATCCAGGCGATGACCGGGGCCAGGGTGATGATCGCCACCGAGTTGACCGACTGGAACCACGCGGTCGGGAAGGTCCAGCTGCCGAACTGGCGGTTGACGATGTTCTCGGCCAGGAAGGTGAACGAGCTGCCGGCCTGCTCGAAGAACATCCAGAACATCACGTTGAAGGCGAAGATGATCAGCATGGCGATCACGCGGTCGCGCTGCACCTTGCCTTCGCGGATGCCCTCGACCAGCAGCAGTACGGCCAGCGCGGTGAACATCGCGCCCAGGATCCAGGCCAGCGCGGTGGCGCCGGTGGCCAGCAGGAAGTACGCGACCGGGATGGCGACCACCGCACCGGCCAGCACCATGATGATGCGGCCGAAACCTTCCGCGCCGGCCGGCGGTGCGCCGATGCCCTTCAGGCCGGCACGACCGATGTAGAACCACACCAGCGAGATCAGCATGCCCACGCCCGAGGCGATGAACACGACCTTGTAGGACGGCATCGCATCGGTACCGAACACCTTGCGGGCCAGGTACTCGGTCAGCACCGGGGCGATCATCGCGCCGATGTTGATGCCCATGTAGAAGATGGTGAAGCCCGAATCGCGGCGCTCGTCCTTCAGGCCGTACAGCTTGCCGACCATGGTCGAGATGTTGGGCTTGAACAGGCCGTTGCCGACGATGATCGTGGCCAGGCCGAGCTTGAAGATGTGCTCCTGCGGAAGCGAGATCATGAACAGGCCGGCGGCCATGATGATCGCGCCGGTCAGGATCGAGCGCTGGTAGCCCAGTACCCGGTCGGCCACGTAGCCGCCGAAGATGGCCGCGGCGTACACCAGGGCCAGGTAGGCGCCATAGATGCGGCTGGCGTCGCCTTCACCGGCAGCGCTGCCGTTGTAGAACTGGGCAACGATGTAGAGCACCAACGCCCAGCGGATGCCGTAGAACGCAAAGCGTTCCCAGAACTCGGTCATGAACAGCATCCACAACGGGCGCGGGTGGCCCAGCGTGGTCTTGAAGTCCGGCAGTGCCGGCTCTGGGGTGTTCGCAGTGGCGTTTACGCTCATGCGGATTTCCTGGTTCGGTGGATGACGAGCACGTCCGCTGTGCAGTTGGAGCAACGCGCGAGGATCACCGACTTCTGGCGTTCACGTCAAATACACGCCGTTTGAGGCAGGTGGCAGCCTGCTCCCTGAACTTGCATCTGAAACGATCCAGCCGCGGGCCGGGAACCAAGCTGAATGGGGATCAGCCCAGCGCTGCCGGGGGCGCGGCCTGCAGGCTGGTGCGCACCTGGAACAGCTCGGGGAAGAAGGTCAGTTCCAGCGCCTTGGCCAGGAAGCCCACGCCGGACGAACCGCCGGTGCCACGCTTGAAGCCGATCACCCGCATCACGGTGCGCATGTGTCGGAATCGCCACAGCTGGAAAGCCGTCTCCAGGTCCACCAGGTCCTCGCACAGCGCATACTCGCGCCAGTAGCGGTCGGTGTCCTGGTAGATGCGCTCGAAGACCGGCTGCAATGCGTCGTCGGCCACGTGTGGCTGGGTCCAGTCGTGGGCCTCGTAGACCGCCGGCACGGCATGGCCGAAGCGGGCCAGGTACTTCAGGAATTCCTCGTACAGGCTGGGCGCCTCCAGCACGGTGCGCAGCTGCGCCTGCCCGGCCGGGTCATGCTCGAACACCTGCAGCATCTGCGCGTTCTTGTTGCCCAGCAGGAACTCGATGTAGCGGTACTGCAGCGACTGGAAGCCCGACGACGGGCCCAGCACGTCGCGGAAGCCCATGTACTCGGACGGGGTCAGCGTTTCCAGCACCGACCATTGCTCGGTCAGCTGGCGCAGCACCTGCTTGCTGCGCGCCAGCACCTTGCGGCACTGCCAGACTTCATCGCGCTGCAGGAAGCCGATTGCGGCACGCAGCTCATGGCCCAGCAGCTTCAGCCACAGCTCCGAGGTCTGGTGCTGGATGATGAAGAGCATCTCGTCATGGTGCGGCGGGCTGGACAGCGGCTGCTGCGCGCTGAGCAGCTGGTCCAACCGCAGGTAGCCGCCGTAGGTCAGGCGTCCCTGCAGGTCGGTGTGGATGCCGGCTTCGAGATCGCGTTGGTTGTTGTCGACGGACATGGGCGGGACCAGATCGGGGGCGGCAAGGGTAGCGCGTTGCCGCCGCGCTGGCAGCCGCCCGGTCCATACCGGGGCGTGCGGCTGGCCGTGGAGCATCGGCCGACCACCGGCCTGCGCGTGGAACCGTCCGCGCCGTTGTACCGGCAGTCAGCCAGAGGCGTATTCTGATGCTTTGCAGCAACGACTGAATACGTTGTTGTTATTGGCCCCCCACCCGCCGGCAGGGGTAAAACAGGGCGTTGCCGTGTTGCGGCGCAGGAAGGCTATTCCGTACGCGTTCCTTAACATGGCGATTCATATCATTTGTAACTTCTCTGTCGAAGGTGCAGTACGCAATGACGGTTGCCGCTGAATTCAAGATCGAATACCTGCAGTACCTGGACGCGGACGGCAAGCTCGTCCGCGATGACCTGCCCGCGTCGCTGCGCGACCCCAAGGTCCTGGTACCGCTGTTCAAGCAGATGCTGTTCGTACGCACGTTCGACAGCAAGTCCATCGCGCTGCAGCGCACCGGCAAGCTGGGCACCTATGCCGCCTGCCTGGGCCACGAAGCCGCGCACGTGGGCATCGGCGCGGCGATGCAGAAGGACGACGTGTTCGCGCCTTCGTACCGCGAGTATGGCGCGATGTTCATGCGTGGCGTGCGCCCGCACGACGTGCTGATGTACTGGGGCGGCGACGAACGCGGCAACGATTACGGCGGCAACGCGGCCAAGGACTTCCCGTTCTGCGTGCCGATTTCCACCCAGTGCCTGCATGCGGCAGGTGCCGCGCTGAAGTTCAAGCTCAACAAGGAACCGCAGATCGCCGTGGCCGTGTGCGGCGACGGTGGCAGCTCCAAGACCGACTTCTACGCGGCACTGAACTCGGCCGGCGCCTACAAGCTGCCGCTGATCCTGTGCATCGTCAACAACGGCTGGGCCATCTCGGTGCCGCGTTCGGCCCAGACCGGTGCCGAAACGCTGGCGCAGAAGGGCCTGGCGGGCGGCCTGCACTGCCTGCAGGTGGACGGCAACGACCTGATCGCGGTGCTGGCGGCAATGGAACAGGCGCGCGAACGTGCGCTGGCCGGCGACGGTGGCACCGTGCTGGAACTGATGACCTACCGCCTGTCCGACCACACCACCGCTGATGACGCGCGCCGCTACCGCGACGATGCCGAAGTGAAGGATGCCTGGCAGCGCGAGCCGATGCTGCGCCTGCGCAAGTACCTGATCAACGCCGGGGTGTGGAGCGAGGAAGAAGAAGCCGCCTGGACCGCCGAGTGCGGCGCGCGCGTGGACGAGGAAGTGAACCTGTACCTCAACACGCCGGTGCAGCCGGTCGAGGCGATGTTCGACTTCCTGTATGCCGATCCGCCGCCGGACCTGCTGGCCCAGCGTGCCCAGGCGATCGCCCTGGAGAAGCGCCATGGATGAGATCAAGAACGGCGCGCCCGGCGCGCACACCAACGCCGCCGACAGCGCTGCAGTCGCGCGCGGAGATGACAGCATGACCACCACCCCGATCACCCTCATCGAAGCCATCACCCAGGCGCTGGCCTGGGAGCTGGAACACGATCCGTCGGTGCTGGTGCTGGGCGAGGACGTGGGCGTCAACGGCGGCGTGTTCCGCGCCACTGCCGGCCTGCAGCAGCGCTTCGGCTCGGACCGCATCCTCGACACCCCGCTGGACGAAACCACCATCGCCGGCCTGACCATCGGCCTGGCCGCACAAGGCATGAAGCCGGTGGCCGAAGCCCAGTTCGATGGCTTCATGTACCCGATGGTCGACCATATCGTCTGCCACGCCGCACGCCTGCGTTACCGCACGCGTGGCCGCCTGCACTGCCCGATGGTGCTGCGCGTGCCGTGGGGCGGTGGCATCCGCGCGCCGGAACACCACAGCGAAGCCAACGAGGCGATCTTCACCAACGTGCCGGGCCTGCGCGTGGTGCTGCCGTCGTCGCCGCAGCGTGCCTATGGCCTGCTGCTGGCCGCGATCCGCGAGCCGGATCCGGTGATCTACATGGAGCCCAAGCGCATCTACCGCCAGTACAAGGAAGTGGTCGTCAACGACGGCGAAGCCTTGCCGCTGGACGTCTGCTTCGTGCTGCGCGACGGCACCGACGTGACCCTGGTGACCTGGGGCGCGCAGGTGAAGGAAGCCCTGGAAGCGGCCGACAAGCTGGCCGGGGAAGGCATCAGCGCCGAAGTCATCGACGTGGCCACGCTGCGCCCGCTGGACTTCGCCACCATCGCCGAATCGGTGGCCAAGACCGGCCGCTGCGTGATCGTGCAGGAGGCCCCGAAGACCGCGGGCTTCGGTGCCGAGATCGCCGCGCGCCTGGCCGAGGAATCGATCTACGACCTGCTGGCCCCGGTCGAACGCGTTACTGGCTACGACACCCACATTCCGCTGTTCCGCCTGGAAATGAAGTACCTGCCTAGCGTTGAGCGGATCGTGGCGGCGGCCAAGCGCGCGGTGGCGGCCGGCTGACATGCGGGCCCGCCTTCTGGGGGCTTACCGCAGCCAGTATCCCAACCCGCTCCGGTTCCACACCGGCCAGATCGTCGAAGTAGGTGTACGTGACGAGGAATGGCCGGCGTTTGCCTGGGTACGCACCAACGATGGGCGCGCTGGATGGGCGCCCATCGCCTGGTTGCAGCTGCTGGACGAGGGTCGCGCCGAAGCCCTGTGCGACTACGACGCCCGCGAGCTGGATGTGGAAAGCGGCGAGATGGTGAAGCTTCATCACGAACACGGCGGGTGGTGGTGGTCCGAGCGCGCCAATGGCGCGACGGGTTGGCTGCCGGCCCGCGAACTGGAACTGCTGGAAGAGAACTGCAAATGAGCCAGACCAAGAACTTCAACCTGCCCGACCTGGGCGAAGGCCTGCCGGACGCGACCATCGTCGAGTGGTTCGTCAAGGAAGGCGATGTGATCAAGCTGGACGAGCCGCTGGTGTCGATGGAGACCGCCAAGGCCGTGGTGGAAGTGCCCTCGCCGTTCTCCGGCAAGGTGCTGAAGCTGTCCGGCGCTGCCGGCGACATCATCCCGACCGGTTCGGTGCTGGCCAGCTTCGAACTGGACCCGAACCTGCCGCAGCGCGCTGATGGCCAGGACACCGGCCACAGCCATGGTCACGCCGCACCGGCGGCGCCGGCTGCCGCACCGACCCCGCCGCCGCTGCCGGCTGCGGCCGCTCCGGTTGCCGCCGAGGACGCCAAGCCCGCCGCAGCCGAGCGCGATGACGCCGGTACCGTGGTCGGCGCGATGCAGAGCTCCAATGCGGTGCACGCCGAGCAGGCGCTGGCCGTCGGTGGCGTCAAGGCCGTGCCGGCCGTGCGTGCGATGGCGCGCAAGCTGGGCGTGGACCTGAGCCGCGTGGCCGCTACCGGCACCGATGGCGCGGTGACCATGGCCGACGTCAAGCAGGCCGCCGCCAACGGCACCGCCAAACTCGGCGCCGCCCCGGCACCGGTTGCCGCCGCGTATGCCGCGCCGGCCCCGGCGCAGGTACCTGCCCCGGTGCAGAGCGAAGCCCGCACTCCGCTGTCCGCCGCCGGCAAGCCGATGCGCACCCAGCCGCCGGGCGTGGTCGCCAAGGGCCAGCCGGAACCGCTGAAGGGCGTGCGCCGCAACATGGCCCGCGTCATGGCCGACGCGCACAGCAAGGTCGTGCCGACCACGCTGAACGACGACGCCGACATCCACGCCTGGCTGCCGGGCAACGACGTCACCGCCCGCCTGGTTCGCGCCATCGTCGTTGCCGCACAGAAGGTGCCGGCCATGAACGCCTGGTTCGACGGTGAAGCGCTGACCCGCACCCTGCACGCCCAGGTGGACATCGGCATCGCCGTGGACACCGACGACGGCCTGTTCGTGCCGGCCCTGCGCAATGCCGACATGCTCGATGCACGCGGCATCCGCGAAGGCGTCAATCGCCTGCGCGAGCAGGTGGAATCGCGTTCGATCGCCGCCTCGGAACTGAGCGGCTACACCATCTCGCTGTCCAACTTCGGCATGTTCGCCGGCCGCTACGCGACCCCGGTCGTGGTGCCGCCGTGCGTGGCCATCGTCGGTGCCGGCCGTGCCCGCCACCAGATGACCCCGGTGATGGGCGGCGTGGAAGCGCACAAGGTAATCCCGCTGTCGGTCACCTTCGACCACCGCGCGGCTACGGGTGGTGAAGCCGCCCGCTTCCTGCGCGCGATGATGGACGACCTGGCGCTGGCCAGCTGATCCAGATGATCGGTGGGTGCCAACCTCGGTTGGCACATGAATTGGAAAAACGCCGGGCACTGCCCGGCGTTTTTTTGTACCTGCTCCGTCGCGCTCCGTCCACGCATGGCGGGGATCCACTGGGCTCTCCGACCGTCGGTTGAAAGCCCAACGAAGCATTTTGAGAATAGTTGCATGGATTCCCAAGAGCAGCTCAATAGCATTGAGCCTCTCTGCAGACGTCGAACTTCCGTGATTGAGACACCACCCACACTCGAAGAATTCATGAAGGCGGGCAATGATTTTTCCGCGCCTCTCCATTCTTCCTACGGTTGACGAGGGATGAGGATCCGTCAGACACGAACTGGGTCCTTGGCATCATCTTCCTGCGCTGGCTCGCCCGAAATCACGCTTTCCTTGACGCATCGGTCGGCTCTACGGTGGCAGCCGCCCCCTCGCCAGCAGATGCCTTGGCATGCATCGAAGGCGCCTTCCAGGACGAAATCCCCGGCGCTGCGTTCGACCCGGAATTGCTGGAGTTCACCGTTCGCTACTTCTGCATGGCCGCTCCCTACTTTTCGGACTTCTTCTCGTTGTTCCCCGAAGACGCCATGCCTTCTCCGGACGCCATGTGGGACAAACAGGAGCAGGTGTACGCAATTATCGACTCCCGCCTGCGGTCATGGCGCAACGGCGAGCCAATCGTCCGCGCGGTCATCCCCAATGCTGATCAACAAGGACATGCCAAACCGGCTACGCCGCTGGATGCTGACGTCTGGATCTCAACGCTGGCAACGCTATCGGATGCTGCGGTCACTCACGAAGCTTGCTGTGCATACGCCGACCACTTCTACAGGGCTCTGACGAAACCAGCGTCAGTAGAAGTCATCCTGGCGGTCATGAGGGAGTTCCTTCGGAACCCGCCACATGATGCGTCGATCATGAGCTCAGCTGAGAACTTCCTGTCGGATATTCCGTTCTCCCGCTACATCAAAGCCTACTCCATCCTCGCGCCTGACCTCTTGGACGTCTCTTCAGATGCCGCGCTCAATCTCTTCAATTATCCAGGTTGTGAATTGACGCCACGTCAGGTCCGGCAGTTCATCAAGGAGCTCAGGCGGTGCAACCCCGAGCGCGATGTGGTCGGAGAACTGGCCCAGCTGGCCATTGCATGGAATTCGGAAGACGACGAGACATTTTCAATCGTCATCGAAGCCGCACAGAAGCATGGCTAGGTCCAGGAGCCGGAACATACCGGCTCCCTCCCTGAATCAATCGCGCGCGACCAAGCCCTCGGCGCGGCTGTACACGCGCAGGCGGTGCCCATCCGGATCGGCACCGACGAAGGTGTGGCCGAACTCCAGCGTCACCGGCGCCTGCAGGATCTGCACGCCGAGTGCGCGCCACGCATCGTGCATCTGCTGCACAGCCTCCGGGTTGGCCACCACCATCGCCAGTTCCGCGGCGCCGGCCTGCGCGGACACCGGCGGCTGCACGTCATCGCGCTGCCACAGGCCGAGTGCGGCGCCATCGCCGAGCAGGAACAGGGCAAAGCCGGGCGACTGCTCGACCGGTGGTTTGCCGAGAATGCCGCTGTAGAACGTGGCGCTGGTGGCGACGTCGCGCACGTACTGCAGCAGGGTGCTGGGTATGAACATGGGGAACCTCCGTTGTTGGGAGCGTTCATGGTGGAACACGCCTGCTGACATACTCTGTCAGTAGATCAAGCGGATGAAATCGATCGGGTAGAGCCGATCGTCGTTCGAACATCTCGCGTATTTCGGGCACTTCCGCCATCGGATGGAAAAACAGGCGACCCGCTGTGATCTCGCGATATATCGCAAAGCCAAGTCATGATGGGAGCTGTCGTCGGCGATGAACCTTCGCTCGGACCAATCAAAGGGAGACGCAGTTACCAGTTGCAACAGACAGAAGTGATTTAGATTCAAATGCAGATGGAACGCCACTTCACGTAATACACATGAAAAGGAAAGTTCATGACCACAATACGCAGTTATCTCCCGTTGTTGGCAGCCATCCTCACCGCCTCTCCCGCCCTTGCGGACGACGCCCCCAAGGATGTAGCAATACAGCACTACGCGGAAACCATGCACATAGGCACGTTCGAAGCCGCGCAACGAATGGATGCGGAACGGGCCGCAGGTAAACTCAGCGCACGGCTTCAGAGGGAGAAGCCGGAGACGTTCGCCGGCCTTTACATCGAGCACCCCCCTGAATTCAGGATCGTGGTGAGGTTCACCGGCGATGCCTCACGCCAACTTTCTGCTTACACCAAGGACCGCCTCTACGTCGCAGAAACCGCGCCACGTTCTCTCGAGCTTCTCCGCGCCACCCAAGAGGAGGTGTCCGATCAGCTCGTCAAGGCCGGCATTGAGTTTGCAGCCACGGTAAACACGAAGATCTCTATCGTAGAGGTATATGTACGTGATCCCGATGCCGTACGCGCCAGACTTTCCAAACTTCTCTCTGTCGCCGACTTCATCCACATAAAAGAGACCACAGGTTTCATAGAGCCAACAAACACCGTAGCGGGCGGGCGGCGACTGGAGGCTACCAGCAGCAGCTCTGCACAGCCGGCTTCAACGTGGTCGAAACTGCAACTCGCGAACTAGGCTTGGCCACTGCCGGTCACTGTGACAATGACAATTATCAGCGCAATCCAACCGCTCGCATTCTGTTCAAGAGTGAACGCAACAAAGGATCTTACGACGTTCAGTGGGGTGCACAGCAGCGTGGCGGCGTCATCTTCTCCCAGTCGAACGAAATCATTGTCGATGGGGAAAAACTGACGATAACCGATGAGGCATCACTTGCCGACATGACACCAGGCACAACGGTCTGCAAGTTCGGCGTAACGACCGGTCGCACATGCGGATCCATCAAAGACGCAGAGTTCGCAGCCAACTGGAATGGGGAAGCCGGCACCTACGTCCAAGTCGTCAGCCTTGATGGAACCGTGATGAACAAAGGCGGCGATAGTGGTGGCCCCGTCTATGCCGGCAACTCGGCCTACGGCCTTGTTCATGGCAGGGGAAACGACGGCTCTCCTTGGGCGAATGACCTTTTCTTCATGCCCATAGAGAGGATGTCCACCCTGGGCGTGGCTACCTTGACGAAGCCATTTCAGCTGGACAGCGTTCCGAACGTGTCTGGAACAGGCGCCAGTGTTACTGCCACGATGAACTTCAGTGGGTATCCGAGGTTTCCGGTATATATCAACCTCGAGATCTTGACTTGTCCTGCCGGATGGATCTGCAGCGGTGGCCGCGCCAAAGTCGACAGGAACATCCCATCCCCCATCACCTTCACTTGGGGTTGTACACCAAGTAAACCTGGTGAACCTCAAGTTTCGAGAGTCAGGACATTCTTGGAAGATGCGTCGGGCCTCGTAACCCAGGCCATAGAGTCGACGATTACCTGTACCACCCCGGCCTCCCCCGGCACATAGCCCACCAGCTGTGTAAGCCCACCGCGTTGACGCACAGCGCCATTCCTCGATGTGGTTACGAGCGGTCCAACCAGTCCGGCGCGATGCCCTGCGCCTTCTGCCAGCGCCGCAGCAGCGTGGCGCGCGGCACGAGGTAGCGATCCTCCAGCACGCGCACCTGGCGGATGCGGTCCAGGCGGAAATGGCGGAAGTCCTCGCGGCCTTCGCACCACGCCGCCAGCATCGGCACTTCATCGAAGTAGCCCAGCGCGAACGGCCAGACAATGCGCTCGGTACGTTGGCCCTGCGCATCCTGGTAGCCGAACTGCAGGCGTTGTTGCGCGCTCACCGCTTCGCGCACAGCCTGCAGGCGTTCAGCAGGTACCTTGGCCACAGCGCGCGAAGGGCCAACGCGCAGGCCGCTATCACGCAAGGCTTCCCGGCGTGCTGCGGGCAGCACATGCGCGATACGCGCCAGGGCATCACGTGCGGCCTCGGCCAGCGCCGGCTCGGTGCGCGCGGCGACCCAGCGCAGGCCCAGCACCAGCGCGTCGATTTCGGCCGGTGGCAGGGTCATGGGAGGCAAGGTATCGCTGGGTGCCAGCTGGTAGCCGACCCCGGCCTCGCCACGCAGGTCGGCGCCCTGCTCGCGCAGGGTCTCGATATCGCGGTACAGCGTGCGCAGGCTGATGCCCAGCGCTTCGGCCAGCGCCTGCCCGGCCACCGGCCGTCGATGACGGCGCAGCAGCTGCAGCAGCTGGGTCAGGCGCAGCGCTCGCGACATCAGCCGACCAGCGTGCTCGACGCCACCACGTGCTCGCCCGGCTGCGGGGCCAACGCAGCCTCGACCAGCGCCCTGGCAATCTCGGTGGCCGGATTGATCCGCCACGCACGCGGCAACACCGGTCCCAAAGCACCCAGCACCGTCAGTGCCAGGCGTTCGCCGCGACGCACCTCGTTGCGCTCGCCCCCGATCAGCCCTGGGCGGACCAGGGTCAACGAGTTGAATCCCAGCGCGCGCAGGTCACGCTCCAGCTCGCCCTTCACCCGGCTGTAGAAGATCGACGACTGTGGATTGGCGCCGACTGCGGAGTTCAGCACAAAGGCCTGCGCACCCTGCGCCTGCGCCAGGCGGGCGAACGCCAGCGGATAGTCGTGGTCGATACGGTGGAAGGCCTCGCGGCTGCCGGCCTGGGCGATGGTGCTGCCCAGCGCGCAGATGACCGCGTCAACGCAGGCCCATTCTGGCGAAGTGGGCAACGCGTCGAATGCCAGTACCGGGTTCTCCAGCTTCCCGTGAGTCAACGCCACGGGGCGGCGGGTCGGGGCAACCACGGCGCTGCAGCGCGGGTCGTCCAGCAGCCTGCGCAGGGTCAGCCGACCGACCATGCCGGTCGCCCCCAGCAACATCACGCGCATCACCACCTCCACTGCGGCATCCTGTCGCCCATCCTAGCCGTTCAAGCCCTCGGCGGCCGCGCCGATATGCTGGAACCAGTCCCTGCCAGCCCCAGGATTCGCTCCATGACGGACCAGCCCGACCACCGCCCTGCCCCCGGTACCGCCCTTGGGCCGCCGGCACGCGTGCGCGCGGTGGTGGACGATGGGCGGGGTGACCGCGTAGTGCTGCAGGGCGGCGGTGGCGTGGCGCTGCAGCAGCTGTTCGCAGGCGCCGATGCGCCGGAACCGCTGCTGGCGGCGTTCGCCAACGGCATGGCCACCCTGCCCGGCGAACTGGGCGACATGGGCGACCGCCTGCAGTCCGCACAGGCCAGCGCCGATTGGCCGCGCTATGGGCGCGCGATGCGGCAGCTGATCGACAAGTACATCCGCACCATCGAGCAGCATTCGCCGGACGGGCAGCCGGAAAGCCTGCGCCTGTCCGAGCAGCTGCGGCTGCTGCTGGGCGGTGCGGTGGTGGCCCTGCTGCAGCACGACCCGGACCTGCGCGAGCAAGCGCAGGCGCTGGCGCTGCGCCTGCGCCAATGGCAGCCGGGCACGGCCCTGGAGCCCATCGAACAGGGCGTGCGCGAGCTCGGCCACCAGGTCGGCGTGCGTGCCGAAAGCTGGCAGGAGCAGCAGGCGCTGCTGCTGGAGCTGTTCGCGCTGCTGCTGGAGAACGTCAGCGAGCTGCTGGACGACCGCAGCTGGCTGCAGGGCCAGATCGCGGCGGTACGCCAGTTGCTGGACGGTCCGTTGGAAGCGGAAGCGGTCGAGCGCACCCGGGCCGAACTGCGCGAAGTGATCTACAAGCAGGGGCTGCTGCGCCAGGGCATCGACGATTCGAAGGCGGCGATGCGCGGGTTGATGGGCGAGTTCATCGAGCGCATGGATGGCATGGCCACCAGCACCGGCGAATACCACGACCGCATCGGCAGCTACGCGTTGCAGCTGCGCGAGGCGCGCAGCATCGCCGACCTCAACCAGCTGCTGCAGGAGGTGATGCGCGATACAGGCAAAGTGCAGCAGCAGGCCGCACAGGCCCGCGATCACCTGGCCAATGCGCGGCAGGAAGTGGAGCGCGCAGAGCAGCGCATTGCCGAGCTGGAGCAGGAACTGCGCGCCGCTGGTGACCTGGCACGCATCGATCCACTGACCCAGGCGCTGAACCGCCGTGGCCTGGACGAACTGCTGGAGCGCGAGCTGGCCCGCGCCGCACGCAACAACTCACCCTTGGGCGTGGCCGTGATCGACCTGGATGATTTCCACCAGACCAACGACGCGCATGGGCATGCCGGTGGCGATGCGTTGCTGCAGCACCTGGTGGCCGTGTGCAAGCTGCTGCTGCGCGCCACCGACGGCATCGCACGGCTGGGCGGCGACGAGTTCGTGCTCGTGCTGCCGGAAACCCAGGGCGCCGACAGCATGGCCACCGTGCAGCGCCTGCAGCGCTCGCTGGCCCATCGCGTGCTGACCGTGCAGGACCAGCGCGTGCCGGTGCATTTCAGCGCCGGGCTGGCGCAGTGGCAGCCCGGCGACGATACCGAGACCCTGCTGCGGCGCGCCGATGACGCGCTATATGCCGCCAAGCGGCAGGGCAAGAACCGGGTGCAGGCGGGGTGATGATCCAGCGTGCGGACTCTGTAGCGCCCGAGCCGATGCTCGGGCGGCGGCGCGGAGCGCCGTAGAGCAGCCGAGCGTGGGCTCGGCTCTACAGATTACTTCCCGCGCAGCTTCTGGAAGCCGGTCACCGCCGCGAGCACGACGGCACCGGCGATGATGCCGACCACCATGTTGGCCGCAGCACTGATCAGCCAGCCCCACTGCCCTTCGCCGCCCAGCGCCTGCACCGCGTGGTGCAGGGCCGGCACGTTGTGCACCAGGATGCCGCCGCCGACCAGGAACATGGCGATGGTGCCGGCCACCGACAGGAACTTCATCAGCCACGGCGCCGACGCCACCAGGCCTCGACCGAAGGCGGCAATGGCACCGCCCTTGCGCGAAAGGTACAGCCCAACGTCATCGAGCTTGACGATGCCCGCCACCAGTCCGTAGACGAACACGGTCATCGCCAGCGCGACCACGCTCAGCGTGAGGATCTGGTTGGTGAACGACGCAGTGGCGACCACGCCCAGGGTGAGCACGATGATCTCGGCCGAAAGGATAAAGTCGGTGCGGATCGCGCCCTTCACCTTGTCCTTCTCCCACGCGACCATGTCCACCTGCGCGTCAGCCAGCGCCTTGCGGCGTTCGGCCTGGCGCTCGGCATCGTCGTCGGAGGAATGCAGGAAGCGGTGCGCCAGCTTCTCCACGCCTTCGAAGCACAGGAAGGCACCGCCGATCATCATCAGCGGCACGATCAGCGGCACGTTCCAGCCGCGGCTGCGCAGCCAGGCTTCCAACGCACTGATCGCCAGGGCCGCCGGCACCAGGATCACCTTGTTGACCAGCGAGCCCTTGGCCACCGCCCACACCACTGGCAGCTCGCGGTTGGCGTTGACCCCGGTCACCTGCTGCGCGTTCAGCGCCAGATCGTCGCCCAGCACACCGGCGGTCTTCTTCGCGGCGACCTTGGTGAGCACCGAGACATCGTCGAGCAGGGAGGCGATATCGTCGAGCAGGGCAAACAGGCTGGCACCGGCCATGGGGCGTCCAAGAATGGGAATGAGCGGATTCTGACCGATCCGCCGGCCTCTGCGATAGCTGCGGGGTTCACCGCATGCCCACCTTCCCCCGGCGACACTGCCGAATCCGGACATTGCCGGCCAGCGGCCGGCACTACCGTCCTTGCCGCATGGGAGTTCCGCTTGAGCAATCCGCCCACCGCCAATGGCAATCCTCCGCTGGTCAAAGGCATGAACCGGCGCAGCCAGATCCTGCGCCTGCTGCTGCGCTACCGCCATTCGGGCGTGTTCTCCGGCATGAACCTGGACGCCGCCAGCAACCAGGCCGACGTGCCCGCCGATGGCAACCCGGAACAGTTCGTCAGTGACCTGGAGGCCCTGGGGCCGACCTTCGTCAAGCTGGGCCAGATGCTGTCCACCCGCCCGGACATGGTGCCGGTGGAGTTCGCCACCGCCCTGGAGCGCATGCAAGAGAAGGTGGCGCCGATCCCGGTCGAGCGCATCCACGCCATCATCGAGCAGGAGCTGGGCGTGGGGGTTAGCAAGCTGTTTGCCTCGTTCGATCCCGAGCCGTTGGGTTGTGCGTCGATCGCGCAGGTACATCGCGCGGTACTGCACGATGGCCGCCAGGTGGCGGTGAAAGTGCAGAAGCCCGAGGTGGCCGCGCAGCTGCGCTCGGATCTGGAGGCGCTGCGCAGCTTTGCGCTGGCCGCCGATCACCTGACCCAGGTGGGCCGCCGCGTGCGCCTGCGCGACTGGCTCAACGAGTTCGCAAAGACCCTGATGCAGGAGCTGGACTACCACGCCGAGGCCGAGAACCTGGCACGCTTCGGACGGCATCTGCGGCCCTTCCGCCGCCTGTGGGTACCGCAGCCGATCTGGGACTACAGCAGCCAGCGCGTGCTGACCATGGAGCTCGCCACCGGCGTGCGCGTGGATGCGATCTCTGGCGTGCGCCGCACCGAGCAGGACATGGATCCGCTGGCAGCGGCGCTGATCCGCGGCTATCTGGACCAGATCTTCGTGCATGGCGAGATCCATGCCGACCCGCACCCGGGCAACCTGCGGGTGATGTCCGATGGCCGGCTGGCGATCTTCGACCTGGGCATGGTCGCGCACATGCCGCCGCGCCTGCGCGAGCGGCTGCTGAAGATCCTGTTCGCCGCCGTCGATGGCCGCGGCGAAGAAGTGGCCGACGATCTGATCAGCATCAGCACGCGGCTGGAGGCCTTCGACGAAGAGCGCTACCTGCGCGAGACCGGCCAGCTGATCGCGCGCTACGCCGCCAGTGGCAGCTTCTCCGAAGGCCGCGTGGTGCTGGACATGGTGCGCATCGCCACCGCCTGCGGCCTGCGCACGCCGCCGGAACTGAGCCTGCTGGGCAAGGCCCTGCTCAACCTGGAAACCGTGTGCCGGCTGCTGGCACCGGAGCTGGACACGCGCCGCATCGTCGAGCGCCAGCTGCAGCACGTGATGCGCGCGCGCCTGAAGAAATCCCTGTCGGCGGCCAACATCGCCAGCGAGGCGATGGAGCTGCAGCAGCTACTGCGCGATGGGCCGCGCAAGCTGTCGGACATCATGGCGCTGCTGGCCGAGAACCGCCTGCAGATGAAGGTGACCGGGCTGGAAGAATCGCGATTGATGGAGAACCTGCAGAAGATCGCCAACCGCGTGGCGGCCGGCATCATCAGCGCCGCGTTGATCATGGCTGCGGCAATGATGATGAAGATCGACACCGGCTGGCACCTGTTCGGCTATCCCCTGATCGCACTGATACTGCTGCTGATCGGCGTGGTGCTGGGACTGGGCATCGTCACCAGTGCATTGCTGTTCGATCGCCGCGCGCGGGCACGCGAGGAACGCGGGCACCGCTGATGCATTGGCGAAAAAGCCGCGTATTCATGCGGTTTTTAATGCAATCCAATGAAGCCTTTCACGCTCGTTTTACCTTCGCGGCGTGATCGCGCGCGCGTCATTCCAACAAACATTTCAGTCAGGTTCGTGCATGCACTATCGGGTCATCGGCCTGTCATGTGGATGTGCTTGCAGCAGCGCCGGTCGGATGGACACGCGTCGGTACGACGTCCATCACCACCACCCCGTCACTGCCGAAGCTGCCTATGCTCTGGATACTGCTGTTGTCGTTGTTGCTGCTGTGCTGGCTGTTCCTCGCGTCCGACAAGTGGGTGTGGTGGAAGGCCGGTGCATTCTCGCTGCTACTGCTGATGCTCAGCGCGTGGTGGCTGATCGACAAGCTGTCCGGGGATGGGCTCAACGCCGCCACGCTTTATCACCTCGGCGCCGACATGGAAGGCGCTGGTGTCTCCGACTTCAAGGGCTACATCGCCGGCTTCATCGTGCTGGCGCTGGTCTCGCTGCTGCCGCTGTTTGCCACGCGGGTGAAGCGCTGGCGCCGGCCCGGCCACGGTGGTGCGCTGTTTGCCGGTTTCGCGACCGTGTGGGTGGCCACGATCCTGATCAGTCCGCTGGCCCGTGACGGCCAACGCCTCTACCAGCAGCTGCGCCCGGTCGATTTCGCCCGCATCGCCCCCGAGTACCAGGTGCCGACGCAGCCGTTGCAGCGCCCGCGCAACATCGTATGGATCTACGGCGAGAGCCTGGAACGCACCTATCTGGACGAGGCCGTGTTTCCCGGCCTGATGCCCAACCTCAACCGCCTGGCGTCCGAGTCGCTGGACGTGCGTGGCCTGGCCTCGGCCGAAGGCAGCGGTTGGACCATCGCCGGCCTGGTGTCGTCAATGTGTGGCGTGCCGCTGACCACCTCGCAGGGCGACGAGAACAGCATGGACCGCATGGGCAGTTTCCTGCCCAAGGCGGTGTGCCTGGGCGACTACCTGAAGCAGCAGGGCTACACCAACCATTACCTGGGCGGCGCCAACGGCCAGTTCGCCGGCAAGGGCCAGTTCCTGGCCAGCCATGGCTTTGACGAAGTGCATGACCTGGCATGGTTCAAGCAGCAGAAGAAGATCGGCCGCATCCACTACTCGGCCTGGGGCGTGCACGACGACGTGCTGCTGGACACCGCCTACCAGCGCTTCGAGCAGCTCTCACGCGCCGGTTCACCGTTCATGCTGACCACGCTGACCATGGACACCCACCACCCGGCGGGCCACCTGCCGGTGTCGTGCAAGGGCGAGCGCTACCGGAGCGGGTACGGCAACATCGGCCTGCTCAATGCACTCAAGTGCACCGACCGCCTGATCTCACAGCTGGTCGAGCGTATCCAGGCCAGCCCGTATGGGAAGGACACGCTGATCGTGATCGCCTCCGACCACCTGGCGATGCCCAACGACCTCAGCCACGTGCTGGCCAAGCAGAAGCGCGAGAACCTGCTGCTGTTCCTCGGCGACGGCATTGCCCCGCAGCAGCTCAGTGCCGACGCTGGCACCACCCTGGATTCCGGTGCGACCCTGCTCGGCCTGCTGGACCCGAACCTGAAGACGATGGGCTTTGGCCGCTCGCTGATCGACCCGCAGCGCGCGCCCAGTGCCAGCGTGGCCGCGCGGCGCGATGATGGCCGCGACTACCCGCAGTACCTGGCCTTCGCCCGTTCGCTGTGGCTGGGCCAGCCGACCCGCGAACTGAAGATCGATGGCGATGATCAGGTGGTCGTTGGCCTGCAGCACGTGCAGCCGCCGGTGCTGCTGGAGTACGACAAGGAGTGGGGCTTGAAGTCGGTGTACCTGGAAAACACCTCGCGCCAGTTCGATGATGCCGACCCGGACAACACCCTGGCCTACGTCGACCGTTGCACCGCGTTCGAGGACGGCTCGGCCGATGGTGACTGGTGCGCCCTGCTCGTCAACCGCGACAACGGCTTCAAGCTGTACCGCGACAACGACCTGCGCGGTGGCATCGCGGTGGATGCACCGCTGGATACGCTCCAGGGCCCGCGCCCGAGCGTGCGCCAGGCACACATGATCACCCAGAAGGGACGCCGTACGCGTGCCGGCCAGTACATGCTGCAACTGGTGGCGAGCACGCGCCCGGACCGCGGTTTCTGGATCGAAGCGGTGTCCTCGCAGCGCAAGGTGGTACTGGCCCAGCAGTGGGTACAGCCCGATGCCAACGGCAAGATCAACGTGTCGTTCGGGTTGGATCACGAAGTGGACGATCTGGAGATCCGCGCGTGGTTGAACCACGCCGAGAAGCTGGCGGTGGATACGTTCGCACTGGTGCCCTCGCGCAGCCGACCACGAGGATAGGGTTCTTTGCAGGGCTGCGCCCTGCACCCGCAGTAGTGCCGGCCGCTGGCCGGCAACCTCAGAAGCAACAGCAACAGCGTGCATTCCGTGGTTGGGTGGTGCGGTGTCGGAGTGCGGGGACGCCGTAAATCCGTCCCTGGAGGCTTGGCAGCCGCATCCATGCGGCTGACTGATCTGGCCCCCTGAAAACGGACGCCATGAAGCCGTTTCAGGCGGCAGCCCGGAGCTGCCGGGCGTAGTTGTTAGGCGAGTGGTAGCCCAGCGCCGAGTGTAGCCGGGCTGGATTGTAGAAGCCGTGGATGTAAGCAGC